>CAVRYC010000057.1:0-139759 GCA_963725245.1 uncultured Acidobacteriaceae bacterium | reverse complement strand
TGGAGAACTTGAAGTCGTCAATGCTTTC
This sequence comes from uncultured Acidobacteriaceae bacterium, assembly GCA_963725245.1. Classification (GTDB taxonomy): domain Bacteria; phylum Acidobacteriota; class Terriglobia; order Terriglobales; family Acidobacteriaceae; genus Acidiflorens. The sequence continues at coordinate 139,731 of CAVRYC010000057.1, read as the reverse complement.
GGATCGCGGTCTTTGGAAAGAGGTCTCGGCCGCGCAAGCCCAATCGTCATTAATAGACTTCGATAAAGATCTGAGCGATGGGATTCTGCAACTCCGAGGGTTGCCCGAGCGGACGTTTGAGCGGGCACGGCAACTCTCCCACAAACAACCGCGAAACTCGGCACACGTACGGCAGACCTACTGCACCTGGCGGCAGCTCTTGAGTTGGGCGCGGACTACCTCTACAGCTTTGACCGACGGCGGAGGAAGCTCGCACATGCGGTTCGTCTCAAGCTGAACTCGATCGCCAGCCCCTAACGGAGTGTGTGTCCCTCCTGACACTTTCCTCAAACAAGAGCTGTTTTGCTGGCTGATCTGCGGTGTAGCGGCGATTATGGTTGTTTGACTATGCAGAAGCTTTCAAGCTAACGGCTACAACATGCTCCTACGGCTTCGCATTTCTCTCCATCGTCGTTTTTCTGTTCTGGCTCAGGTTCAGGAAAAGATCCACGCCTGGACCAAGGTGGCTGAGAATTGTGGCGAATTTTGTCCTCGTTATTGTTACTGGAACGTTTCTGCTTTACGTGGTTGGTGTTGCAACGTGGTACGAGTGAGTTGAACGATTCCCTGATCCGAAGCCTTCCACGCAACCCTATCTTCGTCCTTCCCGCTTCTGTGCAACGACAAGTCCGCGCGGAGTGGGCAAGAGCACGGCCGATATCAAGCCGTCTTGTTCGAGTTTGAGTGCGGCTTCGCGGACGACTTTCAAATGCGAACTGGCGTCGTGCATGAGGATCAGGCCGTAAGGACTGATCTGCGGCAAAAAGCGGCGAATTTCCTGCTCGCGGATGGGCATGTCGCTGTCGCTGAAGAAGAGGTCGATGGCGCCTTCGACTCTCATCTCGAGGCTTGACTCGTTCCTCAGCTCGATCCAGGCGGCGAGTCCGGAAGCATGGATTCGCGCCTTGGCGTTCTCGTAGATTTCGTAGTCGAACTCGCAAGTGATAACACGGCCGCGGCCGTTGGCTTTCAGTCCCTCGGCAATCCAGAGGGTGCTGATGCCGCTAAAGGTTCCGGTCTCCACCACGAGTTCGGGCTTGATGGTGGTGACGATGGTGCGCAGGAATTCGAGCACCTCGGCCTCTGCGGTCATGGAATCGAACATGCTCCAGCGCTCCGGGTGCGGACACTCGGGCGTCGGGCGATGATACTCGGGCTGCAGTTGATCGCCGGTGCGTTCGATCTGGCGCAGGATGCGGCGCTCCTGCTTTTCTTTCTTGAAAAGGCGGCGCAGGCTGAGAGACATAGAGTAGAAAATTGTAACGGAAACGTAGGGACAGCCGCCCTCGGCTGTCCAGCGGGGCGAAGCCCCGCCACCTTGAATGCATAGATGGACAACGAATCCTTGGCGAGCTGCGCTCGCCTGGACAGCCGAGGGCCGCTGTCCCTACCTACTACTCACTAGTGAAGTAGTCGATGGACACGGGGTTCTCAAACAAGGAGTAATCGCGGGTTACGATCGTGAGGCCGCTGTCGGTGACGAAGTAGCGTTCGCGGTCGGCTTCGACATCGTAGCCGATGGTGGTGCCTTCGGGAATGTGCACGTCGCGGTCGATGATGGCTTTGCGGATGCGGCAACTGCGTCCCACGTTCACGTGCGAGAACAGAATGCTGTGCTCGATTTCGGAGTAGGAGTTGACGCGGACATCCGGAGAGAGCACGCAATTCTGGACGGAGCCGCCGGAAATGATGCAGCCCGAGGAAACCAGGGAATCGAGGGCGTGGCCCATGCGCTCGTCTTCGGCAAACACAAATTTTGCCGGTGGATACTGGCGCTGGTGGGTGCGGATCGGCCATTGCTCATCGTAAAGATTGAAGACGGGAGACACTGAAACCAGGTCCATGTTGGCTTCGTAGTAGGCTTCGAGCGTGCCCACGTCCCGCCAATACAGGGCTTCTTTCTTGTTTTCGTCGACGAAATTGAAAGCGAAGACGCGGTAGTCATCCAGCATTTTGGGCAAAATATCCTTGCCGAAATCGTGACTGGAATCGGGATCCTCGGCGTCTTTGAGGAGCACGGGAATAAGCACGTCGGTGTTGAAGATATAGATGCCCATCGATGCCGAAATTTTGCTCGGATCGTAGGGTGAGCGCAGGTCGGTCTTTTGCGGTTTTTCCAGGAATCCGATGATGCGACTGTCGTGATCGATATCGACCACGCCGAAATGGCGGGAGTCCGCCGGGTCGGTCACCAGGGTGGCGAGGGTGGCGTCGGCGGCGGCATCCTGGTGCTGCTTGAGCATGCGCCCATAATTCATTTTGTAGATGTGGTCGCCGGAGAGGATGATCACGTACTTGGGCTGCTCGCTTCCGATGGAATAGATGTTCTGATAGACGGCGTCGGCCGTCCCCATGTACCAGTTCTCGCTCACCCGCTTCATGGGGGGCAGGATCTCGATAAACTCGCCGATTTCACGGCCGAAGATATTCCAGCCTTCGCGGATCTGACGATTCAGTGAGAGCGCCTTGTATTGCGTGAGAATAAAGACGCGGCGCAGGCCGGAATTGACGCAGTTGGAAAGCGTGATGTCGATGATGCGGTAGATGCCGCCGAAGATCACGGCGGGTTTGGCACGGTCGCGAGTGAGCGGATAGAGGCGCTCCCCGGCGCCTCCAGCCAGCAAGATTCCGAGCGTATCTTTCATTCACACACCATCAGCGGCACACCCTATAGATGCAGCGAAGAACGCGGATGCTGCTCTGGGTCAAGGCGAAATACTAGCACAATGTCGGCACCCAGTACCCAGCATCCAGTACCCGTAGTAGTGTCTTAGAGCGTAGATGTCTTTCTCTGTCTACGCATGTGAGGATACGCGCGTTTGCTGGGTACTGGTTACTGAGTACTGGGTACTGGTTAGCAGTGCACGATCTTGTCGCTCTTGATGCCGCGCGTGGCGTTACGCGAATCCACCACCAACTGGGCCTCGTTGACGATCTTCTTGTAGTCGTAGTTGGAGTGATCGGTGACGATGAGCACGCAGTCGTACTGGCCGAGATTGTCGAGCGCGGAACACTTCATTTGCAGGTCGTACTTGCGGCCGCGCCCGACGAAGGGGAAGTAGGGGTCGTTATAGCTGACCGCGGCTCCCTCTTTTTGCAGCAGCTCGATGATGGTGAGCGCGGGCGACTCGCGCAGATCGTCAATATCTCTTTTGTAGGCGACGCCCAGCACCAGAACCTTGCTTCCGTTGATGGCCTTTTTCTGGCGGTTGAGCGCGGAGATCGTGGAAGCGATCACGTTGTAGGGCATGGCCACGTTGATTTCGCCGGCCAGTTCGATGAAGCGGGTGCGGAAATCGAACTCCTTCGCCTTCCAGGAAAGATAGAACGGATCGACCGGAATGCAGTGTCCGCCCAGACCCGGCCCGGGATAAAACGCATGGAAGCCGAAAGGCTTGGTGGCGGCGGCCTCGATGATCTCCCAAATGTTGAGGCCCATGCGCAGGCAGAGCATCTTGAGTTCGTTGACCAGCGCGATGTTGACGCAGCGGTAGATGTTCTCCAGCAACTTGGTCATCTCCGCCGCCGCGGGTGAGGAGACGGGAACGGTGCGGCGAAAGATCGAGCCGTAGAGCGCCGACGCGATTAGGCTGGCCTGGGGATCGAGTCCGCCAATCACTTTCGGAATATCGTGACGAGCCACCTCGGTGTTGCCCGGATCCTCACGCTCGGGCGAGAACACGACCCAGATCTCGTTGTCGGCGGCGGCTCCGTTGCGGGAAGCTTTCAGGCCGGCCTTGTTCTCCTTTTCGAGAATCGGAATCAGCACTTCTTCCGTGGTGCCGGGATAGGTAGTGCTCTCGAGGATGACGATCTGGCCGGCCCGCAGATAGGGCGCTACGGCGTGGGCGGTGTCGGTGATGTAGCTGAGGTCGGGCTCGTGATATTCGTTGAGCGGTGTGGGGACGCAGATGATGATCGCATCCATGGCAGTGATCTGCGAATAGTCGGCCGTGGGTTTGAATCCGTTGGCTTTGGCGGCTGCGATCTCCGCGGGCGTGATGCGAAAAATGTAAGTGCCGCCGTTGCCAGGGTATCGATTTTTCGCTGATCGATATCGAAACCGGTAACGGGAAATTTCTGCTCGCTGTAGAGCAAGGCCAGCGGCAATCCGACGTAGCCCAGGCCAATGATACCGACCTTGGCCTGGCGCGCATCGATGCGGCTTTTTAAATCGGTAAAGAGGGAAGAAGCCAGTTGAGTATTCATAAGATGAAATAATTCTAGCATTGCAGGTCGCGGAAACGGCGATTGTCCTACGAGTCCTGCTGGGCGGATTGCGATGTTTACTCCGGCGAATCGAATTCGCGATTGTGATGTATTTTCCCGCTATCGCCGTAGAGGCTAGTGATCCTGATTAATCTCGTAATCAAGTTTCGCGCACCGCAGTTTCCTTTAGTAACATGCGGAGTGCAGTACGTTACGCCTCGATGCGATTCTTCGACTCCACATCGTCTCTCCCTGGTGGTTGATTTTGTTTATTGGGCTGCCCGAGCCAGGCCGCGCGCTTTCTGGTGGTCGACGATCCGGCAAAATCCGACGTCATTGTGGTGCTGGCTGGGGAAACCCACGTCCGGCCCGCTCGCGCCCTGGAACTGTTGCGCCAGGGAATCGCGCCGCGTGTGTTTTTGGATGTCGAGACGCGTGACCTGATCTACGATCAGCCGTTGACCGACATTGCGCAGAAATACGTGAGCAGTCTTGCGGAGGAAAACCGCGTCTCCGTCTGCCCGATCGCTGGTTTTTCGACCCGCGCGGAAGCCGACGACGTCAGCCGATGTTTGCAGCCGCTCGGAGCGCATCGAGTGCTGATCGTCACTTCCGATTATCACACCCGCCGTGCCTTGATGATCTTTCGCCATCACTTGCCGCAATACCAGTTCAGCGTGGCTGCGGCCCGCGCTCCGTGAGCTTCGGCAAGGCCTGGTGGACGAACCGCGAAGGGGCCAAAGCCACTTTCGATGAGTGGTTGAAGCTACTGTGGTGGGAAGCGGTGGATCGCTGGCGGTATTAGAGAAGTACCCAGTACTGGTTCCCAGTTCTCAGTTGCAAAAAGAAGTGAACATGCCTGGCGGTTCGCCTTGTCTCTTTGCGAACTGAGAACCGAGAACTGAGAACTGAGCACTGGCAACTTTTTGGGTTTTGCGATAGTTTGAAAGCTATCCCATTTCTACGGAGGTTCCATGGCACAAGTCACGATTACGGTGCGCAAGAACGGTCCTTTGCGCGTAGACGATCCTAACGGCGTGGTCGAATTGGTGGACGCCGATGGCAACAAGTACGATCTGACAGGCAAGCCGGTGTTTTCCCTATGCCGTTGCGGAGCTTCCGCTAACCGGCCTTTCTGCGACGGTACTCACAAGGTGGCCTTCCAGGCGCCGGATTCGGCGATCAAAGTCGGATAGTGCCGGGTTTGCATCGGCGAACGTTCTTCCGCTCCGAGAGATGGCGCTCGCCTGGTCTGCCGAGACGTGGAAGGCCCCGTCTCTACGGCTGGAACGTGCGCTGCCTGGCCGGAGGGCTTTGTGTCGGACGAATTTGTGTCATCGGAATGAATAAAAAACGGGATCGGGCACTGGGGATGGGCGCGAGGATCACGCGCCGGGATTTTCTGAACGGAGTCGCGCTCACGGTGGGAGCCGCCGCCGTTCATGGCATCGTTCCTCCTGAAATGTGGGCGGCGGCAGCCGCCGATCTGCAACCCGAAGCCAGAACGTCTCACAAGACGCGTCAGGCTACTATCCTCCCGGCAAGACCGGTCTGCGCGGCGACCACGCCGGGTCGTTCGAAACCATGCACAAAGTCCGCGACGGCGCTTTTTGGGACGGCGCTCCGAAGGCCGTGGATACAGGCGAATCTTACGATCTGGTCATCGTCGGCGGAGGCATCAGCGGACTAGCCGCGGCACACTATTTCCGCAAGGCCGCCGGCGACAAAGCGCGCGTTCTGATTCTCGAGAACCACGATGACTTCGGCGGACACGCCAAGCGCAACGAATTCCGCGCGGGCGGCCGCACGATTTTGGGATTCGGCGGCACGTATTCCATCGAAAGCCCTGCGCCCTATAGCACCGTCGCCAAAGCTCTGATCGAAGAGCTCGGCATCGATGTGCCTTCGTATCCACAAATATGTCAACAAAGATCTCTACCGTTCGTTGGGTATGAAGCCGCAGATTTTCTTCGACAAGGAGACGTTTGGGACCGACAAGCTGGTGGTGAACGCGGTGCATACCGGAGAAGATGAAAGCGGCCTCAACGATGAGCTGGCGAAGGGGGCTTGCAAGATTTTCTGAAAGAAGCTCCGCTCTCGGCGAAAGCCAAGGAAGATTTTCAACGCCTGCTCACGGAGAAGAAAGATTATTTCCCCGGCCTCAGCTCCGACTGAAAAGAAGGCGCGCCTGGCTCGCATGAGCTATGCGAAATACCTGACCGAAACTGTCGGGGTGAGCGACGAAATCGTGAAACTGTTGCAGGCCTTCCCGCACCCTCTGTTCGGCGTGGGCATTGATGCGGTCGCCGCGCAAGACGCGTGGGGTCTGGGGTTGCCGGGGTTCCACGGCCTCAAACTCGATCCCGCGCCGGGCAAGGGGATGAACCGCGACTGCATTCACAACGACGAAGCGGAAAGATACTTCTTTCACTTTCCCGACGGCACGCGCCACCATCGCGCGCTTGCTGGTGCGCAAGCTAATTCCGGCGGCGATTCCGGGAAACTCAGCCACCGACGTGGTGCTCGGCCAAGGCCGATTACTCAAAGCTCGATGAGCCGTCTTCTGCGATGCGCATCCGGCTCAACAGCACCGTGGTCAAGGTGAACCACCGGCGGCGATCCGGCCCAGGCGAAGGAAGTGGAAGTCAGCTATTTTACCGGGAACAAGCTCAAGACGGTGCGCGCCGCGAACTGCATTCTGGCGTGCTGGCATGTGGTGATTCCGTACATCGCTCAGGAATTGCCGGAGGCGCAGAAACGAGCGCTGGCTTCGGCGCAGAAAGTTCCGCTGCTTTATAACAACGTCTTGATTCGCAACTGGACTGCCTTCCAGAAGCTGGCCACGAGTGCGATTTACGCGCCTGGCATGTACCACACCGGCGTGAACCTGGATATTCCGGTCAGCATCGGCGGCTACGAATGTACGAAAAAGCCGGACGAGCCCATCGTGGTGCACATGATGAAGGCGGCCTGCAAACCGGGACACCCGGCGCGCGAGCAGCATAAGCTGGGACGCATCCAGCTCTATGGCACGACCTTCGAAACCTACGAGCGCAACATTCGCGAGCAACTGGCGCGGATGCTAGGTCCTGGCGGATTCGACCCGGCGCGCGACATCCTGGAAATCACGGTCAACCGCTGGCCACACGGCTACGCCTATGAATACAATTCGCTGTTCGACCCGTTCTGGCTGGAAGGCAGTGAGAATGAGACGCCGTGCCAGGTGGCGCGCAAACCGTTTGGGCGGCTGGCGATCGCCAACGCAGATGCGGACGCATACGCGTACACCGACTGCGCCATCGATCAGGCGCTACCGTGCAGTGCAGGAATTGAAGAAGTAGCAAGTGTGGCGCGGGCCACTCCTTGCCTCCCGTAAGCCGGCGAGTGTCCGCGCGCCCACGAGTCTGGGAGAGTTCTCACATGGCGAAGCGTCCGACCAGTTCCAAACGTCCAGCCAAGTCTCAACCCAAGGCGGATCGTCCGTTTGCGCCCGGCTACGGCATTGTCGGAGCCAAAGACGGCAAGGGCCTGCTCCAGTGGGCCTGGGTTGCCAGAAAAATGAACCGCTGCCGAACGTTTTGGCTGGCCACAATCCACGCCAGTCAAGCACGCCCGCATGTGATGCCGGTGTGGGGAGTGTGGCTGGACGACGCTTTCTTCTTCTCGACCGGACGCAAATCCCGCAAAGGTCAAAACCTCGCCGCCAATCCCGCGTGCACGATTGCGAACGACGATGGCGCACGAAGCCGTGGTCATTGAAGGAGTGGCGACTCCCGTGAATGATGCAGCGGCGCTGGAACGCATTGCGACCGCCTACAAGAAGAAATACAAGATGGACCCGCGGAGCATGGGAGAACCGATCTTCATCGTGCCTCCGAGGGTGGTATTCGGATTCATTGAGAAGACGTTTCCGAAGTCGGCAACGCGATGGAAATTGCAGAATTTGTAATTTGTGATTTTCTAATTTGCAATTTGAAGAGCTTTTGGTGGTTGCCCTTCGGCCGCGGATATGGAAAAATGAGTTCGATTCCTAGGGCCACCTACTGCTCAATATCTGCTGTAGGGCCAACTGCACTAACTAATTGCTGTGAAAAAGTGCGCGTATAACTCTTGAAATGTGCTTAGTAAGATTTTGCTCAGCCCATATCCATGGGGTGAGGAGAGATTCATGCCCGCAAAGCTGTCTCTTCCCGGTCGCAAAATCGATGCTGAAACTATGAATCATCGAGTAGCAAGCCGGATGGCCCGCCCACAGCCGATTACCAGGCTGGCCGTTATTTTTTTCGCGCTCTGTCTGGGAGTTTCCCTGGCTTGGGGTCAGAACAATGTTCAGAACAACGTTCAGAACAATGTTTTGACCCAGCACAACGACAACACGCGCTCGGGCTTGAATCCGAATGAGACCCGGCTGACGCCCGCAAACGTCAACGTGAGTAGTTTCGGAAAACTTTTCACCCAGAGTGTCGACGGCGTCATCGCCGGACAACCGCTTTATGCCAGTCAGGTTTTGATGAACGACGGCAATGTGCACAATGTGGTTTATGTCGCCACGCAGAACAACAGCGTGTACGCATTTGATGCGGACAGCGCGCTGGGCAATAACGCTTCTCCCCTATGGTCGGTGAGCCTGAACGATGGCGGGACGCCCGATCCGATCGCCGACTATGGTTGCACCGGGACGCACTACACTGAAATCGGGATCATGGGCACTCCCGTGATCGACGATCCGGGCGTGACCACGCTTTACGTCGTGGCCAAGACGGTGACCGGGACAGGAAGCAGCGCTGTGCGCAACTTCAGCCTGCACGCGCTGGACGTCGCTTCGGGCAACGAACGGTTGGGTGGACCAGTGGTCATTACCGGCAAGGCGCCGTCCAGCAACGGATCGGGAACTTTCAACCCGATTCTTCAAATGCAGCGTCCCGCGCTGCTTCTGCAGAATGGCGTGGTCTACATAGCATTTGGCGGAAACGGTTGCGACGAATATGCCTACAACGGCTGGCTCTTTGCCTACAACTCCCAAACTCTGAAACAGGAGTCCGCTTTCCTGGTGACTCCCGGTGGGTTTCGCGCTTCGATCTGGCAGGGCGGTAGTGGTCCGGCGGCGGACGAGGACGGCTACATTTATGTGGTGACCGCGAACGGCACCTACGACGGGCCCACCGGGTCTAACGACTTTGGCGACAGCGTGCTCAAGATGGGATGGAACGACAACGTTCTGAGCGTGCTCGACTACTTCACGCCTTATAACCAACTGCAACTCTCGCAACAGGATCTGGATCTGGGTTCGTCGGGTCCGCTTATTCTCCCCGACCAGCCCGGCCTCTTCCCCCATGAACTGGTTGCGGGAGGAAAGCAGGGCACTCTCTATCTGGTCAACCGCGATGACCCGGGGAAATACTCCTCGGATTTGGATAAAGACGACGTCATCCAGTCTATTCCCGAGGCCGTGGTCGACGAACTCAACGGCGTGCCTACCTACTGGAACAACAGCGTGTATGTGGCCGGAGAACTGGACCATATCAAGCAGTTCGCGTTGGTCAACGGACTACTCACGCAGCAACCGGTTTCCCAAACCACCATGGCCTTCGGCGGCGCTGGTCCGGCTTCGACCTCGATTACCGCGAACGGCACGAGCAATGGCATCCTATGGGCGATACGACACACTAACCCGGCCCTGTTCGCCTTCGATCCCACCAACCTCGCCAACGAGTTCTACGACAGCACGCAAGCGCTGCAGGCGCGAGACCACTTGCTCCCCGTCATTCGATTCGCCACTCCAACCATCTCCAATGGCAAGGTCTATATCGGAGGAACAACCGCTCTGCAGGTCTACGGACTGTTGCCTACGCTCTCCGTGGTGACGGGCAACAATCAGACCGGTGTGGAGAAAACCGTTTTGCCCGTAGCGTTGAGTATGCGCGCCACTACTGCCTCGGCCTACGGTTCTGGCCCGCTGACCGGCATATCGGTAACCTGCAAGGACGGTGGTGTGGGAGGGGTGTTCACGCCCAGCGCAACGCAAACGACGAATGCAACCGGAACGGCGACCTACAGTTACCAACTCCCCGCCCGGGCGCGCGCGGTGGCGATTACTTGCTCCAGTCCAGGTTATACCAGCGCTTTGTTCAGCGAAACCAGCACGGTGGGCGCACCGGTGCGCATGAGCACTATTTCCGGGAACAATCAAACCGCGCTGCCGAATACGCCACTGGCAGCGCCTTTCGTGGTAAAGGTGGTGAACGCTACAGGTTTTGGCGTGCCAGGAGTGATCGTAAGCTTCACGGATAACGGCGCGGGCGGGACTTTCGTTGCTACTTCGGTCGTCACCGCTTCGAATGGAAACGCCTCCGCGCAGTACACGACCGGCCCGAATGCGGGAAAGGCCACCATTACGGCCTCGACGGCAGGAGTCAACCCCGTGAGCCTCAAGGTGACGGTGCAATAGCGAGGGTGACGGAGTGTAGGGCGCTGCGTCAAAACTCGGCCTTCGTATCAGGCATTGCTTTTTCGTATCAGGGCACAGCTTGCCGAAAAAAGCTGCCTTGCTTTTGGGTGGCGCCGTGGTTACCGCTGCGGTAACTACTTGTTTTGAATTCGGCTTTAGGGAAGTTCCGATTAAGTCCCCCGGGCCCCCCGTGCACCTCTGTGTACCCTGTGGTTAATGCCTCACCCCCCGGGCCCCCCGTGCACCTCTGTGTACCCTGTGGTTAATGCCTCACCCCCCGTGCACCTCTGTGTACCCTGTGGTTAATGCCTCTTGCCGGCACTTAAACAGAGTTCCCTTATCTTAGAGGTTGCGGCAAAACTCGGATCGGGAGGGGTTTGGGAAGGGCACGAGTTCCACTCGCGACACCAAGCCGTTAAGAATGTGTCCGCGCTTCAGCGCCGGAGGGACGCTTCTTGCGCCCTCGACGACTTTTTCCGCAGCCTCTTTAGCCGCGGGCGCGGCTCTCAATCGGGAATTACTTTTTCCGTAAGCTCTAAAGCAATGCCCTAATACGAGGCCCGAATTTTCCCGCCTGCGGTTTCAGCCCCGCAATATTTTTCGCGCCGACAGATGGGCTCCCGTCAGCAGCAGCATCCCCGACAAGAACGCCCAGAACATCAGGCTGACCGAGATGGCGAACGGCCCATACACTTCGGCGAAATTCAGCCGGGGCAGCGCGAAGACATATACATACTTCAACGCCTCGGAGAGCAATCCCATGAGCACCGCCGCCGGCATGACTCCCAGGGCCGGCACCTTGCCGTTCGGCAACAGCCAGTAGACGAGGAAAAAAATGGCGATGCTGGCCGCGATCGAACAGATCTTCATGATCAGAAAGTCCACCAGTTGCACATACCAGGCGCCGTAGCCGTGCAGCACACTCTTCAAGATGGCCAGGCTTCCAGCCGCGGTCAATCCTACCGAGAGCAGGGCGAGCGATCCGCAGGCAAACACCAGTCCAAGCGACATCAACTGATTTCCCAGGTAAGAGCGGTTGTTGCGAAATCCCCAGACGCGGTTCAGCGCAACTTCGAGCGGCAGAAAAATTCCCGTGGAAGTAATCAGCAGCATGGCCAGCGAAAACACTTGCGCCCGGTGGTGCGCACCGACCAGCGCATTCAAGTTTCGGATCACGAATTCCTGGCCGGTTGGAAGATAGTCGCGCAACAAGTTCTCGACCACGCCGTACATCACCTTGGAATGAAAGACGTAGCGGATCAGCGTCATCAGCAACAGCAGGAACGGGAAGAAGGACAAAATGGAGTTGGCGGCGACAGAGAAAGCAAAGGTGTGCACCTCGGTCCGGAGCAGATAGCGCGCGGTCGAGCGCACGATGCCTTCTGCCGGAGCCGCGCGAAATTCGGCCGCGCCGTTCTGTTCGCGAAGCTCGGTGGGAGTGATCGAAGACATTAATCGAAGAGACCGTTTCTCAAATATTATCAAATAGTTACGCCTTTCCGTCGAGCCTCGCTCTGCGCGTACTGGCCCAGTTTGATTCCGCTTTGAAAGGCCACGGATTCTGCCTTGAAAGGGCACGCCTTCAGCCGCGCCGTGACTGCCGCAGAATCAACAACGGCTTCAGCCGCTCGCTGCGGGAATGCGTCTGACCCTACTACCGGCCCGTACCTCCTATTCATGATCCAGGGTCATGTCCGTCCCCCGTTCATCCTCCGCAACTTCGCCCTTGCCAACTGGAATCTTCCTGCTATTATCTTCTGCTCGTCACTCGGGCCCGGTTGGCCAGTGCCTAGCAGGATTGACGTTTCTGTGTTAGCAGTCGGAAATCGCGCCTTCGTCTTCGCGGCTTCGCCGCATTTCGTCGCAGGCAACTGTGCGACGAGATGCCGGGGAGCCGTTTCTGTTGGTGCGGTATCGCCCGCGCGCGGCAACGCCAGTAAAAAATTCTTACGCCGTTTCGAGGGGGTGCCCGCATCGGGCAAATCGACAAGCGACGAAAGAATAATTCTTAGCGATGAGGGGAAAGGAGTTTCTTTGTGAGAGAGAAGGGTACTGTGAAGTGGTTCAACGGGGCGAAAGGATACGGATTCATCCAGCGCTCCACGGGCGAGGATGTCTTCGTGCATTTCTCCGCCATCCAGGAGAACGGCTACCGCTCGCTGAACGAAGGCGAGACCGTCGAGTTCGATCTGCTCAAAGGCCCCAAAGGCTTCCAGGCAGGCAACGTCGTGCGCGCCGCATAAATTTCTCCCACCAGTTCGCAAACCCTCTCGGATCGGTCGAGAGGGTTTTTTATTGTGGCCGAGAATCGAGCCCCAGAGGGCGTCCGAGAGATAGCCCAGCGCCTTCAGCGCTGGGAAAAGCGGAGGAGTGATTCAAGTCCCAGAGGGACGACCGAACTTAGCCGGGTGCGCCACTTCTCGCGCCTTTCGAGAAGTGGCCCCTCCCCGCGTTGCGTAGAACGTGTAGGGCGGACACTCTTGTCCGCCGCCGTTGCTGTTGCCGTTGTTCTTCGGGGCCGACCCACATCCGCACCATCACGACGATGTGCCCACCTGCTGTGAATCTTGATGATGTGTACACACATCCGCATCATCAGCGCAAGGAAAGCAAACCGTTATGACGCAGAAAAATACTACCGTGAGATATTCGCTGAGCGCGATCAAAAGAAAAGCCGCCCGCGGCGCAAGTAAGACACGCGTCAACGCGCCGGAAGCCCCGGCCGTCGGCGAAGATTTCTGGAAACGCGCCCGGGTCGTCATGCCGAGCGGCAAGACCTCCGTGCATCTGCGCATTGACAGCGACGTGTTCGAGTGGTTCAAGAGACAAGGCGAAGGCCATCTCACGCGCATGAACGCGGTTTTGCGCTCCTATGTTGACGCGCACAAACACTGATGTCGCCGGGTGGCCTGGCCCAGCAAATCGTTTGAACTCGCGAGGGTGCCCCGTCCAAGCTCTGCTTGGGCGGGCCCGCTAGACGGCCGGATGCTTCCGCACGGTTGGAAAGATACCTGCCTGCTCTCTCCGCCGCGCGGTCCACTGCGACTCGATTTCTACTCGACCCACCTCACCATTTGCATAATGACGGAAGCTGCTCCAGACCCAGTCTTCGGGACGCGCAACTAACCCGCGCGTTACCGGATTGCGGTGAATATAGCGGAGCTTCTCCACAAACTTGTGCTCGCTCCATACGTTGAAATCATAGTATCGAGCCTGCCAGAACGGGTCTGCCGCTCGTAAGGCTAATGTCCGAGCGACCGACTGCTTCAGCGACTGCATAACTCGCGACAGCGAGCCTTGCTCCGGTTCGTTTACCAACATGTGGATGTGCTCGGGCATCACGACATAGCCGTACACGCAAAGTCCGTAGCGTTCTCGTACCCGTTCGAGAGAGGTTTCGAACGCAGTCCGAGGCGGAGCGTTCGCGAAGTTTGGTCGTCTTTTGTAACAGCTGAAGGTGAGGAAGTGTAGCTGGCCGGTTTCCTGAAAACGCCGTAATCCCCAGGGCATGGGACAACATAGGCCTGGGCGGCTTTCCCTGTCTGTGATGACTGACTTCTCAGTTTGTGATGAAACGGCCCCGCCCAAGCAAAGCTTGGACGGGGCACCCTCCAGAGTTTGAAAGGGTAGTTCGGGCCACCCGCCCTCAAAGTATGCACGAAGAGCATTCGTTCGTTCGGCTTGGGTTGCTGCCATCTTCTCCAATAGATCCGAGTAATCAGGCTCCTTGCCGAACCGCGCCGAATACCATTGCGCAGGGTCGGGCCCACAATCCTCCTTTTCGATTGCAGCCACTTTGCGAATAAGATCGAGGCTGATCTCCCAACCCGTTGGGATTTCAGCAGCCCGGGACACGCCGGAACCAAGCAAAAGAGCATAAACACCCTTGCCGGAGTAAACGGAAAACGCCAGCGACGTAAGACCATCTATCATGTCATTGATGTTAGCGCGTCTGGGTGCGCACGGACGAGGGGCGGGGCCGGTGACCCTGGGCCATCCGGCGCTAAAGCGTCCAATGCTCGATGACCAACCGGGAGACCCGCCACGCCCGCAGCCTGGGCTCGACGCTGGTTTCCAACAACACGCGAGAGATAAACAGGTCGTTCGCTCCGATCTTCGTTCCGATCACCCCGCCCAGCTTTCTCAGGTCAGCGCGTATGCGGGCATAGTGCAAAGATGCTTCGTCGGGGAAGTCCAGAATCTGGATGTGATGCAGAAAGGCGCTGAGTGCCGCAGCATCCTGCCGCCGCGGAAACACCTCCACTCTGAATAGAGTTCCGACTTCGTGATGACTGAGATGCCGGGTCCGCCACTTCTCACGCTTTTTGAGAAGTGGCCGGCCGCCCAGCCTTCCGCATGCCGCCACCCCGGCCTAACGCCCACGTTCAACAACGACAGCGATCTTCACCCCCAGGGCGCGCAGCACAGAATTGATGGTTTCAAAGCGCGGATGTGCGCCCGCACTCAGGGTTTTGTACAGGCTCTCCCGGCAAAGGCCGGAGTCTGCTGGCGATCTGCGCCACGCCTCGCGCTCTAACCACTTCGCTGAGCGCGGCCAGGAATACATCGGGGTTTGGGTCCTCGGCGGCGAGCGAAAGATATTCCGCGATGAGCGCATCGTCAAAGAGATACGCCGCCGGCTCGACCCTTGCGTAAGCTGTTTTCCGCTTCAACGTCACTATTGTAGCCGAGTGGATACATTCCGCAAGGCCCCCTGAGGCAAGAGTCTGCAAGGCGGCGGCGCCAACCCAAAATAACGACGTGTGTAACAAGTACAGTGTAATAACTGCCCGGTTGTGCCTATTTAACCACAACCATCCCCGAGCATTATCAATGACTTAGAACCAGTCGCACGCGGCAAGGAAGAATATGCGCAGGCCAGTTCCGAGGTTTCAACCGCCGAATGTATGTATCTACACGTACGTACAATAGAGCACAAACGTACATACAATAAAGCAAGTACAGTGTTCCACGTGGAACACTTTGACAAAATGGAAACTGTCACCTGAAATTTATTTTTCGACCGTCTTAATATCCAGGCTCTTCCAAAGATACCAGCAAGCAATCGAGCGATAAGGAGCCCAAGGTTTAGCGATCTTCAGCATCACCGCCGGCTTCGGCCACTTACGTTTTTTGTAGTGCTTCTTGATAGCCGCCTGCACGCCGTAATCGCCGACCGGAAGAATATCCGGACGCCGCAAGGTGAACATCAGGAACATGTGCGCCGTCCAGACGCCGACGCCCTTTAACCTGAGTGAGATGCGCAATCACTTCTTCTTCCGGCAATTCCGGCATGCGCTCGAACTCCAGCAGCCCAGCGGCTGGGTCTTCTCGGCGAGATCGCGCAGATACGCCGTCTTTTGCCGCGACAGCCCGACGCCACGCATTTCGGCATCGGTCAGTTTAAGAATGCCCTGCGGCGTCAGCGGGTCGCCGGCAAGAGCGGTGAAGCGATTGAAGATGGTCACGGCCGCTTTGCCGTTCAACTGCTGATAGAGAATCGCCTCGGCCAGGGCATGAAACGTGGGCTCATCAAACGTCATGCGGCACGGCCCTACGCGCTCGATAATCGCGGCCAGCACGGGGTCGGATTTCTTCAGGTGACTGATTGCTAGGTGGTGGGGCGCTTTGCGCATCGTCGTTCGCTCCTCGGGGAGACGGGCAAGTTTACCACATAGGCGAACAAATAGCGAATTTCCATTTCGACGGTGGTGGGTCAATTTGAAATTCACAGTCCCCCAGCGGTCGAACAGATTGCTGAAAAACTCTGCTTTCGGTGCACAGCCCCTAAACCGGGATCAAATTAAAACGGATCAAAGAGAAACCGGGGAAGCGTTTCCGCCTCCCCGGCTCGTGTTTTTCATCAGTCTTGAATCCGCAGAGTGCATCTCATGGAATGCAGCCGAGCGAGTAAGCCGCCGCTCCCTCAGGGGCTAAAGCCATTCAGTCTTTACTTGGGCCCTTTGCGGATCAACGGAAACTGGAAGCCGTGCCCGCTTACCCGAAAACGAGTTTATCAGCTTGAGCTTCTAGTCTTACTCGGTGCCGCCGGCTGCGGTGACGGCACTGATGGATTCGTTTTCCGGTTGCAGGATGACGCCATCAAATGGAGTCGCGCCCACGAAGCGTCCGCCAATCACGCTGACCCGGCGCAGCGGGAATCCGCTGTCCGGACCGCGCTGCCAGGAACGTCCACCGTCGCGGCTTTCGAAGATCACGCCGCTCGCGTCGCTGGTGGCCAGCAGGCGCTTGTGCGATGGAATCGAAGCTGACGGAAGTGATGTCCTTGGCGGGCAGGCCGTTGATGACATGCTCCCAGGTCGCGCCACCGTCTCCGCTGCGATACGCGCCTTCGCGGGCGGCGATCATGATCTGGCCCTCGGAAGCAATGGCCGCGTTGCGGATGCCGACCAAATACGACGGCAGACCGGCATGTTTCCAGGTCGCGCCGCTGTCATTCGAGACCAGCACGCTGGAACGCGTAGCCGCGACCACGGTGGAACCTTTAGCTCGCACCGAAACGAAATCCAGCTCTCCCAGAATCGGTCCGCCCTTCCAGGTTTTGCCCTGGTCGGCGCTCGAGTAGATGCCGCTGGTAGTTGCCGCCAGCCAGCGTCCGGAACCGAGTTCCAGATCGCCGAGTTCCAGATCGTTGACGCGCGATACGAGTTCCTTCTTCTCGATGCTGGTTTTGGTGACCGCTTTGCTCGAACCTTTGCGCGTGATTTTCGAAGTATGCTCGATCACCACGACGTTCATGGAATGCCATTCGCTGGCATTGTGCTCCAGCGAATACACGCCGTGGTTGGTGCCGGCGACCAGCATTCCGCTCGGAGCCTGCTTGAGCGCGAAAACGTCTTTCCCGCCGAGGCCGGCCGCTTTCTGCAGCCAGTGTCTGCCCGGCATCATGGGAATAGAACACGCCGCCGTATTCGCGGTCGTTGACCACGCCCACGTAGAGCGTGCTGGCATTCTTGTTATCGGCCAGGATCGCGGATACATAGCGATGCGCGTAGCCGTGGTTGGAAGTGGTCCAGTTGGAGGCGCCATCGCTCGAGGCCATTACGCCGCTGCGGTCGGTGGCGAGCAACACGCGATTGGAATCCCGCGGATCGATGAGTACGTCATTGACGACCACCTCGGGATTGCTTACACGCTTCCACACCTTGCCCAGATCGGTCGACTTCCACAGGCCTTCGGTGGTTCCAGCGTAAACGATATTTTCGTTGGTCGGATCCTGCTTGAGCACGCGCGTGCGGCGCGCCGAAAACGGAATGCCCTGAATCTTAGTGAACAGGTTGCCCCCGTTCTCGCTCCTGTAGATTCCCGAGCAGGCGCTGGCGAAAACGACCGAGGAGTTGTCATGGTCGACGATGACCGAAAAGACATCGGAGTCGTCGATCATACCCTTATTAATATGCTGCCAATTGGCGCCGCCGTCGGAAGTTTTCCAGGCCAGGTGCCAGGTTCCGGCATAGACGGTGTTGGGATCTTTGGGATCGACCGCGATCGATTCAATATTCTTGATGTCGGCGGAGTTCGCGGGCGAGAGGCGCTCCCACGTATCGCCGCCATCGTTGCTGCGATAGACGCCATCGAGCGCGCCCACGACCACCACTTTGGAATCACCCTTGTGCAT
Source organism: uncultured Acidobacteriaceae bacterium (assembly GCA_963725245.1). Classification (GTDB taxonomy): domain Bacteria; phylum Acidobacteriota; class Terriglobia; order Terriglobales; family Acidobacteriaceae; genus Acidiflorens. Next base: position 121,396 of record CAVRYC010000057.1, on the reverse strand, counting down.
AGCCAGGGCGCGGATGGATTTGCCGTGCATGGCGGGCAGCGTCTCCCAGGTGCGGCCGCCGTCGAGCGTGCGGAAAACTTCGCCGATCTGCTGGCTCGATCCGCTCCATGCCGACACATAAATGCGGTTGGAGTCCTGCGGATCGATGGTGATGTGGTCGAGCACGTAGTCATCGCCGCCCAGGCGCGCCAGGCGCGACCAGGTGCGTCCGCCATCGTTCGAAGCAAACATCTGGCCGGTGCTGGTGCCGAGCAGGATGCGATCCGGATTGTGCGCGTCGTAAGCCAGACTGCGCGCATCGCCGCCGTCCGGACCCAACACCTGCCAGGGCCCGGAGGCCAGCAGTGCGGTGCTCATAAGACTGACGGCGAGACTGACGGCAAGAAGCAGTAGACTGGTGCGGAGAACTTTCCCTTTCACTGTGAAATCCATGAACGTAGGTTGACCCCTGCGAACGATATTCGCCTGCGCTCAAACATTAGACAGGCTAGCACGGCTGCGACAAGGTTACGTAAGGGCAAAAAAATAAAAAGGCCGGCAGGGTGAACCCACCGGCCTTTCGTGCTCTTCCTACCTCATTATTCGGCCTTTTTCGCCGCTTTCTTCTTGGCCACCGGTTTCGGATGATCCGGAACCGCCTTTACCTTCGTCTCATCCACCGGGGTCGTGGTGTCGGCCTCGGGGAAGGTCGCGCCGGCCGGAACGATCCACTGTTCCGAAGTTCGCCGTGCCTGCGCTTCCGGTGCGAGCCTCGATGCGGCTGGGGTCGATGTTCTGTTTTGCCTCGCCTCCCGAGATGTAGGCCTTCACGTTAAGCGCTCGCTCGCCCGCCAGGTTCTTACGCTTTTCGGCCGGATCGGCGTTCCCGACCACGACCAGCTTGGCGTCTGGATCCTGTTGCAACTTGAGTGCAACATCGTCCAGTTCAGCCTTGCAAGTGTTGTCGACGCGCCACGGCTTCTTGACGTTCGGGTACTGGCACTCGTTCACCTTGACCGCCTGCGGTGGCGCCGGTGGCGGATTTTCAACCGTCACCGAGCTCGAAGTCGAAGCCGTCAAGCCGCGCGAGTCGGTACATGTAGCGTTGATCGTGATGGGGCCCGACGAAGCGCCGGTGGTGTTCAGAGTGGCGGAGTTTCCGCTGCCGGAAATGCTGCCGCCGCTCGAGGTCCATCCACCCACCGTTACCGGAACGTTATCCGGACTGGTGCAAGTGCAGGTGATGGTTGCCGGAGTGCCGGCCTGGACCATCGACGGATTCGCCGAGCAGGAAATCTGCGGCGGGTTCTTGGGCAGTTCCTTCACGGTGAAGTTCGCGGTACAACTGGCCACGTTGTTCTTCGTGGCCTTGGGATCGGTGACGGTGGCGGTGGTGGTGTAGCTGCCGCCGCTCAGGCCGGTGGTGTCGATGGTGGCGCCGGTATCCTTGCCTTCGATCTTGCCCCCGCTGCTCGCCCAGGTGTAGGTGAGCGTGTGCTTGGGGTTGAAGTTGCTCGCGACGACGGTGGCGTGCACCGGCTCGCCCACCATGACTTCGGCGGGCTGCACCGAGCAGGCCGCCGCTACCGGAACTTCGGGAGCTCCGCCGCCGAATTTGAACACCAGACCGGTGCGCAGCAGGGCGCCGTCGTAGTTCGGACGGCGCAACGAGGGATTGTCAGGCGGCACGACCGAGGCATAGCCTTCGTGCGCCCACTGGAAGTCGGCTTCAAACACGCGCCACGAGAGCGCCTTACAGATTTTGAGATCCATACCGCCGCCCAGAAGCGCTCCGACGCCGAGGCTGTGGTGGATACCTTCTGGCCGGATGCGGTCGAATCCGATTAGCGTGTGGATGAAAAAATCCACACCCTCGCCGCGCCAAGTGGCCTTTGGCCCGAGGCCGCCGAAGATATCATTGCCGACGCCGTTCCTCCAGTTCTCGCCGTAAGTGCCTTCGAACGCCAGATACTTGGTGAAGTTGTAGGCCGCACCGAAACCAAACCCGTCTGCCATCGATTTCAGCTGGATGGCATTGGGCGGGTTGTTTTGATCCGGGACGTTGCCGCCCGGGTTCAACCATTGATAGCCAACGAAGACCTCCACCTTGGGGTAGTTGTCGGCCGACTGCACACTCGGCGCGTTGGGTGCAGCAGTTTGTGCGTTCAGCATAGACGGCAACGCAATCAGAACGACGGCCAGGACGAGCGCGACACTCGCGCATCTCCGGTAAGTTTCGTGATAAAGTGACATTGAGTTCCTCCGAATCGAAAATCCACTACAAGTTATTTAGTAGAGCTGGAATCAATAAAGCCTTACGGCACGCACGGATAGCTGCACCTGGGAACACCGAATTCTACAGCAACTGGGCATTTTTGCAAGTGATTGGCGGTATCCTTATAGCTTCCTCCGGTCGCGGCTCCATCAGCTTCCAGCGCCGGAGTGATCTCAAACTGATATTCCAGCATTCTCGGACGGGGTTGCGAGGCGGCGCCCTTCCCTGAATAATGCTGGTGGGGCCTATAGCACACGGAATATGACACAGGAACGCGTACTGATTGTTGAAGACGAAGAGAACGAACGAACCGGCCTGGCCGAACTGGTCTCGGGATGGGGTTATCGTACCGACACGGCGGCCGACGGCGTGGAAGCTCTGGAAAAAATTCCCTCCTTTGCCCCGTCCATCGTGATCACCGACGTAAAGATGCCCCGCATGGGCGGCATGGAACTGGTGGAGAAGCTGGCCGATCTGGCGCAGTCGATCGCGGTGGTGATGGTGACCGCGCAAAAGGCGACCGACACCGCATTTCACGCCGGCCGGCTGGGGGTGCAGGACTACATCGAGAAGCCCATTGACTTCCGGCGGCTGCGCTCCATCCTCACCAACATCGGCGAGATCCTGAACACCCGCACCGAAAACGAATCCCTGCGCCGCCGCTTGCGCGACAAAGGAGCGCTCGGCCTGCTGGTCGGCGCCTCCGCTCAAATGCAGGAGATTTTCCGCCTGATCGAACTGGTGGCGCCGAGCACGGCCTCGGTGCTGATCACCGGGGCGAGCGGAACCGGCAAGGAATTGGTAGCGCGCACCATCCACGATCTGAGTCCGCGCCGCAATAAACCTTTCGTCCCCATTAATTGTGCCGCCATTCCCGAGACGCTGATGGAGAGCGAAATTTTTGGCCACGAAAGAGGCGCATTCACGGGCGCGATGGAGCGCCGCACCGGCTGCTTTGAACTGGCCGAAGGCGGAACCCTGCTGCTCGACGAGATTGGCGAAATGCCGGTGGGCACGCAGGCCAAGCTCCTGCGCGTGCTGGAAGACCACAAACTGCGGCGACTCGGCAGCAAGGTCGAAACTTCGGTGGACGTGCGCGTGCTGGCCTCGACCAACAAAGTTCCCGAGGAGGCCGTGGCCAATGGAGAACTGCGCCAGGATCTTTATTACCGGCTCAACGTTTTCAATATTCATCTGCCGGCGCTGCGCGAGCATAAAGAAGATATCCGCGAGTTAGTCAAGAGCCTGCTCGCGGACATGAACGAGAAGCACGATCGCAAGGTGGCGGACGTGAGCGAAGCCGTGCTCAATATTTTCCAGACTCACTCCTGGCCGGGCAATGTGCGCGAGTTGCGCAACACGCTGGAACGCGCCGTGATCGTCTGCGAAAGCGGACTGGTGGAAACCAAGCACTTGCCCCCGGGCTTTGGCCAGAGTGTGCGGCCGGTGACGAACGATCCTGATGCCGTGCACCTGGGCGTGGGTACAACCGTCGGGGAAGCGGAGAAGCTGCTCATCCTGAAAACCCTGCAGGCGACCAATAACAACAAAACGCGAGCCGCGGAGATGCTCGGCATCAGCCTGAAAACGCTGCATAACAAGCTGAAAGAATACGGCCGCCCGCAGGATACGGAGCTGACCGCGGAGGAGTGAAGAAAAAAGCTCTCAGTTCTCAGTTCTCAGTTCTCAGAAATACTTTCGTGGTGCTCACTGCGAACTGAGAACTGAGAACTGAGAACTTCTTGAATTTGATGACTCGCAAATTCATCATCGTGCTCGTGATCACCACGCTGTTCACGGCGCTGGTTGTCTGCTTTTCCTGGATTTACCTGTCGCAACTGCTGCGCCAGCGCTTGCTGTGGGCCGATGAAACCGCCTCCCAACTCACCAACCAAATGGAGTACGCCGCCTCCAAAGCGGTGCCTGATCTGACCAGCACGCGGGTTGACACCAACAATCCCAAGGCCATGCGCGCCGCCATCACCAATTTTCTGCAGACCGACGCCAACCTCAACGACATGCTGGAATCGGTGGTGGGGAATTCTCGCATCATCTACGATGCCGCCATCATTGATCCGAATGGAGTGGCGATTCTCGATACCAATCCGGCGCTGAATGGCAAGCCGGTTCCAGAGCGTCCCCGCTTGGCGCGTGTTGCGCGACGCGAGCTTCCGCCGCCAGTTGCGCCTGCTCTACGCGCCCCTCCACCGTTTATGACGTGAGCATCGGGCTGGAGCTGGATAGGCATGCCTTCGGCAGCGTTCGGGTGGGCGTCTCCACGGTTTTTCTGCGCAACGAACTGACGCCGAAACTGCAGCAAGCAGCTTTTTTTTCGGTGCTCGCGATTTTTTGTTCGCTGGTGCTGGGGGCGGTGGTTTCGAATGTCGCGCTCGGCCCCTTGAAGGTCATCAGCCGGAACCTGGACAGCGCCAGCGCGGGCGATCTGTTGCCGGATGAGGAAACCAGTGCGGGCGACGAAGTTGGCCTGGTGTCGCTGAAGATCGCTCACCTCGGCCGCCAGATTCGCGATACCAACCAGATTTTTTCCGCGCTCAAAGACAACGTCGAGCAGGTCATGACCAAGCTGCAGGACGGCCTCATGCTGTTCACGCGCGATACGCGGGTGGTGCTCGTGAGCGCCTCCGCGGAAAAATTTCTGGGACGCCCGCGCCGCGAAATTCTGGGACGCACCGCGGAAGAAATTTTTTCCGATGGATCGGTTCTCGGCGCGGTGGTTCTGCCCGCATTCCAGAAGCAGCGGCCCCTGGTGCAGTACGAATTCGACGCCGTCGATGGCCGGCGGGTTCAGGTTTCGCTCGATTTCATTCAGGAAAAGGGAACGCCGATTGGTGCGCTGCTCACCATGCGCGATGCCGAATCGGTGCGCCGCATCGAAGACGAGATTGAAATTTCGCGGCGCCTTTCCGCCAGCGGACGTCTGACCCGAGGCGTGGCCCACGAAGTCAAGAACCCCATCAACGCCATCGTGCTGCACCTGCAGTTGCTGCAAAACAAACTGCAGCAGGACGATCCCGAAACCCGCCGCCACATGGACATCATCGGCAACGAAATTCACCGCCTCGACCGCGTCGTGCAAATCCTGGTGGACTTCACCCGTCCCCGCGATTTGCACCTCGAAGACGTGGATCTGCGCAAAATTCTGGAGAGCGTATCGGCGCTGGCCACGCCCGATGCCGCGCGTCACGGCGTGCGCCTGGTGCAGCAACTGCCCAATCATGAATTATCGAGCCGGAATTACCGAACGAAGACGTGCCACACGGAGATGACGCGCTCATGGTGCGCGCCGATTCCGATCTGATGAAGCAGGCGATTCTGAACCTGGTGATCAACGGAGTGCAGGCCATGACCGCGGGAGGAACGCTCACGCTGAAGGCGCGGCGCGATGGCGAAACGATTCTCGCCGAAGTGCTCGACCAGGGCTGCGGCATTCCTCCCGAAGCGCAGGAGAAAATTTTCGAACTCTACTACACCACCAAGGGCGACAAAGGTGGAAGCGGAATCGGCCTGGCGCAAACCTACCAGATCATGCAGTGGCACTATGGCTCGGTGGAATTCGATTCCATCGTCGGAGCCGGCACAACCTTCCGCCTGCGGCTCCCAGCGGCAGCCGCCAAATCGGAGAGCCGGGAAGAAATACCGGCCTGAGCGAGCGCACTGGGGCGATGGAGGGACGGACACCTGAGAGCTGCATTGCTAATCGCGTCGACCCTCGCACTCCTGGCAACCGGTTTTCAACAGATGCCGATTCCAGCGCGCCTCCGGCGCCCGCTGGATACATAGGATTTGATCGCAACGACTATCCGGGCGACTCGAACTTGAAGATTCTGCGCCAGATCTTCTCCTATTCTGGCTATTGGCTAAATCATCCGCCAGGAGTGAAAACAAATTCCTGGAGTGGAAAACGGAAGATTCTCGAAGCCGCAGGTTTCGGCTTCCTGGTTCTCTTCAACGGCCGAACATACGAGAAGATCAAAGCATCCGGGGACGCGGCCCTGTTGGGCAGTTTCGATGCTGCCGCAGCGGTCTCGGCGGCGCGTGCGGAAGGATTTCCACCGCAGACCATCATCTTCCTCGACCAGGAAGAAGGCGGACGTCTCCTTCTTGCACAACGAGCCTATCTTCATGCTTGGGTCGATGGAGTGAATTCCGCGCAATTTCTCGCGGGAGTGTACTGCTCGGGCATTGCCGCCAGGGAAGGTTCGGGTGCCTCCATCGTAACGGCGGAGGATGTCCGGAAAAATGCAGCTGGAAGAAAAATAAAATACTGGGTCGTCAACGATTCATGTCCACCCTCGCCGGGATGCGCCGTTTCACAAAAGGAACTCTTGCCGAAATCGAGCGGTATCTCTTTTGCAGACGTCTGGCAATTTTCTCAGTCGCCGAAGCGAGCTGATTTCGCCAGGGGCTGCCCCGCTAACTACAATAAGGACGGGAATTGTTACCCGCCGGGTGTTGATCCCTCTCAGCGACTGGATGTGGACCTCGATGTTGCGACTTCAAGCGATCCGTCTCACGGCAGAACCCGCGACTGATGTGAGAGGCTCAGCGAGGATTCCCACGAGCACGACCCAAAACAAGTACAGCCTTGAGATCCTCCTTGCCGTTCAAACTACGGTTATTGCAAATCCACCGCCTGGGCGAGACGGAAGTTGAGACGGCGATCGATGCCGAGGACGATATTCTTGTTCCTGCCCTTCCGGCTATCTTGCGACTGGCGCCAGAAGCCTTGCCCGTCGCGGAGTTTCGCTCGTCGCGGGAGCCGCCTTTGGCGAAGATGCTGGAGGTCTCGATCATGACCGGCTTGCCGCCGACGTTCAAACTCACCAGCACGATCCGCAGATAGCCGGGTTCGAGCGAACTTTCGAGCTGGCTTTCGGACGAGCTTTCCGGCGAGCCCCCGCGGGAACGTGCTGCGGGCTTGGCTTCGAGCACGCGGCCGCTCGCGGAAGTGCCCGGGGCGAGCAGCGTCTGGCCGTCGATCACGACCGGCTCGTCGATGGTTGCGCTGAAGCTGTCTCCCGCATGCGACGACGCGCTCGAAAGCGCGCTCAGCAGGCGAATCGGGATGGCGGTTCCCTCGGGCAGTTTCGTGGTGGATGGAATCAGCGCCTGGCTGGGCGTAATGCCGGTCGAGGGCGGCTGGCGATCGAAGGGCAGCTTTTGTGAATCGGCGGAGTTCGAAGCGTTGTCGCCGGAAACGCTGGGGGGACGGCCACAGGCGCAGAGGAGGCTGAGCATCAGCAGAACGATGGCGCTGCGATTGGCAGGGGACGGCATGAGCTCCTCCATAATGTGGCTGCCCGAATGTGGCTGCCCGCGCTTTCAGGAACGTCGTTGGTGGATACCTTTCAGTTGCCGCTTTTTGCCGGCGTAAATTCCATGCAAATTCTAAATCGAATTAAGAACACAGAAGTGGGTTTTCTCGAACCATCCGCGGGCGCGCCGTTTCACCAATTAGAGTAGACTTTGCGTCGAACGAGCCGCGTCTTCATCACGGAGAGGAGAGTCCCCATGAAACCGCGCATCCAGGCGATTGCCTTCGACGCTTACGGCACGTTGTTCGACGTGCACTCAGTGATTGCACTGTGCAACCGCAAGTTTCCCGGCCAAGGCGCTGAACTGAGCAAGCTCTGGCGCGCCAAGCAACTGGAGTACACCTGGCTGCGCAGCCTCATGGGGCGCTACGAAGATTTTTGGATGGTGACCGAGTCGGCGCTGGTCTTTGCCTGCCGCAGTCTCGGCCTCGCTTGCCCGGCCGAGACCCGCAGAGAGTTGATGGAATCTTATCTGCACCTCGATACCTTTCCCGAGGTGAAGTCGGCATTGGGTAAGCTAGCGCAATATAAGTTGGCCATCTTGTCGAATGGCTCGCCGAACATGCTCGCTGCCGCAGTTGAAAACTCCGGTCTGAAAGGCGTTTTCGCCGACGTGATCAGCGTTGACGAAGTGCAGATCTACAAGTCGAGCCCGCGCGTGTACGCTCTGGCTTCCGAGCACCTGGCCGTGCCCGGCAACGCGATCGCCTTCGTGTCGTCGAATTTTTGGGACATCGCGGGGGCCAAGACCTTCGGGCTCTGGACGTGCTGGGTGAACCGGGGCAAGCTTCCTGAAGATGAACTGGGAGTCAGGCCGGACGTCACCGTGGACGCGCTGGATGGGCTCATCACGGCCCTGGGCGGAACGCCACCACTGTAAACCGCCTGATCGTGATTGCGAGGCCGCTAGAGGTTCCGAATTGGGGCGGCTGTGCTCGCCCATATCGGCATTCCGGCCCCCGCCACCGTCTCCATTCCGACCTCTATCCCCTCTATTCCGTCCCCATCATCGCCGGATTCATCACAAATTGAATGTGATGGCCCGCACTTTAGCGGCCATGGGTTTCGCACTACTCTTTCCCTAATCAGGTGCAGCGCGGTCCATTAGCGGAAAAATTGGGCTTGCGTTTTCCCAGTTTGGAATCGGAGCCGAGTCGCAGCGTCTCAGGATTTTGCTTTCCTGAGACCTGGACCGGCGACCCGAGACCTGAAAATGCAGAGGAGCGGTATCGGCATGAATGTCATTCGTCAATTTCCGGCGGTGCACGATTACGGAGGCGATCTGCGCTTCCAGGCGATGTTTGAAGGGGCGGCGATTGGAATCGGGATTTGCCGGCTGGATGGCCGGATTCTGGAAGCGAACCCCGCGCTCAGCCGAATGCTCGGCTACAGCCAACAGGAACTGCGGGGCACGCATGTGGGCGAACTCTATCCGGAACGTCGTTTCGAAATTGGCCGCGAACGTCGTCGCCCGCGCGATCCCGGCAATCTCTCCGCACGAACGATTGCTGGGCGAGCTGGTGCGAGGTGAGCGCGACCGGTTCGAAATGGACAAGCGCTGCCGGCGCAAAGACGGCTCCGAACTCTGCGGACATCTGACATTGTCGCTGGCACGTGACGCGCGACAGCAGCCCGCCTTCCTGATCGCGATGCTGGCAGACGCAACCGAACACAAGCGTCTGGAAGAACATCTGCGCGAAGTCGAGAAGATGGAAGTTATCGGAAGGCTGGCGGGAGGAATCGCGCACGACTTCAATAACTTGCTGACCGGCATTCTGCTGTACTGCGACCTGTTGAGCGCTGGATTGGAGAGCGGCGGACTTGACACCTATGGACTTGAGACCCACGGACTTCAGGCCCATGAATTTGAGACCCATGAATTGGAGCGGGGCGGGCTGCGCCAGCACGTTGAAGAAGTCCGCATGGCAGGCCAGCAAGGGGCGGCGTTGACGCAGCAACTCTTGGCGATCGCGGGCAAGCAAGCGGCGCAGCCACGCCCGATCCCGATCAACGGAATTGTGGCTTCCACGGAAAATCTGTTGCGGCGACTGATCGGCGAGCAGATTGAACTGGTCGTAGCACTCGACTCGGCGCTCGACCCGGCGCTCGACTCCGGCGCCCTGCTTGTGCTCGCCGATCCGGTGCAGTTGCGGCAGATCCTGATGAACCTGGTGCTGAACGCGCGCGATGCCATGCCGCAGGGCGGAAAGATCTGGTTGATCACGCGGGCCGCGGAATTTCCCGGGGAAGCGTCCAGTAACGCTGAGCCCGTGATTGCCCGGCGCGCCGTCTCGCTCACCGTGAAAGACAACGGCTGCGGGATGGACGCGGAGACGCGCGCGCGGCTGTTCGAGCCTTTCTTCACCACCAAGAAACCGGGAAAGGGCACGGGCCTGGGTCTGGCGACGGTGCAGCGCATCGTCAATGAAGTGGGCGGGATGATCGAGGTCGAGAGCAAACCGGGACAAGGCGCCTCGATCGAAGTGTTCTTTCCGGCGTCCGCTTTCCCGTAGAGACGCGGCAAGCTGAGCTGGTTTCATAAATCGGTTTTTGGGTAGGGCACGGATTCAGGGGTGCCGTTCAGGGCCTGGAAGAATGCGGGCTTTGGCCCCTGAGGGACGTGCCTTCCGATGCCGAAAGGCATCTCTGAAGGCAGCTGCAAGCTAATCGTGAAGTTGAGAGTCGTACAATTCTGAATCGCCAAGGAGATACGCCATGTTCAACGCATCGAACGCCGCCGTCCTTAGCCCCAGCCATCCCACCGCAAATCGAGGGAGCGACTTTCTTGAACCTTCTGATCGTGGACGATGACCGCACCATCCGCGAGGCCTGCCGCGAAGTGGCGCAGTCGCTCGGCTTCAACGCGCAGGTGGCGGAGTCTGCCGAACAGGCCTACCGATCGCTCGACACCTCCAGCCCCGACGCCGTGCTGCTGGACTTGCGGCTGCCGGGCGCGGGCGGCCTGGAAGCGCTGCATGCCATCAAGAAGCATCGCGCGGAGGCGCTGGTGATCGTCGTAACCGGCTATGGCACGGTGCAGTCGGCGGTGCAGGCCATGAAAGATGGCGCGTACGACTACGTCACGAAGCCGTTCAGCATGGAAGAACTGCGTCTGCTGCTGGAGCGGGTGGCGACCCATCTGCGCCTGAAGACGGAGAACCGCGCCCTGCGGGAGACCATCAAGTCGCGGCAGGGTTTCGGCAACATCATCGGGCGCGCGCCGGAGATGGAGAAGCTCTACCGCATCATCGCCAAAGCCGGACAAAGCTCGCATCCGGTGCTGATTCTGGGCGAAAGCGGCACGGGCAAGGAGTTGGTCGCGAAGTCGATTCACTTCGCCGGCATGTTCCGCAACAAGCCGTTCATTCCGGTCGATTGCGGGTCGCTCGTGCCGACGCTGATCGAAAGCGAACTGTTCGGCCACGTGCGCGGCGCCTTCACGGGCGCCACGAATCCCAAGGACGGACTGCTGGCGATCGCCGAAGGGGGCACGGTATTTCTGGACGAGATTGGCGAATTGCCGGTCGACTTGCAGGCCAAGCTGTTGCGGGCGATTCAGGAGAAGGAAATTCGTCCGGTGGGAAGCGTGAAGCGCGTTCCCATCAACGTGCGGATTCTGGCCGCGACCAATCGCGACCTGGAACGGGCCGTGACCGAGGGCACGTTCCGCCGCGATCTCTTTTTCCGGCTGAACGTGCTGACCCTGCGCATCCCCCCGTTGCGCGAGCGCAGGCAGGACATCCCGCTGCTGGTGGCGCATTTTCTGGAGCGCATCGGGCGCGACGCGGGAATGGAAAAGACCATTTCGGACGAGTCCCTCAAGGCGCTGATGAATTACGACTGGCCGGGAAACGTGAGGGAACTCGAGAACTCGCTGGAGCGCGCGTGCGCCCTCAGCAGCGCCCACGAGATTCAGATACGCGATCTTCCCACTCAGATTTACAGCGCGCCCATCGACTTGCTGGCGATGAGCCAGCCGAACAATGGCATCGTGCCCATGGCGGAACTGGAGAAACAGACCATTCTCGAGCGCGCTCACGCAGGTGAACGGAGACAAGATGCTGGCGGCGCGACTGCTCAAAATCGGCAAGACGACCTTGTACCGGAAGTTGAAAGAGTACGAGTCGCAACTGAATTTGTGATTGGTGATTGGTAATTAGAAAATCGCGCCGCTCCCTGAGATCAAAATTACAAATTACAAATTGCCAAGTTCCCCAGTCCCAAAACTGAGCGGTCGGGCCAAGCGCTCGTGCCAGAACGGGAGCCCGAGCGGCCGCCGGAACGCATAACTCATTTATTTTCAGGCCAAAAACGATTGGCCCGGAAGTTGCGTAAGGGTTCACCATGATCCTTCTGGTGACGACGAGCGAGCGCGCATCGGAATGCGCCAAGGCGGTCCATGAGGCTACTGGCGAGGGGGTCGTGGTGGCGGAAAGTCTGCCCCGGGCAGCCGCGCTTTTGCGGGCGGAAGACTACCGGGCGGTGGTGGTCGATCAATATCTGCTCGAAAGCGAGCCCCATGAAACCCAGACCACGCTCGAGCACCTGGGCACCGCCATCCTGGTGCAGGTCAATCTGGCGATCACTGGAATGGAGCGCCTGGTGCGGGAGGTCCGGGCGGCCGTGCAGCGCCGCCAACGCGAGGAAGCGAGGGCCCGCCAAGCGGCGCTCGCCAAGCTCCACAGTGAACTGAATGGCACCGATCACGGCCCTGCTGCTCTCCAGCGAACTGGCCCTGGGAACCCCAGACCTGCGCCCCGCGGCGGCCGAAAAGCTGCAGTCGATTCACGAACTGGTGAAAAAACTCCGCCAGCAATTGGAGAGCGCAGGTGCAACCGGACAGCCCGAACCGCTGGCACGCGTCTAGCTGCGCACGCCAATGGTCCCAGCCGACGCCGATGAAGGGGTCTTTCATTCATAGCCGCGCGCTGTCATCCAACCCCGCGATGAATTGGAAAAGAAAAAACGGCTGGCAGATTTATCATGCCAGCCGTTCCTATTGATTTGATCGGTCCTCGGGATCGGCATCGGGTCACTTAAAGTCAAAAGCCTTTGAACTTCGATGGCCAGATGGCCCGATGGTTAGATGACCCGATCAGTTATCAGCGTCGGCCGCGGAACCCTCCGCGGTTGACTGCTACCGGGCCGCGTCCTTCAAAGCCGCGCCGAACTGCGACCACGATCCGAAAAGCCGCGGGCGTAGGGGCGTCCATAATACGGATGTCCCCAGCCGTGGTACCAGGGGCCTGCGCCGATAAAGACCCCGCCAGAGAACCAGCTCGGACCATAGTAGCCGTAGGGCGCGCAAGCATACGGATAGTCCGGGTAATAGCCGTAAGCGCAGACGGGCGGGCCAGCCACGCCGACTCCAACTCCAACGCCCACTCCGACTCTCGCTCCGACAACGACCGCAGCCTGCGAATACGCGAGCGGCATGGCCAGTAAAGCAAGCAGTGCAACATATCTCAGGTATTTCATGGTGAACCTCCCTTTCGTTCCGCTTGGCGATTCGCGGTTGCGACTGTTGCGATTCGCCTGAGCTTGAGGTCCTTCAGCTTTCTGTTTCTTCTGAAGCGCCTACTCCCTTGAACTCGGATGGCAGAGAAAAGTTGCGGCAAGACGAGTGGCTGATTTCAGCCATCCTGCTTGAAATCAACCAGTTGGAGCGGAATGGGTGAAGCGGGACGTAAAGCGACAGCGATCGGGCAAATACGCGGGCAAATACCGGTTTTCTTACGAGAAGTCGCTCGAGATATTTACTCTCGACCGAAGGCCGGGGCGCGCTGCAGAAAAGTATAATGGGTTTACGCTCGAGGCTCCGGCGCATGAAGATAACCAAAGGCAACCATGAATATGCGTGCGTGTTTCTTCAACCCGGATACTGGGAAACGGGCGTACTGAGCGATTTTTTCCAAGCGGGTGCGTCCGAAGACCGCACCCTGCCGGCATATTTTTGGACGGACAATTGTGATTTTGATTCGGTTGCTAACTGCTACGTGCTCGTGCTGACCCCGCTGCACAACAAGACGCACGACAAGACGCACAACAAGACGGTTGAGCAGACCGTCTATCTCCCGCGTGAACATGTGCTCCTCCTCGTCGCCCAAAGAACCGCTCCCCCGCCCGGGGAGATCGGCAAGATAGGATTCAAATTACCGTAGAGTCCTTCGAGATATACTTTCGGGCGAAGCGAGGCTACTTGGACACCCTTACCAGTTTGTCATCCTGAGCGGAGCAGGGACTTCACGAAGTGAAGGCTCTGCGGAGTCGAAGGATCCCTTACACCCTTCTCGCTCGGCAAGGACGCGTCAGGGAATTCTCCCCATTCTTCCGACACCGCCATTGGTTCCATTATTTCTTGTCTGTTGACTCTTGAGTTATTAACCCGTGTTTACTACTACCCCCCTCCCCCCGATCTCCTGGAATCATAGGGTTAGGGGGTGTCGAGCCGCCAAAATCTAGAGCCGGAAGGACTTATTTTCAAAATATTCCGGAATAAGGAGTTAGCTCGATTCTTCGCCTAATTCTATTAACATTCATAGTTTCGGCGACTTTCTGACGGCCGCTCTTTGCCCCAAGAATAGTTATCAGAGGATAACTACAAAACGGGGCTGGAGCAGCTTCGAGGTCCATCTTGGGAGACGGGCGCACGTCTGGCTGCTCCAGATCAGATCGTCATTATCGCGCACGGCGGGTTGGGAGTCTGTGATGGTGCACACAGATGGTTTGTGATGAAAAAGGTTAGGCGTGAGATTGCGGAAGTGGGGATAGCTCTGCATCCCACGCCTCGCAAAGAACGCGCTGAGTGGGGCACTCGGCTCTCACAGGTTGGGTGTGATGAAAGAGGTCAGGATGGATTCGGAGTCTGGGCCACGCGCCTTATCCCCGTCCCCGGTTCGGTCCATTTCTCGTAACCTCTTGAAATCCCTACAGATGAGTCCATACCTGTCTGCCCCGGGGAGGTATGGTCTGAAGGATGATACGGCGGTCCTCCGACTGAAAATGGGCCAAGCGTTCTTGATGAAAGACAGCGAGAACGAAATTAGCACTCTGGGCGCATCTCTCTATCAGCTGCGTCTGTTTTGCTGCTTCCGCTTGGGAATAGGCGATCTTCTTCAGTGCCAGTCGCATCTCAAGTCTTGCACCTGACGCCCGTGGACCCCCGCCGATAGATCACTGTGGAGCGAAGCGAGGCGGTTTATCGCGTCGAACCTCGATTCGGTACGCAGAAAAGCTGGATGAATCTTGGCATAATCGAACAAGTCCTCTAGCCTCACGTACCATTTCGGTTCCCGATTCATCCTTTCAAACTCAATGGGATGATCGGAAAAATACAGGTGCCTCAGGGTGTTCTCAATTATTCCCCGGTCAATAGCTTCGCGGTCTTGCCGTAGCCCATTAGCACTTGAGGCAGTATTTGGAGGGCGTCAGACGCAATCTCCTCAATAAAAACCTTGCCATATTGAGGAATGTGCTTTAGACGAAACCGCCAGGAGATTAGGCTGAAAGTTGCGCGGTGGATGCGCTTAGCGTTTTCTAGGAGCTTTGCTGGCGCAGTAGCGGGGATAGTTCCCCGATCTGTCAGGAACGAAATTACGGAACCGAAATCAGCAGCAACCGAGGGGATGGGTCGCCTCGCCATTCCGCTAGAAGTGCGTCCCCTTGATTATCTGTTCCCACTTTGAGAAAAAGCTTCTTCTGTCGGACGGTTTGTCAGGACCAGAGGCCAACGCATCCCGCATCGAGGCTTCCAGCGCCTGCCTTGCTCTCGGGTCGCGTGTTTCCACGTACTCGATAATTTTGGCTACGATCTCACCCCTGGACATTTTCTCCCAACGAGTAAGCGTGGTCATGCTCGGTATGATCCGGGCCGCAAATCCCGAGAGATCAGAGTTTGAGGGAAAAAGCTTCTTATCCCGAAGGAGGTCAAACAAGTGCATCTGCTCGGGGCTTGTGCGCGCTCTTTTCGGACGGCCCTTGGAATTGGGGCCCTAGCGGGGACAACGCTTGTATCGGCTTTCTCCGCTAGCTGTATGTACTCATCAATGAGCGGGACGAGGGAGGGATACTCCCGGGACGCAACGCTACGGAAAATCAAAAGATCGTCCTTAGAGTATCCGAGCGGAACCTCGACGATTTTTCTGATAAAGAGAAGCAAGCTGCGATGTTTTTGGTCTTGGACCACTGTCGAATTCCCCTTAGGGGGTACGGGCAACGAATTCCTGTGTAACCGCCAAAATCTCATCTGCTGTTTTGGCGTGAGGTTTATACAGGAACACAGGCATATGAGCATCGACTGAACGCGCAACGACAGTGGATTCGCTCAAATGAGCCGTGAAAACCTTGTCCTTTCGCTCCTCTCTAAGCTCTTTCATGACTTCCTTCATCGCTCTAGGCGTGTTGCCTGTGACCATTGTGAAAACAAGGCCCACCTGGTCAACGGTCATTCCGTGGTCATCCGTGTATTCGTCGAGCCACGTTTCAAGCAGGGGTAATCCCAGAACAGACAGCGAATCTGGCTTTACCGGGACTACATACCGGTTACTCGCCAATATAGCCGCTTGCGTAAAAATTGAAATCGTGGGAGGGCAGTCAATAATAACGTAATCGTAGCCGACCGCTCTTTTCCGCAGATACGCTGCGAGTTTAATTTCGGTTCCGCGCTTGGAGGTATCAATATCCATCAATTGCAGTGAGGATGGGATCAAATCCAGTTGGCCGTGAGCCTGCCCTCCGTTCCAGATGGCGCACGTGCAGGCCGAAAGAGCCATTTTTGTCTTGTTGACCTTTTTGCTCTTGCCGACGACTGTGCTAATCGGCCCGGGGCGCTTCGGCACAAAAATGTCTCTCAGCGTTCCCTTCTTTTCGTTCTGCATATGCCTGAGATAAACATCGCTTTCGAGAAGGTACTGAGTAGCATTAAACTGCGGATCACTGTCAACGACGAGCACCTTTTTCTTGTGGGTGTAGGCTAGGCAGTAGGCGACGTTCACGGCAAGCGTCGTTTTCCCCACGCCGCCCTTCATATTCATGAAGGAGACAACTTGCATAGGTTGGGGCTGCCTTTCTGGGGAAGGCAGCGCAATTCTACACCCCGGGGGCAATCAACACCAAAACTTCCACAATCACGCGGAGAGATTTCTCTACGGTGAAGCGATGGCGCGGCGCGGTTGGGCTCGACGGCTGAAGACCTGGGCGCTTGAGCGCGCACATGCGTAGGTCCTTCGCTTCGCTCAGGATGACAGCCTAATAGTTATGGCGGCCTATGGTTGGGTCGAGGTGGGAGAGTTTGGACGGTTGCGGCGTCCGTCGCCCGGGCGTGGCACGGAAGAGGGTAGGGGTCCCTTCGGCTTCGCTCAGGGCAGGCTCTTCGACTCCGCGGGGACTTCACTTCGTGGAGTCCCTGCTCCGCTCAGGATGACAAAATGGATAGGGTTGCCGGGTGCAATGGCTATCTCAACCGCTTGAATTCTTGGCCTGTTCAGCCCAGCTAGACTGTTTGATCAAAACCTCGGTTTTCGTACAAAGCCCCTAAAGGGGGTCTCAATTCAATGAGTCTACGGCATCGCTAAAGCGATGCCCTGAATAGAAACTTGAGTTTTTCAGCAAACTGTCGAGCCGGGTGGCGGGCGGCTCGGGGTTGCGGAATGCCCAAGAAAACTCTTCCCTCGGCACGGCCCTCTCCCCTAAACTGGAAGGCAATAGGCCCGAGGGTATTCCCAGCCCTCGATCCCCCGAGGGTTCTGTGCGCGTACTGGTTACGGCCGACACGTTCAGCGGAGTTTGGACATACTCGCGCGAACTGGTTTCGGGTCTGGTGACCCACGGGGCGCAGGTTACGCTCGTCAGCTTTGGAGAAATTCCGCTTCCCCATCAGACCGCTTGGATGGATGGGCTGCATGGGCTTGAATACCATCCCACCGCGTTTCGTCTCGACTGGATGCAGGAAGGGGAGCAGGACTTCCACGCGGCCCAGGATTATTTGTGCGCGATCGTTCGCGACACTCGTCCCGATTTTCTGCATTTGAATCAGCTTAGTTTTGGGGCGCTGCCGGTGGCGACTCCGCGACTGGTGGTGGCGCACGGCGATGTCATCACGTGGTGGTTGAGCATCCATGGACACTTACCCGCCCCTTCGGCATGGCTGAAGTGGTATCGCACGACGATATGCCGCCAGCTTGAAGCGGGCCGAGGCCGTGGTCACTACTTCGCGCTGGATGGGAGAGATGCTGCGCCTTGCCTACGGCGACGATTTCGATGGATACATCATTCCGGCCGGACGCAATCCGATCTACTTCAATCCGTTTGTGACTAAGGAAGAGTCGGTGCTGGCGATCGGGCGCCTGTGGGATACGGGAAAGCAGGTGGCCTTGCTGACCCAGCATAAGCACGGCCAGCCGGTGTGCATTGTGGGGGCGGATAATCCGATACCCACGCCCACGGTGCCGATCCGCGCCGACGTGCGCGTCTCCACCGGCGAGCACGAGATTTCGGTGAAGGGAGCGCAGACCGAATCGCAACTGCGCTCGCTCTACAGCAAGTCGACAATTTTTGCCGCGACTTCGTGCTACGAGCCTACGGGAATGGCGTCGATCGAGGCGGCGTTCTCGCGCTGCGCGCTGGTGGCCAATGACACCGAAGTGTATCGCGAACTGTGGGGCGACGCGGCTCTGTACTTCGAGCGCAATAACGCCGAGAGCCTCAGCGAAGTGCTCGGCCAACTGGACGAAGACAGCGAACTCGTACGCCTCTACGGGACGCGAGCCTACAACCGGGCGCGCGAACGCTTCACGGCGCGACGGATGGTGGACGACTATCTGCGGCTGTATCGGCAGTTGCGGACGGCGAAAGTGGCGGTGGCGTAACGGCGCGGACGGCTGCGCAGAAATTCCGGTGGCTATCATCGTTCTGGTGCGCTCGGCTTTAGCGATGGCGCAACTTCGGCGCGCTCGAATCGCGCTCTCGAATACAGCGCTCACCAGCCGCATGCTATACTTTTTGAGCATCTTTCCTGTCAGATCAGCAGACGGAGGACGGTATCGACAAGCGTTTTATCCGCATGAATGAGCGTATCCGGGCGCGCGAAGTTCGCGTGATCGGTGACGAAGGGGAACAGATTGGCGTGATGCCTCCCTTCGAGGCGCTGAAGATGGCCCGCGAAAGAAACCTGGATCTGGTGGAAATTTCCCCGACCGCGCAACCTCCGGTTTGCCGCATCATGGACTACGGGAAATTTCTGTACCAGAACGAAAAGCGCGAGCGCGAAGCCAAGAAAAAGCAGAAGACCATTACGGTCAAAGAAGTGAAGTTTCGTATCAACGTGGACGATCACGATTACGAAACCAAAAAGAATCACGTGCTGCGCTTCCTCGACGAAGGCGACAAGGTAAAAGCGACCATCTTCTTCCGGGGACGCGAAATGACGCGGCAAAGCCTGGGCCGGCAGATTCTGGAACGTCTGATCAAGGACGTTGAGCAGAAAGGTTTGGTGGAGTTCCGTCCACGGCAGGAAGGCAATACGCTGCACCTGATTCTGGCGCCGAGTAAGAAGGAAGGCGGAGCAAAAGAAAAGCCGCCGGCTCGTCCGAAGCCTGCGCCCCTCCGGCGCCGCAAGGCGGAGCGCAGACAGCGTAAAGAGCAGCTGTCAGCTCTCAGCTATCAGCCATCAGTAAAATCTCTTGGTGCGATCGCTGCGAGCTGATGAGATACTGCGCTTAGACGCTGACTGTAACTGAGAACTGACAACTGAGAGCTGAGAGCTATCTTATGCCTAAACTAAAAACACACAAAGGCGCTGCCAAGCGCTTCAAGAAAACCGGGACGGGAAGATCCTGCGTCACAAGGCGGGGTTGCGTCACATCCTGTCATCCAAGGCGAAGAAGCGCAAGAAACATCTGGGCCAGCCCACTTTGGTGAGTGACGGAGATTACAAGAAAGCGGCACGAATGATCCCGTACATGTAATATTAGTGACCGGTATTAGAGATTATGGAGCGACGGGCGTTCTCGCCCGTCCTTAACCAGTCTGCGGAGCGAAACAGCACCGCAGCGGCGCGTGAAGAGGCTCGGGCTTCAGAAATCCCGTACGGGTAGAAGCCTCCTTACCTCCAGCCGCCAGACGAAATGAAAAAGGAGAACAGCAATGCCTCGTGTAAAACGCGGAACCAAACGCCGCGCCAAGCGCAAAAAGATTCTTGAACGCGCCAGTGGATATTTCCTAACTAAATCCAAACTTTACCGCTCGGCGAAAGAAGCGGTCGATCGGGCGCTGAAGTTTGCCTACTCCGGCCGCAAGCAGAAGAAGCGCCAGTACCGGTCGATCTGGATCGTGCGCATCGGCGCCGCTGCCCGCCTGAACGGACTGAACTACAACCAGTTCATCAGCGGACTGAAGAAAGCCGGCGTGGAACTGGACCGCAAAATCCTGGCGGATTTGGCGGTGAACGATCCGGCGGGATTTGGCAGTCTGGCGGAGCAGGCGAAGAAGGCGAACGCAGCGGCAGCAACAGCGTAGCTGTCAGCTGTCAGCTCTCAGCTTTCAGTCGTCAGCTTTCAGTCTTAATTTAGTCGTGTCATCCTGAGCGAAGCGAAGGACCTCTACTCGCAGCGACACATTCTCGGACGAGTAGGGGTCCCTCGCTTCGCTCGGGATGACAATTTCCTTAAGAGTTTTTTGAGAAGCATGCCCTACACCGTCCCAAAATTAACCGACTTCTCGACCGCGGCGCTCGACGGCGCCGTGCGCGAACTTTTGTCTGCGCTCGATCAGGAGTCGGCGGCGGTCGGTTCCGAGAATGAGTGGAAAGTATTTCGCGATCGCTGGATGGCGCGCAAGAACGGCATCCTCACCCAACTCAACGATCTGTGGCTGAAGGCCGCGCCCGGGCCGAATAAGCGCGACGTCGGACAGCGCGTCAACGAACTCAAGACCAAAGTCGAGCAGGCGGTGGATGCGACGCTCGCCCGCATTCAGAGCGGGGTTTCCTCGGGCAAACTCGCCGCCGAGCGTCTCGACATCACCCTCCCCGGCATTCGCCGTCCCATCGGCGCGGAGCATCCCGTCATCAAGACGATGAACGAGATGATTGGCGTCTTCCGCAATCTGGGCTACTCGGTCGAGGAAGGCCCGGAGATTGAAACCGACTTTTACAACTTCGAGGCGCTGAACTTTCCGCCGAACCATCCCGCGCGCGATACGCAGGACACGCTGTTCATCGCCGGGCAGGAATCGAAGCCGCTGCGCGACCGCCTGCTGCTGCGCACGCACACTTCGCCGGTGCAGATTCGCACCATGCAGAAGATGAAGCCGCCGGTGCGCGTGGTGTGTCCGGGAAAAGTTCATCGCAACGACGCGCTCGACGCGACGCACTCGCCCATCTTTCATCAGATCGAAGGTCTGGCGGTCGACACCAACATCACGTTCTGCGATCTGAAGGGCACGCTCGACCACGCCATGAAAGCGATGTTCGGATCGAGCGTGAAGACGCGCTTCTATCCGTCGTTCTTTCCGTTTACCGAGCCCAGCGCCGACGTGCAGATCAGTTGCATTTTCTGCGATGGCAAGGGCGTGCGCGACGGCGCTCCCTGCCGCAACTGCAAGGCCAGCGGATGGATCGAACTGCTGGGCTGCGGCATGGTCGATCCCAATGTGTACGGCTTCGTGGATTACGATGCGACAAAAGTTTCGGGATTCGCCTTCGGCATGGGCGTGGAGCGGATTGCGATTCTGAAGTACGGCGTGGATGATATTCAGCTGTTCTTTCAGGGCGATGTGCGGTTTCTGGAGCAGTTTGGGTAGACGGTCGTTAGTCGTTGGTCGTTCGCTGCTCGCAACAGCTTGTTCAGACGAAATTCTTAATTGTGTCATCCTGAGCGAAGCGAAGGACCTGCTTCCGGCACACGATCGAACAGCAGGTCCTTCGCTTCGCTCAGGATGACAAGCAGGTAAAGCTAAGGGCTCAGAACTAGAGCTTCTCTCATGAAAATTTCTCCTCATTGGCTGCGCGACTTCGTTGACCTCCCGGTCGACTACACTCGGCTTGCGGACGAACTTACTCTCGCGGGCGTTGCGGTTGAAGGTATCTCCGGCGAAGGCGACAGCACCGTCTTCGAGATGGAGATCACGACCAACCGTCCCGATGCCATGAATCATTATGGCGTGGCGCGCGAGGCCTCGGCGCTCTACGATCTGCCGCTGAGGCCGATTGAGCCGAAGCTGCCGCCGTCGCAGGGCAAGTCCGAGGTCACCATCGACATTCAGGAGCCGGAGCTGTGTCCGCGCTTCACGGCGCGCGAAATTCGCGGCGCTACTATCAAGCCCTCGCCCCCGCACATTGCAGGCCGTCTGCAATTGCTCGATCAGCGTCCCATCAGCAACGCGGTCGACGCTACCAACTACGTTTTGTGGGAGAGTGGCAAGCCGACGCACGTGTTCGATCTCGATCTGCTCGAAGGGCGGCGACTGATTATTCGCAAGGCCCAGGCCGGCGAAACGCTGAAGACCCTGGATGGCGTGGAGCGCAAGCTCTCGACCGATGACCTGGTCGTTGCCGACGCGAAAAAGCCCGTGGGCCTCGCCGGCGTGATGGGCGGCTTCGACACCATGATCACCGAGCGCACGAAGAACATCCTGATCGAATCCGCGTGGTGGGACCCGGTCACGGTGCGCCGCATGTCGAAGCGGCACGGTCTGCACACCGACGCCTCGCACCGATTTGAGCGCGGGGCCGATTTCGAATCGACCGTCGTTTCGACCAATCGGGTCGCCGAACTTATTCTCAATTCCGGCGGCGGCACGCTCATCGGCGACGTGATCGACGTGATCGCGCGCCAGCTTGACCTGGCTCCGGTGGAGCTCGACCTGCGCGAAGTGCAGCGCATTCTCGGCGAAAAACTCAGCACGCTGGAAATCAGCCGCATCCTTACTCGTCTCGGATTCACGATGCTTCCGGGCGGCGAAGATACTTACCTGGTCCACATCCCGAGCTGGCGGCTTGATATCGAGCGCGAGATCGACATCATCGAAGAACTGGCGCGCCTGCACGGCTACGACAAGTTTCCCGAACACGCTTCCCGCCTATAGCGGCGAGGTTCGCGATCTGCCCGATGCGCACAAAGATGCGCGGCTGCGCTCGTCGCTCTTGGCGCTCGGTTACAACGAAGCGATTTCGCTGACTTTCATTTCGAAAGAAGATGCCCGGCGCTTTTCGACCGCCGCCGAGCTCGACCTCGCGAACCCGCTGAGCGATGAGGCTTCGGTGATGCGCACGTCGATGGTTCCGAGCATGCTGAACATGCTGGCTTACAACCTGAATCGCGGCAGCGACAATGTTCGCCTGTTCGAAGCTGGAAATGTATTTGAGGCGTCGGGCGACGAAGGCGATGCCGAGAGCTGAAGCGCATCTCGATCGGCGCGACGGGCAACGTGGATGCGGAGGTGGTGCGCGGACTGGCTCCGGGGGCGGCGGCGCGTCCGTTCTCGTTCTTCGACCTGAAGGGCGACATCGAAAGGCTGCTCGCTCCCTTCAGCCATTGGACGCTCTACTACGATGCGCAGACGGCTGACTACTATCATCCCGGACGCTCGGCCCGCGCCGTGCTGGATGGCGCTACCGTCGCGCAGTTTGGCCAGATTCATCCGGATGTGGCTGCGGCCCGCAAACTGCGGCAGGATGTTTTTGTCGCCGAAATCTATCTCGACCAGCTCTACCAGCACGATCTGCGCCAGGTGCGTTATGAAGCGCTGCCGCGCTTCCCTGCCGTCGAGCGCGACTTCTCCTTTGTGTTTGATGACGGCGTGGAGTTCGAGAAAATCCACCAGAGCGTCATCGGATTGGGCATCGCCGAGCTGCGCAGTTTCGTCCCGGTGGAAATTTTCCGCGGCGAAAAAGTTGGCGCGGGCAAGTACTCGATTCTGATGCGGGCCAAGCTCCAGTCAAGCGAGCGCACGCTGCGCGATGACGAGGTAGCGCAGTGGTCGGGACAGATTGCGAAGGCGCTGGAAGGACTGGGCGGCGTGCAGAGGGCGTAGGATCTAATCCTCGTCGCGGGTGCCACATCTCCACAAGTAGAGGCATTTCGCGGAACGGATTTTGACGATTCGGCTTGCTGGATCGCAAATTTCCATCGCCCAAGCGGAAACCGTAACCTGACCGCGTGAAAGATCCACCTCAGCAGGAGGTTGCTTCCCAGTATAGTCGCAGTCCTTCGGATATCCGCGAGAAGTAATTTGGAATTTATATTTCAGCGCATATGAGGTAATAGCCTCGCTACAGCCCTTGCAGTCAAACTGCGACCGTTGAGCACTGTCTAGTGCGGCCTGCTTCAACATTGGGTGACCGCTGACGACTACCGCTGATTCGACACTTCCATCCCGCGGATAGCGAGCGTCAAATCGACGTCCCCCGTAATACGTGCTTGTCGCGCCAATGGAGGGTACGCTGGATCGGACAACTTAGTTAGCACTACCCCCCTTTGCGGTGCGGCGGGGCTTTGAGCAGATTGAGCCGAAACATGTTCCACGGCGGCAAATACGCATATAGTCACCACAAATAACGTCGGCAACGCCAATTGCTGCTTCATGCAAAGGAGTTTAGGCCGAGGCACCTACTTTCGCAAAACATCCAGCGCCGAACCCAGCGTGTACGTCCCTGTATGAGCATCTCTTGTGCTAGCCTTACTTTCCATGACCCAGGTTTCGGCGCATCCCAAGCATCTTTCTCTCTGACAAGGTTGAGCATTTTACCGAGTCCGTGATTCGCGAGATGACTCGGCAGGCTATGCAGTATGACGCCGTCAATCTGGCGCAGGGGTTTCCGGATTTTCCCGCGCCCGCCGAAGTCAAGCGCGCCGCGCAGGATGCGATCGCCGCCGACGTGAATCAGTACGCCATTACTTGGGGAGCGAAGAGTCTGCGGGTTGCGATTGCCCGGCAGATGCAGGAGTGGCAGGGGATCGAGGTCGATCCGGAAAAAGAAATTGTGGTGTGCTGCGGCTCGACTGAAGCGATGATCGCAACCCTGCTGGCGGTGTGCAACAAGGGCGACGAGGTCGTGGTCTTCGAGCCCTTCTACGAGAACTATGGGCCGGACGCGATTCTGAGCGGAGCCAAGCCGCGCTTCGTCAGTTTGCGTCCACCGCAGGCGTCGAAAGGCGAGGGGCGGCGAGGGGGGGCGAGTGGACGTTCGACGAACAGGAATTGCGCGATGCTTTTCAGCACAAGACGGCGCAACATCAGGCCCATCAGTCTAAAACCAAGGCGATCATCCTTAACACGCCAAACAACCCTACCGGCAAGGTGTTCAGCCGGAAAGAACTGGAACTGATTCGCGACTTGTGTGTTGAATACAACGTGCTCGCCATCACCGACGAAATCTACGAGCACATTCTCTACGATGGATCGGAGCATATTTCGATCGCTCGGCTCGACGGCATGCGCGAACGCACGATTACGATCAACGGGCTCTCCAAAAGCTACAGCGTCACGGGATGGCGCGTCGGCTGGGCGGTTGCGCCTCCCGCGATCACGAACGCGATCCGCAAGGTGCATGACTTCTTGACCGTGGGAGCGCCCGCTCCTTTGCAGGAAGCTGGAGCGGTGGCGTTAAGCCTGCCTCCGAGCTACTACCGCGAACTGGCCGAACGGTACCGCACGCGGCGCGATCATCTGATCCCGGCGCTGGAGAAAGCTGGGTTCCGGTGTTACCCTCCGCGGGGCGCGTATTACGTGATGACCGACATCAGCGCTTTCGGGTTCGCGAACGACGTGCAGTTCGCGGCTCACCTGGTGAAGGACATCGGCATCGCGTGCGTGCCGGGGTCGAGTTTCTACAAACATCCGAAAGACGGATCCCAACAGGTACGTTTCGCCTTCTGCAAAAAGCCTGAGACACTGGATGAAGCGGCGCGACGACTGGAAAAGCTGCGGTCGCGGTAACCCGAATCGGTAAGAGTTCCCGCAAAAGCACCTAAAATCCACAGCCAACTGCGTTATACTTCGGCTCAACGCTGAAAATTTCCCGAAAGCGAGTGGTGGGTCCATGTCCGTGAAAACCGAGGAAGAGGTATCTGCGCAGGTTCCGGCTGAAGATTTTCAGGCGCTGGAAGAGAAAGTTTATCGCACCATTGAGTTGTACAAGGCCGCCAAAGAAGCCCGGGCTACCGCCGAGCGCGATGTGAAGCGACTGCGGGAGCAACTCGAAGAACGCGAGGAACAGAACGATGCCATGCGCCGCGAGTTGGTGCAACTGCGCAAGGATCGCGAGGACATTCGAGGCCGGGTCGAGAAAATGTTGAGCCAGATGGACAGCCTGACGCATGAGCATGAGAAAGCAGCAAGCTGACGGTGGCGGCAAACTAGAAGGCGGCGGCAAAGATGCGTCCGGCAGTCGTCTGGCTGGAAGTAATCCGCCGAGGAGTGACATGGCCACTGCGAGCAACCAATCTCCGACAGATGTGCTGACTAAAGATGCGTTGACCGAAACCGGTTCAGCCCAATGACGTCCCGGCCACGAATGCCGGTCAGTGGCAGTGTGCGCGTCGAAATCTTCGACCAGGTTTATAACCTGCGGGGCTCGGACGCGGACTACATTCTGAAGCTTGCCGAGTACGTGGACGGCAAGATGCGCGCAGTATCGGAACAGACGGCAACGGTCGATTCGGTGCGGCTGGCGGTGCTGGCGGCGCTGAATATTGCAGATGAATATCATCTGCTGAAGCAGCAAGTGGAGAAGCCTTCGCCGGACGCACGGCAGCGGGCCAGCAAACTGGCAAGCGCGCTTGACGAAGTTTTGCAAGATACCAGACGGACGGGCTGAAGTCGGCCGTAACCTCGGTCGTAATCTGCTGTTCATCTTCCATCGCAAATCCCGAGACCAGTGGCCGTAGGGAGCTGCCGAGTCTGCACTCGGCTTGGACCCTTCGGCTCCGCTCAGGGCAGGCTCGCGAGGCGCCCGTCCCCACACGAGCACGCCTGCCAGCAAGCTTCCTGCCAACTATTTTGCATTTTCCTCTTGCGAAACTATTCGCGCGTTTCCTAGCATCCAAGGTGGAAGCCGGCCTGCAAGGTTGGTGATGGTGGCAACCGATTTTTGAACCAATGAAGAATGAACGGGGACTCGACTCGCAAAAAGATCCGGTGTGCTATGTTCCGCCATGCGGAAAAGCCTAATGGGTCGCGGCGGGTTCCCACCGTCTGAGACGGGTTCATTCTCGGCCCGCCACACGGCCCAGTGGGTCGGCTTTTTTGTGCCGCAGGTCTCAACTGCCAGGTCGCAAGTCTCAGGACGGCTGGCTCGAATGGTTGCGTTCCGGTGTGCTAGCAGCCGTGTCTAAAATCACTTTCCCGCACAAAACAGAAATCGTGGTTGGGTCTGGAGGGCGCGGGTCATGCGGGTCCTCGACTTAGGTTGCGGATCGGGGGTGGACTTAGCTTCGTGGGGTGTCACCGCTTCCGATCAGGTTACGGGGCTTGACATCGACGCGGAGCGTCTGGCGCTCGCCAAGGTGCGATTCCCAAACCGGACTTACCAACAAGGCACCGGAGAATGCTTGCCCTTCGAGGAGGAGAGTTTCGATCGCGTAATTTCCACCGTTGCTCTCCCCTACATGAACATTCAGAAAACGCTCGCGGAAATTCGCCGCGTCCTCGTTCCTGGTGGCGGTTTGTCCCTAAGCCTGCATCTCCCAAGTTTCACGATCGCTGAACTTCTCCACCATGCCTTCCCGAAACCAGTCCCCACGCTCTTTCGGCTATACGTCATGGCAAACGGGTTGTTGTTCCACTGCACCGGCAGGACTGTCGGATTCCTGAAGGGGAGGACGGAATCGTTTCAGACGGAGCGAGGAATGCGGATCGCACTGAATCGGGCTGGATTCGTCAATCTTTCATTCCGCCGGGCGACTGGGCCGGCTGGCGAAACGTTCATCGTGGAAGCGATAAAATGAACTTGACCCTTTACTGGAGCATCTAAACTCTGGAGCATCTAAACTAACGTGTTCCCCAGACTTTTTCACATTGGCAGTTTCTACCTGCCCACCTATGGTGTCCTGGTCGCCTCGGGCGTGCTGATCGGGCTCTGGATCAGCGTGCGCAATTCGGAGAAGCAAGGCATCAACGGCGACGATGCCTGGAATTTTGGCATTCTCGTTGTCCTTGCCGGAATTATCGGGGCGAAGATTCTTTACATCATCAACGACTGGAGCACTTACGCGAACAACTGGCGGGAGATTTTCAGCCTCAACACGCTGCAGGCGGGAGGCGTATTTTCCGGCGGACTGATTGGCGCGTTCCTCATGGCGGCGTGGTACATGCGGCGCCATCACATGCCGGTGCTGCGCACCACCGACGCCTTCGCTCCCGGACTGGCCTTTGGCCACGTCCTCGGACGCTTCGGTTGCTTCTCGGCAGGCTGCTGTTATGGCAAACCGACCAATCACTTCTGGGGCGTCATCTTCACGAATCCTTTGGCGAATGCCGTTAGTGGAACTCCGCTCGGCGTCAGGATCGAACCGACACAGCTGATCGAAGCCGCAGCCGAGTTTTTCAATTTCGTGCTGCTGATGTGGCTGCTCAAGCGCAAGCGGTTCGATGGGCAGGTGTTTGGCAGCTTCATGATTCTGTACGGGGTCGAGCGCTACTTCATCGAGTTCCTGCGCGGCGATCCCGGACGCGGTGAAGTTTTCGGCGGGCTGATGACGGGAACGCAGCTGATTTCGATTCTGCTGGTCATCGGCGGCGGATTGATCTGGTGGCTGAAAAGCAGCACTCAGCATCCAGCGCTCAGCCCTCAGAAATCGGGCTCTGCGGCTTTAGTCTTTAAACTCCGTACAAATTCTTCTTGCACTTGCTGGCTGAATGCTGAATGCTGAGCGCTGAATGCTCGACTTTCCCCTCACTCTGACCGCATCTCCCGAAGCCGCGGGGCAGCGTCTGGACCAATATCTCGCGACACAACTTTCAGAGGTCAGTCGGGCAGAGGTCAGCCGGGCGCGGGTGCAGCAACTGATCGCGAAGGGTGAGGTGCTGGTGAACGGGGCGGCGGCGAAGGCGTCGCTGCGGCTGAAGGGCAATGGCGACGAACAGATCACGGTCACCGGGCCGCCGCACGCTCCGCCGCTGCGCGCCATTGCAGAAGAGATCGCGCTCGACATCGTCTATGAGGACGACGACCTGGCGATCGTCAACAAGCCCGCGGGCATGATGGTGCATGCGGGAGCGGGAGCGACCGACGATGCGCGCAACCGCGGAACGCTGGTCAATGCGCTCCTGCATCACTTTGGAACGCTTTCCGCGGTGGGCGGCGAACTTCGTCCGGGGATCGTGCATCGCCTGGATCGCGCGACCAGCGGGCTGATGGTGGTGGCGAAGAACGATGAAGCGCACCGCCGACTGGCGAAGCAGTTCAGCGGACGCGAGGTGCACAAGACTTACATTGCGCTGGTACACGGCTGGCCCAAGCAGGATCGCGGCACGATTCAAAGCGCCATCAGCCGCCACTCGCAGCGGCGCACGCGGATGACGACGCGGGGTTTCGGCGGCCGCGAGGCGGTGACTCATTACTTAGTGGAGCGAAAAATCGACTCGCCTTACGGCAAGTTTGCGCTGGTCCAGCTCAAGATCGAAACGGGACGCACCCACCAGATTCGCGTGCATATGTCGTCGCTCGGACATCCGGTAGTGGGGGACGCGCTCTATGGCGCGCCGGGCGAATTGCGGTCGCAGTCGAACAAACGGCGGTCGGCCGGAATGCCCGCGACGCTGAAGCTGGATCGAAATTTTCTGCATTCGGCGGTGCTCGAGTTGGCGCATCCGCGGACGAAGGAGTCGCTCAAGTTCTCTCGGCCGTTACCGCAGGAACTGGAGAACTTGCTGGATAGCCTGGAAAATGCCCGGCAAGAAGGTCCAGGCGAGAACCTGGTCAGTACGAATCTGGTCGGTAAGAACGAGGCGCCTTTCCAGCGCTGGGGCGCGGGCTATGGCGCGGGCTATAATGAATGAAGGAAATA
This sequence comes from uncultured Acidobacteriaceae bacterium, assembly GCA_963725245.1. Lineage (GTDB taxonomy): Bacteria > Acidobacteriota > Terriglobia > Terriglobales > Acidobacteriaceae > Acidiflorens. Next base: position 91,802 of record CAVRYC010000057.1, on the reverse strand, counting down.
ACTCTGATCAAAATCGTCCTGATGAAATCGCGCATTTTCCTGCTTCTGGTTGTTTTCTTATGCTGGCTGGCTCGCTCATCGGCCAGACGGCGCCGGCTGCTTCGACGCCGAGCGCGGCGCAGAATGCGCCCGCGAAAACGAACTCTCCACCTGACGGCAAGACGCAGGCTCCGGCGCCGCCGGCAAAATCCTAAGTCCGATTCCGATGATTCCGTCACGACGATCGTCCATGTCGTCAACGAAGTTCGCGTGGTGTTCACCGTGACCGACCGGCATGGCCGCTACATCAAGGATCTGAAGAGCAACGACTTCAGAGTGATCGACGATAAAAAGCCCGCGGAACTGCGCAGCTTCCGCAGCGAGACCGATCTGCCGCTGCAGGTGGGGTTGCTGGTGGACGCGAGTAACTCGGTACGCGACCGCTTCAAGTTCGAGCAGGAAGCGGCCATCGAGTTTCTGAACGCCATCATCCGCCCGCGCTATGACAAGGCGTTCGTGGTCGGCTTCGACGCCACGCCTGAAGTTACACAGGATTTTACCGATGACACGAGCAGTCTTTCCGCCGGGGTGCGAATGTTACGGCCGGGCGGCGGCACCGCGATGTACGACGCGCTCTACTTTGCGTGCCGCGACAAGCTAATGAAGCAGGAGCAAACGGGACCGGTGCGCCGCGCCATTATTCTGCTGACCGACGGCGAAGACAACCTGAGCCATGTCACGCGTGAGGAAGCCATCGAAATGGCGCAGCGCGCGGAAGCGATCGTCTACACCATCAGCACCAACATCAGCGGCATGAAGGGCAAGGGCGACAAGGTGCTGGAGCGGATCGCGGAGGCGACGGGCGGCCGCGCGTTTTTTCCGTTCCAGATGCGCGACGTGTCGGATGCGTTTCTCTCCATTCAGGAGGAGTTACGCAGCCAGTACGCGGTGGCTTACAAGCCGGCGGATTTTGCCGCGAATGGACGCTACCGCACGATCGAAATCCTGGCGCAGGATAGGAATCTGAAGGTGCGCACCCGCAAGGGGTATTACGCTCCGACGCAGTAAGCGAGAAAGAACAAAGAACAAGGTCGCCTAATTCGCAGGCGATAGCAATGTGTCCGCATCTACGAACGCGGTGAACGACGCACCCTGCTTGATTTCCGCGTCCTTGCCGCGCACGAACACGCCCACAGGAACAACCGGGACAAACATGAGGCCGAACGCTTTCCCCACTTTATCTTGTCCCTCCTTCGCGGCGGCGCCGCGCAGTTTGATAAGAACGCTGCCGGCTTGGAGCGAGTCTACCTGAAAGAAAACTTCGCCCGGCGCGCCCGCCATTCCGGTCTTGTCAACTTCGGTAACGGTTGCAACCGCAGGTGTTCCCTTCCTGGCCACAACCACGTCCCCGGCCGTGAGGTCCTCGGCAAGAGTTAGAGAAATTTTGTCCCCCACTTCCGCAGTCTTTGAACTCACGTCGGAAGCGATCACGAAAGGTACGGCCGTGCCTCGAGCCAGCAAGAGTTTCACCGAGGCAGAGGGCGCCGCGGCAGAGTTCGGAACTTCGTTCGGAGCTGCGTTCGGAGCTGCGACCGCCGTTTGCGCCACCGGCGCCGTTGGGGGCACTCCATTCAGCGTGTAGACGGCAGTGACGACCCGACTGCGCCCTCCGTACGGCGAGATGGCAATGGCTTGCAGCGTGGTCGTCGAATCAATCGTAATCGGACCCATGTATCGGGTTGACGCCGCAGTCGGCGTCCAACCGTCCGTCGTGTAGTAAATTACCGCTCCGCGGGTCGAGTCTTTTATTTTTAACGTGACGGCCCGCGGAATACGCACCGGGTTTCACGGAGAACTTGGGTGCGGCGGCACCACAGCGGTAGCACGACGTGGTCTGCGCTGCCTGCTGAGCGTTCTGCATCGCCTGCTGATTCGCTTGCTGTGCAGCCTGCATCATCTGGTCGTTCGCCTGCTGGGCAGCCTGCTGCGCCATCTGCGCAGCCTGCGCGGCCTGCATACCAGGGTCCTGAGCCAGCGCGAAGGCGGCCACCAGTGCCAGCGTCAATAACGTGAGATAAGTTCGCATAACTGTTCCTCCTCCCCCTACTACGTGAGATGTGTACTCCCAGACCCGAGATGCCACAATCTTGACGAGTCGCGAGGATCCACAGTAACAACCAGGAGCTGTGTGTAAAGAATTGTATCGGGTGGCCGCGCAACTTGCGCCCGGGAACCGGGTTTGCATGCGGTAAGTACAGATCCCGGGCAGCAAGACCCGGGGATCGAGCGCAGCGGTGATCGAAAGGGGAACGGAATATGAAACGCATGATAGCTGGGGTTCTGTTGCTGATCGGAATGGGAGCGGGAACCATGTTTGCCGAAGATGGCTACTGGCGGGACCGGCGCGACATTCGGCACGATGAGGCGAGGATTGCGCGTGACCGCAGGGAACTGCGTCGCGATCTCTACTACGGGAACTACGCGGCGGCGCGGCATGAACGAAGAGAGTTGCGGCACGATTATCGCGACTTGAACCGGGATCGCCGCGACTTGCATTGGGACCGGCGATAAGAAGCGTAAATGACTTCAATACCTCAGCGGCACGTCAGTAACTCGGCGACATTAGTAACTTGCCGGGACGCTGCGGGCCGGGTTCTATTCATTGTGGGGACCTGACGCGGAGAGATGACTGTGCGAATCGGAACCCGGCTGGCGGCAATGGCGATGGTGGGAATCTTGCTGGGAGTCATGCTATGTGGGCCGGCATACAGCCAGACACCGGCGTTGCGAGCGGAGCGGGATCTGTTCGCTGCGGTCAACCAGGCGCGGCGGGCGCAGGGGTTGACTCCGCTGCGGTGGGATGAGTCGCTGGCGACAGCGGCGCGGCGTCACGCGAAGGTGATGGCGGAACGCGGATCGGCGCAGCATGGGTTCGAGGGTGAGCCGAGCCTGTCGGCGCGGGTCAAACAGTCGGGTGCGCATTTCAGTTGGCTGTCGGAAAACGTAATTCAGGGGCCGTCAACGGCGTTCATCCACGTTCAGTTCATGAAATCGCCTGCGCATCGCGCCAACATTCTCGACCGGGATATGGATTCGATTGGGATCGGCGTGGTGGAGCGGCGCGGGCAGTTGTTCGCAGTCGAAGATCTTTCGCAGGCGCGGTGAGTTGAACGCGCCCCATAAAGAAAAAACGCCGGGAATCTGGGATCCGATTCCCGGCGTTCTCTTTTATGCTGGCGTTTAATCCCGCTGGTCCCTATCTGGCTGGGCTGACTTTGGGCATAGCCTTAGCCTTGGCGAGCATGGCCGTCCCTGCTGCAACCGTGCATTTGCTGGTGGAACTGGTAAGTGTGAATGGCACCGTGAAGTAGGTGTCGTCAGTGATAGTGTTGCCGCCCGCACCGTTGGTGTCATCGAGAATGCCGGCACATGCACTTTCCAGGATAACGTTTCCGGTTACAGTGTTGTCATGGCCCGTGGAACCGCAGGATGCGTCCAGGTGGATGCCGGATTCTGCGCTATTGACGATGGTGTTTCCCGTGACCGTATTCCCATTGGTGCAGACATCGATGCCATCGTAAGTCGATGCGCCAAAGGCTCGGTTGCCAGTAACGGACACGCCGTCACCGTAGACGCCGACTTTATCGGTGTAAAGGGCGATGGGAAGCTGGCTATTGCCTACTATGTTGCCAGAGATGGTGATATTGCTGTTTTCCGCCGCGTCGTAGAGCAATATGTCGGCCGAGGCCGCCACCGTTGGATCGCCATAGATATTGTCGATCACGATGTTGTCGCATGATCGTTCCCGTGGCTCCAAAACCAAGCTGGATGCCGTTCTGAGCCGCACCCCCGTTCGGAACCACGCCCGCCCCCTGAACATAGTTCCCCGCGAGGGTCAGGTTCGTTCCCGCATCATTGCCTGTGATTCCGTTCTTGTTGTAATTGTGAACTGAACTATGTTCGATGGTCAGGGTGGAAGAATGACCTGCGGCGGTCTCCACCCATATAGACTCCCCAACCTGACAGCCATTTGGAATGCCATTGGGCACCTGGTTGCGCACGGCGACGTGTTTCACCGTGCCCGAGGAGCTCTGAAACAGGATGCCCCGCACGTCGGGACCACAGGAAAGGCCGTTCCCGGTTCCGTCAACAGTAAGATTGCTGATCGAGATCGAGCCAGTATTCTGCACGACCAGTTGGGCGGCGACGCGGTCGCCCGAGTCCACGTCGGTCACGTTCGCGACCAAGCCGCCGGCGGGAGGCAAAATCACGACCGCATCCTCGGTCTCGTATTCGATCCCTTCGAGAGTAAGGTCTTTGGCAATTACCACCTGTTCGGGGTAATTGCCGGGGCAAACTTTGATTACGGTTCCCGCGGGAGAAGCATTTACCGCCTTTTGAATGGTTGCGAACTTCACGGGGCTCGTGCAGGAACCAACGGTAACAGTTGCGGAAAAGGCTTGTCCGCTAAGTGCAACAAACGCGACCAAAGCCAGACATGAGAAAGTTGAGCTACGCACTGTTGTTCCCTCCTCGGAGTTAGCGGCATGGTTAGGACTGCTGAACGAGATGGAACTGGATTTGACGACAATATAACCCCTGGGGTTGTTTTCGCGCACCGGGGGGTGTTCCGGAAGACGTTATTTGGGGGCTGTGCTCCGCTTGGACGGCCGAGGGCGGCCGTCCCTACGCAATCTAGGCTCTAGTCTTCGTGGCGGGGTGTGGCGTAGTAGCCGCTGCGGGCCTGGATCTTGTAGTCCCCCTGCTTGGGCTTGATCTCGACTTTACGGAAAGAGCCGTCGCGGGCGGAGTTGGTGGGCACGTAACCGGCGTTGTACTGGCTGCGGAGTTCCTGGGAAATCTGGTCGAAGGCCTGGCGGAGTTTTTCGATCTTGTTGCCGACTTCGATCACGCGCCCGCCGGTTTCCTGGGTGAGCTTCTTCATCTCAGCATCGCCGTGATAGCCGCCGAAGCCGTAGAAACCGCGGTCGGCGATCAGCAGCACGTAGCAGATGGCATCGGCTTTCTGGGCGGCTTCGATGGCGTCTTTGATTTTGAGGCGGCTGCCTTCGTCTTCTCCGTCGGTGAGCAGGATCATCGCCTTGCGCCCGACTTCATGGGCGAATTCGTCGTGCGAGGCGAGATAGACGGCGTCATAGAGCGCGGTGCCGCGTGGGCCGGTTGAAGAACATGGAATCGGGCCCTGCGGGCCAATGGGACCGCCGGAACAGCCGACTCCGCCGGTGTTGATCTTGGCCTGGTTGAGCGCATGTTTGAGCCGGCTAACGGAGTTGGTGAAATCCTGCAGCAGGGTAATGTCGACGTCGAAGCTGATGACGAAGGCCTCGTCTTTGGGGCGCAGCGTGCTCTCGAGGAAAGAACCTCCGACTTCCTTTTCCATATCGAGGACGCGGGTCTGGCTGCCGCTGGAATCGATGAGCATGCCGAGGGTTAGCGGGAGGTCGGATTCGGCTTTAAAATATTTGATAGTCTGGGGCTTGCCGTCCTCGAACAGGTCGAAATTGTCCTTGGTGAGGTTGGGAATCAGCGCGCCATGTTTGTCTTTGACGTTGAAGAACAACTGCACGACTTCGACGTTGACCTTCAGGGTCTCGACGGACTGGTCTTGCGACTGGGCGTTGGAGGCGTCCGCGGGAGCCGGCGGATTCTGCGCGGCGGCGGGAAGCGACAGGGGCGTCACTAGAACGCACGTCACTAGAACGAACATAGCCAGAACGAACGTGGCCAGAACGAACAAGCCCGCAGCCAGGCACGGTTTGCAATGTGGTGTAGGCATTAGCGTTTTTATCCCGAGACTTTGCTAGTCTATCCTGTAAGCCTATAAAGGGCCTGTAAGGGCCCGTAACGGTTAGATGCACCAAACAGGCGCAGTTGGGCATCTGAATTAGTGAAAAGCAGGGACCAGGGGTGCGCGGCTAAACTAGCGCGGCTAAACAAGGTAAAGATAATAGAGGATTCCGGTGATGGCCACGAAAATTAACACGGCACTGATTCTGGGGCTGACATTGTTACTGGCGGCCGCCCTGGCGGCGCAAGAGAAGCCTGAGGATATCCCGGACGCTCCCTCGGCGACGCGTCCGATACCGCCGCCGGCGCCGCCCAGCCCGCGGCAAGAAGCGGATGAGGAGTCCAAGCCCGATGTGCCCCCGGCGGATGGATCCGGCGTGACCACTGGGTCGAAGGACCTTCCCCGGAGCGCTCCGGATTCGACGGATCAGAAACCGGCCCCGCCGCCGATGCCGCCGGTTAGAACGGTGCCCGCAGGCAGCGTGCCGAAAGATCTGGAGACCGGGCAGGATCTCTACACGATTACGGTGACGACAAACCTGGTAACGGTTCCGGTTACGGTGACAGACCACGAAGGCCGGATGATCGGCGGCTTGCTTCCCAAGGATTTTTTGGTTCTGGAAAATGGGCAGAAGCAGACGTTGAAGTTTTTCACCAGCGATCCGTTTGCGCTGTCGGCGGCGGTGATCTTCGATACCGGCATGGCGGACGTAGGTTTGAAGAAGGTACAGGAGACGCTGTCGGCGTTGCAGGGAGCGTTCAGCCAGTTCGATGAAGTTGGAATTTATACCTACAGCAGCACGGTCGGGCGGGTGTCAGACTTCACCACCGTGGGCAAGCAGTTGACGGCGACTCTGAACCGGGTCAAAGGGTTCAGCGGAGCAAATAATGGACCTCCGGTGACGAGCGGGCCGCTCGGGCCGCAGGGACCGATCATCAATGGGATCCCGATGGACTCTCCGGTAAACCCGGTGAGCACCCCGCCGAAGTTCGCGCGCGTAATGAATGACGCGATCCTGCTGGCGGCGCGCGATCTTTCGAAACGCGACCGGGCGCGGCGGAAGATCATCTTCATCATCAGCGACGGATTTGAGCAGGGCTCGGTCGCCAGTTACAAAGACACGCTGAAAGTGCTGCTGACCCAGAACATCACCGTGTACGCAGTGGGAGTGGAAGGCGCGGCGATCCCGGTGTACGACAGGCTGCAGCGCATCCACATTCCGAAGACGCGGGCGGCGATCGGTTACAGCGACATTCTGCCGAAATACGTCAACGCAACTGGAGGAGGCACGGTGTACGGCGAGTTGGCCCAAGCCGAGATCGAGCGGGCCTACGCTCGCGCGATCGGAGACGCACGCAACCAGTACACGCTGGGTTATTCGCCCAGGTCGAACATCGGAGGCTACCGAGAGATCGAGGTGCAGGTGAAGCGTCCGGGCGTGAAGGTCTACGCAAAGCGCGGATATTATCCTCTGCCGACGGCGCGATAAGCAGTCGCCAGTGGCCAGTGGCTAGTTGCCAGTTGCCAGTACCCAACACCCAGACCATCTTAGGGTGTGACGCACTGTCCCTCGAGGCGGCAAACGTCCACTGGCAACTGGCGGCTGGCAACCGGCAACTGCCTTGGTAACATGGGTAACCTGCGCCATGGCCTCCCATTGTGGTATAAAAACCAGCAGGAACCGATACTGTAGTCAGGTGGATTTGTAGCGAGAGGCTGGCGCGTTGGGGGAGTGGTTCGCGAGAGTCTTTTCGCAGGAGTTTCTGAGGAAACCTATTGAGTTTCATCAACTTCGCAGCGCGCGAGATCAACTGCAAGATTGTCTACTACGGCGCCGGGTTGGGCGGCAAGACGACGAATCTGCAGTTCATCTTCCAGAAAACAGCCGAACAGCAGAAGGGCAAGATGATCTCGCTCGCCACCGAGACCGATCGCACCCTGTTCTTCGACTTCCTGCCCCTGGATCTGGGCACGGTGCGCGGCTTCAAGACGCGCATTCACCTCTACACGGTCCCCGGCCAGGTCTTTTACGACGCCAGCCGCAAGCTGATTCTGCGCGGCGTGGACGGCATCGTGTTCGTGGCCGATTCCCAGCAGGAGCGCATGGACGCCAACGTCGAGGCGCTCGACAACCTGATGGCCAACCTGAAAGAACACGGCTACGACTTCAATAAGATTCCCTACGTCCTGCAACTGAATAAGCGCGACCTGCCGAATGTCCTGCCGGTGGACGCTCTCTCCAAAGAACTGCGCAAGAAAAACGAGCCGGTGCTGGAGGCCGTAGCCTTCCAGGGCGTAGGCGTGTTCGAGACGCTCAAGGAAATCGCGCGGCAAGTGCTGACGGAGTTGAAGCAGGGCGGGTAGGGCAGCTCTCAGCGGTCAGTTCTCAGTTCTCAGTCAAAAACCCAACAATGTCCCGTAGAGACGCGGCTTGCCGCGTCTAGGCAGCGCCTCGGCAACTGAAGGCACGCAACATTATGCCGATATACATTACGGGAACCAATCGGGACGACACGTCCATTCACGTAATGGGGGGGAAATTATGACTACAGCATTCAAGTCGCTAACGAGACTGGCGATGGTGTTTATCCTTAGTTTTGTATCTTGCAACCGCAAGTTTTGCGCAGGATCCGCCGGAAAGTTGGAGGCCGAGGTCAAGCAACTGAAAGCCTTCAGCACCATCCGCAGGTGGTCGGCGCGGTAAAGGCCTATAACTCGACCACGCCATCGGCCGAAGCAAAGGCCATGACGAATGAGAAGTGGCACAGCCTGACGCTTTTCGATCCCTTCGTGCGCGCCGTTGGCAAGACTGCCCTTTCCGCGTATCTGAAGACCAAGCAAGGCGACATGATCGCCAAGGTTTTCGTTTCCGGGGCCGATGGCGGCAAGGTAGGATTCGACGCCAAGACCGAGCACTGGACCCATAAAGGTATGCCCAAGCATGAGGTCCCCATGAGCGGAAAAATCTGGACTGGTCCCGTGAAGCTTGACGATTCCACCGGACTGCAAATGATCCAGGTGGGATTGCCCGTACTCGACGGGGGGAAGCCCATTGGTTCGATCGTGTTCGGACTGCGCGCCGAGAGACTTCGCTAGCCGGCTTACCTGCTCTCAGGAAAACGGAACATGAAGACATCAGCATCGCGTGCCGAATGACCTTGGCGCTGGCTGCCTCGGTCGCGATCACCTTCGGCGCAGTCCTGGGATTGTCCTACCTGCTGCGCGTATCTTCGGCTCTCTCCAGCGGCTTGGCGGCGACAACCCGCTCCCAAGGTCGAGCTTCGTTCGAACTGCTGGACTTGGCCGTCAAGGTCCAGGGCGTCACCCAAAAAATGACCCAGGAGCGCGATCCCGATGCCATCGAAGCGCACATGCATCAAAGCGAAGCGCTGGCGAAGCAAGCACAAGTCAAGATCCAGCAGATTGCGCGCGACGACACCAGCATCTCGGCCGCTTTTGAGAAATTGACCCAGGCCAACGCTGAAGTGTTAGACCTGCTCATGCACGCTCACAATGCCGAATCGCACCAGGCGATCATTGAGAAGTCAAACCCGGCTTTTGAAGGATTCCTGCGCGCGATTTCCGATTATCAGGACAAGCTGGGCCAGACCCTGGACAACCAGGCCCGACAGGCCAATGCTCGGACTCGCCACCTCGCATTTGTGGTCTATGTCTTGGTTGCAACCAGTGTCCTCTTAATGTGCCTCGGCAGCCTCACCCTGGTGCGGACCGTCTCCAAGTCCCTCCGACGATTGGCCGACATGATTCAAGATATCGCGCAGGGCGAAAGTGATGTCACCAAGCGGTTGGAGGTGGTAAGCAACGACGAACTGGGCGAAATCAGCCGCTTCTTCAATTTGTTCATGGACAAGTTGCAAGATGTGATGCAACAGGTCGCGGCCAATACGGGGCAGGTGACGGCCGCCAGTCAGCAACTCCTCGAGGCCAGCCGCCAGATTACATCCAATTCCGGGGAGACCTCCGTCCAGGCCAACGCCGTTTCGCAGGCCACCCGGCAGGTCGATCAGCACTTGCAGAGCGTCTCGCACGGGCCGAAGAGATGACCTCCACCATTCAACACATTGCCGACAACGCCCACCAAGCCGCCAAGATGGCTTCGAAGGCCGTCCAAACGGCGCAGGCGGCCAACACCACCGTGTCCAAGCTGGGCCGTTCCAGCTCTGAGATCGGCGCCGTGGTCAACGTCATCACTTCTATCGCGCAACAGACGAACTTGCTGGCCTTGAATGCGACCATCGAGGCCGCTCGCGCCGGAGAAGCCGGCAAGGGTTTCGCCGTGGTTGCCAACGAAGTGAAGGAGCTCGCCAGGCAGACGTCCAAAGCCACCGAAGACATCGGCCAGAAAATCAACGCCATTCAGACGGACACGAAGGGAGCCGTGGAGGCGATCGGGGTCATCAGCGGCGTGATCGACCAGATCAACAATATTTCCGGGACGATCGCGACCGCTGTCGAAGAGCAAAGTGCCACCACCAACGAGATGACGCGCAACGTCAGCGAGGCGGCCAAGGGAGCGGGCGAGATCTCGGCCAACATCGGCGGAGCAGCACGGGCCGCTGAGGGCACGTCGGCACGCGCACAAGAGTCCTACAAAGCAGCCCAGAAGCTGGCCGAAGTGGCGGCGCAACTGAGCAATCTGGTGGGCCAGTTCAAAGTCACGGGCCGCGACCCGCAGATTGAAACAGCGTTGCCTGTTCTGCTTAGCGGGACCGACGCTACGCTCGGGCTCTGGATCAGAAAGTGATGACGATCAATCTCAGCCGGCGCAGTACGCTTCTGCAGGGCATCGGCGGAATCCTTAGTGTGGACGCCATAATTTCTCTGGCCCGCTTGCACAAGAAGGAACAGTTTCGAGTGGTATGGGTAGGGGATGGAAATGCTGCGATATCTGGTCAGGTGAGGGTCGCCCCCGTCGATCCGAATTCTTCGTTTTGGGATGACGTGCTGGAAGTAACGACGGACTCGGAACTGAAGGCTGCCATGGCGCCCGGTGACCGAAGTTGGGCGGCGACCTGCTAGACCAAAAAAAAAAAAAAAAAAGTGTTCATCGAACGTACGTGAAACACTTTGCCGTTTTGAAAGACTCGCGCTGGCCTGGTCAATGAAGAACGCGAAGCGCGGGGCTAACCCGCGGTTTCGAGTGCTTCCGATACCTCTTCCCATTCCTTCATCAGACTCTGCAGTTCGCTCTTCCGGCGAGCGAGTTCCTGCGTTTGCCGCTGCGTTTCCTCCGCGCTCACAAAGCTCTGAAGTTCGGTTTCACACAGGGCAATCGCGGCTTCGGCGCGGGCAATCTCTTCTTCGATTTCGTGCAGACGATCCTCCATCTGCTGGCGCTTGATCGGATTCAGGCGCTTGCCCTTGGGTTCGGCGGCTTCCGTACCGCGGCACTCGCGCAGAGACGCGGCAATGCCGCGTACCTCGTCCTTCGGAAGATTCATCGCCGCTTCGCGCTCACCGGCCCGGCTGGGTTCGGACTGAGAACTGAGAACCGAGAACTGAGAACTCGCTGGCAACTGGCTACTGGCAGCTCTTCCCTGTTTCCGCCAGAGATAGTCTTCGTAATTTCCCGGATAGATTTCCACCTTGCCATCGCCGATTTCGAAGACGCGCGTGGCCAGCTTGTCGATGAAATAGCGGTCGTGCGAAACGAAGACGACCGTGCCCGTGTACTTCATCAGGGCTTCGAGCAGGACGTCTTTGGCGCGCAGGTCGAGGTGGTTGGTGGGCTCATCGAGCAGCAAGAAGTTGGCAGGATGCAGCAGCATCTTGAGCAACGCGTAGCGATTGCGCTCGCCTCCGGAGAGAACGCCGATGCGCTTGAAGACATCGTCTCCCGAGAAAAGAAAACAGCCGAGCAGGCTGCGCAACTGGGTTTGCGTGGAGGCGGGCGAGAGTTCGCCGAGATCGTCGAGAATGCGAGCTTCGGGATCGAGTTCCTTATATTGGTCCTGCGCGAAATAGTCGGGCTCGACGTTGTGGCCCAGCTTGTATTCGCCGGCGGTGAGCGGCTCCTGACCCGCCAGCAGTTTAATGAGAGTCGACTTCCCTGCCCCGTTGACCCCGACCAGCGCAATGCGCTCGCCGCGCTCGATCATGAAGCTGACTTTCTCGAAAACCTTGTGTTCATTGATCCCGTGCTCGCCGTAACTCTTGGCGACATTCGCAAACTCGGCGACGATGCGCCCGCTCGGCTTCGGCTGCGGAAAGGAGAAGTGAACGGTCTTCTCTTCTTCCGGAATCTCGATCCGCTCCATTTTTTCCAGCTCTTTGATGCGGCTCTGCACCTGCTTCGCCTTGGTCGCCGTATAGCGGAAGCGATTGATAAACACTTCCAGCTGCTCGATGCGGTCGTGCTGCGTCTTGTAGGCGGATTCGAGCTGCTCCTTGCGCGCGGCCTTGCGCGGCCAGATACTGGTCGTAGTTGCCGGCGTAGAAATGTATCTGCTTGTTCCAGATTTCCACGATGCGTTTCACGGTGATGTCGAGAAAGTAGCGGTCGTGCGAGATGAGGACGAACGCGTAAGGATAGGTGGTCAGGTACTCCTCAAGCCAGTTGCGGGCTTCGAGATCGAGGTGGTTGGTCGGCTCGTCGAGCAGCAGCAGGTTGGGCTTCTGCAGCAGAAGTTTGGCGAGCGCGATGCGCATCTGCCAGCCGCCGGAAAATTCTTCGGTCTGGCGCGTCCAGTCGTCGCGATGAAAGCCGAGACCGGTCAGCACCTGGCCGACCTGCGCTTCGAGCGTGTAGCCGTCGCGGGCGACAAATTCGTGTTCGAGCTTCTGGTAACGGTCGGCGACGTTAGAGTATTCCGGGCCCTCATGGTCGAGTTCCGACATGCTGCGAGTGAGCGCCTCCATTTCTTTTTCGATGGCATGGAGTTCGGCAAACACCGACATGCACTCGGCAAAAACCGTGCGGCCCGTCATGGTGAGGCCGTCCTGCGGCAGGTATCCGGTAGAGATGCCTTTGGCGCGCGAGATAGCGCCGTAGTCGAGCGACTCGCTCCCTGCAAGAATTTTCATGATGGTCGACTTGCCGGTGCCGTTCGCTCCGACCAGACCGATGCGGGATTCCGGCGTGATCAGCCAGTCGGCGTTCTCGAACAAGAGCTTGTGGCCGTAGCGCTTGCCGGCGCCGGAGAGTTGGATCATGGTGGCTCTATTTAAATATATCGGACGGGAACGGCATGTGGCGAAACCCGGACCACCCAGGAACCGACGTTGCACGAAGGCTTCGCCTTATCTGTACGTGGCCTTGGTGGTTATACGCTCTTCATCCAGCAAGAGCACTCAGAGGCTGTCCTGGAGTACTCAGCGAGCGGCAGCCATGCGCGCTATAGCCGAGATGCTCCAGCGCGCGGTCGATCACGGTCTGGAGTTCGTGGGCGTATTTGACTTCGCGGCCTTTGGCCAGGATAACGCGCGCTTTTTCTGCATCGAACCAGGTCGGGATTGCGGTAGTCTTCCTCGGGACGGCGAGTTTGGCGGACTTCCATCAGGAAAGCTTTGACCACGTATTCCTGCACGCCGCCCGGCTGCCAGAAGACACCCTTGGAATGAATGTAGATGTGGAAATGGCGGGGCTCGATGATGCCGATCGCACCCGCTTCTTCTTTGGCTTCGCGTTCGGCGGCCTGGCTGTGCGAGAGGCGAGGTTCGGGGGCTCCCTTGGGAAACGTCCACTTGCTGCCGCCGTTGGTATTCACCAACAGAAACTCGGCATGCGAATTCACCCGCCGGTAACAGACTGCAGCGACCTGCAAAGGCAGCGCAAAGCGAGAGACGCGAGGCAAGCTCATTCTTCGTAGTTTACTGCAAAGATATTTCAGGAATGTTAAATGCAACGAAAATGGTGCATACCTTTGGTACCCGGCCTTCGGTACGAGGGCTAAGGAGTGCGCCCAGCTTGCGGTCATGTTAGCCGAATCCAGTCGATTCTGACTCGAGAGCCGAGAGCGATGACGAGACTGAGAACTGAGAACTTCTTCCAAAGTTCAAGCCGCTCAGGGAGGGCCATTTTCTTGGCGATCCACAGCTCGGCTGGCGATCAGCACTTGAAAATTCTCTCCCATGCCTTCGGGCGTGACCAGATGTTTTAGCTGCAGGGCCACTTTCGCTCTTTCTTGCGGGACGCGGCAGTCTTCGAAGGCGTCGGCAAACTGATTTTTCTCGCCGATGCCCATCAGAAATTGCGATTGCGTGAGGAGCTTTTCGCAGCGCATGCCGGCTTGCTCGCAGGCCGCGGCGAGCGCGGTGAAATTCACGTGGGCGGTGAGGTCTTGCTCGCCGGGAGCCTGGTAGGGGTCGGAGCTGGCGGAGTGTTGGCGATACGCCATGAGCGTGCCGCGGAAGCGACCCGCGAGTTGTTGGTTGCGCGTGTAACCGTAGTCAATGACGATGACGAGCAGCGGGCCGCGGGCGATGGAGTGCGCGATTTGCTGGATCCAATTCTGCGCGAGGGTGGGCACTTCGATGCGCTCACCGGATTCAGGATGGACGCCGTAGCGGTCGAGGAATTCCAGTTCTTCGGCGAGCGGCGGGAGCCAGGTTTCGCACAGGCGATTGTTTTCGAGCGCGATGTGGAGTTTACCTTGTGAGCTGAGAATCTCGACCGGGAGAGCGTCAAAGAATTCGTTGGCGAAGACGATGAGGGGAATTTCAGGTGCGAGAGTGCGGCACGGGCCGGTGGGCCGTCCCTCCGGGACTTGGTCGTCCTTTCGTCCTTCCCCAGCGCTGAAGCGCTGGGCTACGCTGGGTCGTTCCTCCGGAACTGCAGCCTTCCCAGTACCAATATATTCGCGGAGAGTGTCTTGCAGTTTGGTCCGCAGCGCGGGCGACGATTCCTGCAAGGTGTAAGTGAGGGCGGCGAAGAAGTCGGGGAATTTCTTCTTGGACCAGTCGAGCACATCGCGGGCAAACAGGCCGCGGCCGGGGCCGAGTTCGAGGATTTCGATTTCAGGAGGGCGGTCGAGCGCTTGCCATATCTCGTCAAACTGCCGCGCCAGCAGGCGTCCGAAGACGGCATGAACGTCGCTTGAGGTATAGAAGTCTCCGGCTTTGCCGAATTGTTCGGCGTTGGCGGAATAGTAACCGTGGGAAGGATCGTAGAGGCAAATCTGCATGTAGCGCGAAAACGGGATGGGGCCGCGCTGGCGAATTTCCTGCTCGATTTGTTCGCGTAGGGACAATGCGTTAGCTTCCCTGGCTTCCTTCTCCGGCAGGCATCGAGCTGCGGGGGACAGCGCGATCCTGCGGGGTGCGGATAAACATTTCGATGAAATAGTCGTGCAGGCCGTCATAGAGCTGGTGCTGCAAGTGCCAGGCGAACTGCGGATGATCGAGGTCGCGGGGATGAATCGGAAGCACGTAGGTGTGAACCGGGACGGTCGAGTTCTTCAGATCGATCAAGACTTCGATAACGCCGTTATTTTCGCGCGCGGAAAAGGCGAGCAGCGGATGATCGTAGAGCCGCAAGTGATCGAGAACTTTCTGCAGGGAGCTGGAGTCTGGCACGGGTTCATTGTATTCGGCGGGACGGCTCCCGCGCGAAGTCGGGCGAAGTCGAAGGAGAGCGGCCATCCCCAAATGAAGGCGCTCCAAAAGGGTAAGCGATCCGACCGGGCAGGCGACGATGTAAGCGTGAACGACCCCGGCCAGGGCTTCGATTTAAACTCCGTAACCCTGCTCACCGCCGGGATTGGGATACGTCTAAATGCCGACCAGGGGTGGGCCACGATCCGGGGCCCGTTTGTATCAAATTTTCCGATGGATGAAAAATTGAAGGAGGCATTCCCATGTTTCGAGCAGCTTTGCGAAGATTCCTGTTCTGCTTGCTGATGGCAGCCATGTCGGGCGCTATGTCGGAATTAAGTCCGGCGCAATCGTTCGTACTCGATCTGCCGCGGCAGAGCCAGCGCGCGCAGATCTCACAACGCATCGGAATCACCGATATCACGATCAGCTATCACCGGCCGCTGGTGAATGATCGCAAGGTTTGGGATGACCTGGTTCCCTACGGCAAGGTGTGGCGCGCGGGAGCCAATGAAAATACGACGATCACATTCAGCGATCCTGTCCTGATCGAAGGCAAGCCGCTCGACAAGGGAACTTACGGGCTGCACATGATCCCGAACGCCGATGAATGGACAATTATTTTTTCGAAAAACTCGACTTCCTGGGGCGCTTTTACCTATGAACAGGCGGAAGATGCGCTCCGCGTGACGGTGAAGCCCAAGGCCGCGGATATGCATAACGCATTGACCTTCGACTTCGACCAACTGCAGCCGGATTCGGCGGTGGTTGAACTGGAGTGGGAGAAGGTCGCGGTCCCGTTCAAGGTCGCGGTGGATGTGCACGAGGTGGTCGAGGCCAGCCTGAAGAAACAGCTTCGCAATCTTCCGCAGTACACGTGGATGAGCTGGGACGATGCGGCGAGTTACCTGCTCACCGAAAAGATCGCGTTAGATGATGCGCTGACCTATGCCAACAAGTCCATAGAAAATGAAGATCGTTACGATAACGAGCTGACTAAGTCGAAAGTCCTGACGGCGCTCAACCGCAAGGACGAAGCCGCGACCGCGCAGAAAAAGGCGCTCGAGATGGCCAGCCCGCTGCAAATTCATTTGTACGCTCGTCAACTGCAAGGCGAAAAGCGCAGTGAGGAGGCCTTCGTGATCTTCCGCGAGAACGCGAAGAAACATCCCGACCAGTGGTTCGTGCACTCGGGACTGGCCCGGATGTACTGCGCACAGGGCAAGTTTGACGACGCCGCCAAGGAAATGAAGGTGGCGCTGGCGGGAGCTCCGGAGAACCAGAAGAGCTATGTGGACGGACTGGTGAAGCGACTGGAGGCGAAACAGAACATCAATTAGTAAACATAACTATTGGTGCCGGGTACCCCACACATTCGCGCTCTTTGCGAATGTGTGGATGTTCGCAGCAACGCCACTCTTCAGGGTCTCTTGCCAGACCTTTCGCGCGCCTGGTGCCCTCAGGGGGAGGGGGGTAGTAGTAAACACGGGTTAATACCTTCGGAGTTAACAGGAAGCAAAGTGGGACGAACCCGCGGTTTTTTGGGCTCTAATAGGAGTCCCCTGTCCTTCCCGATCCTCAAACATTGATGCGGCTGGCAATCACGCCAGGACCTCTTTGATCACTACAACTTCCTTGCCCATGCGCTTGCCGACTTCGACGACGGCCGCCAGCGTGTCGTCATCGGTTTCGAGCGCGCGCACTATTTCGAGCACTTTCATGGTGTGCACGGGATTGAAAAAGCGCATGCCGACGCACTTCTTGGCGCGATAGGTAGCGCTGGCGATCTCCGTCACGCTGAGCGAGGACGTATTCGCGGCGAGAATCGTGGCGGGGCGGCAGAACTTGTCGAGCATGGTGAAGATTTCGAGCTTCGATTCCATCTCGTCGGGAACGGCTTCGATGACGAGATCGGCCTGGCGCGCGGCTTCGTCGACCGAACCGGCATACTCCAGCCGGGAAAAAGCTGCGTCGGCGTCAGCGGCATCGACCTTGCCAAGTTTGACAGCATGGTCGAGACTGGCACGGATTTCCGTCTCAGCCTTGCGCAGCGCGTTCGGAAAAAGATCTTCGAGAATGGTGCGATATCCGCCGAGAGCGGCAGCATGTGCGATGCCGCGACCCATGATGCCGGCGCCGATTACCGCAACCGTGCGGACTTCAGTCACTCTTTGCCCGCCGGCTCTTTCTCTTTGCCGGCCAACTCGAGGTGCTGAAGCACGCTCTCATAGCTGGGTTCGGACTTGCGGATATATTCGCCCAGGCGGGCGCACTCCTCCTTGGTCATCGCAGGGATGCTGGCGCTGATGCGGCGCAGGGTGGTGGCGATGTCGTCGATGTAATTCATCAGGCGGATAAGTTCTCCAGTTGCGGGCATGAAGGCTCCTTGCGTATTTCTGGCGCGCCAGCGTAATCGGCGGCTGCGGCCAGGGCAACTATTTATTGTTCAACAGACGGGCGGATTTAGCAAAGGCGGATTTGGGCAAAGGAAGATAATAGGTCTATGCTGCGCCATCCGAGCCTGATCCCGCTTTCGCATCAACACCAGCACGCGCTGGCGCTCTGTGTGCGGCTCGATCGGGCGCTGCTGCAAGCGGGCGCGGTCGATCTGGATCCGTGGCAACTGGAAGTGCACCAGCTTTATGCGGACGAAGTTCAATTCCATTTCGCGGCGGAAGAAAAGATTCTGTTTCCCGCCGCGCGCCGTTTTTCGGAACTCGTCGCGCTGGTGGAAGAACTCACCGGCGAACACGAACGATTGCGGAAATACTTTGTCCACGCCGGACAGGGCACGATGGACCGAGGCGAACTGGCAACGTTCGTGGAGTTGCTCTCCGGGCACATCCGCAAGGAAGAACGACAACTGTTCGAGGCAATTCAAAAGCGGATGCGGCCGGAAGAACTAAAGTCGCTGGGAAACGATTTGGCGCGTGCCTTGGAGGATGCGGTACAGGTATGCCGGCTAAGGCCGGGCACGAAGAGTTAGCCTTCAAGTTTGAAGCGCGTCTCGGCAAGACGATAAAGCCGCCGCCAGAGCAGGCGGTTGGTAGTAACTACCACGGCGGCCAAGGCAATCGTGCTGGCGAGCAGCAGATTGAAATTCTTGGCGTCGGTGGCCGCGGAAATCATGGCGCCGATACCCACGGTCGAATAGGTCTGGCCTTTGAGATGGGCATATTCGGCGACGATGCTGACGTTCCACGCGCCGCCTGAGGCCGTGATCATCCCGGTAACCAGAAAAGGAAAGATTCCGGGCAGGATCAGTTTGCGCCAACGCTCCCAGCCGCGGATGCCGAAAACGCTGGCCGCTTCTTTCAAGTCGGTGGGAATGGCCATGGCGCCGGCGATCACGTTGAACAGGATGTACCACTGCGTGCCGAGCAGCAGCAGAACGATCGAGCCGAATCCCAGACCTCCGCCCAGGCGAATCAGGACCAGCAGTACAACCGGAAATACCGCCGTGGCCGGAACCGAAGCGGCAATCTGCGCGAGCGGCTGAGCGATGCGCGCCAGGCGCGGGTTGAATCCGATGGCGACACCGGCCGGGATCGTCCAGAGGGCGCCGAGCACAAGCGTGACATTCACGCGCAGCCAGGTGGCAAAAAGGCCGATGCCGATCTGGCGGAAATCGGAGCCGTGCAGGCCGGTCAAGATCATGACGACACGCACCACGGCGTAGCCGATCGCACCGAGAGCCGCGGTTCCCACGACTCGCCAGAGCCACAAAACCGCTTGGTTCTCGCCTGCGGATTCGGCGCGAACCTCGTGGCGGGCAAAGTAGTGAATCATCTGTTCGCGGAACGGACGAAGTGCCCGCTTGCGGAAGAGCGCGACGCCACGGGAACGCTTGAGAAAATCGAGCACCCAGGAAGTTGGGGCGCTCGCGCTCTCGACTTGCTCCATTTTGAATTTTTCCGCCCAGGCGATCACGGGACGCCATACGAACTGGTCGATCAGCACAATCACGGCGACCATGGTGAGAATGCCGAGCAGAATCGAGCGTGTGTCGCCGTTGTCGGCAGCGGCCTGGAGATAGGAGCCGAGGCCGGGCAGGCGGAAGTCGCCAAATTGCTCGCAGGCCATCAGGAAGAACCACGCCCCGGCGACCGACATCATGGAATTCCACACCAGTCCGATGGTGGCGAAGGGCAGTTCGATCTGAAGGAAGCGCTGCCACCAGTTGAAACGGTAGATCGTGGCCGCTTCACGCATCTCGCGCGGAATGCTTTTCAGCGATGCATAAAAGCTGAAGGCCATGTTCCAGACTTGTCCGGTAAAAATGAGCAGGACCGCGCCCATCTCGACGCCCAGTTGACGTCCCGGAAAAAGCGCGGCCATGGCCAGCATCACGCCGGGAAGGAAGCTCAACACCGGAATGGATTGCAGAACGTCGAGCAGCGGAATCATGAAACGTTCGGCGCGCGGACGGTAAGCGGCGATGTATCCGTAGGTGACGGCGAAGAGCAGGCTCAGCACATAAGCCAGCGCGATGCGCAGCAGCGAGTATCCGGCATAGACCGGCAGGTCGCTGAGGCTGCGGCTGATCTCAACTTGCGGATTGAAGGGGCCGAGCCAGTTGCGTCCGACTTGAATGACGCCATAGAAGAGCGCCAGGCCGCCGGAAAACATGATGAGATCGGGCAGGCCCGCCACGCTCACACGCGGCAACACCGACCAGATGCGAACCAGTGGCCGGAAAGCGATTCGTTGCGGACGCTTCACAACTGCACCGGAGTGGTGGTTGGCGGATGCGGCTCGCCGACGGGCTCGGCGAGGACGAGCCGGTGCGATTCGCGATCGAAGTCGAAAATCTCAGCGTAGCGGCCCCAGTTCATGGCAGTATCGAATTGCCGCTCCACTTCATCCTGACTGAAGTGCTCGTCGAGGATGTCGTAGAAAAATTCCTCGGGAATGGAGTGATCCGCCTTGGCGTGCAGGATGCTGTCGATCTGCTGGAGGATCACGACGTGGTTAAGCGCGGCCTGGCGGAAAAGAATCTTGCGGGTGAGGATGTCGGCTTCCGCGAAACGAGTGCCCTCGGCGGTGATTTGGACATCGCCTTCTTTCAATGTGGCGAAGCCGAGCAGAACCGCAGCCTCGATGATCGGGAGCAGGTCTTCGGCATCCATGATGAGGACTTCGGCGAGACGATGAAGATATTCCTTTCCGCCGCGGTCCTGCAGCAGTTCGAGCAGGCCGGCGATGCCCCCGACGCGCGCGTGCGGAATCATCTGATATTTCTGACGAGCCGGCTTCTGCGCGGCTGCGGCAGCGTCGGGCACGGCCACCGCGAGTTGCGGCTGCGTCATGATCTTGTAGATGTAGTCCACCAGTTCGACAAAGCGCGGCGACTTGCGATCGCGGGGGTGAGCGAGTTCGATGGGAAAATCGGCGCGCACCCAGGCCGGATTTCTTGCCAGCACGATGACGCGATCCGCCAGCAGCACCGCTTCTTCGATGTTGTGCGTGACGATGAAAATCGCGCTCGTCGGCATCTTCTTGCTAAGCCAGAGCTCGAGCAATTCGTTGCGCAGGTTTTCCGCCGTGAGCACGTCGAGCGCGGAAAAGGGCTCATCCATGAACAGGACTTCGGGTTCCACCACCAACGCGCGCGCGAAGCCGACGCGCTGTTTCATGCCGCCCGAAAGCTCCTTCGGGTAGGCGCTCTCGAAGCCATCGAGGCCGACGGTATCGAGAATGCGCAAGGCGCGTTTGTGGCGCTCCATAGCAGGCACTCCGCGAGCTTCGAGCGGCGCTTCGACGTTGTCGAGCACGGTGAGCCAGGGAAACAAAGCAAAGCTCTGGAAGACGATGGCCACGCCCGCGTTCTGCGAAGAGATGGGTTGCCCATGCCACAGGACCGCACCCGACGAAGGCGTGCTGAGTCCGGTCAGAATCCGCAGCAGCGTGGACTTACCGCAGCCGGAGGGACCGAGCAGGGTAATGATTTTGCCCGGCTCCACGTCAAGATCGACGGGCGCAATAACTTCAATGCGATTCCCATCCGGCTGCTCGTAGAACTTTTCGACAGCCTGGGCGCGAATGATGGGACTCGGTCACGGAGTCGTACTCCAGAGAGAAACAAGGTCTCAGGTCGCGAGGTCCAAGGTCCCAGGAAAACCTGAGACCAGGCGCTTGTTCAATTTGCTTCGCCAGCGAGAATACACTACTCAGGCCGCCCATTCTTCGCTGGCGGCCGCCGCCAACGGCTGCGGAAGCCGGTCGGAGATTTCGGCGAGTGCGGCAAGTTTTTTCGCCAGCTCCGGGCGCAACGAATCAGCGTCAAAACGCCAGCGCCAGTTCCCTTGTTCGCGGCTCGGCACATTCATGCGCGCATCGCTTCCCAACCCCAGCGCATCCTGCATCGGCACCACGCAGAGGCTGGCGACAGAATTGGAGGCGGCGCGAATCATCGCCCAGTTGATGCCGTCTTCGCATCGGCCGAGGTACGCTTCCACTTGCTGGCGTTCGTATTCCGTTGCGCCCGATTCCCACCAGCCGAGCAACGTGTCGTTGTCGTGCGTGCCGGTGTAGACCACCTTCTCGGTCGTGAAAGTATGCGGCAGATGAGCGTGCGCGCCGACGTCGCCAAAACCAAATTGCAGCACGGCCATGCCGGGAATCTTGAGCCGTTCGCGGAGAGCATGAACGTCGGGCGTGATGTATCCGAGATCCTCGGCGAAAAATGGCAGCCCACCCAGAGCCTCGCGCAGTTTCACGAATAAATCGTCTTTCGGACCATCGACCCAGCGGCCATGAATCGCGGTCGGTTCGCTCGCCGGAATCTCCCAGAACTGCGAAAACCCGCGGAAATGATCGAGGCGGATGTAGTCAAAATTGTGCGTGAGCCAGCGCATCCGGTCGATCCACCACGCATATCCCTGCTCCCGCATCACGTCCCAGCGATAAAGAGGATTCCCCCAGCGCTGGCCGTCTTTGCTGAAAGAATCCGGAGGCACGCCGGCGACGACTTCGGGATCGAGTTCGGAGTTCAGGCGAAACAATTCGGGATGGGTCCAGACATCGGCGCTGTCGAAATTCACGAAAATCGCCATGTCGCCCACGACGCGAATCGAATGTTGCGCGCAATAGGCTCGAAGCGCCTGCCACTGTTCGAAGAAAAAGAACTGCACGGCGCGGCGGACGATCGAGTTCGTCGAGCATTTCCTCACGCGCCTTCTCGATCGCCACCGGATCGCGATGAGTCAGTTTGCGGGGCCAGTGGTTCCAGCTTTCCAGCTTGAAACGCGCCCGCAAGCCATCGAAGAGGACGAAGTCATCGAGCCACCATTGATTTTGCCGGCAGAAGCTCTCGTAACGCGAGCGCGCGTTCGGCGCAGCCGAGCGCACGAAATTGTGCGCCGCTTCGAACAGCAGGGGCAGCTTGTGATGGAAAACCGCCGGATAATCCACGGGCTCGACCCCGCCGCCGAGAGCGCCGACCTTGGCGCGGTCAATCCAGCCGCGATCGGCGAGCCGCTCCAGGCTGATCAGCAGCGGATTTCCGGCAAAAGCCGAAGTGGAGGAATAGGGCGAGTTTCCGTAACCGAGCGGGCCGAGAGGCAACACCTGCCACAGACCCTGCCGCGCGGAGGCGAGAAAATCCGCGAAGGCGTACGCCGACGGACCAAAGTCGCCGATCCCGCCGCGCGAAGGCAGCGAGGTGGGATGAAGCAGAATTCCGCTGGCGCGCGGGAATGACATTCAAGTTCAGTTCTCGGTTCTCAGTTCTCGGTTCTCAGCTTGCTCGAGCTCGGCAGGTTCGGATCGAGTTCGCAGCAGCCTTACTGAGAACTGAGAACTGGGAACTGAGAACTTTTCGTCTACGAACCTTCTTGTCCACTCTGGCGGGTCAGGTTTTTCATCTCTTCCTGATTGACCTTGAGCCGGTTGGACTTTTCCATGTCCTTGCGCAGGTTCGCAACGAACAGGCCGAACAAATCGTTCTGCTTGCCTTCGAGGAGCGACTGGCGGATCCCGTCCTTCTTCTCGGCGAATTCCTGATCCGTCGGCGCCTGTTTTTCCAGAAGTTGAGCGACCACGCCATTGCCGCCGGCAGTGATCGGCCCGCTGATCTCGCCCGGCTTCAGAGAAAAGATCGCACTCGCGCTAGCCATGGAGCCGATGTCGGGAACCTGTCCATCGGGCGGAACCAGATCGCTCGTCTTCACCGTCGCACCCAGATCTTTGGCAGCTTTTTTCAAATCGTGCTCAGCCTTGGCGCGGTCGGAGAGTTCCTGCGTCTTCTGTTGCAGCAGAAAACCGGCACGCTCGTTCTTGAACTCGCTCTCGACCCGCGAACGAATCTCTTCGAACGTGGGCGTAGCCGGAGGCCTGACGGCGAGCAGTTGGAAAACCACGTAGCCTTGCGGGACTTGCACCACATCGGGCGGGGCCTTGTCCGCTTCGTTGAAAACGGCATCCATAAACTGCGGATTCGCGGCCAGTCCGGGCAAGCTATCGGTTCGGCTGAAGAATTCGGTGGTGACTGCAGCCTGCCCCTTGGCGGCGGCGGCCGCGTCGAATCCGGCAGTACGCGCCTGGCTGAGCAAAGCGTTCGCTGCCGCTTCGGTGGCGTGCGCCGCCTTCTGCTGCTTCACTTTCTCTTCGATCTCGCTCTTCACCTCGGCGAGGGTCTTGAGATGAGCCTGCTGCTTGTCTTCGACGCGGATGATATGGAAGCCGTAACTGCTCTTCACCAGATCGCTGGTCTGTCCTTTGCCGAGTGAAAAGGCGGCTTTCTCGAATTCCGGGACGGTGCGGCCGCGGCCGATCCAGCCGAGTTCGCCGCCGCTCTTGGCGCTGCCGGGATCGTCCGAGTATTTTTCCGCGAGCTTGGCAAAGTCTCCGCCCGCCTTCAGCTGTTTCAATATGTCTTCAGCTTTCGCGCGCGCATCGGCGACGCGCTTTCTCATCCTCCTTGGCGCCGGGCGCAGGGAGAGGAGTCTTGATCAGAATGTGGCTGACCTTCACCTGTTCGGGCACGCGGTACTCGTCGCGGTGTTGATCGTAGTAAGCCTGCAGATCCTGATCGGTGACAGTCGTTGCCGCTGCAATTTTCGCGCTATCGACGACGACGTACTTAATCTGCCGCTTCTCCGGGATCGAGTTGTTGTAGTTCGCCTTGTTGCGTTCGTAAAAAGCCTTCAGTTCCTCGTCGGTGGGGTGCAGCCCCTTCAGGATGTCGGCCTGCGTGATCACGGCATATTCGAACTTCACCTTTGTATTGCGTCGATCGAATTCTTCGCGGACTTCGGTGTCTCCCACAAAAGCGCTGCTCGAAACCAGGGCGCGCAACTTGCGGACAAGAATATCTTCCTTCACCCGCGCTTCCAACTGCGGGACCGTCATGTCGAAGCGCTGGGCGAAATTCTCGTACTCTTCCTGCCCCACGAACTTGCCGTCGGGAAAGAGCATGATGCCAAGCTGCCCGTGCTGGAGTTCATTGCGAAGGTCGTCATCGCTGGCGCGCAGGCCCATGCGGTGCGCCTCGGCAATCAGGGCCTTCTCATTGATGAGTTGCTCGGCGGCCTGACCGGCGAAAAAAGGCAGCAACGAACTAGCCTGCGCTCCGCCGCGAGGAAACTGCTGCCGAATCATGGCTCTGGCTTCACGCTGCACCTCGTTCACGGTCACTTGCTGGTCGCCAATCGTGGCCAGAACGCCCGCCGGAGGCGCGCCAATGCCGAAACTGGAGCCGATGCCACCGGGAATGAGCGTGATCGCCATCGAGGCACAGATAATGACGAGCAATGCGCCCAGAATGATCTTCAGGGTTGGCCCCGCATTTTGAAGCTGTCGAATCATATTTAGATGACTCCGTCAGATTACTCCACGCTAAGGAGCGAGAATTTATGATTATAAACTAGCTACCGAGATGCAGACGTGGCGAAAAGTGAGATTCCACTCTTCAACTCTCAATTCGCCGGACTTTGTCATCCGAGTCATCCCAACCCTGAGCGCAGCCGTTTGATCTCTTCCAGGCGTTCGCGAATCCGCTTCTCGACTCCCTCATTGGTTGGGCGATAGTACACGCGATTGCGCAAGCTGTCGGGCAGACACTGCATGTCGGCGACCTTGTCTTTGGTGTCGTGGGCGTATTGATAGCCCTTCCCGTAGCCGAGGCCTTTCATCAGGGCGGTGGGTGCGTTGCGCAGGTGCAGAGGGACGGGCTCGGCGGCGGTTTGCTCCACGTCCTGCAGAACCGCGCCGTACGCGGTGTAGAGCGCGTTCGATTTTGGCGCTATTGAAAGATAGACGACGGCTTGCGCCAGCGCGAGGTTGCCTTCGGGCATGCCGATGAAATCGACGGCGTCACGAGCAGCCATACACAACGCGAGCGCGTTCGGTTCGGCGAGGCCGATGTCCTCGACCGCCATGCGGACGACGCGGCGCGCGATGTAAAGCGGATCTTCTCCCGCTTCGAGCATACGAGCCAGCCAGTAGAGGGCGGCGTCGGGATCGCTGTTGCGAACCGATTTGTGCAGCGCGGAGATGATGTTGTAATGCTCTTCGCCGCCTTTGTCGTAGAGCAGAACCCGCTTCTGGAGGGCTTCCTGGATGGTTGCTTCGGTGATCGCGGTGGCTCCGGGCGGAGACGCGGCTAGCCGCGTCTCTACAGAGAGAGAAGCGGCAACCTCTAAGACGTTGTAGGCGCTGCGGGCGTCTCCGCTTGAGTAGGCGGCGATTTTGCGCAGACTTTCTTCAGATGCTTCGAGATGCATCTGGCCGAGGCCGCGCTCGGTATCGTCGAGCGCGCGGCGCAGAAGAACAACGATCTGATCTTCAGTCAACGGGTTCAGCACATAAACGCGGCAGCGCGAGAGCAGCGCGGAGTTGATTTCGAAGGACGGATTTTCGGTGGTGGCGCCGATCAGGCGAATGCTGCCTTTTTCCACGTGCGGGAGGAAGGCATCCTGCTGCGCTTTGTTGAAGCGGTGAATTTCGTCGACGAAGACGATGGTGCGCGTGCCGTACTGGCGGGCGCGGTCGGCATCGCTCATGACCTGCTTGATTTCCTTGATGCCGGCGAGCACGGCGGAAAACTCGATGAAGTCGGCCTTGGTGATGCGGGCGATGATCTTGGCGAGGGTGGTCTTGCCGGTGCCCGGAGGACCCCAGAAGATCATCGAAGTGGGATCGTCGCGCTCGATCTGCACGCGCAGCGGCTTGCCCGGCCCGACCAGGTGCTCTTGTCCAACGAATTCATCGAGCGTGCGCGGGCGCATGCGATCGGCCAGCGGGCGCGCGCCCTGGGCGGCGGGATCTTCGTTCGGGCTGGGCGCGAACAGGTTCACAAGTTTGTAATTTGGTAATTTGTAATTTGTAAGTTTGAAGGCAAGAGCAATACTGATTGATCGCAGGTTTCTCAAATTACCAATTACAAATTCCGAATTAGCCTCTCCCTTCCGGTTTCTTGCAGCTTCATACAACACGATGCTGGCGGCAACTCCGGCGTTGAGCGATTCGACTTGCGCGGCTTGCGGGATCGCCAGGGTTTCGTCCATTTGGCGCGTGAGTTCACGGGATAGCCCGGCGCCTTCGTTGCCGATGAAGATCGCGAGCGGCAGAGTCCATGAGATCTGGGGCAACGGAGTTCCCTGGTGCGAAGAAGTTGCGAGCAGACGAACGCCGCGCGCACGCAGCAGCGGAATCAGTTCCAGAGAAGAGATCTGCACGAAAGGCAAGCGGAAGACCGAACCCGCCGAACCGCGCAGAACTTTCGAGTTGTAAGGACTGACGGTTCCTTCGGTCAGAAAAATTCCGGCGGCGCCAAAGGCTTCGGCCGAGCGCAGGATCGTGCCCAGGTTGCCCGGGTCCTGCAAGCCAGCGGCCACGACGATCGGGCCGTCGCCGGAGCGGTCGAGCAGTTGAGCGGAAGAAAAAGCCGGCAGCTTGAGCAGCGCCGCCACACCCTGGGGCGCGTCGCTCGGCACGATCGAGTTGAAGAGCGCATTCGGCAAGACGAGCGCTTCGGTGCGGGCGTTGATCTGGGGCAGAAGTTTTTCGGCGAGAGGGCGGGCCGATTCGCTGAAGAATACGCTGTCCAGATGCTGGCCGCTGCGCAATGCTTCTTCGATCAGCTTGACGCCTTCGATGGCACACTCACCCTGAGCAGTCAATTCGGCGCGGCGGAATGCCAGCCGCAGTTCTTTCAGCCGCTGGTTGTGGCGGCTGGCGACGGGGCGCAAACGGTCCGCTTGCTTGCGCGTTCGCTCGGCCTTCGCCTCTTGCTTCATGGGTTGGTTCCAGGATCGGGATAATAGATCAGGATAATACGAGTTTCCGGTGCAGCTTCAGCCGAGGCTCGTGGTATGGTACATTTCATTGTTTAAGCCGACAACGTCTAAGCCGACAATGTCACGCCGGCAATCAGGAAGGAACCAGAGTGCGCGCGGAAATCCTGAAAATTCATGCCGTAACGCCCGAAGCTTCGCTGATTAAGTATGCCGCCGAACAGATTCAGGCCGGGCAGGTGCTGGGCATGCCGACCGACACGTTCTATGGCCTGGCGGCGGACCCGTTCAACCTGCGCGCGGTGGAGCGCGTCTATGAGATCAAATCGCGCTTACGGCACAAGCCGCTCTCGCTGCTGATCGAGAACGTGGACCAGGCGGAAGAATTCGCGCGTCCCTTGCCGGATGACTTTCATCTTCTGGCGCGGCGTTTCTGGCCGGGGCCGCTGACCATGATCGTGCCGGCAGCGTCGCATCTGCCGCTGAAAGTCACCGCCAACACGGGGAACGTGGCGCTGCGCGTGCCGGCGGCGGAAATCCCGCTGGCGGTGGTGCGGGCGGCGAAAATTCCGATCACGGCGACCTCCGCCAACCTGAGCGGCGCTGTGGAATGCACGACCGCAGAGCAGGTGGAGGAACAACTGCAGGGCCGCATCTCGCTGATTGTGGACGGTGGGAAGTCTCCGCGGACGATTTCATCGACCATCGTGCACTTCAAAGAAGACGGCACCTGGCAGATTCTGCGCGAAGGCGCGATTCCCGCCAAGGATATTGTCGAAGCGTTGTCTTAAGGCAGGTTTCAATGTTGCAGAGTTTCAAGGTTTCAAAGAGGATCAGTCGGAGAGCCAATCAGAGCGTCACCTAAGATTGAAACCTTGAAACTCTGAAACCTGATCTATGGCCGAAGATCACAATCCACCTAACCAAGAAAAATCTTTATGGATGCGTCCCTGGCCGCTGTTGTTGCTGGCGGTGGTGGGAGCGCTGTTGTTGTTTTTTGGCGTTACCGGCTCGCGCATCGTGCGCGCGGCCGCCGAAGCGCCCGCGAAGAAAGCGGACGTGATCGCCATTTTCGGAGCTGCCGAGTACGCGGGACGTCCTTCGCCGGTGTACCGGGCGCGGCTGGATCACGGTTATGAACTGTTTCAGAACGGAATGGCGCCGGTGGTGATCACGACCGGCGGAGCGGCGCTGGATCCGGATTTCAGCGAGGGCAGCGTTGGCAGAGACTATCTTCTGCGGCGCGGCGTTCCGGAGCAGGCTTTGATCGCGGAGACGCAAGGCTCCGATACGGCGCAGTCGGCAGCGCGGGTGGCCAACATCATGCGCGCGAATGGCATGCGCACCTGCATTGCGGTGAGCGATGCGTATCACGTATTTCGCATTCGCGCCCTGCTTGAGCACGAAGGCGTGCAAGTAGAGTTGGCGCCAAGGCCCGAGTCGCGCCCGCACCCGCTGCGGGAGCGGTTCGCGGCGGTGATGCGTGAGGCAGCGAGCTACCTGGCGTGGAAGGCCGGTTTGCCGTAGGAGCAGCTGCGAGCTTCGGGCCGCGAGCTTCGAGCAACCAAATTCCTAACGTAGAGACGAGGCTTGCCTCGTCTTGGACCCATAGCCGCGGCAAGCCGCGTCCTTCAATCTTCAATCGGCGGTTCTGCCTGCTCGTAGCTCGCAGCTCGAAGCTCGCAGCTGCTTTCCTACCATCCCATCTTCTCGCGCAAACTCGTGACATGCGCTACGTGGTGGCGTCCGTGCCAGGAGTAGAGTGCGAGAGTTTTTTCGAGCGACATCGGGCCCAGCTCAGGATGGCGGAAGGTACGTTTCCATTCCGCGTCGGTGAGCTCGCGGAGCATCAGCATCCAGCGCTGGTGCAGGGAATCGAGCAAGGCCAGCGACACTTCGATCGGGGCTTGCTTGGCCTCGGGCAACTCGGCCCAGAGATCTTCCATGTAGGGCTTGATGGTCGGCGCGTCTTCGGTGAGCGCCAGTTTGAAGCGAATGTAACAGTTCATGTGGCTGTCGGGGACGTGATGGGCCACCTGGCGCGGCGTCCAGCCGCCATCGCGGTAGGGAGTATTCAGTTGCTGGTCGGAAAGTCCGCGGAGGGCGGCGCGCAAACGGGCGGGAGTCTGCTCGATGTCGGTCAAGCATTGCTGTTTCTGTTCTGCCGTAAGCGGGCCAGTGTAGGAAAACTTTCCAATTGGATAGCGGGGATCAGACATGAAATTCCCTCCGCGGAGTAGATGATCCCCAACTAAACCATGGTGCAGAAAAAAGTGCCCAGAACAACGACCCGCGAACGACTAGCGACGGACGACTATCGCACCATGGCGAGGATGCGGACGGGGGCTTCGCCAGGTTCTTTGTTTTTTGCCGGGGCGACGATGATGAGCGAGCCGGTGGCAGGCAGCGCGGCGAAGCGCGCGGCCCCTTCCACCACATAGTTTCCGTGGAGGGCGAGTTGCCGCGCCAGCGTGCGGTCGGAAGTCAAGTTCACGGGCGTCTCGACCGCGAAGGCGATAGTGTAGCGAGCTTCGATGAGGAACATCGCCGCGTCGCGGGCGATAGGAAGCGGCGTGGTTGACAGGTCAGTCTTTGAAAGATCAGTGATCGAAAGATCATCGCGCGCGCCGGCGCGGCGGATGGCCACAACGGCTCCCTGCGGAATCAGGCCGTGACGCGATTCCCACGCGGCAATATCGTCGAGAGAAATCTGCGCGCTGCCATCGACCGCGGCGTTCAAATCCATAACTACTAGCGGAGCGACGAGGCGCTCAGGCGGAATCTGTCCGGCAGCCCAAGTCCCGGGAATGAGCGCACCGGGAGCAATGATGCGCGTTCTGGATACCGCAGGCCGCGGCATGTTGCCCGGTCGAGTTTTGCCCATCGGTCAAATCCACCACGTGCGAATAGCGATCCTGCTGAATGGAACTGGGACGGCGGTCGGCAAACAGCAGAATGGCGAGCACGAGAGCGTAAGCGATGATGAAACTGCGAATCCGCATTTAATTCCTTGGCTGGAAGTAAGCTGAGACTTAACTTATGCCTGTATTGTTGCCCGCGGAAGTGCCAAGTTCAATCCACGTTTGTACATGACCCGATTGCCCTGAGAGTGGCTTGACAGATTGCTGAAAACTCGGTTGGCACAGCCCCTAATGGGCTCTCAATTCGAATTTACGGCATCGCTGAAGCGATGCCCGATCGAACTTGAGTTTTTCAGCAATCTTGAGACGCTCCGTTTTCAGTGGTTGCCACGATTTTGCTGAACCACCAGTATTCGAGCAGAAAACTTTCGTTTCCGGTTCAATATTTCGGGCAGGATGGACCAGGGGTTAGAATACAGTTAACTATTCCAGTAGCTTTCCAGGCCCATCGCTACGCCGATTTCGATTCAGGCTGGGTCGCCTGTGCCTGCTGGCAAGAACTGAGAATTGCCGGAACTGAGGAATTGATGTTCGGCCGCGAAGAAAAAGTTTCCGCCCTCCGCCTCACCGCCGTACAGTACATCGTGCTGTTTATTTTTTTGCTTCTGGCGTACGGGCTGTGGCGGTTGCAGGTGATGCAAAGCGGCAAGTACGCGCAACTGGCGGAGCAGAACCGCGTCCGCAATGTGCCGATTCTGGCGCCGCGCGGCAAAATTCTGGATCGCGAAGGCCGGATCATTGTCGATAACTATCCTTCGTTTTCCGCGCTGCTGCTGCGCGATTCTTCGCGCGATCTGAACGCGGACGCGGACGCCATCGCCAAAGGGCTGCACTTGAATCCCGACGAAGTGCGGCAGCGCATGCGGCGCTTCTTCTTGGATGCCGCAGTACCAGCCGATTTTCCTGAAGGAAGACATCACACCCGACGAACTGGCGTTCATCGAGGCGCACAAGAACGAGCTTCCCGAACTTGAAACGATCATGGCGCACCGGCGCTTGTATCCGCGCAACGGCTTCATGGCGCACCTGATCGGCTACGTGGGCGAAGTGACCGAGGACATGCTCAACCAGCCGCAGTTCGAACTCTATAACCCCGGCGACGTGGTCGGCGTGAGTGGAGTCGAGAAGCAATACAACAGCATCCTGATGGGCAAGAACGGATTCCGGCGCGCGATCGTGAATAGCCGCGGGCGGGAAGTCGGGCGGCTGGATGAAACGCCCGCGGAGCCGGGCAAGCAGCTCAAGCTGACCCTGGATCTGGATTTGCAGATCGCGGCGGAGCAGGCCATCGAAGGGAAGAATGGCGCGATCGTGGCGATGGATCCGCACACCGGCGAAATCCTGGCCATGGTGAGCCGTCCGACGTTCGATCCCAACGATTTCGCGGTGAAGATTTCGCGGGACGAGTGGAGCAAGCTGATCGACGATCCCGACAAGCCACTGCTGAACAAAGCGATTCAGGCCCAGCTTGCGCCGGGCTCGACCTTCAAGGTCATCATGGCGACCGCCGGATGGCAGGAAGGCATCGCCCAGACCCTCCACGTGAACTGCAACGGGGGCGCCACATTTCTATGGCCGGCGCTTCGCATGCTGGGTGAAAAGCGGCCACGGCGAGGTTGAGATAACGAAAGCGATCTACCAGTCCTGCGATGTTTTCTTTTACACGCTGGCGGAAAAGCTCGGCATCGATCGCATCGCAAAATACGCGACCGCATTTGGATTGGGGCAGAAGACTGGTATCGACCTGCCCAACGAAGCGAGTGGCGTGATGCCCTCGGAAGAATGGAAGATCCGCAATTTCAAGCAGAAGTGGTTCGCCGGAGAAACGATTTCGGTTGGCATCGGCCAGGGCGCGGTGGCGATCACTCCGGTGCAACTGATGCGCGCAGTTAGCGCCATCTCGGCGGATGGCCGCATGGTGGTCCCGCACGTGATCAATCCCACGAACCTGCCGCCGGGGTTGGTTGAGACCACGCACTATACGGAAGTGAAAAATATTCCGATTGACCCGACGGGATGGAACACCATCACCGATGCGTTGGGCCGGGTTCTGCTGCCGGAAGGCACGGCTCCCTCGGCGCACATTCCGGGAATGGACATCGCCGGCAAGACCGGCAGCTCGCAGACTATCAGCAATGCGGGTAAGGCGAGGCTAGGCGCGGGCGGGAAGAAATTCAAGGACAATGGATGGTTTGTGGGCGTGGAGCCGAGAAGAAACCCGGAAATCATCGTTTGCACGTTGCTCGAAGAAGGGGAGCACGGTTATCTCGCCGCCAGGGTGACGACGCAAGTGATCAAAGCCTACGTCGATAAGCAGCGGCGTCAGCCCACCAAAATGGCGCGGGCTCGGGCAAGGTGGAAGTCGGCGGCTTGTGGACCGATCCCGGCGGCACTAACGAAGACGGCACGAACACAGAATGAAGACCATTTGCAGGGCGGCCGCTTTTTCGTCGATGTTGCGCGCAAGAGAGCTCCGCTGGCCGTTGCCGCGCCGGGCATGCACTGATCGGCCGTCCGCAACAAATTCAGATCCTAACCGCTCGTGATACCGTTAATTCCGAAAATGAAGACCGCTGCCCAACTGGCTCTGGACGCCGCATCCGTGCGCGGAGTGACTTATGCCGACGCGCGCGTGGTGTCGATCCGCAACCGCTCGCTGACCACCAAGAACGGACGAATGGGTCATGCCTCGGAGTCCGAATCGCTCGGCATCGGCGTGCGCGTGATTGCGGAAGGCGCGTGGGGGTTTGCCGCGTCCGCGGATTTGAGCCGCGCCGCGGTAGAAGCGGCGGCCGCGCGGGCGGTTGAAATTGCGAAAGCCTCGGCGCGTGTGAAACGGGAAGATGTTCGACTGGCTCCCGAACCCGCGGCGGTGGCAGAGTGGACGACACCTCACAAAGTCGATCCGTTCACCACGTCGGTGGAACAGAATCTCGATCTGTTGCTGAAGGTTGACGCGGAGATGCGCGCCGTTCGCCGGCGTCACGCTCGCCGAAACCGGAATGAACTTTCAGCGCGAAGAGTCGTGGTTTCTTTCGTCCGAGGGCTCTAGCATCCATCAGACAAAATATTCGACCGGCGCGGGCTATACGGCGTATGCGTTTGCCGGTTCCGAGATTCAGAAGCGGTCCTATCCGAACTCGTTCGGCGGGCACTGGCAGAACCGCGGCTACGAACTGATCGAAGAAATGAAATTGCTGGAGAATGCCCGGCGCGTGGCGGAAGAAGCCGTCGCGTTGCACCAGGCCGAGCAGTGCCCGGAAGGCACGGCCACAATTATTCTGGACGGATCGCAACTGGGCTTGCAGATTCACGAATCCATCGGGCATCCGATTGAACTGGATCGTGTGCTCGGCATGGAAGCGAATTTTGCGGGCACCTCATTTCTCACTCTCGAGAAACTGGGGAAGCTGCGCTACGGCAGCGAACTGGTCAACGTCGTGGCCGACGCGCGGCAGGAACACGGACCGGGCCTCGGGACCTTCGCCTATGACGATGAAGGCGTGGCCGCGCAGTCGACGCCCATTATCACGAATGGGCGCTTCACCGGATATCTGAGTTCGCGCGAAACCGCCCACACCATCGGCGCGGCGCGATCCGGCGGAACGCTGCGCGCCGAAGGGTGGAACCGGCTGCCCTTGATTCGCATGACCAACGTCAGCATTCTGCCCGGAGAAAAGCCGCTGAGTCTGGAACAGCTCATTGCCGCGACCGACGATGGCATCTACATGGAGACCAACAAGTCCTGGTCGATCGACGACAAGCGCTACAACTTTCAGTTCGGATGCGAGATCGCGTGGGAGATCAAGCACGGCAAGCGGGTGCGGATGCTGAAAAATCCTTCGTATTCCGGGATCACGACGGAGTTTTGGAATTCGATGGACGCGATCTGCTCGCGCGACGAGTGGACGCTGTGGGGAACTCCAAACTGCGGCAAAGGCCAGCCGCAGCAGGTCGTGGGCACCGGACATGGCGCAAGCCCGGCGCGGTTCCGGAATATTCGCGTGGGCTCGGCGTATCGTAGGGAAGCTGGGGAACTTGTCTGTACGTCTTTGCCGGCGTCGACGAAAAATGGCGAGGGAAGACGCGGCAAGCCGCGTCTCTACGAGAAATTAGGGAATGCTAACCAAAGAACAATCCGCCGACATCTTCGACCGAATTCGCCGCTTCTCGTCCGCCGACGAGGTCGAAGCTATCTTCACCGGCTCCCACTTTGCCCTGACCCGCTTCGCCAACAACACCATCCATCAGAATGTGGAGGAAGAGAACTCCATCGTTTCGATCCGCACGAATTTTGCCGGCCGGACGGCGCGCGCCACCGCCAATCAATTTGACGACGAGAGTTTGCAGCGGGCCGTTGCCGCCTCGGAGAATCTCGCGAGAGTGCAGGAGCCGGACCCGGACTTGCTGCCGATGCCGACAGCGGAAGAGGCAAATGCAGCGGGCGAGGGCGCCGCGCTCCACACGCTTCTTTGAGGAGACCGCAACTATTACTCCCGCCGATCGCGCCGAGGTGGTCAAGACGCATCGTGTCCAGTCGCCGGCAAACACAAGCTGACGACGGCGGGCATCTACTCGAACTCGGAGTCCCGCGAAGGAATCTTCAACTCGCGCGGGCTTAGCGAATTGGCATCACCAGACGCTGGCGGAGGTTTCCATCACCATGCTGGCCGAGGATTCTTCCGGCTGGCAGAAATTGAATTCGCCCGATGTGCGTAACCTCGATCCCGCGCGGCTGGCGGAGACGGCTGCGCAAAAGGCGGTCGATCCGCCCATCCGCGAGAGATTGCGCCGGGGAAGTACACGGTAATTCTTGAACCGGCCGCGGTCCTCGACATTGTTGGCTTCATGTTCTGGGACTACAGCGGCGTGGCGATTCTCGACCAGCGCTCGTTTCTGAACGACCGGATCGGCACCCAACTTTTTGGCGAGAACATCAACATCTGCGATGACGCGGCGCATCCGCTGCAGGCCGGTTCGCCGTTCGATGGCGAGGGAATGCGGCGCCAGCGCGTGCAATTGGTGGAGAACGGCGTGGTGAAGCGCGTCGTGTATGCGCGCGGCACGGCACAGAAGATGAAGAATTCGGAGTATGCGGGCAAGGTCGGCCCCATCGAACCCACCGGGCACGGATTTCCCTTGCCGAACGAAATGGGCGAGATGCCGTTGAACATCGTTTTCGATGTGCCAGAAAAACCGCAAAGCGTAGAAGAAATGATCGCCTCCACCGAGCGCGGCGTGCTGGTTACGCGTCTGTGGTACATCCGTGAAGTCGATCCGTACGAGAAGATCGTGACCGGCATGACCCGCGACGGGACCTTCCTGGTGGAGAACGGCAAGGTGCAGTGCGGACTGCGAAACTTCCGGTTCAACGAAAGCCTGATTTCGATGCTGTCAAACGTGGAAGCGATGAGCGTCCCGGCTCGCGCCAGCGGAGAGGAATCGTTCGACATGGTGGTGCCGGCGATGAAGGTGAAAGAGTTTAACTTTACGGAAGCGACGAAGTTCTGAGGAACTCAGTCCTTTCCCACCTAAGCAGACAGCGGAAGTCTCCCCCAACGTCGCTCCAAGCTAACCGCTAAATGCTTCGACCCGACTGCTAGTGTCGGCCGACACATCCAGCAAGATACGCCCCTAAGTCCCTGTACCACCGGCACTTCGCCGCCTTTGTTCCATGACTTCCGTAACTTTGCATTGCCGATGCTGGGGTGTAATCTCGCCCCTGAATGTGCACTTGCTCAAGCGGAGTGGTGCACGGCAGGAACCGGAAGGAAGGTCATCGCAAACGTGTCTGAAGCCGCCAAAGGAACCGTTGCTGATGTCAGCAAGAATCGAATGGGTTATACGGACGTGCAAGGCGCGCCGCGCTTTCCCATCAAACTGCCGGTAGCATTGAAGTCGGCAGTCGACCAGTCTGGAATCACGGAAAAGACGGTCGAGACCGAGAACATTTCCGCCAACGGCGTCCTGTTTCGCATGGATGCCGATGTGCCGGTAGGTTCGGCTGTCGATTTTACGATTTCTCTTCCCGCCGATGTAGTGGGCGCAGAAGCCGACGTGCAGGTCGATTGTCGCGGACGAGTGGTACGCAGTTTTGCAGATGGCGGCCGGCGTGGAGTCGGCGTGGTGATTGACGAGTACCGTTTTGAGCGCAAGTAGTCTCGCGCAGTTCGACCGGGCAAGTTCGGCCGCGCAGGTAGGGCGCGACAGGTAGGGCGGGAAAAGAGGACGGATGGGCAGCACTTCGGTCAGCACTTCGGTCAGCGCTTCGGTCAGCGCTTCGGTCAATGTCGAGCCAGGCGAAGTGCTTCAGCCTGAGGACGGCAAAGGCACGATCCGCGTGATTGTGGCCGATACCCAGGCCATTTTCCGCGCCGGGCTGCGCAAGATCTTTGCGCTCGAGGACGACATACGGGTTGTTGGCCAGGCCGAAAGCCTCGATCAGACCGTTACCGCCATTCAAAAATTTTCCGCCGACATTGTGATCTTCGAGGCGGCGCTGGCGCCGAATCCAGCCGATGCGGTTTCCGATCTTCTCCGGCAAAGTGCGAGCTGCCGTTTGGTCGTCGTGCTGCAGGAGCCCGACCAGGAGATGACGCTTGACTTGTTCCGGCGCGGCGCGCATGGCATCGTTTCGCGCGAAGTTGAGCCGGAAATGCTGGTGGAATGCCTGCGCAAAGTCGCCCAGGGTGAACCCTGGCTCGAAAGTCGCGCCGTCGCCTGGGTGATGCAGGCCTATCGCACGCAAGGCATGCGCCCGGCAGGGTCGCGTCCAAAAGTTTCGCTCACCCCCAAAGAGTCGCTCATCGTCTCCTGCGTTACGCAGGGGATGAAGAACAAAGAGATTGCCCTGCGGGTGGGCACCACCGAGCAGGTGGTCAAGAATTATCTCCGCAAAGTCTACGACAAGCTGGGAGTCGCCGACCGTCTGGAACTCGCGCTCTACTGCCTGAATCACCGCGTGGTTGAGGGCACGGTTCAGGCCAAGCCGGCCCAGCCACCCAACGGCCACGCTCCAGCGTCGCCAGAAACGCCCAATGCCGCGGCTGCTGCTTCGGGATCCCGCTCCTGATTCTCTTCTTCTAGTACAATTCTCTGTCGCAGACAGTTCTCGGTTCCCAGTTCTCAGTTAGAACTGCTGAGCTTTTCACTGAGAACTGGGAACCGGGAACTGAGAACTAATTCCATAAACAAATTCTCCGTTGCAGAACGAAAAGAGAGGCAAACTATGAAAGGCGACGCAAAAATCATTGCCATTCTGAACGAAGTGCTGAAAGCCGAACTCACTGCCATCAACCAATATTTCCTGCATGCCGAGATGTGCGAGAACTGGGGCTATGAACGGATGGCCAAGCACACCCGCAAGGAATCCATCGAAGAAATGCAGCATGCCGAAATACTGATGGAGCGTATCCTGCTACTCGATGGCGCTCCCAACATGACCGACTATTTCAAGATCAATATCGGGCAAACCGTGAAGCAACAACTGGAGAACGATCTGCAACTCGAATACACGGCCGTGAAACGTCTGAACGACGGCATCAAGGCCAGCGTGGCCGCCGGCGACAATGGTTCGCGCGAGCTGATGGAGAAGATCCTGCTTGATGAAGAACATCACATCGACTGGCTGGAAGGGCAACTGCACGCGATTAAAGAGATGACCTACGAGAACTACCTGGCCCAGCAGTTGCATAAGCCCGAGGAAAGCTGACAACAACAGCCAGCCCTCTCGTTTGCCGACCTGAGTGAACCGAAGAGGAGGGATCTAATTCGCGGGCAGTCCGTGCGCTGCTAGAATCAAGACAATCGCGCACGCGGCGCCGGAGAGATGGCCGAGTGGCTGAAGGCGCACGCTTGGAAAGCGTGTTTACTCGAAAGGGTAACGTGGGTTCGAATCCCACTCTCTCCGCCACTCTCTCCGCCATATTTTCAATAGCTTAAGTTCGTCCTGTGATCCGTTTCTGATCCGTTCAGGGCCAACCCTGCCACCTTGCCACTCGCTCCCGTCATCTCATCCGTCACGATGTCACCGTACACGTTCAACCTGATGTCCGCGTGCCGCACTAGCTTCTGCTGAACCGCTACGATGTTCCGACCGGATCAAGCCATCCCTGGATCGCACAAAATTGGTTTCCCCTGCTGGTGAGCCTTCTGACTACGCTGGTTATTGCGTTGTGCCGTAGGAAACAATCTCGCTAACCTAGCGCCTGGGCCGGGCGGGTCGGCGTACAACCTAAGCGAAACAGCCTGGTCAGCTTTTGAGCATGAATTCTGCTGTCACTCCCCAAACCCCGCCAGACTTGTTAGATTAACAGTACCCATGCGGCTCGTCGTCAAAGTCGGCACTAGCCTGATCGCCCCGGGCGGGCGTATCGACACCTGCGGCATGCGAACGCTGGTCGATCAACTCGACCTTTCGCGGCACGAATACCTGATCGTTACTTCAGGAGCCATCGCCTCGGGCATGGCCAATCTCGGACTGATCACAAAGCCCACGAGTGTGCCCTTGATGCAGGCATGCGCTGCCGTCGGCCAAAGCGCGCTCATGCATACTTATCAGCAGCTTTTCTTCGGCAAGAAAGTCGTGTCGCAGTTGCTGCTCTCGAGCGACGACTTCACCTCGGCGGTCCGCTACCAGAACCTGCAGAACGCGCTCCACGAATTGCTGAAGCTGGGTGTCGTCCCCGTGGTCAATGAGAATGACACTGTGTCGGTCCGTGAATTGTCGGGTGCGTTTGGCGACAATGACGAACTCAGCGCCCTGCTTGCCAGGGCTGTCAAAGCCGACTGGCTGCTCCTTCTGACCGATGTCGACGGTTTTTATGTTCCCAGCGGCAA
Organism: uncultured Acidobacteriaceae bacterium; assembly: GCA_963725245.1. Taxonomy (GTDB): domain Bacteria; phylum Acidobacteriota; class Terriglobia; order Terriglobales; family Acidobacteriaceae; genus Acidiflorens. The sequence continues at coordinate 52,467 of CAVRYC010000057.1, read as the reverse complement.
GCGTCCGCGCCTGCTGCGCACCGTGCGCAAGCTGACCCCGCAAATGGAGGCGGTGTGCAACGGCAAGAGCAAGCTAGGCACGGGAGGCATGCGCTCGAAACTACGCGCCGCCAAGGTAGCCAGCGAGGCGGGAGTCAACGTTGCCATTGTGAATGGGAACCATGCCCACGCGATTTCCTGGGCCCTCGAACGTAAGATCGGCACTTATTTCCCACCGCAGCGTGGAGCCTCATTGAAGGCGAGTTTCTTCAAACGATGACAACCATTGTGGCTACTCCTCTTTCCACTCGCGACAAGCTTCTGCGCGCACGCGAGGCTTCCTCGCTTCTGGCCCAGCTTTCCACTGCTCAGAAGAACGCCACCCTCATGGTGATGGCTGACTCCCTCGAAACGAATGTCGAAAACATTATTGAAGCCAATCGCAAAGATCTGGAATCGTCGGGGCTCGCCGGTGCCATGCGCGATCGTCTTCTGCTGGATGCCGACCGCATTCGCTTGATGGCCGCAGGCGTGCGCGACGTGGCCAAGCTCCCCGATCCAACTTTTGAGACCTTGGGGGAATGGGTGCGCCCGAATGGACTTCGTATCCGCAAGATCCGCGTGCCGCTCGGGGTCGTGGGCATCATCTACGAATCGCGGCCCAACGTCACCGTCGATACCGTCGCGCTGACCTTCAAGACCGGCAATGCCGTCGTGCTGCGCGGAGGCAAAGAGGCGGCCCATAGCAATCGGCGTCTGGTAGAAATCCTGACCCAGGTGGCGGGTGTGCCCGAGGGTGCGATCGAGTTGCTGGATTCGAGTACCCGCGACTCCGTGCATGAACTCATCAAGGCACGCGGCCTGATCGATGTGGTGATTCCGCGCGGCGGCCCGGAATTGATTTCTTATGTAACTGAAAATGCGACCGTTCCAGTGATTGAGACTGGGCGCCGGTAATTGCCATATTTTCGTGGACGACACGGCTGATCTCGAGATGGCCGACCGCATCGTGATCAATGCCAAGACCCAGCGGCCATCGGTATGCAACGCGGCGGAGAAGCTGCTGGTGCACGAGCGGATCGCCGCGGAATATATCCCCAGAATCATAAGAAAACTGATCGACCATGGCGTGGAAGTTCGCGGCGATGAAACCACTGTTCGGCTCGCGGCGGGCATGAGTGTGGTGGCCGCGACGGCTGCCGATTGGGGAGAAGAGTATCTGCGGCTATGCATGGCAATCCGGGTTGTCTCTGGAGTGGCCGAAGCCATCACCCACGTCAACCGCTATTCGACAAAGCATTCCGAAGCCATCGTCACGAATGACGAGGAGCACGCCCAGCGCTTTCTCCGCCAGGTCGATTCCGCCGCGGTGTATTGGAATGCTTCGACGCGTTTTTCCGATGGAGGGGAGTTCGGCTTCGGAGCCGAGATGGGTGTAAGTACGCAGAAGCTGCACTGCCGCGGCCCTTTTGCATTAGCCGAATTAACTTCCACCAAGTATGAAGTGATTGGCCATGGCCATGTTCGGCAGTAATTTGAAACTTCCGACCCCCTGGTCGTTTCGCAATGTGATTCTTAATCGACACGCACGTCGAACGTCGTGTTGCTCAACACGCTTCCGACCTCAATTGAGTTTTGTACAGCTCGGCCATCTACATTACTTCCGGGTTTCCGACGATCCGGGGCTTGTCGCGTCGTGGCTTGAACGGAACTGCCAAATCCAGACGCGTCCATGGGCGTCGGACACACATCATCTTTGAGCTGGTCTACTTCTGGCCGGAGAGTTCGGCAGCATGCGCCGCGCCCAGCACTGCCCCGCGCCGCCCAGGGGCATTTGCGAGTGCCGTCTCAAATTCCTTCAGCGCTAGACCCGGGTGATTCTGCTCCAGGAGCAAGTCGCCGAGCTGTTCGCGGGCCGGAACAATCGGCCCCGGTGTCACCGGAAGCTTCTCGATTGCGTCCTCCTCGTCGGCTGACGCGCGCATCAAAGCTGCGGCTTCATCCGGTTTCCCGTCCGCCTGGGCTGACCACGCGATGACTTCGCGCGTCAGAATCCCCACCTGCGTGGCCCAATAGTTGTTGCCTGACGTGCGGAGCTGCTCTTCGATCCGCCGCAATTTATCAATTTCCGTGCGCGCCTCGGCGGCGCGTCCGCTGCGAGCGAGTCCCAGGCCCCGAGCCCAAACCGCAATTGCGACAACATGAGGCGGGGCGCCTGTTGGAGGAACGATGCCAGCAGCGTCGGCCCATTGACCCCGCTCAACCACGTAGCGAACCGGCATCGCGGTAGAGGCGTATGCCATCTTGAAATCGCCTGCGTTCAGCTTCGGCATGCTCTTGAGTTGCTGAATGACCTGAGCCGCATCTTTGTCGCGTCCACTCTGCAGATAGGCATACAACAGATAATCCATGGCGTGCAACTCTTCTCCCGTGTCGCCCTGCTGGTGTGCCGCTTCCCTTGCCGCAAGGTTGGAAGTGATGGAGTCTTCCCATAGGCCGAGTCGCGTGAATATATGCGATGGCATGTGCAATGCGTGCGGCGCTGAGGGTGCAATCTGGGAGTAGGCTTTTGCCGCTGGGAGGCCTCTTGGCGCGAGTTCCGCATTGTCGTAAGCGTGGATGAGGTAGTGAGGGATTCCTGGGTGCTGCGGATAGGCGCTATTAAGCGGCTCGAGCAGATCGGCCGCCTGTTTCTGCTTCGCATGCGTCTTGTCGGCAGGAGATGCGTTCGCCAGGAGTGCGAGCGCGTAAAACACCTGTGCTTCGACATCTTTCCTATTCGCTGAAGCGAGATTGCTCATCGCATGCTCGTAGTTCAACGCCCGCGTGCGGTACGGAACGGTGGCAGCGTCCTGATATATCAAGCCCAGCGCATTGATGAACTGGCGCTCGCGCTCGGAGCCCGCCCCGATCTGCTGTGCCCGCTGGATTTCCTGTTGCGCAATCGAAATTGTCGCGGGCACAATGGGCGGGTCCCAAAGCTGGTGAAAATACGCCATGGCCATTCCCCAATGTGCCATCGCACACCGCGGATCCAATTCGCCCACGCCCTGGAATGCATTTTCGGCGGCGGTGTAGGCGAAGGAGTGAAGCAGAGCTACACCTCGGTCGAACTGCTCCTGAACGGCCGGTGTGCAAGAAATCGGAAACGATACGTTTCCCAGTTTCTCAGGTGCACTGTGGCTGTGTGTTTCTTGTGCTGACGACCAGGGAAAGATGAACAGCAGGGTAAGGAATATTCTCCACAGATGGGACATCCCTGTCTCCATAGGCACGCAACATTTTTGTGACATCCGCATTTTACCTTGGTTCCCTCTCTTAAGAAATTGAGCGGCAAACTCGAGTCCGATGTCGCTTGTCCCGTCCGTGATTAGAACCGTGTTGCCTGAAAGTTTCATTTACCGCGCCCTGGGACAAAAAGCGTGCCTCCCACAACGTACATCTACGCGATCCTCTCTACGGGGCGGGGCTTGGCTGGCTGATAATCGCCTGGAACTGTCCTTGCTGAAATGTTCAGACGGTTCCAGCCATTGATGGTTACGACGGCCAGAGTGAGGTCCGACAGTTCCTTATCGTTGAAGTGTTGACGTACCTGCTCATAGACCTCGTCAGGCACGTGGCCATTGGTGATCAGCGTCAGAGCCTCGGTCCACTCCAGAGCAGCGCGTTCCCGATCCGTATAGAAGGGAGACTCGCGCCAGGCATCCAAGGAATACAGCCGTTGCTCGGTTTCTCCGCCCGCCCGCAAGTCCTTCCAATGCATGTCCAGACAGTACGCGCAGCCGTTGATCTGCGACGCGCGCAGGTCCATCAGGGTGAGCAGAGATTCTTCCAGGCCACATTCGTGAAGATACTGCACCAAACCGAGCATGGCTTTGAATGCTCCTGGGGCCGCTTTGACATAGTTGAAACGTGCTTCCATAAATCCTCCTTCGGTTAATTCGTTACCTGTGGCGCACCACAATCAACAGATCTTGGTTCAGTCGCCCGCTCTTGGGAAGAGGCTGCTAGCCCGTTCTTGGGAAGAGGCTGCTCTGGTTTGGCATCGGGAAGATGACGCGACATGCCCTCCTGCAAGACCATGACGAAGCTCAGCTCATCGTTCGAAACACGATCGTCCGAAACATGATCGCTCAGCCATGCCACGTCCATGCCGGTGCTCGATGCATCCGAATGGCGGTCAACCACGCGCAGATTTGCGTACTGCTCGTAAAACTTGAGGCTGACTCCCAGGTTGCGCAGGTGAAGCGCCAAATGTGTCCATCGCGCTTCCATTACTCCCCTCCTTCATCTTTCGATTGACGAGTGGACTGGCGAAGTCATTGCTCACTTTCCTCCTCCAAGCAACGCGACGATCATCACCATGAAGACCGCCGTTCCCCAGTGAATCAGCAGTGCGGGTGCAAAATTCCAATCCGCGTGACGGAGGACAATCAAGCCATCGAAAACTGGGATGAGAGTCAAGACTCCGAAAGCGTATGTCAGAAACTTGCGGTTGCGCAGGCCAAGAAATGTGAGCGCCACGATCCCCGAGACTACGTCGCGAGCGGCCTTGATGGCGAGGAAATCCCCATCACGCGGATCAAGCAACGGCACGCCGAATTGTCGCGCGCATATTGCGGGATAGAAAAACTCGCGCACACCGATGAGAATTATCCCGAGGCTGACCAGAGCCACCAGCAGCCCCGAAAGGGACCCGATGTTCATGGGCCGATCGATTCGGCTGCGTACATCGAAATCGCTCATTCATTCTTTTGGATGTCGGCCCCCGATTTCCCGATTCGTCTAACCCACCACAATCCTCGAAGATTTTTCATACAGTAAGCACCTGAGTCGAAGTGTGGATGCTAGCTGACGAATACGACAAAAAGTGACTGAGTTTCTGAATCTATGCGCCCTGCTAACTGATCGAAACAGATAATCGAAATAGATAGATGCCAAATCAGCTCACGGTGCTGAGGTGGCCCGCTCGGACGATATGCCAACCGTACGATAAGTGAAGCATCCAAGCGCGAAAAGGGGGAAGAACGGATATGGCAAGGATCGAGGGAATTGATCCCAGGCAGACATCATTCCTAATGCGTCAGGTATTCAAGAAAGTTCGCAAAATACTGGGTCGCGATTTGACACCGCAGAAAATCCTGGCGCGAGTGCCCCGTCTATTTTGGTTCAACATACTGGGGGAATGGCTTTTGGGCCAGAAGGCCAAGGTTCCGCCACGACTGCGGGCCATTGTGACATTGCACACGGCGGTGCGGGTTGGATGTCCGTTTTGAATCGACGCCAATTCTGCCGGTGGCAGAATGTACGGTTTGAGCGACGATGAGATTGCTGCGATTCGCGAAGGAAAGTTCGATGGCTTTGCGCCGGCGGAGGCAACCTTGTTGCGCATGGCGGACGCATTAGCCGACACACCCTCGAACGTCAGCGATGAACTTTATGGTGAACTGCGAAAGTATTTTCAGGAAGAACAGCTTATGGAATTAGCCGCCACTGCGGCGCTGGAGAACTATCGCGCGCGCTTCAACCGCGTGTTCGACGTGGGGAGCGATAATCTCTACCGCAGAGGACTACATTTCAAACTGCATCGCGCCGCGTAGACTGTGCGTACTTGGTCCACCAGAGCACCTGAATCGCAAGTGTGGATGCGAACCCGACGAAATACGGCAAAAAGTGACTCCGTCTCTGAATCTAGGCGCCCTGCCCACTGATCGAGACAGGAGGATGCCACGCTCGGATCAAGTTTGGAAGACGGGTTTGATCGCAGAGTCTGGGTCCCGGAAGAATTGACTTCCACGTCGCACGCGCGATTGGAACACCGCGGCGGCTTACAGGCGACGGGCACCTGTTCTGCTATTACCCTCGTAACATTCCCAGCGCCGAAATTGCCGGGTAGACTCATGCAATGGGACGTGGCCTCTCCGCACGGGCCGACTTGGCTATGCCGAACGGCGAACAACCTGAAGTGCCACATCGGCTTCGTACGCTGAACCCGCGACTGGAAGAATGGTCTGCCAGCGCCGGTCAGGTGGGAGGATTAGTGGTCCCGTTCCAGGAAAAGCGCTGGTTTGAAACGACCTTGGGGGGCCGCCTCCTATCTTCGCTTGCGAAATCAAGCCGTGGATAAACCAACAAAACCCGCACCCGGTCGCCATGAGCCCGACAACGTTCTGGCTAATGTCAATTGGGAACTCAGAAAGCTGGAGAAGCGCGACGGGGAACTGTGGCTGATTGTGACTGCCACCGGGATCCTGGCGGGAGCTGGATTGCTAGCCGTTCTGTTGCCCGCCGCCTTCCTGAAGTCCGGCAGCCTGCATTTTGAGATCACCGTGTCGAAAGAACTGGCCTGCGGTCTGCTCGTGCTGTTGACCCTTGCCAACACCTACATCGTTTCCCGCCGCATCGAGTTCCGGAAATTGCGACAGAGGATGATCTCGACGGCGATGCAGAATGAACTTATTCGCCTCCAGTCTTTTACCGATCCGCTGACTGAAATCTACAATCGGCGTTCGCTCGAGGAACTGGCTGGCCGCTTCATCGGCCAAGCAAAACGTCTAGGCAAACCGCTCACCTTCGTGCTCATTGACGTGGACCGCTTCAAACAGGTCAATACTCGATTCGGCCACCTGACCGGCGATTTTGTCCTTACCGAGATTGCCACCTTGCTCAAAGGCTCGATCCGAGGCACAGACGTTGCCATTCGTTACGGAGGCGACGAATTCCTGATCGCACTGTCGAATACCGACGCCGCCGGCGCCGCCATCGTAGTGAACCGGATTCACGCCTCCCTGAACGACTGGAATCAATCGAGCAATCTTGATGACTTTACGGTGAGCCTCAGTATCGGCATGGCGGAATTTACCGACGGCCAGACGCTTGACGAGATGCTCGATCTCGCCGACCGGAACATGTACGAAGAAAAATTCCAGCGCGCGCCATTGTCTGCACCCGGGCGCGGGACAGTTGCGGCCGGTGGTTGCCGTCCCGGGCAATAGGCATTCTTCGAGTTCATGATCCTTTCTGCGACACCCTCATTTGCTGTTCAAGGTGAGCCAGAACAACCGGCCATGCCTGCTCGTGCCTTTTTTTTGTCTCCTCATCTGGAAATCCAGCGTGACTGAGACGGAGATGCGTGCCCTCGCCTTTAGGAGTGAGTTCAACAGTGACCACCGTCTCGTAGCCCTTGGTGCCCGGTACTCCGGTGAGCCAGGTGATTTCCACCAGGCGGTCACGCTCGAGCCTGAGGAATCGACCGTAGTGAGGATGGCGTTGCCCCTCGTAACGAGTCTCGAAAAAGAAAACGGCATTGACCTCCGCCTTCATCAAAACCGTTCCTGGGGCGGCAAACCAGCGGTCGAATTGTTCTGTCCAGGCACGAAATAGCACATCGGGCGGCAACTCGCTTGTGCGCTCCACAATGAGACGAAGCGGCCTTGACGAAAGATCCGGCACAACAATAGGTAGGGTCATATCGAGAACTGCCTTCCATCGTCGGCTTTCATTTGGGCGAATTCCGGCCGAAAGGCCAAGAGATCGTGCCGAGCGGTCCGATCATCAGCACAAGCCTTTCGCGATTGCGAGTCGCCCCTTCCTCACTGCGCTGGTGAACCGCTTGTAATCGGCCGTGCTCTGGTCGGCATAGGCGACGGCGAATTCGGCTATGGCGTTGCCGAGTTTTTCGGCGTCACCGCAATAGCCATCCAACACGCAGGCGTCACCTGAGCGCGCGTGTCCCTTGCCCAGAACCTCGCCGCACATCTTGGCGTATGCGATCAAAACGGGGCCTTTGAGATCTTCGGCGTCGATGACGGCCTTGTGATCGGCGAGTTGGCGCACCAGATAGTCGCGTCCGTCCATACTGGTCCAGCCAAGAAAAATATCGGATTGCGCTTGCATCAGCCGCTGTCCCTGTACGACGCGCTCTCCCTGGTTGCGTCGGGACCTGAGCCTTGAGATATCGCGCGTAAGCGGAAGGCGGCTCTTCCTTCATCTGCAAGAAAAACGGGTCTTCGCTCCCGTTGCCAAAGCAGAGGATGACATAGTCGCGCGTGCCAACGCTGCCCGTCCCTACAACCTTAAAGGCGACGTCCACGGGCTGGTAGCGTTCGAAAAAGTGTCGCCGCTCGGACGAAAGCGTGTCGCGATAGCTCTCCAGCGCGGTCAGCACGGCACGGCGAGTTTTGCCGGAAACCGTCGTCAGAAGCGGCTTTTCCTCTTTGAAACGCCGCGCGTCCTTGCGGCTCTGGGTGTAGCTTCTCGAGAGTGTGCTCCGGCGTGGCATGCTTAGCCTTCTTGAGCAGTTCTGGAAGTGGTCCCGCGTCCATGTGCCGAAACACGCTGTAGCGCGCAATGCCCAGTACCGTCAGCCCCGAGCAGTGGTGAACCGACATGCGATATTCAGCCACGAAGTTCTTGACGGCCTCCTTGCATGCGCCGTCGGATTGGCCGGCTTCGCGGCCACTGAGCACGAGACTGGTGGCCAGCCGCTTGACATCCCACTCCCACGGCCCGGGCATGGTTTCATCGAAGTCATTAATGTCAAACACCAAAGCTCCGGTGGGCGAGGCGAAAGCGCCAAGATTGCGCAGGTGCGCATCACCGCAAATTTGGACGGTGATGCCGGTGGTCGGGAGCGAGGCCAAATCGGCCGCCATCAGCGGCACCGCGCCGCGGAAAAAGCCGAAGGGCGAAGCTGCCATGCGTGCCCACTTGATGGGCAGAAGTTTTGGCATCCGGTCGCGGTTGGCACTGATCAGCAGTTCGACTGGATCGGGCCGGCTCCTCGGCGCCTTCCAGTAACATTGGTCAGCACTGTGGAGAACCTGCCGGCGGGATTTGCCGTAGTCCCTGCGCTCTGCGACACTGGCCAAAGGCGCGACCATAGGAACTGTCATCATAGCAAGCCAGCGGCGCCGCTACTACCGCACCAATGACTAAGTCTTTATAGATAATACTTACCTATGCATATTCCCGGATCCTGGATTCTGCTGATCTTTGTCAGCGTATTAACTGCCCTGATCCTTCTTTTGCTGCACTTGACGAAGCTCGGTCTGCTGATCCATCAGCAGATTCCGGACCGGCCGCACAGGCGGCTATTCCTTGCGTCGGTCAGCTTTTTTATCACGTTTCTGGCGGTGCGGCTGTTAGTGGCCTCGATCACTCATCACATTGGGCCATTCGGCTATGTTGAGATGGGTGGGCGGCACATCCACCACTTGGTTTGGGGGATTTTTCTCCTGCTCATCTCTGGCTACGCAGAGCTTGCGGAAGTGGGAACGAGCGACAGTTCGCTTTCGATTCTCCTGAGCCGGTTGTTGGCGCTGACTTACGGAATTGGCGCAGCACTGACGCTTGACGAATTTGCACTTTGGCTGAACCTGGATGCAGCGGCGTACTGGTCGCGGCAGGGTCGGGAGAGCATTGATGCCATAGTGTTATTTGGGGCGTTGCTAGCGATGGGAACCTGGGGTGCGCCATTGTTTCGCCGGCTGACTCAGCCCCGCGCAAAACCAAGCGTGTGAACCAGCGTGTGAATGAGGGGATCTGGGTATTCTTCTACACGCTCGACAATCCCGCAGGTGTCGGAGAATAGATCATGACGAGCGTAAGAATGGACAAGTGGCTCTGGGCCGCCAGATTCTTCAAGACGCGAGCATTGGCCGCACGAGCCTGTGAACTGGGCAGGATTCAATCCAACCGGCAGCCCGCCAAGGCTGCGCGCGAGGTCCGGATTGGAGACATGTTGCGAGTGGCAAACGATGGCGGCGACTTTCAGTTCGAAGTCCTGCTTCTCAGCGACGTGCGCGGCCCAGCTTCGGTTGCGCAAACGCTCTACCGCGAAACGGAGGCGAGCCAGGAGTTGCGCCGGAAGGTGGCAGCGGAGCGTAAGGCGATGAAGCAGTTCGAAGAGTTGCCCGCAGGCAAACCATCGAAACGCGATCGCCGGGAAATCATCCGGTTTCGGGGGAGAGCCTGACCGACGACAGCATTTTCCAATCGCCGTTGCTGGCGTCCGCGCCGGACGGTACCGGCGCGAACGTCGGGATTCAGTCTAGTTCTGTCCCATCGGTTTTTCCGGCGTGCCGGCCGCGCTGCGATCCGCCGGCCAGTTGTAGACGGGATATTTCGGCCGCTTGATCTCCGGAACCGGATGCTGTTTCAGGTCGTCAAGGGTAACGGAAACCGCTTTTTCCAGCTGCGGATCGTGTCCTTGCCGCCAGGCAGCGGGATCGAATTCGACCTCGATATCCGGTGGCACGCCTTTGTTCTCGACGTCGAACTCCCCGGTCTCAGGATTGTAGAGTCCAAAGCGCGGGGCCGTGACTGTGCCGCCGTCGATGAGCGGGGGATAGCCTCCGATGCCGATCAACCCACCCCAAGTGCGGGTGCCGATCAGCGGGCCGGTGCCCAGACGTTTGAACATCCAGGGCAGGGCGTCACCCCCGGAACCGGCGTACTCATTGATTAACATCACCTTCGGGTCCGAAGATAGAATGCGGGATGTACTCATCTTTCCCGTCGCGGGTCATGGCCGCTGCGAGCAGTGGCCGCTTGAGCCAGTCCACGATGTAGTCGGCAATCCAGCCGCCCCCATTGAAGCGCTCGTCGATCACCGCACCTTGTTTATCGGACTGCGCAAAATAGTAGCGGTTGAAATTGGTATAGCCGCCCTGGGCAGTGTCCGGCAGGTAGACGTAGGCAAGGCGGCCGTTGCTCAGTTGCTCAACCTTTCTTCGGTTGGCCTCCATCCAGGCATGCAGCCGCAGTGAGAGTTCGTTAGCGATCGGTACAACCGTGACGTTACGCGCCCCTTTGCCGCTAGCGTCAGGTCCCACCTTCAACTGAACGGCTTTGCCCGCGGTCTCCTGGAAGAAGCTGAAAATCTCGTCTCTGCCATGCACTTCGCGGCCATTGACCGCCAGCAGATACTCACCTTCCTTCACATTCACGCCCGGTTCCGTTAGCGGAGCGCGCAGATCGGGATTCCAGTTTTCGCCGTAGTACACGTGCGCAAAGCGGTAGCGATCGTTGTCGATGGTGTAGTCCGCGCCCAGCAGTCCGCCACTGACGTGCTTCACCTCGGGCCGGTCGCCACCGAAAACATAGACGTGTTGTGCCGTGATCTCGCCCAGCATGTCGGCGAAGATGTAATTGAGATCGGGACGGCTCATCACGTTGTCAACGTACGGCTGATAAGCGGCCATCAGCGCCTTGAGATCGGCGCCGTGCAGGTTAGGATCGTAAAAGAAGTCACGCTCAATCCGCCACACTTCGCGGTACATCTGTTGCCATTCGGCACGCGGATCGACTTCCACCTCCATGGCATCGAGTTTCAGCGAACCATCGGGCTTGTTGGGCTCCGACGGTTTGCCCAAGGCATCGATTGCTTTGATGGACCAAGTGCCATGGGGACGCTCTCCGTTGCCGCCGTCCCTCGGCTTGGGCTCCCGCAACTGCTCATAGAGGGCCTTTTCCCCATTCGCCGAAACAAAGAAATTTCCAATGTTGTCGAGCAGTTTGTCGGTCTTGCGGGTACACAGGTCAAACTTGTGGACGATCTGGCCGCCGTCTCCCGCGCCGTCGTCAACCGCCGGTCCTTCGAGCAGGAACAAGACGTGAGTCTTGCCGGCGATCATTCCGCCGTAGTTTCGTGTAGGGAAGGGCAGGGCCAAGATACGCTGATCGATGTTGTCGAAATCGATGCGCACGAGCGGAGGCTCCTTCGACTTGCTATCCTCTTTCTTGCGCGGCCGAATCTTTATCTTTTTTGTCCTTTGTCTTTATCTCTGCCTTTGTCGCTGTCTTTGCCCGCGCTTTCCTTCGACGCTTCACTCCCTTTTGACTGCGCGTCTGCTGAGCACTCCTCCACTTCCGGAGGCGTTTTCTGCTTCTCGGCGGTCGCGGACTTGTCGGCCTCCATTTTTTCTTCGTCGCTCTGGGGAGCAAGTGGCGACTTCAGATCCTTGCTCAGAACAATGACGTACCCACTCCGTGTCACAGGCACCTTGAAGCCAGCCATGCTACTGGCCAGGACAGGCCCAACATCGGTGCTGGCGGTGAAGTACAGGTATCTTCCGTTGCGGTCGAACGCGGCAAAAGCGGCATCACTCATGCCATCGGTTACCTGATGCGCAGCCTGTCCTTCGAGCCCATAAATGAAAACGGCGCGCATCCCGCTGGTGACCTGCCGCGTGTAGGCGATCCACCGGCTATCGGGCGACCAAACCGGATCGAATCCTGAACCCGGCCCGCTATCGTACGGGTTGGTGTCCACCAAGTGCGGCTTTCCTCCTTCGATCTCCAGATACCAGAGCTTCAGCCGCTTGTCGCTATAAACGATCTTCTTGCTATCGGGGGACCATACGGGCGAGTAGTAAAACGTCGGCGGAGTGCCCAGGTTTATTTTCCGGATGTCGCTGAGACCGTCCTGGGAACGCAGGTGCAGCGCGTACTCGCCCGACTCATCGGAAAAGTATGCGATCCACTTTCCGTCGGGCGACCATGCCGGATCGCGATCGGCAACCGCCGGCGAATTCGTGAGATTGCGAATATCGCCGTGCTCCGCTGGAACGGTGAGGATTTCCCCATGCGCCTCAAAAACCGCGCGCGCTCCCGTGGGCGAAATATTTGCGTTCTGGATCTGAGCGGCAGCTTTGACGAAATGTCCTCGCACTGCGGGAAAGTCGCCGGTTACGTGGATTGCGACTGCGTGCTCGGTGCCGCTGGCCGGATCGAAAAGGTGAATGGAGCCGAATTGCTCGTAAATAATGGCGTCCGGCCCCGACGACGCGGATTTGATGTCAGTGCCGTTACTGCGTATCGCCTCGGTCACCTGCCTGGTGGTGGTGTCATACACGAACAGGTTAACCGGGCCATTGCGGTCCGATAGAAAGTAGATGCGGTTGCCGAGCCACATCGGGGTCGAATCGTTCGAATCCTTGCGCGGGATCTTTTCGACACTAGAATCGGACAGATTTGCAATCCAGACCGGGGAGGCGGTGCCGCCGCGGTAGTGCTTCAGACCGCGCTGCGCTTCCCAAGCTTCCTTGAAATTTGTAAATGGCACGTACGCCAGATGCGTGCCGTCCGGCGAATAGGAGCCCTCTTCCGCCATGGGCAGCGGCAGTTCTACAGGAAGGCCTCCTTCGACGCTGACTATGAACAGGCGGTTAAAGCGTGAATAACTGTTCCGCTGAGAGCGAAACAAGATGCACTTACCATCAGGCGTCCAACCCACCACCTGGTCTCGCCCGGGATGTGTCGTCAGCCGCCTGGGAATACCCCCGGCCGCGGGAATGACATACACGTCCTCGTTGCCGTCGTACTCTCCGGTGAAGGCGATGAGCGAGCCATCGGGCGCAAAGTATGGGTCAGTCTCAATCCCAACATCGCTGGTCAGGCGTCGGGCCTCGCCGCCGGTGCGGTCAACGATCCACAGGTCTCCGCCATAGCTGAAGGCAATCTGGGTCCGGCTCACCGCCGGTTTGCGCAGCAGCATTGGAGCGCTGGTTGAGTCGCCTTTCATCAAGGGCGCGAAAATCAAAAGGATCACGAATAAGCAGCGTTGCGTTGAATGAGGCGAACATCTGAGGACTGCGGAAGGTGAAACGCATGATGACCTCCTCGGTCAAAGAAAACAGGTCCGAGATTTCCCTTTGTGACTTCGAAAGCGGCAAGTAGTCTACACCAAATCGTCTGCTCCACAACTGACCGCCAGCCGCTACCAAACCTTGCACACATCGGCGCCGGGTTTCACCATGGGCTGGCTTGGTTTGCAGGAGAATGCCTCCGCGAACTCGGGCATGTTTACCACAACTCCGTTGATGCGGAAGCGCGCGGGCGAATGTTCGTCGGTCATGGCGCGCACGCGCAAGTCTTCGGGACGTTCATTGGCGCAGTCCCACTGCGCGAATCCGACGAAGAAGCGCTGCTCCGGGGTCAGACCGTCGATGGGCTGAAGCTTCTTGTCTTTGGTCGCATCCTTCCACGCGACGTAAGCCAGAATCTCGCCGCCCAGATCGGCGACGTTTTCGCCCAGGGTCAGCTTGCCGTTGACGTGAACCTCGTCCACCGCGACATATCCTGAATATTGATCCTCTACGCACTTGGTGCGGGCGTCGAACTTCTCCCGGTCTTCTTTTGTCCACCAATTCTTCAGATTCCCCTTGGCGTCAAACTGGCTGCCCTCGTCGTCGAAGCCGTGGGTGAGTTCGTGACCGATGGTGCCCCCGGTGTCGCCATAATTGGGAGCGTCATCCATTTTCGGATCGTAGAGGGGCGGCTGCAGCACGCCGGCGGGAAAGTTGATGTCGTTCATCTGCGGATTGAAGTAGGCATCCACGGTGGGAGCGGAAATGTCCCATTCGCCGTGGTCGACGGGCTTGCCGATTTTATTGATCTGGCGGTGGCTCTCGAACTGATGTGCGCGCTCGACGTTACCGGCAAAGTCGTCGCGCACGATCTTCACCGAGCTGTAGTCGCGCCAATGATCGGGATAGCCGATCTTGTTGCGGATTCCCGCCAGCTTCGTCAGCGCCTGCTGTTTGGTTTCCGGGCTCATCCAGTCGAGCGCCTTGATGCGCGCGCCCATGGCGTCCTCGATGCGCCGCACCATATCGAGCGTGCTCTGCTTGAGTTCGGGGGAGAAGACTTTGGCCACATAGACCTGGCCCAGCGCCTCGCTCAAGTCATAGTTGACATACTGCACGCAGCGTTTCCAGCGCGGCTGGATCTCTTCCGCGCCCCGCAAGTACTTGCGGTAGAAGTCGAAGTTCTCCTCGACGAATTTCGAAGAAAGGTACGGGGAAGACGTGTCGGCCACATGGAAGCGCAGGTAGGATTTCCAGCTGTCGATCGATTCAGAAGACAGGAGCGCGTTGAGTTCCTTGATGAACTCGGGCTCGTCGACGTTGAGAATGCCGATCTCCGGATATTGCATCTCGTGGTAGTAAGCGAGCCAGTCAAAGTTGGGAGCAAGCTGGATAAGCTCGGCGACCTTCATTTTATGGACCAGCTTGTGGGGATCGCGGCGCTCGACGCGAGTGAGCGAAGCCTTGGCCATGGCCGTTTCCAGACGCAGGACGGCCTCGGCGTTCTGCTTAGCGGCGGCCGGACTGTCGCCGATAAGCTCGAATACTCGCTGCACATGTTGAAGGTAGCGCTCGCGCGTTTCCTTCGACTTGGCGTCATCTTTAATGTAGTAGTCGCGATCGGGCATAGCGAGGCCGCCCTGATCCACGTCGGCGATTACACGCTCGGAATCGTCCGGGTCTTGCATCGAGCCAGCCGAAAAAAGCAAGGAAGTGTTGTAGGAATACCGATCGTAGATAAGCTGCAGCCGCGCCACGAGCGGAGTAAGTTCTTTCGCTGACTTGATCTGCACAATCGCGTCGAGTTCCGGCTGAATCGCTGTGAGTCCACGTTTTTCTACCGCCGCGTCGTCCATGCAGGCCGCGTAGAAGTCGCCAATCTGCTGGGTTACGGCATTGCGATGCTGCATCCCGCTGGGCCGCCTGTTCCAGCATGCCGTGGAGAAAGATCAGGTTGTCCTGATAGAGCTTGGCGTAGACCGACCATGAAGTCTGATCAGGCGGGATCGGGTTTTTCGTCTGCCAACCGCCGCAGGAATAACGGTAGAGATCCACGCAAGGGTCGACGGATTTGTCCATCGAAGAAACATCAAGACTGGGGCTGTAGGGCAATGCTGCCTCAAAAGGCGGCTGCGGGGATGGCGTTTGAGCATTTGCAAGCGATAGAGCAACCAGAAGCAACAACAGGAACGCTGCGTGTTCGCGCATATTCACCTTGGACGAGAGAAATCAGAAAAAGTCATGGACAAGCCATGGTATTGGACCGCTTTCCCCAATATCAAGCGCCTGGCGCCGGAATTCTGCAAATCGCGAGGCGTGCTGCGATCAAGGGGTGTCGTCGGGAAGCGGTTCCTTCGGATCACGGGCCATGCGGAAGGAACCGATATCCTTCCGGCTCTACTTTCCGATCCCAGGCCCCCGAATCGAGCATCAGAACTAGGATCAGCCGGGAAATGTGGGTTAAGATGCTAGGGCCCACACAACGGGGGCGCCATGGAGATTCCGGCTTCACCGAAAAAACTGGCAGGCCGCTACGAGGTCAGGGAGATCCTCGGCCAGGGCGGCATGGGCCTCGTCTACCGGGCCTACGATACCGTCGTGCGCCGTGAAGTAGCGGTCAAGACCATCCTCGACATTCCCGACCCGGCCTCGCTTCAGTTGTTCTACAAGGAGTGCGACGTGCTCGCCTCCATGAGCCATCCCAATATCGTTGAGATTTTCGACATCGGAGAATTCGAAGACGAGGGGAAAAAGAAGCCCTACTTCGTTATGCCGCTACTCCCCGGGACCACGCTGGAATATTTCATCCGCAAGGCCAGCCATCGTCTAACGGTGGAGCGTACGATTGACATCATTTCCCAAGCCTGCCGCGGCCTGCAGGCGGCGCACGAGCGCGGTCTGGTTCATCGCGATTTAAAGCCGAGCAACATCTTCGTGATGGAAGACGACTCGGTGAAGATTATCGACTTCGGCGTCGCTCACATGTCCGATGCCCATACCACTCGGGCGCAAAAAGGGACGCTGCTCTACATGTCTCCAGAGCAGATCGAATTGAAACCGCTGTCCCCGGCCTCCGACATTTTCTCCCTCAGCGTGGTCTGCTATGAAGCGATGACGGGCCGGAACCCGTTCCAGCGCGCCCGAGCCGATGAGGTGGTCGACGCGATTCTCCATCAGATACCGCCTCTGGCGGCAGAATTGAATTCCACCGTAAGCCAGCCCGTCAGCCGCGTACTGCACAAAGCCATGGCCAAGCAATCCTGGCACCGTTTCGCGAGCGCCCGCGAATTCGGCGACACCCTCAACAAGGCACTGCGCAACGAGCCCATCGAGTTTTTCGACCCCGAGCGCACGAGGCCACGGCTGCAGCGCGCCACCAAAGCCCTGGAAGAAGGCGATTTTCAGTTTGCCGGAGAGATCCTGGGCGAACTGGAAGCCGAAGGCCATATGGACAATTCCATTGGCTCTCTGCGCCGGCAACTCGACGGCGCCGTCCGGCGAAAAACACTTTCGCAGTTGCTCGAGGCCGCGCGGGCGCGCTTTGAAGAAGAGGAAGATCCGCTGGCTCTCCAGAAGTTACAGGAGGCGCTGCAAATAGAACCGGACAACGCCGCAGCGCTGGCTCTGAAGAGCAAGATCGAAAACCGGCGCAGCGAACGCCAGATCGACAACTGGTATCGCCTGGCCCGGCAGCACATCGACAATAACGCTTACGGGCATGCCCGCGAGGCTTTGCAGAATGTTCTCCAACTCCGCCCGAAGGAGGCCCGCGCGCTCCAGTTGCTGGCGGAAGTCGACCGCCAGGAACAGGAATACCAGAAACTCCGCAAGGAGAAAGAGAAACTCCATCGCGCCGCCATGGACGCCTGGCATAAGGGCGATGTAAGCAGCGCCCTCGCCAAACTGGGAGTGGTGCTGGACCTGGATCGGCGCGCCCCGGATTCTGTCAATCTCGAGAGTGGCGCCACCTATCAGAGTTTTTACAACGAGGTGCGCTCCGAACACGACGCCATGAACACTGCCTATGCCGAGGCGCGGAGACAACTCACCGAGCGCAACTTCGGCAAGGCCATGGTTGCGTGCCAGGCATATTTGGCCAAGTACCCGAACAATGCCATCTTCCAGGCTCTCAAATACGACATCGAGGAGCACCAACGGCAGGAACGCTCGGCTTTCATCGCTTCCGTAGATCGCCAGGTAGAGGCTGAACCGGACCTGGACAAGCGCGTGAACATTCTGCGCGAAGCGCTGGATCTTCATCCCGGAGAATCGCACTTTGAAGGCGCGTTGCGCTTGGTGCAGGACAAACGCGACCTGGTCAACTCGATCGTAGCCCGGGCACACCTCCACGAAGAACAGGGATCGTTCGGCGATGCCCTGAACGATTGGGAAATTCTACGCACCATCTACAGCGAGTATCCGGGGTTGACGTTCGAAATTGAGCGCCTGCAGAAGAGACGCGACCAGCAGATCCGGATCGAATCCAAGGCGCGTCTGGTCGAACAGATCGACACGTGTTTGCATTCCAGCGACTACGCTCGCGCGCTGGATCTGTTGCGAGAAGCAGCCGCTGAATTTCCCAACGACGCAGAATTAACGGAGCTCGAGAAGCTTGCCCAGGACGGCGTGAAGCGAAAAACCGAAGCCCACCGCCTCATGACCGAAGGCCAGGAGTTGTGCGCGCGGCAGAACCCTGCCGACGGAATCAAATTGCTGCGTGAGGCCTACGAACTGGATGAAAACAATCCGATATCCCGCGCGGTTCTGGCCAACGCCCTGGTCGAACAGGCCCACTCCATGGTGGAAAACGATTGGCGGGAAGCCGAGAAGCTGGCACGGGATGCACTCGACTTGAACCCGGGGCACCCCATGGCCAAGACCATTCGGACCCTGATTCTCGACAAAAAGCGGGAAACCTTCATCGCGGAATGTGTTTCGCAGGCGCGCAAGCTGCAGACTGCCGCCGATCTGGCCGGGGCCTTAGCCCGAATCGAAGAGGGATTGTCTGTTTATCCGCGCGAGCCCAGGTTGATTCAGATTCAGGAGACCGTCCAGCGGGACCTGCAGATCCAGCGCCGCCAAGCGCGGCGCCGCGACCTGGAAGAGCTGCGAAGCATGGAGAGTGAAATCGATGCTGCCACGGATGACGCGTCGAAGCAGGCCTTAGGGGAACGAGTGCGAGCCGTGGCGGACAAGTATTTAAACGATGGTGAAGTCCTATCCATTGCCAATGGCCTTCTGCGCCGCCTGGGTCTGCTCGAAGTGAGCCTAAAAAGTTCGATTGAGTCGCCCGAGAGCCAAAGCGCGACCCTGACGTTCCACACTCCGCCAACCAGTCCGCCCGGATCTTCATCGGCCGGGAAAGAAGCCGGGACAGAAACAGAAACAATGGCGAGTAATGTTCCCGTCCCTCCGCCCGTGGTTGATGTAGAGGCCGCGCCGCCGCCGGTTTCGCCAGGTCCACCGCTCCCTCCGCCGGCACAAGTCACGGCTTCCGCGGCCAAGCCTCCTGTGCGCGCGCCCAAAACCACATCTCCAACTTCCAATCTCAAGCAGCCCGCGAGATCACCGCAGCGTTACACAACGGCTATCCTCGCCTCTGTCGCCGCAATCGTCCTGGTGGCAGTGATCTTTCTCTTCGTGCGAAAGCATCACGCGCCGCCCATCACCCAGGCCCCCGAAGCGGCTCCTAGCGCCTCGTCCCCGGCGATGCCGCCTCCCGAACTGGCGCTACCAGCGCTGAAACTGTCTTCCGACACCGGCACGGGAAAAGTGACATTCGACGATCAGCCGCCCGCGGAATTTCAGGATGGACAGTGGACTCTCGACAATGTACCCGCCGGAGAACACAAGCTGAAAGTTGATGGCCCGCGGGGTGGAGCATCCTTCACCTTCTCAACCGAAGCGGGAGCGGTTCCGGCCGTCAATGGATCCATCGTTTCCCATGGCGTGCTGGCTGTGGTTGTCAGCAACATGGCCGCCAGGCTGCACGTATACTCCAGCGATTCTTCCACCAAAGTCAGCCTCGATGGCCAGGTTCCGCTCGACGTGCCTCAGGACGGTCTCGATCTTCCATCCGTCTCCGCCGGGCCTCACGAATTAGCCGTGACCCGCGGCAGCGATCAGCATCAGTACAAACTCGACATTAATGCGGGAGCGGCGCCCACGCTAAGCGCCTTCCTGGAATCCGGACAGACTCTGGGCACGCTCGTGGTGGTTACCGGCGAGGAGAACGCGAAAGTTTTCCTCAACGGAAAACCTCAGCCGCAACTCACACAGGGCGGCCAATTGCGCATCCCGAATCTCGAACTCAAAGAATACGTTGTACGAGTGTCCAAGAACGGATTCCAGGACGCTCCAGAACAAAAGATCCGGCTTCGCGAAGGCGAGCAACCCAAACTGATTTTCAACCTGCAACCCACCCCCCATGTGGCTTCGCTGAAGATCCAGGGAGGGATTCCAGGAGCCACAGTTCTGATCGATCAAACTCCGGTGGGAACGATTCAGCCTGATGGAACGCTCACGGTGGCAACGGTCAATCCCGGAGACCACATCGTCGAACTGCGCAAAGCCGGGTTCAAGCCCAAGCAGATCAAGCAACACTTCGTCGTTGGAGCAGCGGTGTCCCTTGCGGCTGCGGATGTGGCATTGGACGCCGCGCCGGGCGAGTTAAGAATTACGTTCACGCCTGCCGATGCTCAGGTGACCCTCGCAAAAGGGGGCGAGACTCCGACGAAGGTAAGCAATGGGGGCACCCTGAGTCTGTCAGCCGGTTCCTACATTCTCACCGCGAAAACTGCCGACAACTTCACGCGCTCGTCGACGGTGGAAGTCATCGCCGGTCATTCCAAAAATTTGGATTTGTCTCTCGCGCCGAGCGGCATGTCTAAGTGGAACGACCCGGCGGATTGGAAGCAGGAGAAAGGTTCGTTCCTTCATAAGGGCGGGGATTTCGTGATGTACGGCGTGTCTCCCACCTCAGGTACATTCGTCTTTTCCGCCATGCTCACCAAGGGGCATCGCCTGCAGTGGGTGCTGAACTGCATCGACGTCAACAACTATGTCCTCTTCCAAATGGACGACAATAACTTCTACCGCACTGTAGTCCGAAACGGCCAGAAGGGGGACGAGATCAAAGTTTCACACAAGGGTGACAAGAAGAGCTTCCGAACTTTCCAGATCCGCGTGGCACCGAATGAGATCACCCACCAAATCAGGCAAGGAGACAGTTGGGTGGTTCTGGATCGCTGGACTCAGCCCGGGAGCAATTTAAGTCTCGGCAAGTTTGGTTTTTACATTCCCGGCAATGACCAGGTCGCGCTTTCCAACTTCGGCTACTATGTTGATTTGAACACGCGGTAGCCGACGCTGGAGTTCTTCCAGCATCGGCGCCTTACTTGACCAGCTTCTGGACCACGGCAATCAATTGATCGGCATTGAAAGGCTTCACGATCCAGCCGGTGGCGCCCGCCTTGCGCCCCGCATCCTTCTTCTCAGCCTGGGACTCGGTAGTGAGCATCAAGATGGGAATAAATGAATACCCTGGCAGCTTGCGGACGGCGGTGATCATTTGAATGCCGTCCACATGGGGCATGTTCAGATCGGTGATGATCAGGTCGAACTTTCCGCTGCTCACTTTGGCGAGGCCATCTTTACCATCGACGGCCTCAACCACTTCATAGTCCGCCTTGCGCAAGGTAAAACTGACCATCTGCCGAACGCTGGCTGAATCATCCACGGTTAAGATTCGTTTCATCGTCGGCCCTCATTCGTTCGCTCATCGCGCATGGGCGAGAATCGCCCCGGCCACTGCCTGCAAAGGCAGAACCTTATCCACCGCGCCCCGCTTGATGGCCTCATTGGGCATGCCGAAAACCACGCAGGTGGCCTCATCCTGGGCGATGGTCATGGCCCCCGCTTGTTTCATTTCCAGCATTCCGCGGGCGCCGTCATCCCCCATTCCGGTCAGAATCACTCCCACGGCATTTTGTCCGGCGTAGCGAGCGGCGGAACGAAACAGCACGTCGACCGAGGGACGGTGACGGCAAACCAGCGGCCCTTCCTTGATATCGACGTAGTATCGCGCGCCGCTCCGCTTGAGCAGCACGTGATGATTGCCCGGCGCGATCAGCGCGCGTCCACGCAGAACGGTGTCGTTCGACTCCGCCTCCTTAACGGTGATGTTGCACAGGCCGTCCAAACGGTTGGCAAAGGCCCGGGTGAACATCTCCGGCATGTGCTGCACGATCACGATGCCCGGGGCATCGGGCGGAAGCGCCTCCAGCAAGGTCTTGAGCGCCTCCGTTCCTCCGGTCGAGGCGCCGATCGCCACCACCTTCTCCGTGGTCTCGGCCATGGCGTGGGTAGCAGGCGAGAGAATGGCGTCCGCGGTCAGCTTGGGCTCGACCACGCGGCTTGGCCGGATGACGTGCAACCGCGCCGCGGCCGCCGCCTTAACCGCCTGGCAGAGCATTATCCGCGAATCCTCCAGAAACTGTTTGCTGCCGAAGCGAGGTTTGGCGATGATATCGACCGCTCCGTACTCGAGCGCCTTGAGCGTGCTTTGCGCGCCCTCCTCGGCAAGGCTCGAACAGATCACGACGGGTATCGGGTGTTGGGCCATGATCTTCTGCAGGAACGTCAGCCCATCCATGCGCGGCATCTCGATATCCAGGGTGATGACATCCGGCACCTGTTCGCGCATTCGCTCCGCCGCCACAAAGGGATCGGCGGCGGTCCCGATGACCTCGATTTCCGGGTCGCTGC
Organism: uncultured Acidobacteriaceae bacterium; assembly: GCA_963725245.1. Lineage (GTDB taxonomy): Bacteria > Acidobacteriota > Terriglobia > Terriglobales > Acidobacteriaceae > Acidiflorens. The sequence continues at coordinate 30,133 of CAVRYC010000057.1, read as the reverse complement.
GAGAGCACTTCGCTCAGGGTCTGGCGAACCACGGCGGAGTCGTCCACGATCAGGACGCGAATTCTCGGTGTGCTCATAAACTCGGTGTGCTCATAAACTCAGTCCCGCTCTTCCATTCCGAGGCGGCATAATACGCTCAACCGTCACTTGCATACATCCAATCAGCCCAAGCCAGCGGAGCCGCACTTCACCGGTCCCGGTGTCGAACCGAATGTTCAAGCCCGCAGTGCCTCCCAGGCTCGACGCGATCACCTGAAAACCCTCGGCACGCAGCACTTCGATCGCCGCTTCACAATTCAGTCTGCCGACGGTGGGTTTCGAGGCGCCGTATCGCCGACCAGCAGCACATCGGCGCCACCAAACAGCTTGACTTGCACCTCCGGTACGAGTCGCGCCCAGTTCGTCAAACTGCCGGGCAAGGTCGCGAATGGCGAAATCCACATAGCGGCGGCCGGTCGCGAGGCTCAACCCGGTTGACGAATTCGTCGGGCACCGGGGCAACTGGGCGTGGCATAGGGCGCCGGCGCCGAGCCTTCGCGCTCCAGAATGTGACGCCGACGCAGGAGCCGAGAATCGTCCGGATGATCGCCGGCTTGCGAGCGAGGTACGACTCCCCGGGGTGCAGATAAACCTCCGACAGCTCGCTTTCAAGTTCCAGCATTGGTTTTCCTGTAAAGGGCCGGCGCGACCGGCTCCAATGGGACATCCATGTCGTGCAAGGTCTCGGAGTGGCCGACGAAGGCGTATCCCCCGGGCACAAGTTGGCGGGCCAGCTTTTGCACAATCCGCTCCTGCGTGGGCCGATCGAAGTAAATGATCACATTTCGGCAGAAGATCACGTCCACTTTTTGCGACAGGCCGAAGTCGGCATCCATGAAGTTCAAACGCCGGAACTCCACCAGTTGCCGCAATTCCGGAACCACGCGCAATACATTGGAGTCGGGATCGCGGCTGCGCATGAAGTACCTTCGCCGCAGCTCCGGCGGCACGGGACGCACTACTTCGCTGCGGAAGACTCCGCGCTTGGCCTTGCGCCAGCACGGTGGTGGAGATATCGGTGGCCAGCACCCTGAAGCGAAAACCGGGATGGTCCGCGACACACTCCTTCAGCACCATCGCCAGGGTGTAAGGCTCCTCGCCGGTCGAGCAGCCGGCGCTCCAGATCAACAAGGGCCGCCCGCTCTCGTTGCGCGCCACCAGGTCCGGGATGGCCTTCTGCGACCAGAAACTCAAAATGCTCCGGCTCGCGAAAGAAATCGGTCTTGTTGGTACTGACCACGTCGATTAAATGAACGATCTCCTCCTTTTCGCCCGTGAGGCCCAAACAGATAGTCACAGTACTGCGCCGAACGAATTGAGATTCAGGCTGCGCAAGCGCCGCTTGATGCGGAGTTCGAGCATCGTCTTCTTGTCCGCATTCAAGCTGATGCCCGACTGCGCGTAGATCAGGCTGCGCAGCCGGCCAAAATCCGCGTTGGAGATACTTTCGTCGCGAGTGCTCATAGGATAGGTGGGGCATGAGTGGGCGGGACTCGCGTCCCGCCCTCTCCGTCAACCGGCCGCCTCAGCAACCGGTTTGCCGGTTTCCGAAACGCGAACCGCCGCCAGCTCCTCCGCCGAGAAGACGCGGTCGATGTCCAGGATCATGATGAACTGGGCATCGCGCTTTCCCATGCCCTTAATAAAATCGGTCCGAATGTGGGTTCCGATTCTGGGTGGCGGCTGAATCTGATCCGGCTCCAGATCGATCACTTCCTCCACCGAATCGGCCAGCGCGCCAATCACGGTGGACTCGTTATCCAGCAACACCTCGACGACCACGATGCAGGTGTTCCTCGTCTTCTCGGTTTTCGACATCTCGAAACAGAGCCGCAGATCGACGACGGGGACCACGCTGCCCCGAAGGTTGATCACGCCGCTCATGAAATCGGGTGTCCGGGGAATTTCCGTGATGGTCGTGAAATCGAGCACTTCCCTCACCTTCGCAACGTCGGTCGCAAACACCTCGTTGCCTAGCTTGAAGGTGAGATACTGCCGCGTCTCAGTAATTTCGCTAACGCTCATAATCAGCTCCTTTCGCATTCTGCAGGCTTCCGCTCGCCTCGAGCGGCGAGCGCAGGAAAATGTGCCGGTTAGAAACGCTCGAATTCCTTGTCCAGGTCATCGGCCTTCTCCTTGTCTTTGTCCTTGAGCCGGAGATTGACCCCAGCCCCGGCCTTGGCCGCCATCGCTTTGGCGGCATGCGGGGCCGCGTGGCCGTTCGGCTTTGCCACCTTGGCCGGCCGCAGCCTCGACGTGCCTGGCCGGTTTGGCGACCGCGGTGTGCACCGTCGCCGTATGCCCTTCCTCTCCGGTGCGGAAGAAGGCCAGCGCGCTCACCAACTGGTCGGACTGGCTGCGACAGCTCCTCGGTGGTCGAAGCCATCTCTTCCGATGCGGAAGCATTCTGCTGAATGACCTTCTCGAGTTGCACCAGCGCCTTGTTGATCTGTTCCGCGCCGGTATCCTGCTCCTTGCTGGCGGCGGCGATCTCCTGTACGAGTTCCGCCGTCCTCTGGATATCGGGCACCAGTTTCCCGAGCATTTCGCCGGCCTTCTCCGATACCTTGACCGTCGTGCCCGAGAGTTGATTGATCTCGCCCGCCGCTTTCTGGCTGCGCTCGGCCAGTTTGCGGACTTCCGCCGCCACCACGGCAAAGCCTTTGCCATGTTCCCCGGCGCGTGCCGCTTCGATGGCCGCGTTCAGAGCCAGCAGATTGGTCTGGCGTGCGATCTCCTCAATGATCGAGACCTTGGTGGCGATCTCCTTCATCGCCGCCACCGCCTCCACCACCGACTTGCCGCTTTCCTGCGCGTCCGTGGCCGACTTGTTGGCGATCTTGTCGGTTTGTTGCGCGCTGTCGGCATTCTGCTTGATGTTCGAAACCATCTCCTCCATGGAGGACGAAGCTTCCTCGGCCGAAGCGGCCTGGGAAGTGGCGCCCTTCGATACCTCAATCGAAGCCGTGCTGATGGACTGGCTGGCCGACGCCACCTCGCCGGCGATCGAACGGATGTCCGATACCACCCGCGTGATGCCGCTCACCATCGCACTGAGCGCCTGCATGAGCTTGTCCTGCGGGGACCGTTCGCGGATGACGACGGTTAAGTTGCCATTGGCGATTTCCTCGGCGGCCGCGGTTACGTCGTTCATGGCCACGATGAGCGAGTTCAGATTGTCCTTGATCAAGTTGAAATCGCCATGGTAGGTGTCCGTGATCTGCGGCGGAAGGTCGCCCTTGCTGATGCGATCGATGTAGCCGGCGGTGAACTTGAGGGGTGTGATCACGGCGTCGAGGATCGAGTTCACGCCGCGCACGATCTCGGCATAGGCGCCGCGGAACTGATCGTGCTTCCCGCGCTCGGTTAACTGCCCGGCGTTCGAAGCATCGGTCAAGCGAGCCAGTTCCTTCTGCAGGCTCTGCAGGACGACGGCGATATTGTTGATCGCCTGCTTCATCTTCTCGTGGTCGCCCTTGTAGGTCTGGGCAATCAGTTCGTCGATCTTGCCGTTCGAGACCTGGGTGAGGATGCGGTTGCCTTCCCCAATCGGCAGCAGGATGGCATCCAGCATAGTGTTCACGCCGCGCACAATCTCCGCGTACGCGCCCTGGAACTGCTCCGGCTTGCCGCGGTCCGAGAGTTGCCCTTCCTTCGAAGCGTCGGTCAAGCGAGCCATTTCCTTCTGCAGACCCTGCAGGACGACCGCGACATTGTTGATCGCCTGCTTCATCTTTTCGTGGTCGCCCTTGTAGGTCTGGGCAATCAGTTCGTCGATTTTGCCGTTCGAGACCTGGGCGAGGATGCGGTTGCCTTCCCCAATCGGCAGCAGGATGGCATCCAGCATAGTGTTCACGCCGCGCACAATCTCCGCGTACGCGCCCTGGAACTGCTCCGGCTTGCCGCGGTCGGAGAGTTGCCCTTCCTTGGAAGCTTCGGTCAGGCGAGCCATTTCCTTCTGCAGGCCCTGCACGACGACGGCGACGCTGTTGACCGCCTGCTTCATCTTCTCGTGATCGCCCTTGTAAGTCTGGGCAATCAGTTCGTCGATTTTGCCGTTGGAAATCTGGCCGAGAATCCGGTTCCCCTCCCCGATCGGCAGCAGGATGGCATCCAGCATTTCGTTGATGCCCTGCACGATTTCGCGATAGACCCCGTCAAACTGGTCAGCCCGGCCGCGCTCGGTGAGACGGCCCTCCCGCGATGCGTCTACCAGGCGCATAATCTCCTGCGAGACGAGCATCACCTTGCCGTCCCCTGCCTTTTGTGCGCTGCTCACCCGGTCGCGGTCCCCGTGTCCGTTCCCGCCGCTGCCCTCACCGGCACCTGCAACTTTCGGCTTTCCTGTACAACTTTAGTCGGCATACCTTCTAGCTCCTTTAGTTTGAACTCGTTCCCTCGTTGGTCTGCGGCCTTCGAAGCAATACCTTTCAAGTAACGAGACGCAGTTGGTTGGACCGTTGTTGAATAGCGCTAGCAGTTATCTCCAGCACCGACGAAACCTCCAGAAATTTTCAAGAGCAAGCCATGATTTCCGCCGCCACGCTGGGCGCGGGCATACCTTGCGCAGCCACATCCGGGGCGCGCGGCCGCGGCGCAGCGGCACGGACATTTGCGCGTGCGCCGAGCGGTCCTCTACCTAGTGCCATCGTCCGGATCGCGTCCCGGACCAACCGGTGCGGATCGAGGATCAGCGCCACGGTTCCGTTACCGAGAATGGTGGCGCCGGATACGAGGTGGACGTGCCGGTAAAACCGCCCCAAATTCTTGATCACCGTCTGGTGGTCCCCGAGCACCTGGTCGACGACGAAGCCGTAGCGCCCGTCTTCGGTTTCGGCAACCATAATTTGCTCGCGCTCCGGACGTTCCATCCGAATGTTGAAGTATTCCCGCAGGCGGATATAGGGAATGATCTCCCCGCGCACGTTGGCGACGTGCTTGCCGTTGGCCCGCTCGATGTCTTGCCGCGTCAACTCGATGCATTCCAGCGTGGCCGCCAGCGGCAGCACAAAATAGGCATGCCCGACCCGCACCAAGAGGCCGTCGATGATGGCCAGGGTCAGCGGGAGGCGCAGGGTGACGCTGGTTCCGTTGCCGGACTTACTGGCAATGTCGATGGTTCCGCGCAGGGCCTCCACGCTGCGCCGGACCACGTCCATCCCCACTCCCCGGCCGGAAACATCGGTTACCTGCCGCGCCGTGGAAAAGCCGGGAGCCAATATGAAGGCGAAGATCTCGGCCTCGGTAAGCTGGGCGTCCGCGGCCACCAGACCTTTCTCGATGGCACGGTTACGGACGGCCTCGGCATCGATACCGCCCCCGTCGTCGGCGACCGAGATCAGGACGCTGGCGCCCGAGTGCCGCGCGGAAAGGTGAATGGTGGCGCTGCGGCGTTTGGAGGCGGCGAGGCGGGTCTCCGGCGGCTCGATGCCGTGATCCATGCTGTTGCGGATGAGATGCATGAGCGGATCGTTCAACTGATCGATCACGCTCTTGTCCAGTTCGGTATCGGCGCCCTCAATGGTGAGTTCGACCTCTTTGTGCAAATCCCGCGCCAGGTCGTGGACCAGCCTGCGGAAGCGTTCGAAGGTAGCTCGAATCGGCAGCATGCGGATGCTGATCGAGTTCTCGCGGAGGGCGGCGGTCAGACGCTCGATTTCTTCGGACACCGCCGCCACGTCCGGATCTTCGCGGCGAGCCGCGATCTCGACCAATCTGGCCTGCACCGTGACCAACTCGCCCACCAGATTGACGAACTGGTCGAGTTTGGCCGCAGGAACGCGAATGCTCGAAGCGTTGTCGGGCGTGTCGGAGGCGCGGCGTCCCCAGGGTGGAGATTTCGAGATTGGGCGTCTTCGACTCCGCGGCGGTGCCCGAGGCCGGGCCCGCAGGCGACTCGGTCGTTATTCCGGTTGTCGGTTCGGTTTTCCCTCCGGCCGTTCGTTTGGCGGTTAGCTCGATGGCCGGCTCGGCAGCGGGCTCGATCGCCAGCTCACAACTATCGGCCACGAAGATGAATACATCGGCGATCGCCTCGCGCGTGCGGCAGAGGTGCTCAGGAGCATGTCCCAGCTGATGTAGCAGCGCTCGGGGTCCAATTCGCCGAGCGGCGGAATCTCCGCCATACTGGCCTTGATTCGAAGGCTTCCCATCTGCCTCAGTTCGCGCAACAGCAACAGCGGATTCGTGCCCGTACGCATGAGATCGGCCCCGGGGCAAAAGCGGATTTGCCAGTCGCGAGTTGTGCCACTCGCGGCTGGGAGAGGGGCCGACGGAGGGGATGGCGCCGCCGCCGCGTGGGTTTCAGGCTTCCCGGTCAGTTGCCGCAGCTTCGCCAATATCTCGGCGGAAGCGGCGACGCTGGCGCCGGCTCCGCCGGCGGCCTCGTCCAGCATGGCTTTGATCTGATCGAGCGCCGCTAAGGAAAGGTTAATGAGCTCGGACGTGACCTGAAGCCGTCCGTTGCGAACTTCGTCGAAGGCGTTCTCCAGGTTGTGACTGAACGCGGCCAGCTCGTCAAAGCCGAACATGGCCCCGGAGCCCTTGATGGTGTGCAAGGCGCGGAAGGCTCGTCCCACAAGTTCGTTGTCGCCACGATTGTCGTTAAGCGCCAGGAGCGACGACTCCAGTTCGACGAGGATCTCGCGAGCTTCTTCCAGGAAGGCTTGCCTGAATTTGTCTTTGTCTAGCATCTGCTCATTCGCTCTTTTGCTCTTTTTTCGCTCTTTCGACACTCACCCCGCCGCGTTGACAGACGGCCGATCCATCCCGACCGGAAACGTCTCAAAACCGGCATCGACCACCGCTATCGAGATCTCCTCGGGAACCTGCCCCGCCAGCGTGAATCCCCTGCTGGATCCTCGGGCTTCGCGCTCGGCCGCCCAGAGCAACTGCAAGGCGGTCACGTCCAGTTCGGTCGCGTGTTCCAGGTCTACGCGCAGCTCTCGACCGGTTGCCAGTGCCTGGAGCAGATAGCTTCTTCAGTTCCGCTGCCGAACCAATATTGATCTCGCCATCTAGGCGGATAACGCACAGGGCTTCGCTCGGGTCAAGATTCACGGCCATACCGCTCTCATCGGCACTGCGGAACGGAACTTTAGCTTGGTTTTTGTCAAAAACCGTTCCTGTGCTTTTTACTTCTCGCCTCGTTCAACCTCGCCGAGCGAAAGGGTTTCAAACTCTTCTTCGTTGGCTGGAGTAGCGGTCTTCGGTGGGCACGTTAAGGGCCGCGCTTTTGCACAGGAATCTCAGAGAAACTTCATTAGAGACCCTTAGACTCAGCCTGCGATTAAGGCGACTATAGCTAAGGTGAGATCATCGGCGGGCCTGGGCGACAAACATTCCATCACTGCATCGGTGGGGGTTCGGGCACGGCGGAGCCATCGGCGCGCGCGTCAGAGGCTCCGTAGTTTACCTTGGCCTTCGAGTCGTGCATGACCGCCTGCCCCCGACCCATGGCGGTGGTGTATTCGCGCCGCACGTCGAGTTGATGCCCCATCGCGGAAAGTTTCTGCCGCACTTCGGGCGTCACTCGTGACTCGATCACGATGTGGCAACCACGCTCGGGACTGACTGTGAAGCGAGCATTCTCCAGAGCCTCCTGGATATTCATGCCGTAGTCGACGACACTGGACACGAATTGGGCGTGGGCCAGCGGCTGGTTGGCTCCTCCCATGATCCCGAAGCCAACGTGCTGCTCGCCATGCTCCATGAAATGCCGGAATAATGGTGTGGAACGGCCGCTTGCGCGGGGCGAGCGCATTCGGGGACCGAGGATCGAGCGAAAACAGCGCACCGCGATCTTGCAGCACGAATCCCATGCCGCGCACCACAACGCCCGACCCGAACGCTTCGTAATTGCTTTGAATCAACGAGACGATGTTGCCCTCGCGATCCACGACCGACAGGTAAGTCGTGTCACTGGTGGGCGGCGTGCCGGCCGCAACCTCGCAATTGGCTCTGCCGGGATCGATTAGCTTGGCGCGCTGCCGGGCATATTCCTTCGAGAGCATCCCCTTCACTGGGATTTTCGCAAAGCGTGGATCGGCGTTGTAACGTCGCAGATCGGCGTAAGCCAACTTCATCGCTTCGATCTTCTTATGTAGCTCCGCGGCGCTGAGCGTCCCCTCAAACGACGCCGGAGTAGTCTCCATAATGTTCAGCATCTCCAGTGCCGCCATGCCTTGTCCATTGGGAGGAAGCTCGTAGACGGTCCAGTTGCGATAGGTGGTCGAAATCGGCTCGACCCATTCTGGCGAAAACTCGGCCAGATCATCCGCTGCCATCGTTCCGCCCAGGCTCTGGGACGTGCTCAAAATCGCCTGCGCAATCTCACCCTTGTAAAACGCAGCCGCGCCATTCTGCGCTACCAGCCGCAAGGCTTTCGAGAGATCGTGATTCCGGAACACTTGCCCCACCGCCGGAGGCTTGCCATTGGGCAGATAAACCCGCCGGCCTTCAGGATCTTTCGCGATCCATTCCGCCGAGTCGTTCCAATAGGAGGCAATGACCTCGGGAACGGGAAAGCCATCCTCGGCATAGAAAATCGCGGACTGGAAAAGATCCTTCCACGTCAGCCGTCCAAAGCGTTCGTGGAGTGCGTGCCAGCCCGCCACCGCACCGGGGACCGTGACCGAGTCAATGCCTGCGAGCGGCATGGAGGTCGCGCCTTTCCCCTGCAAGTGCTCGATGGTCAGTCCCCGCGGCGCCCATCCGCTGGCGTTAAGACCGTACAGCTTGCCGGTTCTTGCGTCCCAGTAAATCGCAAACAGATCGCCGCCCATGCCGTTCATCATGGGCTCAGTCACCCCGAGGACGGCATTCGCGGCAATCGCCGCATCTACGGCAGAACCTCCCCGCGCCAGGATCTGGCACCCGCTACCGAAGCCTGCACATGGCTGGTAGCCACAATGCCATAGCGGGTGATGACCATCGAGCGCGCGTTGGAACGGTCTCGGGCAGACATGGAGGATGTAAGCAGCAGAGCGACTGCAATCCCAATCGAAATATTCATGCTACACCTGCGCACGCGTATTATAGGGCGCACTTACTCCTGAATGCCTGGAAACCTCTGATTCGGCTCACTTGATCAGGCTCACTCACATCTGACCGATGAACGAGGCAGCGGAAATTTCGATCCGTAGAATGGAAAATATTAATCCAAGTCGGTACGAAGTTTGTTGACCGCAGGAGCCGTTCAACCTAAAATGCCAAGGATGGTAAGGCAGAATCTTTCCGCGATGTGCATGTGCGCTTGTTGCTGTTGTTGCGCGTTCGTGTGCTCTGGCGCGGGGAGGTTGCCGACCTAAAGAATTTGTTCTAATACCGGCACTTATAACCCACCGCCAGATCAATCTGGCGGTGGGTTTTTTATTTTCTGGGACAAACAGTGTCGGGGCGAAACAGGCTATGACAAACACCGCGCAAGAAACTAAGGCACAAAGAGTCGAGCGCCTTAAGCGCTCCAAGAATCCGTGGGAAGGTCTGGAAGAAATCCGGCGCTTCGCCCGGGAGGGGTTCGGGTCCATCCCACCGGAGTGGCTAGGGACCTATTTTCGCTGGTGGGGCGTGTACACCCAGGGGGATGGAGCGGGCGTAACCGGCGGTCAGAACGGGGAAGGACGGGCGCTGCAATGCTTTATGGTGAGAATCCGGATCCCCAACGGTCTGCTGCGTTCCGCTCAACTGCGAACCATTGCCGACCTCACCCGCCGCTACGCCCACGGAACCGCCGACATCACCGTACGCCAAAACATTCAGTTGCACTGGGTAACGATCGAGGCGCTTCCAGATTTGCTCGAAGCGCTCGCGAAGGTTGGATTGAACACGACCAGCGCCTGCGGCGATGTCACGCGCAATGTGACCGGCTGCCCGGTCGCGGGAGTGGACGCGGACGAGATTTGCGACGCTTCGCCGCTCGCGCTCGAAGCCTCGCGCATGCTGGCGGGAAATGGCGACTTCTACAACCTGCCCCGCAAATTCAAGATCTCGATCGCGGGATGCCGCGTGTGGTGCCCGTATCCGGAGATCAACGATATTGGCTTGACCGCGACGACTCGCGTGCTGCGCGGCACGCCCGAGGTCGGTTTCTCTCTGCGAGTCGCGGGAGGGCTCTCCACCGAACCGCACCTGGGGGCGCGCCTGAACGCGTTTGTCCGTTGGCATCAGGTGCTGCCCGCCATTAAGGGGATTGCGGAACTGTTTCGCGACTCGGAGGTGTTGCGGGAACATCGCGAGCGGGCGCGGCTGAAGTTTCTATTCCTGCGGCAAGGATGGACGGCGGAAAGTTTTCTGGCGGAACTGGAGCGGCGGATTGGTTTTCAATTCGACCCCGCGGTCGAGGAAACGGCCCCGGCTGACGTTTATCGCGACCACGTGGGAATTCATCCGCAGAAGCAGCCGGGCTACTGCTATGTGGGAGCGGCGGTGCTCCGCGGACGAATTACCGCGGAGCAAATGCTCGCTGCCGCCGATCTCGCCGACCGCTTTGCCGCCGGCGAACTGCGCACGACCAACATGCAGAACCTGCTCATCGTGAATGTTCCCCGGTTCAATGCTGAGAGCTTGGCCAAGGAACTCGACGCGATTGGATTGCGGGTGGGCGGCTCGGCGTTCTATCGCGGCACCGTCGCCTGCAGCGGCACGGAATTCTGCAAGCTCGCGATCACGGAGACGAAGAGCTTTTCCCGCTGGCTGGTGGAAGAACTGGAAGAGCGTCTGCCGGGCTTCGATCAGCACCTGAAGCTGCACGTCACGGGATGCCCGAACAGTTGCGGGCAGCACTGGATTGCCGACATCGGCATTGATGGCAAAAAGATGAAGGTCGACGGACGTCTCGTCGATGCCTATTACTTTTGTGTTGGCGGCGCGCTTGGTCTGCATCAGGGAACGGCGCGACCGGTGGGATATCGCTGCCCTGCGGTTGAGGTTCCGGAGGCGATCGAGCGATTGCTTCGGCAATATCTCGCCACGCGCGAGGCAGGCGAGAACCTGCGTCGGTTCTTTGCCCGGCACACAGACACAGAGTTGCGCGAATTTCTGGCAGGCGCGCCGGTTGAGGCGGTGAGCCGCGATCTGCCGCCGGTCGAGTGTCGGAGAAGCTGGAGACGCAATCAGCCGGAGGAGACGGTGACTAATCTCTTCCCAATGTTTATGAAGCTGGCAGCGAAAGCAGTGCCTGGTCGTCGGCGCGGGCAAAGTCGGCGAACCCAAGATCGGCGGGCTCATCGACACGGGCGCGAGCATCCATGTGGTCGCGATCGAGGCCAGCGGCCAGGTCCGCGAATGGGCCGACGCAGGGAAGATCGAACTGGAGCTGCGCGCTTTCACGGCGAGCGACCTCGACGGCAAGTTTCTGGCCGTCGCGGCCACGGCTTCAGAAAGTCTGAACCAACTCATCTATCGCGAGGCGCAGCGGCGCGGAGTGCTCTGCAACGTGGTGGATGTTCCGGAGTATTGCGATTTCTTTTACCCCGCAGTGGTGCGGCGCGGCGACCTGCAGATTGCGATTTCAACCGCGGGGCAGAGTCCATCGCTGGCGCAGAAAATTCGGCAGCAACTGGAACGGCAGTTCGGGGAGGGATACGCGGCGTGGGTTGAGCAGCTCGGCGAGACCAGGCGGCTCATTCTGGCCAGCGATCTCGACAAAGAGACGAAGTGGGAGTTGCTGCACTCCCTGGCGAGCAGGGAAGCGTTCGAAGCGGCCCTGGCCAAAATCCCAGAGCTCACGCAGCGACAGTTGAGCGCGCAAGAGGAGAGGAGAGCATGAAGGGAAAAGTTTATCTGGTAGGCGCAGGGCCGGGTGATCCGGAGTTGCTTACGGTGAAGGCGCTTCGACTGCTGCGAACTGCCGAAGCCGTTCTGCACGACGACCTGGTCGCGCCCGAGATACTGAAGCTGATTCCGCCCACCGCCCAGATTTACAACGTGGGCAAGCGCTGCGGAAAAAAGAAAATCCTGCAAGGGGAGATCAATGGTCTGATGGTCGCGCTGGCCGTCCTCCGGACTGCGCGTTGTCCGGCTGAAGGGTGGCGATCCGCTGATCTTCGGACGAGCCGGGGAAGAGATCGAATCCCTGCGCGCAAATAACATTCCTTTCGAGATTGTTCCGGGCGTGACTTCGGCTCTGGGTGCGGCCGCTGCAGCCCAGATTCCACTGACGCATCGTCGAGCATCGTCGGCGCTAGTGCTCATTACTGCTCATCGAGCTTCCGAACGTCGATCTTTCTGAACGCAGAGCTTCCGGAAAAGACGCTCTCGAAAAAGATCGCCGCCGACTGGAGCAAGTTGGTCACCAGCGGAGCGACTCTGGTGATTTACATGCCGGGACAAAACTACTCGGCATATCGCGAAGAGGTTGATGGCGGCCGGGCTTGCCGGCGAGACGCCCTGCGCCATCATCTCGCGCGCCACGACCAAACACCAGCGAACCCATCGCACGACTGTGCTCGATCTGCATCGCGCGCCGCAACTCGCCGCTCCGACGCTGCTGGTTGTCGGAGAAGTCGTGCGTTTGGCCGATCCCGCCGCCATGGTGGATGAATTTGTGCTGCCGGCCTGCCGCGTGAACGACAGTTTGCTTCCAGTGGCAATTTTTCAAGACATTCCTCTCGCAGGCGCCGCGCCTGGGAGCAGATGAGGAGCCGATAGCGTGCCAGACAAACACAATATCGCAGAAGCGCAATTGAACGCAGAGAGTTGGAATCCACAGCAGGTGCTGGCCTGGGCATTTGAAACCTTCGGAAACGAAGTTGCCATCTCGTCGGCATTTGGGGCCGAGGGCATGGCGCTTATCGATATGGCCTCGCGTGTGCGCAAGGATTTTCGCGTGTTCACGATTGACACCGAATTCCTGTTTCCCGAGACCTACAGCCTGATCGACAGAATCGAGCACAAATACGAAATCAAAATTGAGAGAGTTTTTTCGCTGCTCTCGCCCGAGGAGCAGGAGCGGGTCTCACGGTGCGGCGCTTTGGGCCCGCGATCCCGACCAATGCTGCAACCTGCGGAAAGTCGAGCCGCTCCGCCGCAAGCTGAGTGAACTGAGCGCGTGGATCACGAGCATTCGCCGCGACCAGACCTCATTTCGTAAGGGCGCCCGCAAAGTCGAGTGGGACGCGAAATTTGGGCTGGTGAAGGTAAACCCGATCGCCGACTGGAGTTCGAAGCAAGTTTGGCGCTATCTCCGCGAACACGGCGTGCCTTACAACTCACTCCACGATCAGAATTATCCCAGCATTGGTTGCACGCATTGCACGCGCGCCGTCCGCCCGGGCGAAGATCCCAGGGCAGGGCGCTGGCCGGGCACTGCCAAGACGGAGTGTGGCCTGCACATCATTGAGCCGCTGAGTCGATTGCCTGAAGCGGATGCATAGTCTACAACTGGTCTCATAAATGGTTTTGGGTAGGGCACGGCTTCAAGAGCCTGCCCTGAGCGAAGCCGAAGGGTGCCGTTCAGGGCCGATAACATGCGGGCTTTAGCCCCTGAGGGCCGGACAGCTTGCAGCAGGGGCTGACGGCCCGCTGCTAGTATTTGGCGCATGTTCCGATCTCTGCGCTCCGCGGCCACTGCGTTCGTCTTCATCCTGGCTCTCGCCACTGTACATACAGTCCAGGCTCAATCTTCTGCCGCTTCCGGCGCCACTCCCGCCAGCGACAATATCGTGCTCCACGCCGCCCACATCCTCGATGTGGAGCATAGTATCCTCGTCAGTCCCGGCGAGGTGCTGGTACGCGGCAACCGCATTGTTGAAGCTGGTTCCTCGGTCGCTCATCCCAGCGGCGCCACGGTGATCGATTTGGGCTAGGCCACACTGATGCCCGGGCTCATCGATGCCCACGTCCATCTTTTCCTCCATCCCGGAGCCGAGGACCTGCAAACCGTAGTCGAATCCGTGCCCGAGCGCACGATCCTCGCCGAAATCGCGGCCCGCGACGATCTGATGGCCGGCTTCACCGCCGAGCGCGACATGGGAACCGAGGGCGCGGGTTCGGCGGACTCCGCCGTGCGCAATGCCATCGACTCCGGACTGATTCCCGGCCCGCGCATGAGCGTCAGCGGCAACGCCATCAGCATTCTCGGAGGACATGAAGACGCAATCCACTTCAATCCCGCCGAGCACATCTCCTCCAATGCCACCTACGCCAACAATGCCGTCGAACTCGTCTCCGTGATACGGCAGCAACTGAAGGAGGGCGCGGACTTCATCAAGATTTATCAAACCGGCACCGACCGCCTGGGCGATGGCAAATTGACCACGCCCTACCAATACACCAAGGCCGAGCTCGAAGCCGCCGTCCAGGAAACGGCGCGCGTGGGCAAGCGCGTGGGCGTCCATTGCACCGGCGAACCCGGAGCTCTTTACGCGGTCCAGGCGGGTGTTGCCTCCATCGATCACGCCTACCAGCTCAGCCCTGAGACCATGCGCATCATGCGCGAAAAGCAGATCTACGCCGTGCCCACCTTCACCATCTCCGAGTACTTCGCCGACCATGCCGAGTCACCCGCCTTTGCCGAGCGTGAGCGCGCCATGCAGGCCTTCCATGCCGCCGAGTTCCGCAAGCAACTAGCGGCAGGCGTTCCCATGGCGGTAGGCTCCGACGTCGGCCCCTTTCCGCACGGTACCCAGGCGCGCGAGTTTGAGTTGATGGTGAAGTACGGAATGCCCGCCGCCGAAGTGCTCCGCGCCAGCCTGTTAAACGGCGCGCGCCTTCTCGGACTGCAGGATCTGATCGGCCAGCTCAAGCCCGGCTTCTACGCCGATGTGATCGCAGTCCCCGGCGATCCGCTGCAGGACATCTCCGTGCTCAAGCGCGTCAGCTTCGTCATGAAGAATGGCATCGTGTACAAGGACGCCTCCAGGAATGTCCACCCGAAATAGCGCGGCGAAGGCTGAACGAGCCGAAGCCGCCCGTTTCGCCTGAGTCAATCGTCGGGCCCGCGTTACTGCTCAGGAGCTTTATGAACTTGCCCACGCGCCAACTCTCACACGCTTCCGTTGCTCTTGTCTGCACTTTCTTCTTTTCCGCAGCCCTGGCCCAGAGTGCTCCCGCACCCGCCTCGCAGCCCGCTTCCGCACAGCACCAGTGGGCCCTGGTGCTTCACGGCGGCGCCGGAGTCATTGTCCGCTCCTCGATGTCCCCCGAAGCCGAGGCTAACTATCGCGCCGGAATCAAGGAGGCGCTCACTGCCGCTGCCGGCGTGCTCGATAAGGGTGGCTCTTCGCTCGATGCGGTCGAAGCCGCCATCAAGCTCCTCGAAGATAATCCGCTCTTCAACGCCGGCCGCGGCGCGGTCTTTGCGGCGGATGGCACCAACCAGCTCGATGCGGCGATCATGGATGGCGAGACGATGCGGGCAGGCGCGGTTGCCGATGTGCAGCGCACGCGCCATCCCATCTCGCTCGCCCGCGCGGTCATGGAGCAGTCGCCCCACGTCATGCTGATCGGCTCCGGCGCCGATGACATTTGCGGCGCACGTCCACCTCGAACAGGTGGCGCCTGCCTTCTTTTTCACCGAGCGCCGCTGGCAGGATCTTGTCCGCCAGCTCGAAAAGGACGGCTCGCCCATTCCTCCGCGCCCCGAGGGTGCGCCCGCGCCTCCGGCCAAGCCCAGCGCCGCATTTGAACGAGCGGATACGCACCAGTACGGAACGGTCGGCGTCGTCGCGCTCGACCGCCGTGGCAACATCGCGGCCGGAACTTCTACCGGCGGCATCACGGCCAAGCGCTGGAACCGAGTCGGCGACTCCCCCATCATCGGCGCCGGAACCTACGCCTCGAATCAGTCGTGTGCGGTCTCGGCAACCGGCACAGGCGAG
Organism: uncultured Acidobacteriaceae bacterium; assembly: GCA_963725245.1. Lineage (GTDB taxonomy): Bacteria > Acidobacteriota > Terriglobia > Terriglobales > Acidobacteriaceae > Acidiflorens. The sequence continues at coordinate 14,276 of CAVRYC010000057.1, read as the reverse complement.
TACTTCATCCGGCTTACCGTGGCGCGCACCATCTGCGCCCTTGTGCAGTACAAGGGCATGAGCTTGCAGGAGGCCGCCGACGAGGTCGTGCAAAAGGATCTCTCCGCAATCCACGGTGACGGAGGCGTCGTCGCGCTCACGCCCGACGGCCAGCTAGCCTGGAGCTTCAACACTCCCGGGATGTTCCGCGCAAAGCTGAAGCAAGGCGCTACGCCGCAAATCAGCCTCTATCGCGACGAGCCGTAAACTTCCGCACTTGGTCTACGCGTGGAGGTGTACAGCTAGTCCTCGCTTTACGATCGCACTCAGCGGTGAGCTTTCCAGATGGGACGACCCTTGTCGTCGCGGAGTAGGAGCGTGTCGGTACCCTTCACCACTTCACGCGCGAGGATGAGATCTGCTCCGTCGTACTTGACTTTCGAACCGGTCAGAGCGATTTCGTCTCCCTTGCTGAAGCTCATGCCCATGTCGCCGAGAAAGGACATCGGGCAGAGATAGACATCCACAGTTTCTGTCCCATTCTTAACCAGCAAATGGGCGACTTCCTTCTCGCTTCCTTTTGGAGGCGGCTTCACTTCCTCCACGATAGCGTTCATCTTCGTCTCGGTCTGAAGGTTGTACTTGGGCGGGCCTGTCTCCTGACTCTTTTGCGCAAGTAACGATGCACCGGAGAGGCACAGGCACGCGAGAAAGAGTATCTTGCAGAAGCCGCTCAACCGGCCGGATTCACTGGCGTAACTCATGGCTCCTCCTTCCACGTAAGCGCCAGGAGGCGGTGAGGCGGGAGCAAAGTACCGGTTCCCAGTTTCCATACTCGCTGCGTAGGATGAAGCCACCTTTCCCAGGCAGTATGGTACTCCAGTTTTGACGAGCGAGATCGGGCGGATCGCGTAGGTCCTCCCGGTGCCAGTCCTCCGGTTGACTGCCCTCCGGAATGCAAACTTCATCACCGCGCCGCAGTTGTGGGCGCCAGCCGATTACAATGGCGGCCATGAGGGTGCCCCTCTGGCTCAAGATCGGCTGGACCGTCTGGGTGATGGTGTGGGTCCCTTTCTACTGGAAGGAATACGGTCTACAGAACTTCCTGTTCTTCTGCGATCTGGGAAATCTGTTTATCATGCTCGCCCTGTGGTTAGAGAGCCCTCTGATTTTCTCCTGGCAGGCGACCGGACTGCTGCTGTTCCAGACCCTCTACACCATCGACTTGGTCGGGGCTTTCAGCACGGGATGGCACATCGTCGGCGGCACGGAATACATGTTCGACCCGAACCTGCCTTTATTCGTTCGCCTGTTCGGCTTGTTTCACGTAGTCACTCCTCTGCTGCTGCTGTGGGCCCTCTGGCGCCTGGGTTACGACCGCCGAGGATGGCTCTACCAGACGCTAACCGCCTGGGTGGTGGTTCCCATCAATTATTTCTGGCGTCCACAGTTCGACGTGAACTGGGCCCGGGGCCCCGTCTTCCGCGAGCAGCACGCTATGCCCGGCTTGCTTTATTTGGTCGGATACCTGGTCGTGGTCCCGTTGGTCGTGTACTTTCCCACCCACCTGCTGCTGCAATGGTGGGCCCGACGTGGAGGCTTCCTTCTGGCAGCAGGGAGAGGCGATGTCCATGGCGTCAAACTCGCTTAGAGAGAATGACAACGGTTTAATATGACGGCGACGCGAGAGGCTTTTATGCGTGCACCGGAGAGTCGGGCCGTCGAGTATCCCAAAGTCGCTCTGCTGCATGGGCCGGGTGGAGAACTACTCCACAAGTAGTAGTCGCCGGCTTTCGACGCTTGACTAAGCCACTTGGGGACTTGTAAAAGAATGCTCTGATCGTAAAGTGGTAACGCAAGCGCCCATAGCTGATTCCTCCCCCCGGCCCCAGGCGCGCCACACACAACCAGGAGGATCCAAGAAATGAAAAGGCTTGGATTGTTGCCGCTTGCGATACTGGCAATCACCCTGATCTTTGGGGGAAATGCCTTCGCTCAAAACGTTGGGGACAATAGCGTCTATTTCGTCACCTACTATTCCAATGCGAACACCGCTGGTGCCCCGGATCAAACCTTACGCATCGTCAACGATGGCGACCAGGCCACTGCAGCTCCAGAGGGCGTGGAAAACGGACCCCTGTGGGCGGCGTTCTATATCTTCACTGACAGCCAGGATTATCAAGCGTGCTGCGCCTGCCTGGTAACGGCAGACGGCATCCTCTCGGAATCCGTGAATAAGCAGCTCACGGCCTACGAATTCAGCGCCCGGTCAGAACTTTCGCGTGGCGTTATCAAAGTCCTTTCGTCTTCGAGCAGTGACCCGACTGACCCAGTGCCGGCTCCCGGACTGCGGGGATGGGCAACGCACATTCAGGCAACTACGACCACGTTTTCTGGCGGTGCGGGGTTCAAAGCGAAAGCCGTGGAGGCCGGGCCGTGGTTCGTTACCGAAGCACCGTTGGCCGACTCGAACCTCTCGGCGACTGAACTATCAAACCTCGGGACCCTGTGTGGTTACGGCCTAACGCTGGGCAGCGGCTGGGGATACTGCCCCTGCACGCCAGAAGACTACGACTTTTAGTCTTCGACTTGAGCGGCGGTGAGCAGGGCGGAACTAGCTTCGGTGGATAACTGCGGCAGAAGCCTCCTCCTGAAACGGCTGGGAGTTTTTCCCGGCCGTTTTCTTTTCACTTCCAAGGGCAAAAGTAAAACCGGAGCAAGCATGGAAGGATCGCCAGACGCGCAAACGCTTGCCAGCGGGCGTCCTGCGTTGAAATCCGGGCCCCCGGCGGAGCACGGAGATAGGTTAGTGGAGGCGGCGGGAGTCGTTCTTTTCCACAGCCCTTGGAATGTGTAAGTTTGCTGATTTTACAAGGGCACAAAATGCCAAAAGTGCCACTCTGCCGGGTTCATCGCACACCTATCGTACACGGCGTAAGCGAAGATAAGGCGAACCTAAGGCGAATCTAAGGCCTCATCCTTCACAAGAGAGCCTCGAGTCGCTTCGGGTACAGTATGCGCAACTAATCGGTGACGAACAGAAAGGCGCGCCTGATCGCCGCCGCTTAAAGCTTGGAACCCTCTCGCTACTAGGTCGCAGGCCTCACGCAAGAGATTTTCCGCACCGACCTCCGATCAGTATAGTCAGCGCCCTGCTCGGAGAAGTAATCCAAGGCAAGCAGTTCGATATACTATCCTGGTCTCTAAGAATCAAGCCTGGTTGAATCAGAAAATCCTTGCGCAAATCCGGTTGCGACTTTTCGACGTCGGGCAAATCAACGTCGAGGTACCGAATGCTGTCCATCGTTCTGAGAAAGCGAATGAAGTCACCATCGTCCTTCGCAAGCTCGTGATTCCTCAAGAAGCGGAACAGCAGTTTCTGGGGTACCTCGCGATTATTGCAGTGGTACAGATCCTTCCATGCGACGAGCCGTGCGGCCGTTATCGTCTTTTCTACGAATTCCTTTGGTTCGATGATTCGCTCTCCCTGGTCATTGTGCTTGAAACCAGAACGAAAACTGTTGATCCGCTTGTTCACATTCGTCACGGCAAGAGTGAGCCAATACTTCGATTCATCAACCGGGGTTTCATCAAAGAGTAGTTTTTCCTCGTGCATCAATAACATGTCGGACCGAGATCTGACGGGCTCGTGGATGAATGTCTATTGGAATCTTCCTTCCTTTTTTGTTCAACACCGAGCATCTTGCTTATCGTCTGACCGGACGGAACTCGAACGCCACCCTCAGCTACCGCAATCCGTACGCAGAGATAGTAGGCGAGAGTACCCAAGGGATCGAGACGGTTCGATGAAGCGGAGATAGAGCCGTGTGCCATTACAGTGCCAGAACGGTGTTGACATGGTATAAGAACGTTTATGCAACAAATAAAGATTGATCGGCGGATGGTTCCGGCCCAATTTGGGAGAGGCCCCTGAAAACAGGCTGACTCGTTCGAGCCCTTGGGAGGCAGGTTGACAAACATAATCGTGGGCTTCAATGATGCAAAACAATCTGGCAGTGCAAACAAGGGGGTTCTGTGAAAACCAATCATGAAGTCGTGAGGATTGTATCCGCTCCATGGACGTCCGGTCGCCTTTCAAGGTTGGCGAAGTGCCGACATTACACCACCGTGAGTGGCGCGTTGGTGCTGGGGGTTGTATCGTTCATTTCACCCCGTTTGGCTCTCGCCCAAGCTTCAGCAGGATTCGATGTGGTTGCAAACTTCAACTCGGCGAACAATCCAGCAGCAAGTAGTACGTTCACCTACGGATCGGGACTTGTCGCCATCCGCCTTTGCTCCGCTCCCCAATGACGTTTAACTGCCTGGGTACGCCCATGGACTGCCGCGACATAGGGTCGCCTGCGCCTTATGATGGCATCATCTGGTGGAATGGAACTCCGGGCAACATTTTGTTTGCTCCTCCTTATCAGAGCTTCGAACCTCCCACGTTGTTGCGAATGGATCCCCAATTCGCAGGTGCGATCGTAAGATTCACCGCACCTGCATCGGCCACTTACGACATTAGCGGCATGTACGAAGGGATCGATCAACTCCAATATCCCGTATACGGGCGGGTATATGTCAATGGCTCGCTCGCATTTACGACGACAATCTCCAGTTTCGAGCAGGTAAGTCCATTTGGGTTGACCAGCATCCCTGTCGCTGCGGGCCAGAACATCGACTTCATTGTGACGTCAGCGAGTAGCTATTACCACCTTTCTACGGGCCTTGCCGCCACGATATCCCCAGTAGTTTCGGGATACCTTAACCCCAAGTATCAAATCATGGGGGTTACTTATGCTCCGCCCGGTGGGAACTCCAACAGCTTTGTCTCCTATCAGAATTCCACTTTGGTTGGCAATAACAGCACAAATACTAGTTCGTTTTCAACAGACTTCATGGAAAGTGTCACAGTAGGCGCCAGCGTTTCTGCACCGAAGGGTGTTTTCAAAGGTAGCGTAACAGCAACTGCGAGCAAGGAATGGACGCAGAAGTCATCTACACAAAACTCCGTGACGATCAGCAAGACGAATGCTGTCACGTTTCAAGACACCGGGGCTTCCCAATGTTTACAGCCCGGTTGATCACGACTACGACATCATCTGGCTCTGGCTCAACCCTGCCGTGCTATTCTCGGTTTACGCACCCCACAACATGACATGGCTGGGGTATGGCTATGACCTCGCCGACCCACTCCAAGAAATCGATATCTGGCCGGTCTACGTGGGCTACCTGAACGGTGATTTCGGGCCGCTTGACGCCCAGGATGCAGACGCCCTATCGCGTTCATGGGTAACGACGCAGCAGTTTGCACCTGGGGACGGTCCGGGAATCACCGGCGCGGACTATCCCAATATCCTCAGCGCGGACCCGATTGCTTACAACCCATACGACGCCAACTCCGGTTGCCCGAGTTCGTGCTACACATTAACCTTGGCCCCTGGCACAAACCCACCAACCACCACGGATGGACGGTTCACTCTTTATGAGTCTAATAACACCACCCCTCAATCGTTAATCTACAAACAGGCCTACCCCGGCAGTACGACCGGCGAACAGGAAACGTATCAACTTATAAATCAGACGCAGACCGTTGCGACACAAACATCTGATAATACCAACAAGGTCGGGATCGGCCTGGAAGAAACGTTTTGTGGTGGAACTTCTTGTGGTGGTGGTGCAACGGACTGGGGCTTTTCACTTACAGCTGATTTGAAACAGAATTGGTCTATGACTTGGGAGAACATTTCCCAGACCTCTGCTACCAACACAAGCACGCAAACTGATACGGCGCAGATCACGGGTCCGCCATGCCCCGCAACGTCTGCGCCTTGCAATCCAGAGTATACGGAGCCGCATGAGTTTGCTCTCTATTGGGACAAACTTTACGGCACGTTCATGTTCTGGCCCAACCCCTACTTCAGCATCTCGCAGGTGACGCCTGCCAGCGGTACGGTTGTGAGTGGCAGCTCAGTTAGCTATATGATCTTTACGCTGGCCAACGCTGGCTACAGCGGGACATCTATAATGTTCAACGTAGCCGGGTTACCTGCCGGCGCCAGCTTTAACCAGGGTACAGTCGCCCCTGGAAATCCGTTTGAGCTGACTCTCAACACCACATCCGCGACCCCGACGGGAAGTTATCCCCTCACCATCAGCGCTACGGTGGGTCGCAGAGTTATTTCACGTATGCCACTCTGGTTGTGAAGGCGGCTGACTTCGCGCTGTCTTCTACTCCGTCCAGAGGAACTGTGTCTGCCGCGAATTCCGCGCCTTTTACCGTGACAGTTACGCCACAAGGCTCCTTTACCAACTCGATCAGCTTTTCGTGCTCCGGGTTGCCTGCGCTGGCGAGCTGCACGTTTAGCCCTAGCATAGTGACGCCGAATGCCAATACGGCAACCAGTAACCTGAGTATTACTACCATAGCGCGCACAGCGTTCCTAGCGCCACCTGCGTTTGGTCATCAGTCAAGGCCGCTGTACGCAATCTGGCTGGCGCTACCCGCCATGCTGCTGAGCATGGCAGCGTTCGCGACGCCTAACCGCAAAGAGCTGCTGAGCTGCATCTTCGTGTGCCTGCTGGCAGTCGGCTGTCTGTTGCAGGCTGCTGCGTGCGGTGGTGGGAACAGCGGAACAGGTGGAGGCGGCGGTACAGGCGGCACCCCGCCCGGCACTTACACCATCACTGTCACGGGCACAGCGGGTTCCGCCCAGGACAGCACAACGGTGACTCTGACCGTTCAGTGAGGCATCACCGCGACAGCAATCTGCCATTATTTGGTGTGGACTGTAGCCCTGGGTCAGAGATCGGCGCGAGTTGCTTATTAAATGATAAGCCTATATCCTTTAATAGCGAGATTCATTATTAAAGGATGAGCATGGCACCGCCGAAACTAAAGCAGCGGTTCGGAACCTACATCACCAGTTCCGTCGCCGGGGAGACTGTCCGCGCATTCATCCCGCCTCCGCTGCCACCAGTACCCGAATTGCAGCTGAAGGAATTGCATCAGCATCTCGACCGCGCCAATCAGGAACTCGGTCGCCTGAACGGAATGACCAAGCTTCTGCCCGACATCCGCTTCCTGCTTTATTTATACACTCGCAAGGAAGCTCTGGTCTCATCCCAAATCGAAGGAACTCAGTCCTCATTTGCCGACCTGCTCTTGTTTGAGAACGATGAGGTTCCTCACGTCCCGGTCGAGGATGTTGAAGAAGTCTCGAACTACGTGGCCGCCATGCAACATGGCCTAAAGCGGATGGCCGGAGGCTTTCCGCTCTCACTACGGTTGATTCGTGAAATTCACGCAATCCTTTTGAGAGGCGGACGGGGCGCCAACAAAATGCCGGGCGAATTTCGCCGGACGCAGAACTGGATTGGCGCCAGTCGGCCTGGAAACGCCGCGTTTGTTCCACCGCCTCCGGAGCGGTTGATGGAGTGCCTCGACAGCTTTGAGCGATTTCTGCATGACGACAAGCACAAGTTCCCGGTTCTTGTGGAGGCTGGCTTGGTGCATGTTCAGTTCGAGTCCATTCACCCGTTTCTGGATGGCAATGGCCGGCTTGGGAGATTGCTCATTACGCTTCTGTTGTGTGCCAAGGGCGCACTGACTGAACCACTCCTTTATCCCAGCCTTTATCTAAAGAGCAATCGAAATCAGTACTACGACTTATTGCAGCGAGTTCGGACCGAGGGTGCCTGGGAAGATTGGCTGGCATTCTTTGTCGAGGGCATTGCGATTGCGGCGCAGGAGGCAGCGGACACCGCGGAGCGAACGTTGAAGTTGTTTGCGAAAGACAAAGACAAGATAGAGAAATTGGGAAGGGCCGCTCCCTCAGCTTTGCGGCTTCATGAATTCATCCAAACCAATCCCTACGTTCGCATTCGAACCGCAGCTAAAGCCCTGAAGCTTACCGTCCCAACCGTTACCAGTTCGCTGAACCATCTTGTACGCCTGGGCATCGTCAAAGAGGTCTCGGGAAAGCACCGCGATCGGCTCTTCGCCTATTCCCGGTACGTAAGCATGGTGAGCGAGGGAACCAACCCGCTTTCTACCGCATAGACCGATCCATCCTCTCTCCACATTACGGTTCAGACAGATCCGAGATTGACGCAATCTAAATCCGAAATAAGCAAAGGCCAATCCTGAATGGCGGACGCTGAAATTGTGGCGCGAGCAGCGCCACTCTTGGGTGGCGAAAATACCATCTCGCCTCATTTTCGTAATGAATGAAAATCGAAAATAGGGATGTCCGTTGCCGATCCCAACCCACCATTCCCAGAATAGCGACTGGAACCATGAGGGAAGGTATCTGCGCCAGGTTCTGGCGTGCGGAAGATCGAGGTCCTCAACGTCGAGTTTGGAGCGCGGCATCAGTGACCCACCGTGGGCGCCCGTGGCCTTGGTAATTCTCAGCCTCTTTAGGATCAAAATGACCGGCGGTTGAGACAAGTTTGCCCGACTTTGCCTCCCGCACTTCAGCGACCACGCAGCCGCCCCCAAAAGTAACCACGAACTTCGAATCCGCCGAGAACTTCCCATGCGCATCAAAATCGCCACAGACCTCAAACGTGACCACTTCTTCGCCGAAAGCTCCGCTGCCAGTTGCCGACTACAGACTTCGGCGAGCCGTTGCCGGACCAAAAGAAGTACCGCGGATTTGGAGTAGGTCCTGGCGGAATTTCTCGCAGTGCATTGGCCACCTCGGGAGGTAATGGAACGTAAACGGGGCTGCCGGTTTTTGCGCGGTATAGGAACAACTCGCCGTTTTCGCTCAGCCGGCGCCTTTCCAGCGTCACAGCATCCCTGATTGCGAGTCCACTCCAACGCATCAGTAATGTGAGAATGCGGAGCCGTGTTGCCTGGTTTCTGCATTCCACCCAGCCTTTCGGCTGATAGATGTATGTTGCGTCCATAATCTTGTCGAACTCACTCTTCGGAAAATAGTCCGTAGGAGGACCATCTGCTCTGATTCGACCGAGCAGAACAGCGGGATTAGATTTGATCCAACCGAGGCGTGAACAGTAATGGAAGAATCCGATCAAACGTTCTTGTTTCTTCTTCTTTGCAAGGGGGCCATCGGTCCAGGTTTCGCGGAAGCCTTCGAGGTCGGCGGTTGTGATTTCAGCGATGTGTGTGAACCCAGCCGAAGTGCTCCAGCCGAGGAACTGTTTCTCGAAGATCGTGGTCAGTTTATCGAGAGTGGACTCTGCAAGGTTCTCGGTACGTTTGCTAACGAGGAATCTCTTCACCGCGTTCTGCACGGTGACAATCTCCGACACTCGCGGGAGCGGTTTGCCATTGCGAATCGAAGCCGCCTGCTCCTCCGCCGTCTCTTCGAGCCTTTTACGCTTGTCTTCAGCTTTCTCCCAGCTCCGGGTTTCTGCCGTTTGCCGAATTGGGGCACCGTTCAACATGCCCCGAATCCACTTGGGGCACCGACAACGATTCCAAAACCGGTCAGACTTTTTGGGACAATCAGATGCGTGGCGGGTGTAAACGAAAAGGCTCATTGCGACCCTCGCTGTACCGGGCTGCCGAAGCGGAGGTACAAGAACGGTACAATAATTGCGCCTAGTTTGTAAATACAAGAAAACAGTAATGATAGAGTGGTGGAGGCGGCGGGAGTCGAACTAATCACTATATTGATAACACGTAACTTATTGATTCTAGGAACTGCCACAACGGCCAAAAAGGCCCCATTGCCCGATCCATTGTACGTTTATTGTACGAAAATGATTTTCGTCACCATGTGCGACTAATCTATCCCACGAGCCTCAGTATCCCACAGATTCGTCAGATTCGTTGAGAAATATGTGCTGGCCTGCCGCTCTGTTTCCCTCGACACGCCTGCCTTTTTTGCGGGGGAGTTCTTCTTCACTGCGGCCTAGAATCTCAAAGGGAGGTGTGACAATGAGTGAGTCTTCCGCATCAATCACGGATGTTGCGAACTATTTGAAACAAGGACGGGGGGAATCACTCGAAACAGCCGAACGACAAGCCCTCATCGAACTCACAACCGAACTAGACGGGCATCTTTCGCTTACAGAGAAAGCTTTCAACTTGATTGGTGCGGTGGTGAGCATTCTGCCGGAGGTTTTAGCCAAAGACCTGTCTCAGTCCAGAAAAGTTGCCACAGCCTTGCTGATCCGGCTTTCCAACGACCTCAGATCGGCGGCCTTGATTGCGTCAAGAGGCTACGCTCTCCAGGCGGCAACACTCGTTGGTTCAATGTACGAAACCGCATACACCATTGCTGCCATTGGGTCGGATAATGGCCTAGCCGAAGAATGGATTAATCATGATGATCCAACGCGAACATTCAAACAGGTTCGGGACTTAACGCGCCAAGGACTCGCAAAACTAGGTGTCCCGGACGTGGATGCGCAAGTTGCGACTGAATACCGAGTCTACCGGCAGCTCTGTCTGGCGAAGCACGTGAATCCACTGCTACAGATCCAGCACGGTCATCGAATTGATGGGCACAATGTCGTGGCAATGAACGGCCCTGATTTCTCCGAGCCAGCGGTTAGAGTTGCATGGTTCGCGCTGGAGCACGCGGCAGGTTTGGCGTTCATCGCCCTGGCCAGCTTCATCTCGAACCACATACCTCGCGAAAAGATGGCTGATCTTATGAAAGAAACTGAAGCCGTTGGTGCCGGCCGGAAAGCACTTGAGGCATCAGCCAAGGCACGATGGGGCACGGAAGATCCTTTCCCTGGGAAGTGGTGAGTATATTGATGTCAATTGCACAAGCTCCAGTAAGCGACAAAGTTGACAACCGATCACCCTCATTTTCCTGAGCCATTCCGGCCAGGAATAGCTGCCTCCCGAACATTCATTGGACAGGCTCGTTGAGTGAGGTTAGCTTTGCGCCAAAAGCAGGCCATTTTGTGCGGCTGCTGGAGGTGCGTATGCCACGTTGGTCCCAGTTCCATCTGATCCCCCGAATCGAGACCATTCTTCGGTCCCAACGGGCGCGTTTAGCCGCGGCTTTTTTCACTTTTCTTCTTCTGATGCCAATGGCCGCGCTGGCACAGGGCTCACCGTTCGACACCGGCTTTAACGCCATCCAAGGTCTTTTCACCGGCACGATCGCCAAGGTTGCAAGTCTGGTTGCTATCGTGATCGGCGGCTACGGCTTTGCACACGGCGAACCCGGCGCGAAAAAGGCGCTCGCCGGCGTCGCCGCCGGAACGGGCATTGCCGTTATGGCAGTGAATGTCTTGAGTTGGCTCTGGGGCGTATAGCGCTCGACGTGCCACTCCGTTTAGACGAGGGACTTATGCCAGACAAAGCGCAGAAGAAGCATCGCACAAATCGAGTCTTCAAGAGCCTGCACAAGCCGCTCACCTATTTGGGCGTTGAGCGGACGCTCTTCTACTTCGTCTGTGTGAGCGCCGTGGGCGCCTTCAACCTCTTCAATTCCATCCTCGCTGGAATCGCCGTCTTCATTGGCGGCTTTGCCTTCGGCCATTGGGTAACGAACAGCGATCCGGCATTCCTCCGCATCCTCGCAAAGTCCGAGCGCTACAAGCTGCGCTATGACGCCGCGAAGCAGCAAGTTCCCCGCGTGGAGGTAGTGTGATGCTGCGTCTCGACAAGGTCATCAAGCCCTGGAAAGAGAGCGCGGCTCTCAACGACCACATCAACCTCTACGGCTTCTGGAATGAGACGGCCTTCCTTACCAAAAGCGGCGATCTAGGCATGGTTCTCAGTGTTCCCGGTGTGGACTACGAAAGTCTGGACCGCTCCCAACAGGAGTATGCAGTGAAGCGGTTGGAGGCGGCGCTGAAAGCCTTTGGCCCAGGCTTCCACGTTTACCAATACCTCTTCAAATCGAACCGCCCCGACATACCGTTCGCAACCTATGATGACCCCATTGTCGAAGCGGCTATCGACCAGCGACGGAAGTTCTTTGAAGCGAAGCGGGACCATCTCTATCAAGTTGAAATCTTCTACTGCATCCTGCTCGAAGGCGCCCGGTCGAAGACCGGCGTCGGCACGGCGCTAGCTCGCCTGTTACGCGATCCAGAGGGCGCGATTGCCGAACTCAAATCGCAGTTCACCAACGACAGCATGAAGAAGTTGTTGCGGACGCATATCGAGCGCGATCTTCAACGGCTCGACCAGCACGTGCAGGCATTCGCTCGGCAGCTCGCAGATTTCATGCAAATCGAGGTCTTGAATCGGCAGGGGCAGTTCAGGTTCTTCCGCCGCTTGCTGAATTATGACGACTGGCGTGTTGCCGGCAAGCCGCAGTCCACGCAGTTTCTCGACTATCAGGTAGTCAACTCCGACATCGAAGCGGAACGCGATCATCTGCGGGTAGGCGATCACATCGTCCGTGTGCTGACGATGAAAGAGGCCATCACAGAGACGCGGCCCCTGGTGCTGGACGCATTGCTGAAGATTCCAGCCAACTTCTATGTCGTCACCGAGTGGACGCCGCTCCCCGCGGACAAGGCCCGCAAAGAAGTGAACAAGCGCCGCCGCCACTTCAATATGTCCAAAACAGGATTTGTCTCCCAGATGGGCAACGATGCCACGAAGACGAACCCACGCGACGTGCTGGTGGACGAGTCCAAGCAGGCCGACATTGAAAATCTTGGCGATTGCCTGCGCGCTCTCGGTGACGGTCAATCGCTTGGCGATTTCTCGCTCACGATTGTGCTGTATGGCCGGTCACGAACGGAACTCGATCAGCTCGTGGCCGAGTTTACTGGCGTCTTCACCAACGCGGACGGCAATCTGTTTGCGGAAACCTACAACCAGCTGAACGCTTATTTCGCCACTGTGCCGGGCAACTATGCGCTCAACCTCCGCCAGCTGTATCTGCTGAACACGAACTACGCTGACCTGTCTTTTCTGTTTACGATCCTTCCCGGCGAAAAGACGAACGCGCATCTCGGCACGGAGTACCTGGCAGTCGTCGAAACCGACAACAGCACGCCCTACTTCCTCAACCTGCACACCCGCGACGTTGCCCATACCCTGATTCTCGGGATGACGGGCAGTGGCAAGTCCTATCTTTGCGTTTTTCTGCTGCAGAACGCGCAGAAGTACAAGCCGCTGACTTTCATCTTTGATATCGGCGGCAGCTTCCAGTCGCTTACGACGATATTCGAGGGCTCGTATCTCAATGTGGGTCAGGAAGCGCGGGACTTCACCATCAACCCCTTCTCGCTGCCTCAGACCAAAGAGAACCTGCAGTTTCTCTTCAGCTTTTTCCGCGTACTCATTGAGGGCAACGAGCAGCGTTACCGTCTGGACTTCAAGGAAGAACGCCGGCTGTGGGATGCGATCGAGCGCATTTACGTACTGGAGCCGAACCAGCGCACGATTTCGAATTTTGGGAACATCATTGGCGAGTTGAAAGAACGCCTCCACCGCTGGACCCGCGGTGGACAGTACGGCTTCCTCTTCGACAACGCCGAGGACACGCTTTCGTTCAAAAGTTTTCAGACGTTCAATTTCCACGGCTGGAACGATGCGCCGGAAGTCTTGGAACCACTGCTGTTTTATGTTTTGCATCGAGCATCGAATGAGATCACTGACCCGAAGAACCTCGACACCCCCAAGTTCTTCCTGCTCGACGAGGCGTGGCTCTTCATCAAGAACGAGACGATTCGCAATTATGTGGTGCAGGCGCAGAAGACCTGGCGCAAGCACAAAGCGGCGATGATCCTGGCGACGCAATCCATCAAAGAACTTGAGGAATCGGGGATGCTGGCGATAGTGGCGGAGAGTTGCCCGACAAAGATCTTCCTCGCCAACCCGGACATGAACCGGGAAGTTTACCGCGAAGCGTTTCATCTGAACGACACGGAACTGGACCTTATCGACGGCCTTGTTCCGCCGGGCCAAATGCTGATTCGCAAGGCGCAGACCTCCAAGAAAGTGCACTTGAACGTCGATTCGGTCTCGCACTGGATGGCGACCAACAACGCTCGCGACAACCTCAAGAAGCAGGAATATTTCGACCGCTTCGGTTTTGCGGATGGACTTCGCCATCTCGCGGAAGATGATCCATTCCAGCCGCGCGCGCTGGCCGTATCAACTTCGAACAACAACCGCTAAGGAGAGCTCTATGCGGCATCTGAAATTCGTCGTCAATTGCGCTTTGGTTTTTTCTTCCATCGGTGCTTTCGCCCAAGACTCTGCGCGCACGGTGCAGTATCACTCGCAGGACATCGTTCCCATCCGCGCCAAGGTGAAATATACGACCCTTATCGAACTGCCCACGACCGAGAAGATCATGGAAGCCGCCACGGGTGACAAGGAGTTCTGGATCGTG
>CAVRYC010000056.1:0-16704 GCA_963725245.1 uncultured Acidobacteriaceae bacterium | reverse complement strand
AAGCTCAGGGCCGGCTCTCGCCCGTCTCTGAGTGTAATCCGTAAAACACAGGAATCGAGCGGCGGCGACTCCGGCCGCTCAACTTTCCATGAGAAAGCCAAGTGTCTTTAGCTTTCCATGTCTTTCGGGGCAGGAGCGAACCGGCGCAAAAGCGTAATGGAAAATACCAAAATTAGGATGAGCAGACCCAGCAAGCCAAGCTCGGTCATGCTAGCTCGAAATATGCTCGCACCCTCGGCCGACCACGTCCCACCTTTTGTGAGGGTGGCCGCTTCCAGGGTGATCACCAGGACGCGCCGAATCGAGGCAATCAGGCCCACCACAAGAAATGGTTCGGTAACCAGAAAATGCGAGTGGATGGAAATGCGCACCGTATGCAGAATCTCCACCAGCATCAGCACCACCAGCAGTTGGTCCAACACCACCAGTGTCTCGGCGGCAATCGTCCAGTGAACGAGGCCCTCCCATAGCATTTTGCCGGCGTTGGCAATCGTCGCGAGCGCCGTTACAAAAAGCAACACCGCAAGAACGAAATAGATAACCACTTCGGCTTTGCCCAGATAGTCGCCAAAGTGGACGCGGAGCTTCTGTTCGGCCATGTGGGGTCACTCATAGAATCGCTGGTTCCCGCGTCTTCGTTCGCGCCTCTTCACACGGGCAGAGTATAACGAAAGTCGGCTTATCGAAAAGTGAGAACGTGGACGCGTTGCCGTTTCACGTAGTAACTGCGTGTAATACCGAAATGACGATGCCGACGAATCGCCGTAAGTTAAACAAAAGAAAAGATGATCCCCAACCGCCATCCGCCTAGCCTCGGATTGTGGGAGAATAGTACGAGCAACCCGCCCCGGAATTTCATACTCGGATACGAACGTCATACTTGGAAATTCATGGTAAGCAACTCATGGTAAAAGAAACCCGCAGCATTCGTCGTCAGATCCTGCCGAACGGCCTCACCATCATCACCGAGCAGATGCCCCATATCCGCTCCGTCGCGATCGGCATCTGGCTCAAGTCCGGCTCGCGCGACGAAGATTCGGAATGGAACGGCATCTCCCACTTCATCGAACACATGGTGTTCAAGGGCACGGAAACCCGCTCCGCCGAAGCCATCGCCCGCCAAGTCGATTCGATCGGCGGCAACATGGATGCTTTCACGGCGAAGGAATGCATCTGCTTCAACATCAAAGTCCTCGACGAGCATCTTCCGCTCGCCATGGATGTCCTCACCGATCTTGTTCTTCATCCCTTCTTCGATGCCGGCGATATCGCGAAGGAGCGCGGCGTCATCCTCGAAGAAATAAAAATGGATCAGGACAATCCCGACTACCTCGTCCACGAAATCTTCACCCAGAGTTTCTGGAAGAACCACGCTCTCGGCCTGCCGATCCTAGGCACGCGCGAAACCGTAAGAAGATTCGAGCGCCCCGTGGTCTCCCGCTTCTATGGACACCACTTCGCTCCCGGCAATCTCATCGTCAGCGCTGCCGGGAACCTTGACCACAAACACTTTGTCGATCTCGTCGCGAAATATTTCGAACACGTGAAACCGGCGAAAAACGGCTTTCACTCGCCTCCGCCCAAAACTTATTCCCGCATTAACCTGCGCAACAAGAAGTCGCTCGAGCAGGTCCAGATCTGCATCGGCGTCCCCTCGCATCCCATGGCCCACGAGCGCCGCTACGCATCCTACATCCTGAATACGCTGCTCGGAGGCGGCATGAGCTCGCGCCTGTTCCAGAACATTCGCGAGCGCCAGGGGCTCGCCTACTCCATCTATAGCGACCTCAACCCCTACCGCGACACCGGCTCCTTGTGCGTATACGCGGGCACCTCGCGCGAGTCGGCCATCAAAGTTGTCGAGTGCGTCGTCGCGGAATTCCGCAACCTGAAAACCACCCGCGTCCCCGAAGAAGAACTGCGCCGCTCCAAGGATCAGCTCAAAGGCAGCCTCATGCTCTCGCTCGAATCCTCGACCGCGCGCATGTCGAACCTCGCCCGCCAGGACATGTACTACGACCACTTCTACGGCCTCGACGAACTCATCGAGCGCATCGAAGCCGTCACCATCGACGACCTGCAGCAAACCGCCGAGGAATTTTTCCGCACCGAGCAGATCGCCGTAACCATCCTCGGCAGCCTGACCGGCCTGAAGCTAACCCGCGACCAACTCGCCTGCTAATGGCGTGTTCCGCAAATACACGTCAGAGCCTTGAATTGCCGTCTTGACCCTTACTTGAGCGCATCGGCTCCCGCCTTGGCACATTGGCCGTCCTGCGCGCTGGTGCCGCCCGAAACGCCAATCGCTCCCACAATCTTGCCGTCGCTGACGAGCGGAATGCCGCCCTCAACCGGCGTTGCGCCTTGCAGCCGGAGAATGCGCAGGCCGTCCCCACCAGCCGCCAGTGCATCCTGGAACGCCTTCGTCGGCCGCTTGAACAGGGCAGCGGAGCGGGCCTTGTCAATCGCGACGTTGGCGCTTCCAAGTTGGGTATTGTCCATCTTCTCGTAATAAACCAGATTACCTGCGGGGTCGACGACCGCCACCGCCATGGACCAGTTGTTCTTGGTTGCTTCCGCGAGCGCCGGCATGGCCGCTTTCTTGGCATTCTCCAAGCTGACGCTGAAGCCGTAGGGATTGGGCATCTGAGCAACGGCGACAGCCAAAGCGCAAGGCACGAACATCAGGGTAACAATAGTCTTCACGCGTGATCTCGATGACATGGTTGGTTCTCCTCTAATTGGTGTGGTTTGAAGTTCAAGCTAATGCCCGGCGCAAACTCTGTCAATTAGGGAATCGAAATTGGAACGAAGCGGGCAGAAGCAATTGGGATGCGAGAAGAAGAAGTTGCCGCGCCATTGCACAGGTCTTCCTTCGCTCGGTGTGGATGTGTCGCGTGTTATTCTGTTCCGCACTTTTCTCGGCGGATTCCCCATGTCCCTGCGCATCCTGGGCTTCATCCTGGCGGCCGCGCTCCTGGTCGGCTACCGTCTGATCAAGCCCAAGCCGCGCGCCCGGGCCTCCGACCTGCCCGGCCCCTGGAATCTCTCCACCCTGTTTCTGGCGAGCGCGCTCACCCTCTTCGCGGAACTCGCCCTCATCCGCTGGGTCGCCACCGAAGTCCGCGTGTTTGCTTATGTCAAGAACCTGGCGCTGCTGCTCTGTTTTCTCGGCTTCGGACTGGGCTGCGCTCTGGCTCGCCAACGCCCGCGCTGGCAGACCGCTGCCACCGCTCTCGTTGGATTGATTGCCATCGTTCGACTGCCCTGGCGCGGCCCGCAGGTCATGGAGACCCTCTCGCAATACCTCGGCGCCGCGCAGGACATCGAAATATGGGCCACCCGCGCCGCGCAGCACACCTCGGGGTTTCTTCTGGCCGTTGCGGTCACTGCCGTTCTGCTCTTACTCATCACTTACATTTTCATCCCCATCGGACAAACCGTAAGCCGCCAGATCGAACTGGCCCCGCGCCCGCTTTATGGCTACTCCTGGAATCTGGCCGGTAGTCTGGTGGGCATCCTCGCATTCTTTGCGGTGTCCTGGTTGGCTCTGCCCCCCGCAGTCTGGTTCACCATCGTTCTGGCGGGTATGGCGCTGCTGCAATCCAACCGGAGCGATGCCATCTGGCTCGCCGCTGCCGTCTTGCCCGTGGCGCTTCTACTCTTCGATCCTTCCACTCCGCACCACTTCAACCTTTGGACTCCCTACCAGCAGATCGAAGTCGAGGATCAGTATCTTCCCGATGGCGAACTTCTCGACACCCAGATTCGCGTCAACCACACCGGCTACCAGATCACCGTGAATCTCTCGCCCGACTTTCTGGCTCGTCACCCCCATTTGTTGACCGAGGCGCCGGACGAGAATCCCTACAATCTACCCTTCCGTTTCGCATCCCCGAACCCGCGCGTCCTGATTGTCGGTTCGGGCACCGGGAATGACGTAGCCGCCGCTCTGCGCCATCAGGCCCGCGCCGTCGATGCCGTGGAAATCGATCCTAAAATCTTCGCCCTCGGCCGCCGCCACCCCGAGCATCCCTATGACGATCCGCGGGTCTCCGCTCACCTCACCGACGCCCGCGCCTTCATGAAGCGCACCACTGCCCGTTACGACCTCATCCTTTTCGGATTGCTCGATTCCCACACTCAGCTCTCCGACTATTCCAACATGCGCCTCGACAATTTCGTCTACACCGAAGAGTCCTTCCGCGAAGCTCGCGCGCTGCTCGCGCCCGGCGGCGTTCTGTTCCTCAAGTTCCAGATCAATCACTCTTTTGTGGGACGACGCCTGGCCGAAATGCTGACCCGCACTTTCGCGAAACCTCCGGTGGTTTTCCTCGCGACTTCCAGTTACACCGCGGCGGCCACCTGCTTTGCCATTTCGCCTTCAGGACAGGTCGAAGCCAGCCTGGCCGCCGATCCGCGATTGCGTCAGTTTGCCGCTGACCGGCGTCCAGCGTTTCTCGCCTCGCCCGAAGTCGCGGCCACCCCCGTAGCCGTGACTACCGACGATTGGCCGTATCTCTACCACCAGGGACACTGGATCCCGGGCATTTTCTACCTGCTCAGCGCGCTCGTCATTTTGCTCGCAGCCGTCCTTTATTTTCAGATTCCCGAAGCCCGCAGCCGCGTTCCATCGCTGTTCTTCTTCAGCATGGGCGCCGGATTCCTGCTGCTCGAAACGCAAGTCGTCAGCCGGCTGGCTTTGTATTTTGGGACCACCTGGCAAGTCAACGGGATAGTCATCGCCGCCATCCTCTCGGCGCTTCTGCTCGCCAACTTCGTAATCGAGAGTCAGCAACGCGCGTGGCCGCGCGCCTGGACTCTGATCGGCATCCTCGCCGGCATTGCCTGCGCCTACTTCATTCCGTTCAGCCGGATTCCCGGCGCGGCCGCTCTGGTCGGCTCCTTCGCGGCACTTATCTTTGCCATCCCGGTTTTCTTTGCCGGATTATTGTTCGCTTCCGAATTCCGCTCGACGGACTCACCTGCCGCAGCCCTCGGCGCCAACATGCTCGGCGCGGTCCTAGGTGGCCTGCTGGAAAACCTGTCGCTGATCACCGGAATGAAAGCGCTGCTGCTGATCGCCGCTCTCTTGTATTGCCTGGCCGCCGTGGGCTTCCGCGGACTGCCATCGGCGAGGACCCGCCACCAGGAACTGAAAGCTCAGAACTGACAGCTGAGAGCTGACAACAAAATCTTCACCAGCGCAGCCCGAAGGTGATGGGGATCACGATCGTCTTGCCGTCGCTCTGATAAGCGCGATGGTAGCGCCATTCGCCATAGAGCTTGGCCTTGTGGAGAGCGTTCAGAGGATAGGTCAATCCCCCGCCGAAGTTGAAGCCGCCCGCGTCCTTGGTGTAGGAGGACAGATATTGCGGTCCCTGAAGAACGTTGTTGTAGCAGTTAATACCCCACCAGCGAGT
The DNA here is from genome assembly GCA_963725245.1 of uncultured Acidobacteriaceae bacterium. Lineage (GTDB taxonomy): Bacteria > Acidobacteriota > Terriglobia > Terriglobales > Acidobacteriaceae > Acidiflorens. The sequence goes on along the minus strand of CAVRYC010000056.1, from coordinate 11,281 downwards.
CCATGTGGGTTGGCAAGTCGGAAGGCCCGTGAGCAATTCCCGGTTTGCCGAAGCGCTGCGCCGGTAGAAACCTACTCCGAAAATTCCGTATGCGCCAAGCTTGCCGAAATGGCGGGGCACGCTAACGATGCCGTCCAGACTTATCGACTGCATATGTGCGCTGGCGTTGTTCAAGCTCTGACTCTGGCTCACGGTCGATTTTAAGGGGAGGTCGTAGTACATGTATTCGGCATCCACGCCGAACAAGCGGCTGAAGTTCCTGCCGCCTCCGAGCACGGCTTGGAAAGAATTCCCAACAAAAGATTGAACCTCGCCGCGGCCCAGGCCGAGCCCGGCGCCAGCGGTAAAGTTAAAGTGATTGAAATCCGATTGTGCCGAAGCCGATGCGATGAGCCCGCAAAAGGCAAGTAAGAAGAGTATCCGATTCCTCAATCTCGATCTCCTGTTTCCTGGACCCAAGGTTCTTCATTTAGATGCGCAGGCAGAAAATGAAAGCCCGCCTTTTTCCCGACCGTCAGTTGCCCCCGGCGGCCGGCCGGGGCGCGTGGCTGATCTTCGCTAACAAAACCGGCCAATACTCGCGGAGCATGTTTCCGCCCGCGCGGCTTGCCAAATCCAGACCGTAACGAAACAAAGTATCGCCGACGGTGCGGTTCCGGTCCGGCCAGTATACGTTCGCCAGTCCCTCGGCCATCAGCGGACCGCCCAGCCTGGACCAGGCAACGACGTCACGACCGTCATCGCTGCGCATGATGAAGACCCGTTGCACCGAATATTTCGCGGCGTGAAAAAAGGCGGGATGAATCTCCGCATAGAAACGCGGATCCTGGTGCAGCGCGGAGGCCAGTAGAAACGTCCCGAAGAATTCGCCGGACGCCTGCCGGGCCATATCGGACCCGAAGCGCTTGCCATATGCGCACCAACCCTGTCCGTAGCCGGTTGGAGAATCAGCCGCCTGCCCGACCGCCGAACCGAGCACTGCCCAGGTGAACGCGTCCACGGAAACGCTGTTGTCCACGGACAGCTGATATTTTTGCCACGCCGAAAGCCGTTCCGAGCTGTAAGCGATGTCGGGAAAAACCACGGATTTCTTCTGCAGCAGATTGTACAGGGCCACGGGTGCAGGTGGCGGCGGAGCAGCCGGAGCCTGGCCGGGAGGAGGTTGCGCCGCCGCTGAAGGACTGGGCTGCGTCGGCAGCGGCGGCTTCGGCGTCTCCTGGGCGGAAACCACAATTGTCGATCCGAACGCGATCACGCCGAAAATAATCAACACGCCCAGCGCCGGTTGCAGGAAGAACACCTGGTTGGAGGGCGCGAAGGGCAAGCTTCGAGAGATGCTGATTTCCCGGGGAGAAAGCATCGCTAGAGATTACCCAATCACAAGGCCGGCGGCAAACGGTCAAGAGCCAGACTTCAGAGGTTCAAGGTTGCAAGGTCTGAACCAGCATCTGGCATGGCGGAACCCTGAAACTTTGAAACCTTGAAACCTGTCTCTATTAAGCGACCTCTCCGGAGCGAGCCAACAGATACTCCAGCAGTTCGCCGACGGTCAGGCCCGCCTTTAGCAGCTCAATCATCTCATCCGCGTTGACCCCGGTTTGTTCGCCCAACGCGACAATCTTGGCCACTGCCCGCTGCAGCGCATCTTTCTGCGCAGGGGTGAGCGACTCGGCTAGATCATGGCTTATGGCTGCGGTCAGATGCCGTTCTGTGCTCATTCGAGTACTCCACGGTCTCGCACGGCGAATGGTTTGAGTACCATGCCGTCACATCGTTCCGGAACCAGAATCCGGCCACTATTATCCACTTGTGGCCGGATCGTGGCACCGACCTTGACTATGATCCGCCAATCCAGCAATCCGCGCTGTGATCCAGCTTACTTAGATTTGTGACGGACTGGCCGGGCCGGGCTCCGATGGTCTTGAGCCTAATTCGTGTGGGGACGGGGCCCTGCCCCGTCAAGGAGGGGCGCAGCCCCGCTGCCACACGGTCGTCGCAGAAGGATATCGAGCTTTATACATGGCTTCTCCTGTATTCAGACTTTGTCATCCCGAGCGAAGCGAGGGATCGGCATTCTGCAGCGAACTGCAGATCCCTCGCCTCGCTCGGGATGACAATCCATACTCGGGATGACAATCCCCAAAAAGGTTGTTTCGCAAATCGCGGCTCGAAATGTAGCTCCGTTCTCAATATGCCTGCCGAGGCAGACATGAGATGCTCAAATCGATATACAGGGAAATTAGCGCTCATGACGATTGAGGAGAACGTTCCGTTGGCGCCATTGACCACCTTGCAGGTGGGCGGGGCAGCACGCTTCTTTGCGGAGTTGCGGAGAGAAGACGAGGTTCGCGAGAGCGTACAGTTCGCGAAACGCCGCGAGTTACCGCTGTTCGTGCTGGGCGGCGGAAGCAACCTGGTGGTCGCCGACTCGGGTTGGCCAGGGCTGGTGCTGAAAATCGCGATTGGCGGCATCGCCCATCCAACTACAAATGACACCACGGGTAACGCTGTGCTCTTCAGCGTGGGCGCAGGCGTCAACTGGGATGACTTTGTGGCGCAGGCGGTCGCGCAGAATTGCGCGGGAGTCGAGTGCCTGAGCGGGATTCCGGGCAGCGTAGGTGGCACGCCCGTGCAAAACGTTGGCGCTTACGGGCAGGAGGTCTCCGACACCATCGAATCGGTGCGCGCCCTCGATTTGAAACAGGATCGCATTGTGGTCCTGCCCAAGCCGGCCTGCGGATTCCGCTATCGCGCCAGCATCTTTAACAGCACGGAACGTGGACGGTACATCATCTTGCGGGTGAACTTTCGGTTGCAGCGGAATGGGGCTCCGAATTTGAAGTACGCCGATTTGCAAAAGCACTTTGCCGAAAAAAAGACGCTGCCATCGCTCGCCGAAGCGCGCGCGGCGGTGTGCGAAATACGGCGCAGCAAAGGCATGCTGATTGTTCCCGGAGACGACGATTGCCGCAGCGCTGGATCGTTCTTCAAAAATCCCGTGCTTAGCGAAGCGCAATTCCAAGAGTTGGCCGCGCGCGCCGCATCGAAAGGACTCGAAGATTCCCAGCTACCCCGCTCTCGATACGCAAAAAAAAGCTTCGGCGGCGTGGCTGGTGGAACACGCGGGGTTCTCCAAGGGATACGCCGCGGGAGCGGCCGGGATCTCGCACAAGCATGCCCTGGCGCTGATCAATCGCGGGAACGCGAAGGCGAGCGACATTGTCGGGCTGAAAGATGAGATTCAGCGCGGTGTGCAGGAAGCGTGGGGAATTCTGCTGGAGCCGGAGCCGGTGTTCGTAGGATTCTGAGATGCGCGACACTCTGTCCGCCCATTCTCTGTAGAGATTCGGGGCTTGCCGCGTCTCCATTCCGACCGCTGTACGCTCCGCGGACGAGTGTCCGCGCCACACACAAACCGATGCGGCTGTCCCTACGCAAATTGGGGCGGCGCATCCCGGAGCACGGGCCCCCAGGCCGGCCCAGAGGTGTCCGTTACCGCGGGATCCGCCCGGTTGATTCATCGGCCAGTTCGCGCGCTCGCTTGAAAATCCTTCGGAACATCTCTTTGGTCAGCTTCCCTGTCTGCGTGTTCTGGTTGGAGGGGTGGTAGGACGCTAAAAGGACGCGCCCATCCGGCAGGGCGTATTCGCCGCCGTGGCGGAATTCATACTCCCGCTTGCCGGCGATCAGCTTTCTTCGTTGCAGATATTTGAGATAGGCGTCGAATCCGATTCTTCCCAGAGCAACGATGACGCGCAGGTCTTTAAGTCCCTCGATTTCGCGCTCCAGAAACGGAGCGCAGTTGGCCAGTTCCTCGGGCAGCGGCTTGTTGTCGGGCGGCGCGCAGCGGGCGGCGGCGGTTATGTAAAGACCGCTGAGCGTGAGCCCGTCCTTGCGGTCAGTGGCCGTGGGCTGATTCGCGAAACCGGTTTCGTACAACACCGGGTACATGAATTTGCCGGAGGCGTCTCCGGTGAAAGGGCGGCCGGTGCGATTGGAACCGTGGGCGCCGGGAGCGAGTCCGAGCACCAGGACGCGGGCATGGGGATCGCCGAAGCCGGGAACGGGCTTGCCCCAGTATTCGTGTCGCGGTAAGCGCGGCGCTTCTCGCGGGCGATGCGCTCGCGATACACGACCAGACGCGGACAGCGCGTGCAGGCGATGACTTCCGCGTTCAAAACTTTGAGCCAGGTGGGGGTGGTCATGTTCGCCTTCATTGTATTTGTTTCGTGTGGCGCGGACACTCTTGTCCGCGGCTGTTGCGTTTGCTTTTTCTTTCGAACGGGGCCACGGCCGTCGTGCATCCCGACGCGTTTGTTATTCGCTGCACGCTTTTCGCGGACAAGAGTGTCCGCGCCACACGAAACCCTCCCCGTTACTTTAGTGGGTAGAGACGTCCCCCTCCGCCGTTTGACGTTGCTCTTCGAGAGTCTTTACACTCAAGCTTCGGCACATGCGTCGCAGCGGACCCCTCCCGACTCTCCGCCTCGCCGCCGCACGGAAAGGTTACTGTGAGCCCCGCAGAGATCAAAGGAAGGCACGCCGAAAAATAGCGCGACAAAGACGGAGATCGACAGACGCCGAAAAGTACGGCACGAAAGCAAGCGCCACCAAGCGCGAGATTCAGGTCGAGATTCCGGTCGAGGATGTCAACCGGCAGACCGATTCGCTGATCCAGAAATATCAGAAGGTGGCGCGCATTCCCGGCTTCCGGCGCGGCCATGTTCCGGCGTCGATTATTCGCCAGCGTTTTTCCGAAGAAATCAAGACCGACATGGTCGAGGCGCTGATCCCGCGCTTTTTCCGGCAGGAGGCCGAGAGGCTGAGCCTGCATCCCGTATCGCAGCCGCGGGTGACCGACCTGCACCTGCACGATGGCGAACCGCTGCGCTTCAAAGCCGCCTTCGAGGTGCTGCCGGAAATCAAGCTCCAAGGCTACAAAGAGCTGCGCGCCGACAAACCGGAGATCGCGGTTTCCCAGGCTGATGTCGAGCAGGCACTCAGCGATCTGCGCGAGCGTCATGCCAGTTTCAAACATTTCTCCCGAGGGCTCAAGACCAGAGAATTTGGAGGAATTGCGCGCGACCCAGATACCAAAACCGACGACGATCGATGAAAAGCTTGCGCGCCTGTGGCTCACGTCCCCCACGGAGGCGGAACTGAACCTCGGGCTGCTGTCAAAAATCACTCAGCCCGTGCTGGTGATCTCAGGCGATCGCGATGCAATCACGCTTGAGCACACGCTCAAGATATTTCACGCACTGCCCGACGCGGAGCTGTGCGTGCTGCCTGGAACAGACCACGCGACGTTCTCGGGGCGATCCGAGTGGTTGAACCCAATCATTACTGCCTTTCTAGATCGCGTATGAAGCACTTCTTCAACGGCCGCGGGGTTCTGACAGAAAGTACATTAACCAAATCGCAAACACTCACGGCGCGCCATAAAGCAGAAGACCGGCGGGTACGCCAGATGTCGTGATGATCCTCGGTTGTCAATATGCGGGTTCTCGGACGATGTTCTCTATAGCGGAGTTCATGCAGCGGCGGGTCAGGGGTCGCGAAGCCGGTGGCCGACGATACTGTCCGCGAAGGACTTTGCCCGACCTATTCTGTTGATCTGACGAATTGGGCCACGCAAGGATCTAGTCGCATCGCTCGCGACAAGTAGAACTTGAGTAAGTGCGCAAAGGTGCGCCGGCACGCGCGGCCAAAAGACCTGCGAGCGGACTTTCTGTGACCGCTTGGGCGAGACTCGGGAATCCCGCGGAGAAAAGCTCTCGACCATTGCACGGCTAACGGCCGGAAACACTGCGGAGAGCTCCGCGTGGACCACTTAAAATTACTTTAAATTGTGGTCGTATTATATTGAAAAATAAAGGAATTGGTGCCCAGGAGGGGACTCGAACTCAACACCTATCCGATTGATTTTGGATGAATTTTTATTCGGGCATAAGGAAATGCTCCACTAAAGGTAAGCATTCCAGGATCCCCGTCTGACGAGGCGAGGGTCGGCAGCGCTGGTTGCGCGATCTAATTCGCCTGATTAGGAAACCGCGGCGTCAGGCGGGCTGGCGATGCTGCGATTTCTGTTGTTCTTCAAGTACGGGCTTGAGGTTCCAGGGCAGCAGCGCCTCGACCTGCCCCACGGTGCTGGCCGCGGGCAGCTGTTCGAACAGAGAGTTCAGATACGCGTAGGGCTCGATTTCATTGGCGCGACAGGTCATCACCAGCGAATACAGATTGGCACTCGCCTGGGCGCCGGGGGCATCGTAGGCGAACAACCAGGCCTTTCTCCCCGTCGCGTAACTTTTGATCTGCCGCTCAACGTAATTGTTGTCGACCGGCATGTCTGGATGATCCAGATGCCTTACCAACTTGGGCCACTGACGAGTGGTGTAGCCGAGCGCCTTACCGAGTGCGCTCATCGGCGGGGTGGCGGGCAGCAGCTCATCGACCCAGGCCTTGAACTTCTCCAGGATGGGCTTGGACTTCTCCTGACGCAGCGCCAAGACCGCTTCCAGGGGCAGGATTTCCCCACGCGCTGCGTACTCTTCCCGCAGCCCCTTGATCCGCTCCTCGACTTGATAGACCGGACGGATGTAATCGACCATGGCCGCATTCGCCAGCGTGCGGCTGGAGGGGAGCTGGCTGACCTTGCGTGCCTTGAAGAACATCGTGCGACAGTGCTGCAAGCAGCCGAAGTGCAATAGCTTCAACTCGCTCGCAATATCGTCGTAGCGCTCCAGCCCATCGCTGATGAACTTGCCCTGGTAGGCTCCTTCCGGACCGACAAACAGTTCTTTCAAGGCGGCGGTGGTGCGCGAGGCGATGTAGTCGTACAAGATGACGCGCCGCCCCGGTGGACCGCCCGCCCGCACCACAATGTAGTGATCGGAACCGACCGCCTTGTCGCTGCGCAGGACTTGCAGCGGGGTCTCATCGATATGCATGAACGCGGCGCTGAGCAGCTCCTCGCCCATCAGGTTAATGAGCGGCACGACCTTCTCACCGCCCACAGTGTTCACCCAGGTGCCGAGGGTGCCCGGACCCAAGTTCACCTGATAGCGACTTAAGTCCTGACTCACCCGGTAAATTGGCAGCCCCAAGTCAAACTTGGATTTGATCACGTGCGCGAGCAAGGAAGGGCTCGCCATTGACTTCGGCAGTATGACGGGCGGCGCCGGGGCGGTGATCGGCGCCTCGTGCAGTTCTTCGCACACATAGGTCGGGCGGATATGCTGCTCGACGCTGATCTTCGGCGGCTCGAACCGATAGCACTCGCGGATCTCTTGTCCGATGCGGGTCAAGGGATGCGCTACCGCGCACCGCGTGCACATCTTCTCATCGGGCGCCAAATCGTGCTCGATTGCAATGCGCGGAAAGTGCTCCGGGATCGCCTTGCGCCCGGAATCAGCGGAACGCTTGCGCTCATGCGCCTCGATCGTCGTGGTGCGCGCTCGATGCGCTTCATCCGCCGCCTCGATGGCGGCGAGCACCTCCGCCTCGTTGAACAGCATCTGCTGGTCGGCGTTTTGTTCTGCGGCCTCGCTACTCTGCGTGGAGCGACCGTAGTACTGCGCCTTCAGCCACCGTACTTCTTCCTCGAGCAACACCTTGCGTTCGATCGTCTGCTGATGCTCGCTCTTGAGCTGCTCGTAGGCCCGTTCGATCTGCTTGAGTCTCTGCGACTCTTCGCGCAGCTGTCGGTTCTGTTCTTCGGAGATCTTCAGGCGGACAGCGAGCTCGGTGTTTTTGTCCGCGAGTGCAGCGAGATTTTTGTTCGGCGCGAGCACGAATAAATTGTACCGCGCCGAACAAATAACTCCAATAAAAAAAGGAAAAAAACGCTCAACTCACGTGCGTGAATCGGATCATCCGATGCGGCGCCGACCACACATCGTAGCCATCGAGTAACCAGTTCAGCTGCTCGCTGCTGAGCGTGACCACATCCTCCTGCAACATCCGCGGCCAGTGAAACTTCTCTTCGCTCTCGATCCTCTTCCACCACACCGCAAAACCGTTGCGATCCCAGCTCAAGATCTTCAGCACGTCATAGCCACGTCCGATGAACACGTACAGCGCTTGCGATGCGAACGGATCCTGCTGCATCCCCTCGCGCACCAGCGCCGCCAGTCCGTTCCTACCACGGCGCATGTCGATCGGCTCGCGGTGTAGGTACACCTTCACCTCCCCCACGGGGCGCATCATCGCGACGCTCCCGACATCAACGCCAGCATCCAGGAGACTTCCGGATAACTCGCGCACTCGATCGTCCAACCCGAGGGATGGTGAATCCGGCACACCGTCGCGCTGCTCGCGGGCGGTGCTACCCGTACCACCGCAAACCCCGCGGGCTTCGTCTCTCCAGCCCCTCGCCGCCCACCAACCACGCCCTTGCGCAGCAAGGCCCGCTTGATCCAAGTCCACTGGTGAAAGCTCAGCTGCTTCTCCCGGCAATACCGCGAGAAGTTGATGCCCAACTTCTTCGCCGCCTCCAGATGGGCCAGACACTCGCGCTCCCGCTCATTCAAGCCTTCAACCGTTTGATCAGACATCGCGCCCTCTCCACGTCCGCGGCAATGGCGCCGCGCTGGAAAGCTTCATCCGGTCAGATCACGGCGAAAAGTACGGGGTTGCTGGAGTGCTCCACTAAAGTCCCACCGCGAGTGGGACACTTAGACATCATGGCCGCACGTCCTCATCGGAGTGCGGCGCATGTTGAAAATTTTGGAAGTGGTCTGTCTCCTATACCGTGGGTTGCGCAGGTGAGTGCGCCGAGCCACATGCAGAGTCCCCGAAGGGATCTTGCTGCCAAAACCATCAGGAGACAGACCGTGAAAGAGCCTATCACTTCCTATATTGGATTGGATATTCATAAGGAATCGATCGCGATGGCGATTGCGGATGCGGATCGTGCTGCGCCGCGATTTATCGGCACGATCAATCCGATCCCTGCTGAGCTGTGCAAGGCGATGCGTCGAGTGTGCACCAAGGAAAGTACGCTGGTCGTGTACGAGGCCGGGCCTTGCGGCTACGGTTGGGTGCGATACTTGCGCAAGCAAGGCTGGGCGTGCGATGTCATCGCACCCTCCAGAATTACGCGAAAGCCATCGGAAAAGCGCATCAAGACCGATCGGCGCGATGCGCTTCTGCTGGCGCGCGAGTCGCGCTCCGGGAATCTGACGAGCATTGTTGTGCCCGATGAAGGTGACGAGGCGATCCGGGACCTCAGCCGCGCTCGAGCAGATGCGTGTACCGCACGCTCGAGAGTTCGCTTGCAAATGCAGGCGATGATGCTGCGCCATGGGCGCCACTATCAGGGGAAAAAGTTCCTGGACCCAGGCGCACTCGATCGACACCTGTTCCCACGATCCGCTTCGAACATCCGGCGCAAGAGCATCGTTCGCCTAATTAACGAATATCGGACTGGCCTCCTAAGGAGGCTTGCGAATGACGAGTCGAACGGATCACCCAGGCACTGCGAGTGCAGTGCGAGGATTGGCGCATGAATCCCGCTGGTCAAAGCGTTGATGTGTCTGAAGGGCTTTGTACTTCGTCGTTCCGCCGTCACCTTCGTCGCCGAGATGGGCGATCTGACCCGCTTTGCTCATCCGCGTGCGTTGATGTTCCCCCCTCGCGTACCTCGGACTGGTGCCCTCGGAGTTCTCCACGGCAAGACCCGTCGCCAGGGCGAGATCACCAAATCGGGCAATAAACACGCCCGACGTATCCTGGTGGAGGCCGCGTGGAATAATCGCTTCAAAGCGCAAGTCACCCGATGCCTCGAGGTTCGCCAAGAAGGACAACCGAAGATCATCCGTGAGATCTCCTGGAAAGCGCAGCTGCGCCTGTCTAAACGCTGGAGGAGTCTTGCAATGGGGCGAAAGCTTCGCAGAACAAAATCTGCGTCGCCATCGCTCGGGAGCTCTCCGGCTTCATCTGGGATGTGGCGCGTCAGGTGAAGATCCGCCCCTAAATCCTCCTCAACACCCACAACTTCCACAGGAGCACAATCACTCAGCATTTTAACTTCAAGCAATACACCCAACTGGGAACGCGATGCGTGGGACCGATGAGGGGAATCCTCGACGCTTTTATGCGAGCACCAACGAACCCCGTTACACCGAACAGGGAACGCGACGCATGGGGAATGGCTGCGACGATGGCTGGGTCCGCTGGTCGTCGCGCTCTAGGGTGTGGAAGATCGAGCGCTTACCCTTGTTTCCGTAGCTCGACCTGATTTACCCACTAAAAACCCCACTGCGGAAACTCGGGTACTTCAGGCTTCCGATCACTCTCCAGTGGAGCAAATTCCCAGTCCCTCCACGGGCTGAAACTTGGTCGATCACACGGAAAGGTGAAAGGAGCTTGAGAGGGGGGGCGACGGAACAGCTCTTGAATTTCATCATCGTCCAGCTGTGTACTCAAGCCGATATCTGAATCTTCAAGACCGCCCGGTCTTTGTCCAATACGATGCAAGGGTGCTTAAACATGCACGTACGTGCGTGGACCCGAAGATGTTTCCAAGCCTGATTTGCCAACTCAAGAATTTGCCGAACGTGCTGACGAAAAAGAAGAGATCCTTGAAGAGGTCCTTGTGTGCCTCGTCCCGGTAGTTTACGTGCGCGATTTTCAGAGCGTCGCAGACGATGGCTACCGGCAGCTTATAAATGCGCGAACGAGCGACGAATGGATTGTGGGCGCGCACAATAAATCTGGAATCGCGGGCGAGAATCCACGTAGCGATTCGCTCCATAATGAATATCTTCATCTGCACGTCGCGCCGATCCCGGTATGAAGTCGCCTTACGAAGCTCCACACCGAGTGGATCTGGTGGCGACTCCGCGATCGCGAATAGCCGTTCAGTGACGCTGAGCCACGCTCTCCAAAAACGAGGCTTTGCGACCACGTAATTGGAGGAAACTTCGTTGCTGGAATTAGTGACAAGTTCGTGCAGATTGGTCGGCTCTCCGATGCGCTTAAAGAATTGGGTGGCAACTTGTAGGAGACCGGGGTGGCAGGCATCTCCATATGTGAAAACATTCAGATGATAGGCCGTTAAGTGAATGCTCGGGCTAAATAGAATGACGTCGGTGGCCTCGTCTTGCCTGCTTACAAACTCGCGCACGGCTTCCGCACTTAAGTTGGTTTTTTCTTTGAACTCGGCGACAGGAATCCGTAAAAGGATTCCTCGTCCAACGACTCGTTGAGCAAGAATCGTCTGATAGGCCAGTATTCGAACCAATCCGGCCTTTCGTTGGAGGAATTATCCAAGACGAGG
>CAVRYC010000055.1:0-10848 GCA_963725245.1 uncultured Acidobacteriaceae bacterium | reverse complement strand
CATATACGCAGACGTTCGTTCTTGGCTCCGTTGTTCACGCCCGGACACTAAGCGGACCAACACTCCCACCGGGGATTCAAGGCCTCCGGCGAAAAGGTCGCGCATTTCCCTCTCCGCACTCGCGGAAGCGGAAGATGCGTTTGAGGATTTCGTTCGCGAAGTTCTGTGGGCAAAGATAGGTGAGAGAGCCACCAATCAACTCGGCGACCACGCCGAGTACTTCATTCGCTGGCTGAAATATGACTTCGCACCGGGGGCACGCAAAGGGTGGGGTGGTCCCAAAGGACAGTAAACGGCGAGCTGGCGCCCCCCCGCTTGCCGGCACCGAGGCGAGGGCTAACGATCAGGATGCCCCGGCGGGAAAATTTGATTGCTTCCCAGCGTCCGATAATGATCAACTTGTTTGTCGGCTAGTCAGGAAGTTAGCAACAGCGAACTCAAGAGATTCACCGAGTACCTGAGCGTATAGAGAGGGGACTCGCGTGACTCTCCATCGTTGCTTACGCAACTGATATTCGTCAGTTTGCCGAATTTCTGGGGAAGCACGGCAGGCGCTACTGACCGGGCGGAACAATGATGTGCGCGACTTAGTGCAGGAATTGTTTTCCATCCAGCGGACGAGCCGCTGCGTGGGCGAAAACTTTCCGCCTGCGACATCTTATCGTTTTCTTCTCCTCGACAAAAGGTGGATAAAGATCCGACGCTTAACATCGAATCACCGAAGCAATGGAAGGTGTTGCCCAAGGCGCTCAGCCGCGACGAAGTCGGAGCCATGCTGGCGGAAGAAGGGCTTGCCGAGAACGCGGCCGCGAAATGAAACCCCGCGCGGCGCAGGCGCTGGCGCTTCGCGATCACGCCATGCTGGAACTTCTTTATGCCGGAGGCGTGCGTGTTTCCGAAGTTGCCGACGCGCGTCTCGAAGACCTGAAACTCGAAATGGGATACATCCTGGTCCGCGGCAAGGGCGACAAGGAACGCATGGTTCCGCTGGAGTACCGGCCCAGCAAGCGTTACAGCAATACTTGAAGTGCGGCAGAGAACTAATTGCCCGGAAAAGAGTTCGCCGCTGCTTTCCTGGGCACAGGAGGCCGCCGTCTGACCCGCCAGCGCGTCTGGCAGTTGGTCGGGAAAGCGAGTCTCTCGCTCAGGACGCCACGCCAGCCCGCACATGCTGCGTCACTCCTGCGCGACCCACATGGTCGAGAATGGCGCCGATCTGCGAACCGTGCAGACCATCCTCGGCCACTCCGACATTTCGACGACGCAGATTTATACGCACGTAGCGCTCGACCGGCTGAAAAGTGTGTATGCGAAACATCATCCGCGGGCGAAAGCGAGGAGCAATTCGTAATTGGTAATTTGTAATTTGGTAATTTGAATCAACCGCGTGCCACGTGGCGCATCGAGCTTGATCTTCAGATTACAAATTACAAATCACCAATGACAAATTTCTCTCATGAACTGAGCAGCCAAAACTCGCGCACCACCGTCGAGCGCGCCACCGACGATTTCCTCCGCCACCTGCGCGAGCGCAACGCCTCGCCGCACACGATCAAGGCCTACGCCGGAGACCTCGACACCTTCGCCGCCTACCTGGGTCCAACCTGGGTTCGGCGCGGTGGCTGGAAGACGATCGACCACATCGCGATCCGCGGCTTCCTCTCGCATCTCTACGACAAAGGATTGAGCAAAACTTCCGTAGCCCGCGCGCTGGCCGCCGTGCGCTCGCTCTACCGCTGGCTGGCGCAGGAAGGCGTGGTCGAGCAGAATCCGGCCAAGCTGGTTTCGACGCCGCGCCTGCCCAAAAAACTGCCGCGCGTTCCGACCATCGAAGAAATGAACGCCGTCCTCGACGGCAAAATGCCCGAGGTAGCATCGTTCCCCGAGCGCGATCGCCTGCTGTTCGAACTGCTCTACGGCTGCGGCATCCGCAACTCTGAGCTGGTCGGCATCAATCTCGACGACATCAGCCTAAGCAACGAAGCCATCCTGATTCGCGGCAAAGGCAAGAAGGAACGCTATGTCCCATTCGGAGGCTCCGCAATGGCGGCGCTATCTGTCTATCTGCCATGGCGCCAACAACTACTGCCCGCTAAATTAAGAAAGCCACGCCCGCGAAAGCCACGCCAGCGAAAGTAACGCCAGCGCTCCTCATTAACCAGCGCGGCGGACGCCTCACCACCCGCAGCGTAGGCCGCATCGTCAAGCGCATCGCCGTCGCCAAGGGCTTATCGCCCGACGTTCATCCCCACACCCTGCGTCACGCCTTCGGCACGCACATGCTTGAGGAAGGAGCGGACCTGCGCGCCATCCAGGAACTGCTAGGCCACGAGCGCCTCGCCACCACGCAACGCTACACCCAGCTTTCGGTCAAGCACGTGATGAATGTCTACGATCAAACCCATCCGCGCGCGAAGTGACGGCGAAGGAGGCCCTATCCAAGTTGTCATCCTGAGCGCAGCGGGGACTTCACGAAGTGAAGTCTCTGCGGAGTCGAAGGACCCCTACCCTCCCTGCTCGGCAGAGACGCATCAGGGAATTCTAACTTCACATCAGGCCGGAACGACCTCAGTTTCAGCGACTGCAGCCCGGCTTGGAGCCTGCGTATCTTCCAGAGCCGCTTCAACCAATGCAACAGGCAGCGCCTTGTTCGGCTTCACACCCATCTCCTTCAGCATCTCGGCCTGTCGAATCACGTTTCCGCGTCCACTACTTAGTTTCTTGTAGGCGCTGTCGAAGCTTACTCTAGCTTGTCGCAATCGGTCGTCAAGTTCACCGAGATCCTCAACGAACCCGACGAGTTTGTTATAAAGTTCGGCACCCCGATGAGCAATCTCCTGTACATTGCGCGCCTGATCCTCTTGCTGCCAGAGGTAGGCGACAGTGCGCAAAACAAACAGGAGGGTGCTCGGGCTAACGACTAGCACATTCTTGCTCCATGCCTCTTCCCACAAGCTGGTGTCTTGCTCCAATGCAACCGCGAAAGCCGATTCAATCGGCACAAACATGATCACGAAATCCAGCGAATTTAAGCCGTAGAGGTTTTGATAGTCCTGGTCGGACAGTTCCTTCACGTGCCGATGCATGGAATTCAGATGACGCCCAAGCGCGTCAGTTCGATCTGCCTCGTCGACAGCGTTTACATATTGTGTGTAGTCCGTTAAAGACACTTTCGAATCAATAATTAGGTGTCGTTCGCCTGGCAGATGGATGACAATGTCGGGTTGTCCCCGGTGGCCGTTTTCGCGCTGGTAGGACGGCCGGAGTTCATAATCACGTCCTTCGCGGAGACCCGACGCTTCCAGCAGTCTCACTAAAATCATCTCTCCCCAATTCCCCTGTGTTTTCGCAGAGCCCTTGAGCGCATTTGCAAGGCTCTGCGCATCTTCCGATAGCCGCTGATTCAGCGTTGTCAGTTGGTTAACCTGCTCCCGCAGTGCTGCCCGACCGTCGATCTCTTTGTCATGAACCTCCTCAACTTTGGCCTTAAACTCATCGAGTTTCGTTTTGAAAGGTTCCAGAATCTGTCCAATATTATTGTTGTTTTGTTCCGTGAGCCGGACTGTTTTTTCCTCAAATATGTTGTTAGCCAGAGACGTGAAAGCGGTAGACAGCTGTTCTTTAGCTTCTTGCAAAAGGGTCAGTTTCTCCGCGGTCTGCGCCTGTTCAGCGGCGAGAGTGGCCTTCACTTTCGCTAGTTCGGCCTGGAGATTTTGCCGCTCATTTGTTAGTTCGTCGCATTTCTCTTCAAGGCCAGGGACGCGGTTTGCGCGTTCAGCCAGATGGGCGCATTCCTCTCTGAGCGGCGCTGAGTTGCTCTTGGCAACGCGCAGCTGTGGCTTGATGCTCCACAACCGCTGCACGCTCTCGCTCAAGCTCCCCGTTGTTCGACAAGACTCTTTCTTGAAGCCGGGTGATTTCAACTTTGCTTTCACTGGTAGCTGCGTCTTTTGCCGCGCCAGCCCGAGCGCGCAGTAGAAACCACGTGGACACGATGCCAATCGTTAATCCGACTAAAAGCCCTATCGCTGGGATAAAACCGAACAATTGTTGTCCCACTTTTTTTCTCCCACTCGATGACGTTACGGAGTACCGGCCCAACGAATCAACAATCGGTAGACTCCTTCACAGGTGTACTCGGGGAAGTTAGTACAGAAGATATGCGGAGGTTACCGTTACTCGTGCGTAGGCGCAGTGACGGAACGCACCCAGGCGTGTGACGCGCTGCGGCTAGCCCGTCCTATAGCGAAGCGAAGGGCGGGGCTTTTGACTTTTTTTCATCACAAACGCCCAGTGAGCACCATCACAGACTCCCAACCGCCCGTCGGAGACAATGGAGATCGACCTGTAGCAGGGCCGAGGTGTGCCCGTTACCAAGACGCTCCTCGAAGCCGCCCCAGCCCCACTAGTCGGCGCTCCTTGAAAACACCAATTTGGGAAAATCAGCGGGCGTCAGCCCACCGCCCATGCCCCGAGAGAAGCGAAAAACGAGCTAAGTCATTGACGAATAAATATTTTACCTCCAAGTCCTTTAAACTCAAAGATTTTGCGGGAATTTCCTCCTAATCCCATGATTCCACACGGGAGGGGGGAGGGGGGGGTGGGGGATATCCACGAGATAATACCTCAAGAGTAAACAGCAAAGATTACGCGAGAAGCGAACTCTGGAAACGAGCTACCTATCCGCAGCGGACGGGTGGCCCATTCAAGCCCGATTTTAGCTTGAATGGGGCAGTTCGTTCCCACTAACTAGTTTGAATCGCAACCCAAAGAGAAGCGCAGAGCAGCGCACACCTCATTCATTCGTGCGGAACTAAGCTGGGCCACGCGTTTCCCCAGGCGCTGTTGCGACACCGTCACTGCATTGTGCAGGTTCACGGCGCACGGGGACTTCATGCCGTCCTCCTCATTCAGAACGACTTCCGAGGGCACGCCGCGAATCGTGGAGGTGACAGGCGCAACCGTGACCGTGGATAAATACGCGATGGCGCTGTTGCGGGTGAGCACGAGGGCCGGCCGTTTTTTGTCGGGCGCGGCAAACTGGTAGAGCCGAACCTCACCTCGGGCTATTCTTCCGGCCACGTGGCCTCCGATTCCCAAGCCTGCGCTTCCGCGTCGGCTTGAGATTGTCGCGAGTAGCCCTGGCGGTCGCGTTCTTCACGGGCTCGCAGTTCTAACCGGCGGAGATGTTCCCGCAGGGCGTCGCGCACCAGAGCGGACCGGTTTCGTCGAGTGCGCTTTGCGGCTTGGTCGGCGGCGTGTAGCAGCTTTTTATCCAGCACGATTTGAACGATTTGCATATGTGGAATCTATTCCACAGTATACTCCACATGAAAGACATTTCAAAGCGGGCTGTTATATTCCAGGCGGACGGCTCCTCGCGCGGGTTCGGACGGGTGCCCCATTTCGCGTACTTTGCGAAAAGGGTGGCTGATGGGATCATCGGCTCACTCTACGGTGAGGGGGCTGCGGGAGTCAGCGAAAGATCACAAGTGGTGGGCGCAGAATCCCACCCTTCAAAAAACGAAGGGTGGGGCACCCGGCCGTCCGATGCAAACATTAAACACAAGGTCCCTCCACTCCGCAGATCATCGCTTTCGCGATGATCTCCTCCGGTCGGGATGACAGAGTTGGGGAGATCTGCACAAAAGGCTCATGACCCCGGTAACTTTCCTTGGACACTAGAGTGCTTCAACATGTCAGGAAGGGCTTCCTTGCTTGCGCGAGCGGGGCGGGACGGCCCGGACACCAGAATCGGGACAATCAAGAATCGGGACAACCACGATGAGTAAATTCGCCAAGGAAAGTATTCTGCTGCTATCGTTGTTCTTGATCGCGGCGACGGTGCAGTTCTATGCCGAGTCGCTGCCGATGGCGCTCTGCTTTTATTTCCTGCCGACTTTGTACTCGGCCTACTACTTCGGACGCCGGCACGCGACTCTCACCGCCTTCGCTTGCGTGTTCCTGGTCGTTCTGTTGGACTTTCTGAACAACCTGATACCTACGCATAAGGTGCTGACGCTGCCCGGGGAACGGCTCTTCAACTTCGCCATCTGGGCGGGAATTTTGGCGGTTGTGGGCTACGTGATGGGCACACTTTACGAGCGCAAGGAGGCGATGACCGCCGACATCCGGGAAAGCTTCAGCGGGCTGCTGCTGGTTCTGGAACACGTCATGGCCAATGAGAAGCTCGGCAATAGTGAAAACCAGCGGGTGGTGCAGGCATCGACCAGAATGGCCGAGGCGATGGGACTGGGTTCGGATCGCGTCGAGTTGCTGCGGTCGGCGGTGCTGTTGCGGGATCTGAGCAAGCTCGGCATCAGCAACGACATTCTCTACAAGGCCGCGGACATGAGCCGCGACGAAGTGGTGGCCAGTTTCCGCAAGCCCCGCAAGGCCGATGCGCGCGCCCAGGCCGTTGGAAATGCGTTGCGGCGGGTGATTCCGATCATCGTCGCGCAGCAGATTTTGCAGGATCAGGGAGCGCGTTCGGTCAACGTTCCGATCGAGGCTCACATTCTGGCTGTGGCCGATGCCTACCAAAAATTGATCAGCGGAGCTGCCGGCAAATCGCTACTCGCCTCACCAGGCCGAAGAGGAGATTGTGGCGGGGGCTGGCCAGAAGTTCCACGCCGGTGTGGTGGAGGCCTTCACCAAGGTTGTGGGCGGGCAAGCTAAGGGCGCGGGCGCGTAAAACCACGGTCGCTGATCGTTAATCGTTGGTCGTTAGTCGTTGGCAAGCATGCGAACCACTGAACGACCGGTTCTAAGTCACGTTACTAAGTGACGTTATCAATTCACAGACGGTCCGGTTTCCGCGGGCGCCGAATTTTTTACGTTCTTTTCCAGTTCGCGCGGACTTTTCCTCTCGATTCTTTTTCTCTCAATTCTTGCCACATTGCCACCACTCTGGCTTTCAACTCGGAGGTCAACTGTTCGTACGCGGCCCGCTCGCCTCATTGAGTGGCGGAGGCTGAATTGGCTTGCCGAATGCCAGTTGCAAATCGGCGAACTTGGGGAACTTTTTGTGACGCGGCCGAATTCGTAGAAGCCCTCGATCGCGATCGGGACAATCGGGGCTTGCGTGTGAATCGAGAGGATCGCGGCGCCCTTGCGGAATAATCTCGGGTTGCCGTCGTTGGTGCGTTCGCCCTCGGGATAGAGAACGAGAATGTGTCCCTGGCTGAGGCCAAAAGCTCCGGCACGCATGGCGGACACGAGGTTCGCGTCGGGATCGAGGACGACCACGCGAAGCCATCGTGCCAGTCGCCGCAAGAATCCTTTGCCGAAGATGTCGCTCGTGCCCAACGCAAAGGTATCGCGAAAGAGGCGCCACGGCAGTGCCCCGGCCATCACCATCGGATCGATATAGCTCTGGTGATTCGAACAAAGCAGGAATGGGCCTTTTTCGGGCACATTTTCGAGTCCGCGCATTTTTAAGTGAAGGCAGTCGAGCGCGAAAAGATAAATCAATTTCCCCAGCAGAAAGAAAAAGACTTCGGCGAAAATATTGTGGCGCGCCAGCGCCAGGACCTCGGGATCGGTGACGGGCTCGCTGAAGATGGTCGACCAGGCCGGTGCTCCCGCGCTGGCTTGGCCCTCGCCGCGGCTGGCGCTGGCTAGAACGGCATCGACCAGGTCGCGCACCGAATAAATTTCCGCCAACTGCGACTCGGGCACTTCGCCGCCCAGTTGTTGCTCGAGCGCGGTCAGCAATTCAATGCGCTGCATGGAATCGAGCGCCAAATCCAGCTCCAGATTGTGGGTGGGACGAATCTGCTGCAGTCGGCTGCGCGACGGTTCGCGCGACGATCCCGCAATTATGGCGAGGGCTCGCTTTACATCCTCCCGCTCCAGCCAGGATTGCTCGTCGTCGGTTAGCGGGCTTCTCCTTCTCCTTGCCCACGTCTGCAGCGCCGCCGCCGTCGTTTTGCTTCAGCTCTCGAACCCTCTGCTCTATCTGGAAGCGCTTTAACTTGCGCGTCGTCGTGCGCGGCAGGTCTTCCTGCCAAATGTCGTAACTTCCCAGACGTTTGGTGGAAGCGATCTTGTGGGAGAGCGCTTCAATGTCGAGGCGGATCGCCTCTTTTGCGTTGACGATCTTGCGTTCGCGCAGCAGTTCAAAGTTGGGAACGACCACGGCATGCAGCCGCTCGGAGGTCGGATCACCGGGGCGCGCCTCCGCTGCCATCACGCAAATTTCTTTCACGGACTGCGCCCGGAGGTAGTGCGCCTCGATCTCCTCCGGATACACATTTTTGGCATTGGCGAGCACGATGACTTCCTTGCGCCGCCCGGTGATGAAGAGATTGCCGCCGGAATCGAAGTAGCCCAGATCGCCGGTGTAGAACCAGCCGTCGCGAGCACCTCGGCCGTGGCCTCGGGACGATTCCAATATCCCTTCATGACGATGGCGCTGCGGATCGCAATCTCACCGACGGGCGGCGCGCCGTCGTCCATCGGTTGCGGGTCCGCGGTCTTCTTTTCGACAGTCTTCTCTTCGACAATCTTCTCTTCGACAATCTTAGCCTCAACCCCAGGAAAAGGCCGTCCGACCGAGCCGAATACAATGTGCGCCCCGGAGGATTGAGAAAGGCGCCGCCTGAGGTTTCTGTCAGGCCGTACGCATTCAGAACGTCGATGCCAAAGGAGTAAAAATCGCGGGCGATGGCCGGATCGAATCGCGAACCGCCGGTGACCAGATAGCGCATGCGAGGCGCCGAAGGTGGCGTGAATCTTTCCGAAGAAAACTTTGCCGGCGTTGATATGGACTCGGCGCAGTGCGCGGTTCAGCGCCATCAGGGTGCGCACCAGCGACAGCGTGAGCTTGCCGCGTTTATGCAGTTCTTTGAAAATGCGCTCGTGAATCAGGTAAAAAAACTGGGGCACAATGCAAAACACGGTGATGTCGCGTTCCTGCAAAGCGCGCAGCAATTCGG
This sequence comes from uncultured Acidobacteriaceae bacterium, assembly GCA_963725245.1. GTDB lineage: Bacteria > Acidobacteriota > Terriglobia > Terriglobales > Acidobacteriaceae > Acidiflorens. The sequence continues at coordinate 1,909 of CAVRYC010000055.1, read as the reverse complement.
TGGTGTTGAGCGTTTCGAGATAGACGACGCGCGCGCCATTGAACAGAGGCAGGAAAAGGTTGGCCATCTGCGCGAGGACATGAAACATGGGGAGAATTCCCAGCAGCGCATCCTCGGGGCCAATCTTGACTACCCCGAACACCGAATTCGCCTCGCCGACGAGGTTGGCGTGGGTGAGCATGACGCCCTTTGGATCGGCGGTGGTGCCCGAGGTGTAGAGCAGCGCCGCCAGGTCGTCCGCAGCGGGGACGATGGGCTGAAAGCCAGCGGGGCCGGCGGCGAAGATGGAATCGAGATCGGCGGCCAGAGCCTGTGCACCAGCGGAACCCACTCATCGCAGAGGACGCGATGAGTGGGGCATCCGGATTGGGTTTCTGTTCGGCCGCCGCTGAGGTCATCACCAGACTTATGCCGAGTCCCTCGACCGCTTCCGCGGCCACCGGAAGATGCTTCACGTCGCAGAACAACAGGGACGCTCCGCTGTCGATCAACAACTTCTTCACCTGGTCGGCGTTGAAAGTCGTGTCGAGCGGAACCGCCGTTCTGCCGGCGGCGATGATCCCTAAATATGCCGCCACCCACCGGGGATGGTTCGCCGCGAGAATCGCTACGCGCGCATCCCGTGGAACGCGCGTCGAGAGCCAGTTCGCCACGCTCTCCGACATCTGGGTCAGTTCCGCGAAGGTGACACGCTCGACCGTCTGCTGGCGCTGGATCTCAAGGGCAATGTTGTCGGGGAACTTGCGGGCCGATTCCTGGAATCGCTGGTAGAAGGTGGGCATGGTCTTAACGGGGGAAGAATACAGGGAAGGGATAAGCCACGCCAATCATGGTCTAAGGCGCCCAGTTTTGGCACCAGCTTTTGGTTGCCGATCGCACTATAATCGTGTACACCGCATTCGTGTGAAATATTACTTTGAGTGCTGATACCCCTGCTATCGAACGTGGCCGAGAAGTGGCTCGTGACGAGAATCGGACGCTTAACGCGATAGACACATATGAAGAACATCACCTTTAGTGCCGACGAAGCTGCCATAGAACGCGCCCGGGGGAGTTGCTTGCAGCGAGCACCGGCCCCTGATCGATGCCTCCCGCGAATGGGCGAATCCAGTACGGATCCCGTCGCGTGAGCGCCGGACAGGTCCACGGAACTTCTCAGACAGCCTCGGTCATGCGAACGTGGTCCGGAAGTCAATGTGCGACGAGATGAATGAGCGAAGAGAAGGCCATGCCGAGAACATCACGTTGACAGTGCGGATGAAAACGAAGATCGAACTGGCTCGCGGCGTCGGTCGGCAGCGAGGATAAAACGCTGAACGACGCCTTCGGCGATTGGGCCGGAACTGCAATGGGCTCTCGACGGTGAAGCCGAGGAAATAAGAAGCGTCGTTCGAAAAACTGAAGAACGCCGACGCCGGGCCAAAGTTCACGCGGGACGGAGACGAACGAACTCTACTCTTCTGGAATACGAAGATCATCCCGTCGATGCTCTTCGTCTTCTTACCTTCTGATATAAGCAAGATCGCCGAAGTGCGATTACAGACGGTGCTGCTGATAAAGCAGGCGATGATCAGCTATCAAGTCGTTCCAGGAGTCATCACGTTGCCTCGCCGAGGATTTCGCCTTGCCATCGTCAAATCCGACCTGGAGTTGTCTTGGTGCTCCTCGACGACGATCCCCGATGATGGCGATCTCTTCGTCCCTGCACTGTGATTGAAGCCTTGCGGTTGCACGGTGAAACTCAACTTTCATGGTACGACGCCCTCATCGTTGTGGCGGCGCTGCAGGGCGGTTGCAAGATTCTTTACAGCGAGGACATGCAACACGGCCGCCGCTTCGGCGATCTGGTTATCCAGAACCCGTTTCTTTAGGTGGATGTGTACCGGCGCTGTTCACGGTCCGTCCGTCG
>CAVRYC010000054.1:0-17683 GCA_963725245.1 uncultured Acidobacteriaceae bacterium | reverse complement strand
GGACGGCGCTTCTGGCTTCGTTCGAGCCCCAGAGTACGCAGATTGTGCGGCTGGTGCGGGGACGGGCGCAGAGTGCGGCGCAGGTTTCTTGGGATCCTTTGGCTCCGGTGTCGCCGACTGCGGTGTCGGGGTTCGATGCGGTGGTTCATTTGGCCGGGGAAAGCGTGGTGGGACGCTGGACCGAGGAAAAAAAGAGGGCGATCCGCGAGAGTCGCGTGCAGGGAACCCGGAACCTGGCGGCGGCATTGGCGCAGAGTGAGGCGAAGCCGCGCGTGTTGGTGTGTGCATCGGCGGTTGGGTTCTATGGGAATCGGGGCGAGGAACTTCTACGAGAAGAGAGTCCGGCGGGGCAGGGATTTCTGTCCGAGGTTTGCCGCGAGTGGGAGGACGCCAGCCGGATTGCAGCGGAGGCAGGCATCCGCACGGTGAACCTCCGGATTGGGCTGGTGCTGAGCGCAAAGGGCGGAGCGCTCGCGAATATGCTGAAGCCGTTCAAACTGGGGCTGGGCGGCCGGATTGGATCGGGGCAGCAGTGGTGGAGCTGGATTCATGTGGACGACATCGTGGGGGGGATTCATCACGCGATCGGCACGGAGTCGGGCTTTGGTCGGGGAGGGGCCGGGGAGCGGACCGCTGAGTGGGCCGGTGAATTTGGTGGCCCCGAATCCGGTGCGCAATGCGGAGTTTACAAAGGTGTTGGCGTCGGTCTTGGGTCGCCCTGCATTCTTTCCGGTGCCGGAGTTTGCGCTTCGACTGGCCTTCGGCAAGATGGCCGCGGAGGAATTGCTGCTTGCCAGCCAGCGGGTTGAGCCTGGAAAACTTGGGGCGAGCGGGTATGCGTTCCGTTTTCGCGAGCTGAGGGCGGCATTGGAGAATCTGGTTGAGCGGTGGATGCCGAATCCAGAGTTGCGGTGACTACGGGCGACTGCCGGGCTTCGACCCTTGAGCTAGGGCGGGCTGAGGGCACCTGCCCCTACGTGAGTCAAAGCCGGACGCTGATCGACGGCACGGGAGCTTTGTCGTTCTATTCTGAGGGACGTCTTGCGGATTGGATGTGGGTGCGAGTGATGCGGTCGTGCCAGCACAATCCGTCCTGGTCAAGAACACACCAGAGATAGCCGAGTCCAGCGGAAAACGCGGAGAGCAATGACGCCAGCACGCGCCAGCGACGCAAGCGGCGATTGGGCGGCGAGCCGTCAAACTCTACGAGGCGCAGCCGGGCGGCGCGAAGTCCGGGAGTCGACCCGGTATACACCACAAACAAGAATTCGTAAGACCTTCCAGAGCAGGACTGCGACCACGGCGAGCGCACCGGCGAAAGTTGGTCCGGAGAGCAACGGGAGCGGTCCGCGAACGGGGTTCAGGCTGGGGTTCAGACGAAGAAAAATTGCGGCAAAGGCCGCCAGAGCCGTTGCCAGGACAACGCCATCCACGAGGGCAGCAAGGGCGCGCCGGGCTATCGATGCGGAGGCGCGACGGGGATGCGGATGGCGCGGTGGAGGGGAAATCGGCTCGCCTGTCGGTCCCCTCTGGCTGGGCGGGTTCGATCAGCATTCCACCCAATGCGGGAGGCGGCGGGAGAATCTCCGGGGCTTCCACGATGCGCGGACGATCGCGATCAAAAACGGGATCGGCCAAGTCGCTCGGGTGAAAGACCGGAATTGCGGCGGAACGTGGGAACTCGATTACCTTGGCGGCGGGCTCCGGGGATGGCGCCTGGGCTGGCTGCGAGTCCGGGCGAGGTTCGGCGACGCGCCGAGAGCTCCGCCGGCTGGGGGTTCTTCGTTTGCTTGGACGGTGAAGCCTTGCCCGGCTCGCGCGGGCGCAGTCGCAAGTGCCGTCGATCCAGTTCCCGCCGATCCAATTCCGGAGGCCCAGTTGGCGGCGCAGGGCGGGACCAGCTCTCGGGCGCATCAAAAGGCAGGAGCAGCGAGGGATAGCGCGGAGTCCGAGGCTTGCGCCGCGTGCGATAGCGTTCGAGGCGATTGGCAACCTCGATGCGCCAGGAATCAGCGTTCGATCGAGCTCATGACGTCGGATCAACGTTCGGATCGGCTTCGGATACGCCCGCATCGGCATTCGGATAACGTTCGGGCCCGAGGCCGCAGTTTCTGAAGCGGTGGCGATGCTAAGTCCCGGCTCGACGGCGTCGCTGGCGCAAAGCTGCCGTTGCGCGGCGGGATCACCGCCGGTCGGACGGTTCGTTAATCCGGGGGTCGTCAATCCAGTCGTCACAGTCGAGTCGTCACGGTCAGGCTTTTATCAACGCGGTGGTCGTAAATCAAGTCGTCGTATGCAAGTCACGAAGAATGCCAGCGGCCAGAGCCAGGCCAGGCACAAATGCCGGAGACCATAAAGCCGGGAACCATAAAACCGGAGACCATAAGAATGCGCAGCTTTGCTCCGCCTGCCGCTCGCGTGCTAAGGTCAGTTGGTTCCCGTTGGCAGACCGGCTGGCGGAGCGCACGCGCGCTGGCAGATCACCCGCTAATGGTCATCCATTAATGATCACCCGCTCTCGAATCTTTATCACGGCCGCATGGGTCTGTCATCTGCTTCTCGCTCCGGGGATAGTAACCAGCCAGACGCTGCCCCCTGCCGCCACCACGGTCTCTGCCCCGGAGAGCGCCGCGGCGACGGTCCCGAATCTGCCGACAGCCCCTGCCGGCCAGACGGAAGAAGACCGGTAACGATGCGGGCGGTGCAACAGGAGAAAGAAGGGTCCATTTACCACCTGCGGGGCGAGGCGGAAATCGACTATCGCACATACATCCTGCACGCGGATCAAATCACCTACAACGCGGACACGGGAGATAGTGAACTGGAGGGCCACGTCGTGCTGGACGGCGGCCCTTACGACGAGCACGTCGAGGCCAGCCACGGCACTTACAACATCCGCACGCAAATCGGAACGTTCTATAGCGCGATCGGAACGGTGGGATTTCGGATGCGGAATTCCCGCTACGTGCTTACCACGTCCAATCCATTTGCCTTTACCGGGAAAATTGTGGAAAAGCACGGGCCCAATCATTACCTGGTGCGCCAGGGAACGGTCACCACCTGCGAGTTGCCGCATCCGAAGTGGCTATTCAGCGGGAGGCGCATTTCGGTGGATGTGGACGGCACCGCCAAAATCTACAACAGCGATTTCCGGCTGATGGGCATGCCGGTATTTTATTTTCCGTTTGTGACGCTTCCGGTTCAGAAAGAGCAGCGCCAGACCGGGCTGTTGATCCCGAGTTTCGGCAACTCGTCCACCAAGGGAATGATTGCCGGCGAATCGGTGTACTGGGTCTTCAATCGCAGCACGGACGCCACGGTGGGCGCCGAATACTATTCCAAACGCGGCTGGTTTCAACGCGGAGAATTCCGCGCTCGTCCGAGCGACAGCTCTTACGTGTTCTTCAACTATCGTGGGGATAGTGGATCGCGGTATCGGCACTCCACCGAATCGGCAGGACCAAGGCGGAGAAGACGCACATTTTCTTGCCGAGCGCTCTTTTGGGGACTTCCGCGGCGTCGCGAATGTCGACTATTTGAGTTCGTTCGTCTTCCGCATTGCCTTCACCGATGTGTACACGCAGGCGATCGATTCGGAAGTAAGGTCACAGATTTTCCTTTCCAATACGACCAACGGATTTCACTTCAATGCACTGGCGGAGCGCTATCAGAACTTCGAAGTTTGCGTTCCGACACCGGAACCGGAACTGCGGACTTGCAGCACGATTACGCAGACCGAGTTGGTCCGGATTCTGCATACGCCAAGTTTCTTCATCTCTGGCGAGGAGCGGCAGTTGGGAAATACGCCGCTGTACTGGTCGTTCGAGAGCGCGGCCGAGGGTTTGCAGCGGCGCGAGGTCCCGAAGGTTCGCAGCCACTGGGTTCCGCACGGCTGCTGGTGGGCAGGTTCGATCTGGCGCCCTCGCTTGCGATGCCGGTGCAATGGCAGGGATGGTCGTTTCGTCCCGCACTTACGTTGCGGGATACGTTCTACACGGAGCGAGGGCAATCCGGCAAATTCGACGGGACCGCTGCCGACGACATTCTGAATCGCAAGTCGCTGGAGGCTTCGTTCGAGGTGCGGCCGCCGGCATTGTCGCGAGTATTCGATCATCCGTGGCTGGGACGCAAATGGAAGCACGTGATTGAGCCGCGCATGAAGTACGACTACGTCACCGGCGTGAATAACTTTGCCGACATTTTGCATTTCGATGCGACCGATGTGCTGACCAATACGAATGAAGTCGAGTACTCGCTGGTGAATCGTCTTTACGCCAAGCACCTCGATCCGAACGCCAAAGATTGCGACGTGCAGGGCATGAGCACGCTCACCATCGGCGGCGCCCCGCAAGTCGGCGCGGTGCCGTGGGAAGTGCCTCCGAACCCCGACGCGCAAGCCTGCGCCTCGGGCCCGCGCGAGATTTTGAGTTGGGAGATCGGACAGAAGTATTTCTTCGATTCCACGTTTGGCAATGCGCTGGTGGCCGGGCAGCGGAACGTATTTACGACCACCGCGGATTTCACGGGCATCGCGTTTCTGGATTCAGCGCGGCGCTTTGCTCCGCTCATTTCGCGGCTGCGCATCGAAACCAATCCGCGCACCAACACCGAGTGGGATTTGGACTACGACCTCAAGGACGGCCGCATCAATTCCAGCATGGCGCTGGTGAACTACCATCTCGGCGCGTTTACTATGGGGGGAGGCGATGCCTTTTTGCGCGTGATCGACACTGGAGCGGGAACGACGCCGACGAGCGAGTTCAACCAGTTTCGGCTGTTGTTTGGCTACGGGCAACTCAACAAGCGCGGCTTGAGCGCCGCCAGCAGTTTCGGTTTTGATGCGAACCTTGGCTCGCTGCAGTATGCCACGGCGCAGACGAGTTACACCTGGGACTGTTGCGGCCTGAGCCTGGAATTCCGGCGCTTTGCGCTGGGAGCGGTGCGCAACGAAAATCAATATCGTTTCACGTTTACGCTGGCGAATATTGGAGCGTTCGGCAACCTCAAACGGCAGGAGCGGCTGTACTAGCGCTGCGATGCGCGTTGGCAGAGCCGGGCGTTCTCAGTTCCCGGCTGGACGGTGCGAAACGCTCGTCCTGAGAACTGAGAACCGGGAACTGAGAACTTTTTCGTGGATAATGGAGATCGTGAACACCGCGGCCATGCTCGATCGGAAAGCTGAGCGCTTGCGCCAGATCCTTGCCGGCTGCGGTCGCTTGATCGTCGCCTACTCGGGTGGCGTGGACTCCGCTTTTCTTGCCTGGACTGCGCACCAAGTCCTCGGCGACCAGATGCTGGCCGTGATTGCCGATTCCGCCAGCCTGGCGCGGACTCATCTCGAAGACGCGCTCGCCTTTGCGCGCGAGCGCGAAATTCCGGTCGAGGTTGTGGAGACGCAGGAACTGGAAAATCCCGCGTACACCCGCAACGATGCCATGCGCTGTTTTCACTGCAAGGACGAATTGTTCACCGTCCTCGAGCGCTACCGCGAGGCCCGCGGATTCGACGCCATCGCCTACGGAGTCAACGCCGACGACGAGGGCGATTTTCGGCCCGGGCAGCAGGCCGCGCGCCAGCATCATGTTCTCGCCCCGCTGCTCGACGCCGGCCTGAACAAGGCTGAAATCCGGGAACTGGCGCGGCAGGCGGAGTTGCGGGTGTGGGACAAGCCGGCCTCCGCGTGTCTTTCGTCGCGCATGGAATATGGACGCGCGGTTACGCCGCGAAGCGCTCAGTGTTATCGAGCGGGGCGAAGACGCACTGCGGGCCATGGGGTTCCGGCAATTCCGCGTGCGCCATCACGGGGAAATCGTGCGCATTGAGATTGCGCTCGAGGAATTTCCCCGCGCTTTGACAGCAGAGATGGCGCGCGAGTTCACTGCCGTGTTCAAAGCGACTTGGATTCAAGTTCGTCACTCTCGACCTGGAGGGATTCCGCTCCGGCTCGATGAATCAACTGCTGACCACAGAAGAGTTGCTGCGGGGACGCATCTGAAAACGGCATCGTGATTTCGCGTAGAGCGCTCGCTCGTCGCCGCGCAGGGAGTCTCGATGCCATGAGATAATCAAGCATCTTCCTCATGTTCAGGTGGTTTCGACGAATGATTCTGCGGCGCGCGTTTGTGGTTCTTTTAATGATCTGTCTGGGCTGCTCGGCCCAGTCCCCTCCTCCGCCGACTTCTTCTTCGCCTGCCCCTCCTGCGGACATCGTGCGCGCGGTCGAGCGGCGGGTGCGGGCACAGTATTCCCTGCCACCCGACGTAAAAGTGATTGTGGGGACGCTGCGGTCGAGTGAGTTTCCGAACTATGACGCGCTGACGGTTTCATTTGCCAGTCGCACTAAAAAGCAGGACTTCGAGTTCCTGCTCTCTCGCGACCACAAGACGCTGCTGCGCATGAGCAAGTTCGATCTGACCAGCGATCCGTACGTTGAGATCATGAAGAAGATTGACGTCAGCGGCCGTCCGACGCGGGGCAACAAAGATGCCAAGGTGACGGTCGTCAACTACGACGATTTCGAATGCCCGTTCTGTTCCGGGATGCATAAGACACTTTTCCCCGGGCTTTTTAAGGAATACGGCGATCGCGTCCTTTTTATCTACAAGGATTACCCGCTCGAAGAGATTCACCCCTGGGCGGTGCACGCGGCGGTGAACGCCAATTGCCTGGGGGCGCAAAACGGCGACGCCTACTGGGATTATGCGGATACCCTGCACGGGAATCAGGACGCGATCAAAGCAAAAGGCCGCGACGGTTGGAATGCGGAACTCGACAGGCTGGCCAGCGCGCAGGGGCAGAGGCACAATCTCGACGTTCCGAAGTTGCAGGCGTGCGTCAAGGCCCAGGATGAAAAGGCGGTGCGCGCCTCGATGCGCGAAGCGAGAAACCGTCGGCGTGGATGCGACCCCGACGATGTTTGTCAATGGACAGAAACTGGATGGAGCCGTGCCTGCGGACGAGGTGCGACTGGCGCTCGACCAGGCGCTGAAGGATGCCGGGGTTGCGCCTCCGGAGCACAAGTAACGAATTTGTAATTTGCGATTTGTAATTATTTGTAGTCTGTAATTGAACACCTGGCGATGGCGAATTCAAATTACCAATTACAAATTACCAATTACAAATTTCTTGAGGGAAGAACTTGAAAAATCGTAACTGCTTTCGGCGAGCGGGCCTGGTCGTGGCCGGCGCGTTTCTGTTGCTTGCACTTTTGATTGGACTGTCGGCTTGTAACCGCAACAGCAGCGGCGGCGACGTCATGGCTTCGGTCAATGGGCGGAAGATTTATCGCAGCGAAGTCGACAAGTATTACGCCAACCAGACGGCGGGTTCCGATCAGCAGCCGACGGGCGAGCAGGCGGTGAGCCTGCGGCTGAGCATTCTGAATGAGCTGATCGAGACGGAAATTTTGATGCAGCGCGCGGAGAAGCTCGGGCTGCTGGCGACGGACGAAGAAGTGGACCGCAAGCTGAACGAAATCAAGTCGCCCTACACCGCCGAGGAATTCAACAAGCGCCTGCAGGACAAGAAAATAACGCTCGACGACTTCAAGCGCGACCTGCGGCGCTCGCTCACCCGCGACAAGGTGTTGAACAAGGAAATTACCTCGCGCATCAATATCACCGACCAGGACGTTTCCAGTTATTACAAGGAGCACAAGGCCGAATTCAACCTCATCGAAGCGCAATACCACTTGGCCAAAATCATGGTCTCTGGAATGCCGAGCCCCCAGGTGCACAACCTGCAGAACAGCAAGGCGCAGAACGATGCCGAGGCGCGCAAGAAAATCCAGATGATCGCCAACCGCCTCGATAGTGGCGACGACTTCGCTACCCTGGCCATGAATTATTCCGAAGACCCGGAGACCAGCAACAACGGCGGCGATTTGGGAATGGCTCCCGAGTCCGCGCTCAAGAATGCCGATCCGGCAACCCGCGAAGCGGTGATGAAGCTCAAACCGGGGCAATACACGCCGGTGATTCCCATGATCAATCCGACCACTCATGAGCCCGTCGCTTACATGATCGTGAAACTGATTTCGAAGGAGCCGGCGGGGCAGCGGGACTTGAATGATCCGCGGGTGCAGCAGGCCATCCGCCAACAATTGCGCGATCGCCGCGAGCAGTTATTGAAAGCGGCGTACTATGAGAGCCTCCGCGACGACGCCAAAGTCAAGAATTACTATGCGGAAGAAGTGCTGAAGAATTTGTGAGCCGCGAAGTAGGGACGCGATTCGATGCCCCAGCCCCTGGGGACATTGATTCAGACGGCTTTCGGCATCGCTAAAGCGATGCCCTGATACGAAGCCCTAGACGCCTGACTTTTCAGTTGCCTTCCAGCTTCTTCGTCAACACTTCGTTCACCAACTGGGGATTGGCTTGACCCTTCGAGGCCTTCATCACCTGGCCGACGAAGAATCCGATCATGGTTTTCTTGCCCGCGCGATATTGCTCCACCTGCTTGGGATTCGCCGCGATTAACTCATCGGCTAGTTTCTCCAGGGCCGAAGTGTCGCGCGACTGCTCGGGACGCCCCTGCTCTTCGTAAACGGCCGGGAAGTCATGGTTGCGTTCGAAGCAGAGGTCGTAAAGATCTTTCAGCATTTTGCCCGAGATTGCGCCCGACTCAACCAGGTCGGCCGAGGCCGTAACCCCAGCCATCGAAATTGGCGACTGCTCGAGTTCGAGGCCCTGCGCTTTCAGGCGTCCGAGCAGTTCACTCTGCACGAGGTTGGCGACGCGCCTCGGATTTTTTGCCGTGCGGGCCGCGGACTCGAACTGATCGGCCATGCGCGCGCGTCAGCGTCAGGGTGTGGGCGTCGCCTGCCGTGATGCCGTACTCCTTCATCATGCGCTGGCGGCGCGCTTCGGGAAGCTCGGGCAGGCTGGCGCGTATTGCGGCTTGCCATTTCTCATCCACCACCAGGGGAAGCAAATCGGGCTCGGGAAAATAGCGGTAGTCGTGCGCCTGCTCTTTCGAGCGCATGCCGTAAGTCTTGCCTTCGTGCGCGTTGTAGAGGCGCGTTTCCTGCGTGATCTTGCCGCCGGATTCGAGGACGCTCGATGTGGCGCTCGATCTCGTACTCCAGCGCCTGCTTGATGAAGCGGAACGAGTTGACGTTCTTGACCTCGGTTTTGGTGCCGAATTCCTTCTGTCCGCGAGGCCGCACGCTGATGTTGGCATCGCAGCGCAGCGAACCTTCTTCCATGTTGCAGTCGCTGACGCCGGTGTAGAGGATGATTTCCTTTAGCCGCGTGAGGTACTCGTACGCTTCCTCTGGCGATCGCATGTCCGGTTCGCTGACGATCTCGGCCAGGGGCACGCCGGTGCGGTTCAGATCGATGGCGGTCTTCGAGGCGGCGTCGGCGAAGCCCTCGTGCAGACTCTTGCCCGCGTCTTCTTCGAGGTGCAGGCGGGTAATGCCGATTTTCTTCTTGCTGCCGTTCGTCTTACTTTCGCGCGTCTCATGTTGGCTCAGGTCGATTTCGATGAATCCGAACTCAGCCAACGGCTTGTCATACTGCGAGATCTGATAGCCCTTCGGCAGGTCAGGGTAGAAATAGTTTTTCCGCGCAAAGATGGAAACTTCGTTGATGCGGCACTCTAAAGCCATCGCCGCCAGAACCGCGAATTCCACGGCCTTGCGGTTCAGCACCGGCAAGGCTCCGGGAAGTCCCAGAGCACACCGGGCACACATTCGTGTTCGGCGGATCGCCAAACCGGGTCGAACATGAGCAAAAGATTTTCGACGCGGTCAGCAGCTGTACGTGGACTTCGAGCCCGATGACCGGCTCGTATTTCGCGAGGAGATCCTCGGAAACGGCTGGGGTGGTCGCCATATCGAGAGATTATAGCTGGCATAGCTGCTGGAGCGCCGGGCGTCCCCGCTCGGCCACGACGCTGTCGACCTCGGATGTTCTCAGCACGAAAGCGGGACGGGCGAAGACGCCCGTCGCTCCATCGTAGGACTACTACGGTTTCTTCACTTCCGGCGCGCTCAGGTACTTCTCCATCGGGATCTCGAAATACATCAGCTCGGTGCCTTTCGCGTCTTGGACTCCGGTCAGGTAGAAGTTGGCGCCGGCCAGCGGATTCGAAATGTCGGCGATATCGAAAAACAGGAAACCACGCGCAGTGGAGTGCGGTTCGACGGCTTTCGCGCCAAACTGCGCCTGCTCGATTTCGTCCCAGGTCTTGCGGCTCACGCCTCCTTTGACCTCTTTTTTGGGCAGCGGAACCGGAATCGGCAACCGATTCGCGCCGTCATTCCGCGAAGGATGCGAGAGCCGGCGCAGCAGATCGTCCATGGTCGCGGGGAACAGCTTGCTGCGATCTTTGGTATTCAACTGGGCCTTCATGCCGACGAGAGAGACAGGCTGATCGCCGTCGTTCGTGATGACGAAGAAGACCGGCATGTAACCGTAGTTGCGATAGTTCACGGTGAAGATCGAAGCTTTGTCTTCCAGGTCATAGGGATCGACTGCGACCACAACCTTTTCCATGGGGTGATCGTCGTGTGCCGGGTAAGTGCGAGCGGGCCGCGCCGCGGGCATCACAAACTCTTTGGCCGCAATCGCGCCAAGGCAGCAGAGCAGCACAAAAGCGCAGACTGCCGCAAATCGCGGCGCTTGCGGCATGGGCGCACGAGGTGATTCTTGCCGACCTGCATTATGCATACGTGAATTATAGGAGATGGCTTCGAGCTGCGGGCCGCGAACCACAGATTCGTGTTCGCTCGCAGCTCGCGGCCCGCAGTTCGAAGCCGTGGTTTTTAATTGGATGCCGTCAGCGCAATCCGTGCCGCCTCGCCCCGAGCGAAGATACAGAGCGAAGAGCGGATTTTGGCCCGCCATTTAGAATGGGACTTCTCTTCATGTATGCGCTCTACAGTGCGCTGCTCGCTTTTTTTCTGGTGCTGACGCTGCCCTACTGGCTGCTGCAGATGATGCGGCACGGCAAGTATCGGACGGGTTTGCGCCAGAGGTTCGGCGCGATTCCGCCCGCCGTCGCTGGCCGCAGCGAGAAACCCGCAATCTGGGTTCACGCGGTTTCGGTGGGCGAGGTGGTGGCTTCGAGCGCAGTCGTAAAGGCGCTGCAACAGAAATTCCCGTCCCATCGCGTAATGATTTCGACGACCACCAGCACCGGGCAGAAACTCGCCGCTCGCCGGTTCGGCGCGGAGAACGTGTTTTATTTTCCCCTGGACTTCGCCTTCGCGATCCGGCCGTACCTCGATGCTTTGCGTCCAGAACTCGTGGTCGTCGCCGAAACTGAATTCTGGCCGAATTTTCTCCGGCTTGCCAAGCGCAGCGGGGCTCGCATCGCCGTGATCAACTGCCGCATTTCCGACCGCTCGCTTCCCGGCTACAAGCGGCTCCGCTTCTGGCTTCCGAGATTGCTGGAGAAGGCGCTCGGAAACGTCGATGTTTTTTTGGCCCAGACCGAAGAAGACCGGCGGAGGCTGATAGAAATTGGAGCGAGCGAATCGAAGGTTACGGTTGCCGGCAACCTGAAATTCGATGTGGCGCCGCCTCCATCGCCGGCAATCGTTGCGTGTCTTCGCGAGAGCTTCAGCCACTCCGGAGCGGGGCCGGTTCTGGTGTGTGGCAGCACGCTCGAGGACGAAGAAGGCTCTCTGCTTTCGGCGTTTCGCAACATTCTGGCGAATCATCCGAAGGCCGTGATGGTCCTTGCGCCCCGCCATCCGGAGCGTTTTGCGGAGGTTGCCGAGCTCGTCGAAAAACTCGGCTTCCGGATGTGGCGGCGTTCTCTGTGGAGCGGCGAACCACTCGCTGGCGGCGTGTTTCTGGTCGATAGCATCGGGGAGTTGGCTGCGCTCTATTCGCTGGCCACGGTCGCGTTTGTCGGCGGCAGCCTGGTGCCGCGCGGCGGACACAACATTCTTGAGCCTGCACTCTACGGCGTTCCTATCGTCACTGGCAATCACTACGAAAATTTTCGCGACGTGGTCAATTTCTTTGCCAGCCGCAATGCGGTCCGCATAGTTGGACTGGCGGAGATGCCGCTAGTCTTCATGGAGCTGATCGAAAACGGCGACGAGCGAACGACGCTCGGCCGGAACGCGCTGGCCGCGCTCGAATCGCAGCGCGGCGCCACGGCCAGGACCGTCTCAGCGCTGCTCCACCTGATGGGCGTTTCGTCATCTGTAGCTCACATGAAGGACGGGCAGGTCCCGCGTGAGGGTTCCGCATGAATCCGCTCACCGGACTTTACGGCGCCGCCACCGCTCTGCGAAACACGCTGTTCGATCGCGGTGTGCTGCCTTCGCGGCGGCTGGAGCGACCTGTGGTCAGCGTCGGGAATTTGTCGCGTGGGCGGTTCGGGCAAGACCCCGTTCGTGATTGCGCTCGGGGAACTGCTGAAGGCGCGCGGCATTCGCTTCGACGTGCTCACACGCGGATACGGCCGCAAAACTCGCGGCGTTCTGGTAGTCGAGACCGATGGCAACGCCGCCGACTTCGGCGATGAGCCGCTGCTGATCGCGCGGCGGCTGGGCGTTCCAGTGATTGTCGGTGAAAGCCGCTATGAGGCGGGCCGAGTCGCCGAGCGGAAATTCCAGCCGCAATTGCACATCCTCGACGACGGCTTTCAGCACCGTTCTCTGGCTCGCGACTTCGACATCGTGCTGATGACGGAGCGCGACTTCGACGACAGGCTGCTGCCCTCGGGGCGGCTGCGCGAGCCGCTCTCGTCGCTGCGACGCGCCGACGCGGTCGTGCTGCCGCAGGTTTCTTGTGCGCCGCGCAGATCGTGATCAAGACTTTCGCTCTGCAAGGAAGCCTATCTGGCGAATGAAGCGCGAAATCGTCATGCCCACCGCACTCGTCGCACCGATTGTGTTCTGCGGTATCGCGCAGGCCGCACAGTTCTTCGCCCAGGTGCGCGCCGCCGGAATCACGCCTGCGGCAGAAATCGAGTTTCGCGATCACCATGCCTATGACAGAAGTGACATCGAGCGACTGCTTGACCATGCGCGGCAACCTCGGTGCCGGCGGATTCCTGACCACGGAAAAAGATGCGGTCAATCTGGGATCATTGCAGGCGGATCTCAAGCCGTTCGCGGTCGCCGCGCTCAGCCTTACGCTCGATCATCCCACTGACGTTGTGGATGCCATTTTGGCGAGAACCATTTCCGCAAGAATCATTTCCTGACAAGCAATGATCGAGGAACGCTGAAGGCCCCGCTCGTGAGAAAATCTTGGGTTGCATCCGATGGACCAGAATATTGTGATCAAGCAGATTGATGACAAAACATATTAAAGAAAACGGCCGCCTGCGCCTACGAAAGATCGTCGAATCTTTTCCCAAGCTCACGGTAACCGTCCTCGCAGATCTGGTCGCCGACGAGTTTGTGTTTGGCGAGATTTCTCGTGTCTCGCGCGAAGCGCCCGTGCTGATTTTGAAGCACCGCGATCGCAAGGTGGTTCCCGGCGGCGGCGCCAATGCCATCTACAACCTTGCCGACCTTGGAGTGAACGTCTTGCCGGTTGGGGTCGTGGGCGACGACGAACCGGGAAAGCTGCTGCTGCGCGCTTTCCGCCACAAACGCATTCCGGTCAGCGGTGTTTTCAAAGACAAGAGCTACACCACCGTCACCAAAACGCGCATCCTGGCCGGATTCGCGCACACCGCCGGACAACAGGTCGTGCGCCTTGACCGTGAGCCGAGCGAAGGCCCCAATTCGCATTTGCGCCGCGAAATCGTGCTTGCGGCCCGCGAATACGCGCGCGCCTCCGATGCGCTGCTGGTTTCCGACTACGGATACGGCGCGGCAACGCCAACGCTGCTGAATGCGATTCGGGAAAAGCGCGGACTCGACAAGGTTCCCGTGACGCTTGACTCGCGCCATCGCATGCTCGAGTTTTCCGGGGTTACGGCGGCAACGCCGAATGAGTCTGAGGTGGAAGAAGTTCTCGGCATCCGCATTGGCAACGGAACGACAACGACTGGGAGCGCCTTCTGGCCGCCGGAGAACAGATCGCAGGCGAGATGGATCTGGAATCGCTGCTGATCACGCGCGGCAAAGATGGCATGGTGGTTTTTCCGCGCCGTCACAAGCCGGTGGATATTCCGATCTATGGCAGCGATGAAGTCGCCGACGTGACCGGCGCCGGCGATACCGTCATCGCGACTTTTACCGCTGCCCTGGCTGCGGGCGCAACCGCCGAAGAGGCCGCGCACCTGGCGAACTATGCGGGCGGCATCGTGGTCATGAAGCGCGGCACCGCCACGGTCAGCCAGCAGGAATTGCTGGAGGCGCTGGATAAAAGCGCCGCCAGTGGCTCGCGAGCATTAGAGTGTGGGGACGGGGCTGCGCCCGCTTTGAGCGGGGCGAAGGGCCCCGTCCAAGCGGGGCATAGCCCAGCTTCGGCACGATCAGATCGAGATCATTGAGCACATCACTCCATCGGAAGATTGTTTCGCGCGACGAACTGCAGCGACGTGTGGCGAATTGGCGGCGCGCCGGCGAGCGCATCACGCTCGCCAACGGATGTTTCGATCTGCTGCATGTCGGCCATGTACGCTACCTGCATGCGGCGCGGGAGCTCGGCGGCAAACTGATTGTCGCGGTGAATGCCGATGCTTCCGTGCGCGCGTTGAAGGGTGAAGGGCGGCCCGTGATGCCAGCCGAAGAACGCGCGGAAATTCTGGCGGCGCTGGCGGATGTGGACGCCGTCGTAGTCTTTCCAGAAAAGGACGTGCGCGCCATCATTCGCGAAATCCGTCCTGATTTTCATGCCAAGGGCACGGACTACACGGTGGAGAGCGTCCCCGAGCGCGACGAGGTCGAAGCCTGTGGAGGCCGCGTCGTCATCGTGGGTGATCCTAAGAATCACTCGGCCAGCGAGATCATTCGTTCGCATGCGCGCTCGCGCTCGCGGCTGGGGCCGCGAAAATCGTGAGGCGGTACGGACGGCGGCGAGGGCTGCGACCAGAATGAGCAGGCTCTTTAATGACCGGCTCTTTTTCTCTCCCAGCCAGCGTGCCGCGATTCGAACGCCTGCTCATCGTGCGCCTCAGCGCCATGGGAGACATCATTCACACGCTGCCGGCCGCAGCCGCGCTGCGCCAGGCTTTTCCTCATGCCACCTTGGGATGGCTGATCGAAGAGCGCTGGGCGGAACTGCTGTGCACGCTGCGCTATCCGCGAGCGGGACGGCGCTCTCCGCAACGCCCGCTGGTCGACTGCGTCCATTCCGTCAACACGGCGGAATGGCGGCGCGCGCCGTTCTCGTTCAACACCTGGCAGCAGATGGCCGCGGGCTTGAGTCGAGTTACGCGGAATTCAATACGACGCGGCGATTGATTTTCAGGGCGCGGTTCGTTCGGC
Organism: uncultured Acidobacteriaceae bacterium; assembly: GCA_963725245.1. GTDB lineage: Bacteria > Acidobacteriota > Terriglobia > Terriglobales > Acidobacteriaceae > Acidiflorens. The sequence continues at coordinate 2,334 of CAVRYC010000054.1, read as the reverse complement.
ATTGCTGGCACGCTGGTCGGGCGCGCCCATTGTGTATGGGAGCGCACAACCGCGCGAGAATGCTGCCAGCATGTTCTACACGCGAAAAGTGCTTTTGCAGACGCAGGGCACGCATGTTGTCGAACAGGCGCTGGCGCTGGCGGAGCGGTCACTTCAAGTGCGGTCGTTCCAGATGCAATCGTTTCAAGTGCGATCGCTCCAACTGCGATCCTCCCACCAGCGGCGCAAGCGCAGGTGGAGTTTCCGTGGACCCGGATGCAGAGAACAAAATCGCCGGCCTTCACGGCGCATGTGAACGACTTCGCGATTCTCAATCCCGGCGCGGGCTGGGGGGCGAAGCGGTGGCCGGTCGAGCGTTACGGACAGGTTGCGAAAGAACTCGCGAAAGATGGATTATGTTCGCTCATAAACTACGGACCGGGAGAAGAAGAGCTGGCCGTGGCCGTGGAAGCCGCGGGCGAAGGGGCGGCGCGAAAAATCTCCTGCTCGATTTCTGAGTTGATCGCGCTTACGCGGCGGGCTCGCCTCTTCATCGGCGGCGATACCGGGCCGATGCACCTGGCGGCGGCTTTGAAAATTCCGGTGGTGGCAATTTTTGGTCCGACAAATCCGGCGCGCAACGGCCCATTCGGGACGCGATCGATTGTGCTGCGAAGCGCGAGCAGTATGACCGACCACACCCGGCGCCGCGAGCCGGAACAGGGTTTGCTCGAAATCACTGTCGGCGAAGTCGTCGCCGCAACTCGGAAGCTGTTGCAGGGTTAATTTCGAGAACGTAATCTTGCGGAACGTTATCGTGCAGAATCAGGTGAGTGAAGTTTCACAATCCGGAGCGCAACCCTCCGAGACCACCGGTGACACCTGGTCGCGCGTGGCCCGTCGCATCCGCGTGCCCCTGGGATTTATTTTTGCGGTTGTATACGTCTGGCTGGCGCGGCCAACCAGAACCTCGCTCATCGTGGGCGCACTGGTGCTGCTTCCCGGGCTAGTCTTGCGCGGACTGGCTTCCGGCCACGTGCAAAAAGACAAGCAGCTCACCACCAGCGGCCCCTATGCCTACACTCGCAACCCTCTGTACCTAGGCTCGCTGGTGCTGGCCGCCGGCTTCGCCATCGCGGCGCGCAGTTGGTGGATCGTCGCGATCATGCTCCTGATGTTCGCCGTGATTTATATTCCGGTCATCGCCGGCGAAGAGCGTTACCTGCGTCAGACGTTTCCCGACTACGACGACTATGCCCGCCACGTGCCGCGCATGTGGCCGCGGCTTTCGCCCTACGGCAGCCAGCACAGTGCGTACTCTTTCGCACGCTACTGGAAGCACCGCGAATACGAGGCCAGCATTGGCTGTGTGGTGGTGCTGGCCGTCCTCGTCGTCAAGCTGGTGTGGTAGTCTGCCGTGTACTTATGGTGACTACCCTGGGAGGCCGTGGAAAAAGTCTCGTTCGCCCTTCGGCCCCTAAAGGGGCCGTTGACGGGCGGTTTGTGGCATCGCTGAAGCGATGCCCTGATACGAAACGAAATTATTTCCGCAGCGTTCTGGCGCTGGTGGGGCTGCTCTGCTGCCTGATCCTCCTGATCGCGGCCTGGTTGACGGCGCAGCAAGGCCCGCCCACCGCAACCATCGGCCCCGCTCCGGTGCAGATCGCGCCTCCCCGTCCCAACTATCCTTTCCCCGATGGACGGAGTTACGTCTATTCGGCGGAGTGGCATTTGATCACCGCCGGGACCGGCGTCGTGAGAATGGATGCCGCCGGGAACGAACGCAAAGTTACCGCGTCCGCCGAATCTTCCGGAGCCGTCAACGTCATCTTTCCTGTGCACGACCGCTTCGAATCGCACTTCGATCCGCGGACGTTCTGCTCGCTCTCCATCTTCAAGCACAGCGAGGAAGGCTCGCACAAACGCGAGACTTCGATCCACTTCGATTACGCGCGCAAGAAAAGCACGCTCGATGAAAAGAACCTGAAGACGGGCGAGACCAAGCACGTCGAAAACGACCTTGCCGGCTGCGCCACCGATGTCATCACCGGCTTCTACTACCTGCAGTCGCTGCCGCTGCAACTCGGCGCCAGCTACGAGTTCCCGATCAGCGACGGGAAGACGACGATCGTCCATGCCAGCGTGGACAAGCGCGAGCAGATCAAAGTGCCGGCCGGAACATTCCCGGCCGTGCTGGTTACGGCCGAAGCCACTTCTGGCCCGCTGCAGTCCAAGGGCAAGGTGTGGGTGTGGTATTCGGAGGATGCAAGTCACACGCCGGTGCAAATGCGCGCCAAGCTGGGATGGGGCACGCTGCTGTTTCGCCTGCAGAGGATCGAAAAGTAAACCTGCCTC
>CAVRYC010000053.1:0-57850 GCA_963725245.1 uncultured Acidobacteriaceae bacterium | reverse complement strand
AGTCTCCGCTGTTGCTCGCACCGCTTGGTTCCACTGCTTCGGCTATATCCGGCGCGGCGTTGACGGACAGCACTGTGAATCTCTTCCTCGAACTCCGGCGTCCGGCATGTGCTCGTGCTGTTGGTGCAAAGGCTCGGCAACCTCCGTCGCGAAGATAGGTTCATCTTCGGGAAAGTTCGCAATGATCGCGGCGAGTACGGGGAGGTGCGCGCCGTCAACGCGAAGCCTCCTTGGGCGGCAACTGGTTCTTGAGTTGAGCTTGACTCTGGCCCTGCCGCTGGTATTTTGAGATTGATTCGCCGGGAAGCACAATCGGTTGATATCCCGGGGGTGGTCCGTAATCGTAGTCGCGGCCCAGGCGGCGGGGGCGCCGCGTCGCTGGAATCGCGACTCGGTTCCGCCTCGTCCGGACGATCGCCACGGTTGAACGGTCGTTCCGACTCCTTCGTTCCTTGGTTCATTCCGGGTTCGCTGCCGTCGTTCGCTGCCGGTGTTCACTCGCGATTCACCACGTACCTCGCTGCGAACTTCGACCGCGCTCCGTACGCTCGCCGCGTCCGCCGCGGTCGCCGGTTTCTCCCCGGCGTCCGCGACGGCGTCGGCGTCCGCGAAAGTCGCGCGAACGCTCGGCGGCATTGCCCGGCGCTTCCGAAGATACCGCTTCCGCCTCGTCTGCTTCGCCGGCTACGCTTCCAGCTTCGGCAATCTGCACTTCCCATTAGTCGCTTGCCGCCCGCTTCCGAACCGTTGCGCGGACGCGCCTCCGTCACCGGACGATTCGCCGGGATCGCTTCATCCAGGTCTTCATCCGTCTGTTCCAGATCCATGAAATCGGAGACGTACAGAAACGCGTCGCGTTCCAATCCAATGTCGACAAATGCCGACTGCATGCCTGGCAGCACGCGTGTCACTCGGCCCTTATAAATCGAGCCTGCTAAGGTGTATTCGTTTTCTCGTTCGAGGTAAATTTCCGCTAATTGATCGTCTTCCGTGATCCCCACTTTGGTTTCGTGGGGGTGGTCGATACATACAATTCCTTGTTCATTTCTACTCCGGTTTTTCTTCACCGGACCAGAAGCGCAAGGCGGACCAACGGATCGATAGCGTTCAGCGCCGCTCCGGGTAGGAGCGGGCGCGGTCCCAGGAAGTTCTTCCCGGGACCTACACTGCAGTGAATTGTTCTTACTCGTCTGCACTGATCGCGTTAAGCCTTTTGTCAGGTTTGTGGCCACTCTCTCCGGTTCCGCTGAGGGGGCCGTTCCCCGCCTGACTGGCTTCAATCCTGTCCGGCTTCGACTTCTGCCGGCATTCTGCCCTCCTTTTTCGCGAGGGCCTTCGTAATCTTGTTTCTTACCTAATCTTTTTCTGCCAAATCTTGTTTCGTGGCGCCGTTCTCTGTCGAGAAAACAGTTGAGAAGGGCGCCCCAACTTCTGCCGACCGTCTCAGTTCACGAAACGGCGCATCCTGACGTTCATTACCATCCCCAGCGCCAAAAACATGAAAAGAACGGAAGACCCACCGTAACTCATGAGCGGCAGAGGTATTCCCGGTGACTGGCATAAAGCCAACCACCATGCCGACGTTGACCAGAATGTGAAAGCTAAGCACAGCCACCACACCCATCACCAGAAATGCCCCGGCGCGGTCGGGCGCCGTTTGCGCATTCTGGGTCAACCGCATCAGCACTATAAAGTATAACAGCAGAACCGCCAAAGCTCCTACAAACCCATGTTCCTCGGCAAACGCGGCAAAAATAAAGTCGGTCTGCGGCACCGGCAAGAAACGCCAGATGCGTCTGCGATCCCTGGCTGCTTCCCCAGATCCCGCCCGACCCCACCGCAATCAACGACTGATTCACCTGATACCCGGAGCCCTGCCGATCCGCATCCGGATTGATAAAGCTCGTCAACCGTTCCTTCTGGTACGACTTCAACACCTTCATCCAGGCCACCGGAACCAGTAACCCCCGATCATCACCACGATCAGCGCCTGCTTCCATCGCAGCCCGCCCAGAAACAAGTCCCATGATCGCCACCGGCAGATAGGTCAAGGCCGTCCCCAGGTCCGGTTGCGCCAACACCATCAGCATCGGGAAGCCGACGATCGCGCCCGCCTTCAGAAAGTCCGGCCACGACAGTTCCCGCTCATGCAAATCCGCAAAGTACTTCGCCACCGCCAGAATCAGGATCAGCTTCACCCACTCCGACGGCTGAAAATGCCCGCCCGCCGGCATCTTGATCCAGCGCCGCGCTCCCAGATATTTCTGCCCGAATAGAATCACCGCGATCAAAGAGGCCAGTGACGCGATGTACATCCAGTGGATTTGTTCAAGCAGGGCTTGATAGTTGAGCAGGCTGACCAGAAACATCGCGCCCACGCCCGCCAGAATCCAGTAGATTTGCTTGATGTGGGCGCCGGCAAATTTCGTGTGCTCGGTCGCACTGTGAATCTGCAGCACGCCCAGCGCGCAGATCGCCAGCACGAAGCCCATCAGGACCCAATCGAAATCTCGGTAGGAAACGTAGCGCGACATGGATTCAGTCGCCCACCCCAGAACCCATTGGAAGAAACTCAGGACAAAAATTCAATAAAAAGTCGATCGCACAAAATCACTCGCAAGGATTCGTCGGGCAAGCTGGACTTACCGGGGCTGCCGACCGCGTCAACACCCACACCGCAACTCCGCCAATGACAGCCAATCCGCCGATGACTACCGGAGTCGAACTCATGATTCCTCCACCCGCCGCCGGCGCCGCCCCGTTGCCGTGCCGGCGCTTTTTCTTCTTTTTCTCCGTATCGGACGTGTCATCGCGTGTGGTCTGCTGCCCTTGGGTTACGGTTGTCGTTCCCTTGTCGTCTTGCACCGTCACGTCGCCCTTGTTGGCCGCGATCTGCACGCGCCCATCCACGTCCGTCACTTGAAATTCGGTCCACGAATCGGCCGCTGGCTTCACCGTCACGTCGCCAGCGCGAGCCGCCAGTCCGCGCGACGTTGTCACCCGCACCGCGCCATGCTCCAGTTCCACTGCCGGCCCCTCAAATTTCACCAGCGAGTCCGCCAGCACCATCACGTTCGATCCATTCGATTGAATACTGGCCGTCGAATCGGGCCGCGTCTGCAACAGATCTCCAGAGAACACGGCTGCCGATTTCGGCACCTCGCTCCCGTTCAACCAGGCCGCACCGTTCGTGTACAACATGGCCGACGCCGTTTCTCCCGCCAGCATCATTTGCGCCGGAAACAGGATCACCAGCAAACAGCACACCGCAGACCGAAGCCTTGACTGTGACATGGTTGACTTGACTTCGATCACTCCCGCATCTGTGATTTTGCTTATAGTAAGCCCGTAAAGGGTTACAGGTCAATCTGCATTGATCGATTCCGTTATTTTCCGCTCGGAGAACCCCTAGTCGTAGCCGCCGGAGCGGTGGGAATCTGGGAATCGCCGCTTTTGCGATTTCCAGATTTCCATCGCTCACTCCGGTTCGGCGCCTGGGTCCGGCTCCCGTCCGTGCTGATACTGCTGGGGCTGCTCGCTGGTGCCGTGGGTGGAGTGGGTATCGGTCCGATCCGGTCGAGGGCCATGTCGCAGACATCCTCAGCCAGCAGCCCTCGCAAGTAAATCTGGCAAACGCGAAACCACCGGGAGCTTTATCCACTGAGTCACCGCTCGAAGGCCTCTTCGCACGGAATGCAATACGGCGTCCACGGCACGGCCGCTAGTCGCCTTCCATCAATTTGTTTGCCGCAAGACAGGCACTTCCCGTAAGTCCCGGCTCGAACGCGACCAAGCGCCGAATCGGTTGCCCGAAGCAAATGCTGACCTTGGTTTCTTCTTTGGAGCTGTGGGCCGAATTTGTTCCAGCACTGCGAGGAAGATGCAGGCTGCATGCCATCCGCTCCCGGCTCATCTTGTGTTGGAATCTCACTTCCCTTCAGGCTCATCTTGTATTGGATAAGACTGTGGTTTGTAGACGAAAGACGGCGATGCTATAATTCGCCGCCAAATGGAGGTCTTTGCCATGAACTCTCTCAGGCGAATCTTGCCCCGGGGCCTTGCTTCTCTTCTATTCGTAATCGCACTTACAGGATGGCTAACGGCGCAAACCAGGAAAGGCCTCGATTTCTCGAAGCTCGTTGTGGTCGGCGACTCACTGGCTGCGGGCGTGGAAAATGGATCGCTGGAAGAATCGCGGCAGGTGCACGGGTTCGCCAATGTGATTGCCGAGCAAGCGGGCGCGCCCCCGATGTTGCTGCCGCTGGTCCTGTATCCCGGTGCCCCAAACTTCTTGACCTTGGCTAACCCCGGCGGGTTCCCGCCAATCATTCAGCCGGTCGACTATCCGCCGCTGGTGTTTCCCGATGTCCGGGTGGATCCGACCGTGCAGGCAACGGACCTGGCTGTGCCACTGCAGACCACGGCCGATGCGCTTAAGCGGGTTCCGAGCACCGTGGTTACCTCAGACGAGACCCAGTTGGCCACCGACATTGTGCTGGGATTTCCCTGCCCGCTGCTGGGAATTCCTTGCCAGCCGCTTACTCAGGTGCAGCAAGCGGTCGCGCTGAAACCGACAACAATCATCGTTGACATCGGGAACAACGACATTTTGGGCGCGGTGACTTCGGGAGGGCTGCAATCGGTGCTGTCGTCTCCGGGCACATTCTTGGCGAGCTTCAACAGTTCGTATGGGTCTTTGATGGATCAGCTCGCGGCGACCAACGCGACCTTGATCGTTGCGAACCTGCCCGATGTGATGGAGGCGCCTTATTTCATTCCAGTATGGAAGCTGGCGCAGGACGCGAATATCCCGCTGCTTGAAGTGACCAGAGGGCTTGGGCTGCGAGCGTTCGACTATGTGACGCTCGACGCGTTGCCAGCCATTGAGGCAATTTTGCTCGGCGGGGCGCCCGGGCCATTGCCGCTTTTCTGTTCGGCGACTTCGTCCACGACCCCGTGCTACGTGACCGCCGCACAGGGCGCCGCGGTCCGGCTGGCGACGGTCGTCATGAACGCGATCATCGCTATACAGGCATTGACTCATCGCGCAGTTGTGGTTGACCTGTTTTCGTTAGTGGACAATCTTCATGCCCACGGCTATAAGGTCAACGGCGTCACGCTGACGATGGATTTTCTGGGCGGACTCTTTTCTCTCCATGGACTGCACCCCACTAACACCGGATACGCCATCATGGCCAACCAATTCATTCAGACCATGAACACGTCGTTCAAGACAAACATACCGCTGGCGAATGTGGCGTCAATTGCCATGAGCGATCCAGAAGTGCCGTAGCTGAGTTTGGCGGAACTCCCTGGCGGATTTGAACTTGCCAGGCTTCTTGTGTTCCCCGGATCTGGGCACAGCTGACAGCCATTTGTGATCCCAGCTTTACCTTGCTGGCAAGAACTAGCGCCTAATCAGCGCGACGGAGTGCGCGGCTATAATATTCCCGTAATTCCCCAATTTGGGGGTCCACATGAATCTTCTGGGCATCGCATTGGTACTGTCGTGGCTGCTGCCGATTCCAGCCACTGTCCAAGACGTGGGCTCTGTCACCTTCCTTGAAGGCTCACTGCGAATAATTCGCGGTACAACCGCGCTCCAAGCAGCCGAAGGAATGCGCCTGAGGCAGGGCGATATTATCGAGAGCTCCGACGAGGGATTCACGCAATTGGAATTTGTTGGCGGCGCTATTGTGGCGCTCGGCCCTTTGAGCCGCATGTATGTCTTCCGGCACAGGATGGGAGGAAAGTCCGGGAGCGACGCCACTGAAGCGGAGCTGGTGCTGTTGAGCGGCTGGCTGAAGGGTCAGTCGGGTACCCACGCGGGCTCGTATCGGTATGAAAGCCCCATGCTCGCTGCTACGACTGGAAATGGTACTGTCGTTTTTCATAACAACGAAAGTGGGTGCGAAGTTTTTGTCGAATCGGGCACGGCGGCAATCGGTGAGGTGAGCCCCGACGGAATCGTGGGCAAGCCAACAGCTGGGAATGCCGGCCAATTTTTCTCGCGCCGCCGAGGCAAAACCCTAGTCAACTCTTCGCGTCCCAGCGCTCCCTTCGTCGAAGCGATGCCGCGCTCGTTTAGAGATGCTCTCCCGTCGCGCCTCGCTCACTTTGGCGGTAAGCCCGTCGAACCAAAAGCACAGCATCAAGTGTCGTACGTCGAAATTCAGTCGTGGCTGACAATGCCATTGGCGTGGAGACGGGGCTTTGTGGATCGGTTCGAGCCGCGACTGAAGGACGCCGAATTCCGGAAGCAACTTGAAATTCACGCGGCCCAGTACCCGGAATGGGGACCGGTTTTGCATCCGGAAAAGCACTCACCGGAGAGTCCGCCGGCTGCAGTGCCTAATTAAGAATCTCCGCATCCGAGGGTTTGAAAATGAAACTTTTGGTGAAATTTAACTTGGTGCTGTGCGCCGCGTTTGCGATAGGTTTCGTGACCGCGGGTTACGTCTGCAATCGACTTCTGCAGCAAAATGCCAAAGCAGAAATCATGGAGAACGCACGAATCATGATAGAAGCTGCGATTGCCGTGCGGACCTACACGGCCACGCAGATCAAGCCGCTACTCGAAACACAGATTAAATATAGCTTTCTACCACAGAGCGTCCCCGCCTATTCGGCTAATTCCTATTTCAGCCAGCTGCAAAAGAAATTCCCTGATTATTCCTATAAAGAGGCAACGTTGAACCCAACGAATCCGATCAATCGCGCGACCGACTGGGAAGCCGATCTTGTCGAGGAATTTCGCAAGTCACACGACAAGAAAGAGATTGTGGGCGAGCGCGACACTCCGAATGGCAGGTCGCTTTATATTGCCCGTCCGATGACTGTATCCAGCCCGGCTTGTCTATCTTGTCATGATACGGCGGAGGACGCTCCCCGAACGATGGTGGAGCGCTACGGTAGCGCTAACGGCTTTGGATGGAAATTGAACGATATAGTGACGGCGCAGATTGTATCGGTGCCCACGCGATTGGTCATCCAGCGAGCAAGAGACGCATTTAAGACATTCATGATCTCTCTCGCAGCAGTCTTTGGAATCCTGCTTATCGCGATCAACGCGCTTCTTATGTTCATGGTCATCCGTCGCGTTAATCGATTGTCTGCCATGGCCAGTAGCGTGAGCTTGGGGAATTCAGATATAAGCGAGTTCCCTGTGTCAGGTAAGGATGAGATCGCGGAGCTGTCGCAATCCTTCAATCGTATGGCAAGGAGCCTCGTCGAAGCGATGAAAATGCTCAGGACTTAAATGCGATAGCTTCTTTTGCCTGGGTGTCGCGAACGCGAAATAGTGTGGCGGTCGAGGTCGGTAACGCAGTTGTTGCTCGATCACGACTCTGGGAAGCCTGCTTCCAGAAGAAACCGGGCACGCTCAGCCCGGTCTTTTAAATGCTCCCCAAGAATGAGATAGAGCGCCCGCAGGCTATCGGCGCGCGGCACTGCCCGTTCGGTCAGGACCAGGGAGATTGGGCCAACGTATCGTGCCAGCAATTCGGCTGCATGACGGATTGCGTCTGGGGTAATCTCAGCTGCGCGTGGAGCAGTCGATGGCTGCCATGCGCCCTCCCCTATCGAAATTTCTTTCACTGGTTGGATCTGTGCCACAGCATTAAGGAGCTCATCCCATCGAGCAAGGAAGGCTTGACGATCTTTTTGCGACGGAAGCGTCGATGCGAGAAGAGCGAACAGCTCTTTCTGATCTTTCGCTTTAGACGCGGCCCTTTGAACGATGATGCTCGCCATGGGACCGAGAAAAGTGGCGAGATACCTTTCGATGGGCCCAAGGGCCTCATGCTCTTTCTCTTTCCTTTGGAGATCGACCTCTGAGTTCGAGGGTGTGGGCGTCGAGGGAGCCGGACTCCTCAAGGCTGAATCGCTGGACACCGCCGGGGCGATGGCTGGCAACTGCGTCGTGGGTGAGGCCGATGGGACAGAGTCGGAGCCGCTGAGAACGACTGAAGTCGTGTCGCGCATGACTCGCTGCAATTCCGCGCGCATGTCGGCCGCGTGCTGGAAACGCAATTTGCGGTCCTTCTCGAGTGCCCGGTTGATCATGTGTTCGAGTTCCATCGGCAAATCTGGATTCAGCCGCAACGGCGGAACCGGCGCGCGATGGAGAATGGCGTCGGTGATGAGGCCGGAAGTCTCGCCGCGAAATGGCAGCATACCGGTGGCCATTTCATAGATCACCACGCCGAAGCTGAATAGATCCGTGCGCGCATCGAGATCCTTGCCCCGCACCTGCTCGGGAGACATGTAGGCAACGGTGCCAAGAGTGGTGCCCGGGATTGTCAGCCCTTCGGGAGCGAGGCTTGCGGTTGCGAGCGTCGAGACGCCGGCGGTTTCCGAGATCTTGCGCGTTCCCATCGGCGTGAGCTTTGCCACTCCGAAGTCTAGGATTTTGGCGTGGCCCCGCTTGGTCACGAAAATATTCGCCGGTTTGATGTCGCGGTGGACGATGCCTTCGGAGTGAGCAGCATCCAGTGCGTCCGCAATCTCGATGGCCAGCGAGAGAATCAACTCAGTTTCCATCGGTCGGCCAGCAATGCGATGCTTTAGCGTCAGCCCATCCAGAAATTCCATGGCGATGAAAGCCTGTCCATCCTGCTCTCCGATGTCGTAGATCGTGCAGATGTTCGGATGATTCAGTGCGGACGCAGCCTTGGCTTCGCGCTGAAAGCGGCTAAGTGCCTGCGGGTCTTTGGCGAGATCGTCGGGCAGGAACTTGAGAGCCACAAAACGATCAAGGCGCGTGTCCTCGGCCTTGTAGACGACACCCATCCCGCCGCCGCCCAGCTTCTCGACGATGCGGTAGTGAGAGATGGTCTGGCCGATCATGCGTGGCAAATCTTACGTGGATGAAATGGGCAAGTCAATGAAAGCCGTGGAGTTGGCAGCGCCTCCAAAGGGGTTGTTGTTGCAAAATCCGCGTTTGCACTCCGTCGGAAGTCGCGCCTAACCCGTTTGGAATCAATGTACCTTAGCAATGCGCTTTCATCCCTACGGGTGGGCCACAGGCCCATGGAAACTCAAAACCCCTGCCAATGAGCGATATGGGGATTTTTCGCCAAATGCCGGTCAATCGCCTTTATTTACCTGCACTTTGTAGGAGTTTCCCTTCGGAACCAAAATCCAGGTGTTGTCGCTCTCAAAAGGTCCGACAACAATCCGATAAGGCTTCGGCCGTGGTGGACCGAAAGACATGCCCTGTCCCCTCAGGTAGCGCGTCTAGTAACTTATGTTGTTCAAACACTTCACTCTCCTGGCAACATTGCTTTCAGCGTTGCCTGCGTGGTGTGGTCACACATTGACGCAGCAGCAACAAAAGATTTTGGATGCCTGGTTATCACAGCATCCTACCTATCGTGCAGCCACGGATGCAGACTGCGACTGTTCGGACGACATCCAGCAAATGAGAACGGGTATGGTGGGAACTGGACGCCGTACCCTGATTACCACCCATATGCTGTGACTGGAGACTTCAATGGCGATGGTGCGACAGATTTTGCTGTTGCCGTAATCGACCGTTCAAAATCTGCGAACGCTTTTAAGCCCTCAAAACCCGTCACTACACGCTTCTCTCGTTACTATTTTCACGGCTATTCTCCTCATCGGTTTTCTTCTGACTTTTATCCTCGCTCTTATCTTCACTTCTATCCTCGTTTTTAGCCTGACTATTAGGTGCTTCCGGATCGTCGTACTCTTTGCCCTCTACCATCGACCAGGCAGACGCTCCCAAGGGTCGCTTGGACACGCACTGGTTATCAATTACCACCTGCGTCTTCTGCTCCGGCTCGAAGTTGGTGAACTTCACGTTGGCGGAAGCGATTTGTAGAGCATGGAGGAACAGGGCTGCGGTTTTGTGATCGATCATCTTTGCCCCGAGTTGGCGCATCACCTCGGCCAGTCCCACCTGGATGGAGTTCGCGTCTTCGAGCGACGGCATGGCTAAGATTTTGTGTTCCTCGAAGTAGGCGTTAACCTCCCTGCCTTTGCGATGCCAGCGCACGTGGAAGTAACAATAGTTGTGTTCGCGCACGGCCGGCGATCCGCATTGTGTGCCGTTGACTTTAATGTGTTGACATCGGCGAATAGTTACTGGATAGGAAGACATTTTGCAGCTCCTGGAATTCAGCTCTCAGCTTTCAGCTGTCAGCTGACCCCTGATGGCTGATTTGGTTCTTCTTACTTTTGGGTTACTAACTGTTCGTTGGGGGGTACCCCTACCCCCTCCCCCTGCTATGGGAATCATAGAGTTACAGGCTAAAACGTTCAAAATCTTTGAGTTTAAAGGGGTTATATGGAAAATATTCCGGGATAAGGACTTAGTCGTCGTCAGCCGTCAGTAGGACCTGGCTGCTGGTGGTCGGAGACGGAGCAAGCTCCGTCTCTACAATGAGAAAGGGTGCGGTAGATGCCGCACCCTTTTCTTAGTCTATAGTTCTATTATATCAATTCCAACCTGCCTGACCGCCAACTTTTCCGACTTTATTTTCTTAGCCAATTCATCGGCTTACGCGGAAAATCGTCAAGACGGGGGCTTGACAAGATTTGCCAAAATCGAGGGGATATCCTGGCGCTGCTGCCGGTTGGACCCTTGGGCTTCGCTCAGGGCATGCTCACGAGGGCATCCTGCGCTCCATCGTAGCTCGGGCGGCTCAGAGGGCAACCAGTACCGTGACGGCATGATTTGTGCCTCTGCACCACTGAGGGTAGCGCCGGCGTCCCGGCGGCTGTCCGGGCGGCGTTTTCGCCCGCCGCGCCGAGGGCGAGACGCCCTCGGGACAGCCGGCAAGATGCCGGCGCTACTCGTTGGTTGTTTTACGCGATCGGTTGGAGTTTACTTGCTCCGCAAGGCCGCGTGCGGCCGGACTGGTGGGTGCACGATTGCCATGCGCGACTGCGCCGCTCCTCCGGACCCGGATGCACTCTGCGCCTGGAACGTCCCCACTGCGAGCTGGTCGCTGTCGCCCTCGACAAAGAGCACGGTTGAACCGTCGACCACGTAGTACTCCAGGGTTATACTCCGCCGTGAGCGATCCGGGGGTGGTGGCAACGATCGAGCCGCGGCCGTCGGGAGTTGAATCCGGAGTGTAGGTGCCCGACAAGGTATAGCAACCCGAAGTCGGAGGCGAACACGGAATGGTAAGGTCATTTTCGTTCAGTACGCCGAGCATGTTGTTGGTGGTGGCGGTGCTGGTCTTGAATTGGGCAATGTCGTCGACCTCGGCCGCGGCACCACCGAAAATGGGGTTGGCATTAGCTCCGGAGAGGTTTAGTCCGTAGCCTGCTGGGGCAGCGAATGAGGTAGTAGCGGATTGGGCGAAAGCGGCACCCTGGGCTAGTCCGAGACTGTCATCTTCGAGCAACAGGACGCCGCCGCTGGAAGGATAGGCGGCGATCTGGAACAAAAGTTGTGCGATGCCGTTGCTGAAACCGGTTACGGCTAGCTGGCACCGTCCCGCGGCAAATGTAGTGCAGCTGCCAGCAACATTGGTCTGTGTGCCGGCGTTGCCAACATCGTTGAAATCTTCGACGCCGTTGGAGAGGGTACCGCCGCGACTCGTGGTTACGTAACCGCCGGCCGCGAAAGGATTCTTGGCAGAGTCGAGACCGGCGAGTGTGAAGACCAGCTGACCCGCGGTAAAGGAGGTCTGTTGCGTGAAAGCGTCGCCGGAGAGGGCTAGTCCAGAAGTGGTATCGGTCTCGATGAACTTCAGGTGGGTTGAGTCGATCACCCAGACGTCAAAGCCAAGAGAGCCGAAGCTGCTGTCGAGCTGTGCCGTCCCCTGAGGTGCCGCTGGTCAAGACCAGAGACGGATGCCGTGGCGAGAGTCGCAGGCCCGGTGAACTCCCGGCGGAACTGCCGTTGTCGTTGAAATCCTGAGTGCCAGAGGTAATGCCCCCGGAGGAATTGAGCGTGAATGCTCCTACTGTGCCCAGGGGATTTCCGCTCGAGTCAACACCGGAAAGAGAGAAGGCAAGGGACCCGAGCGAGCTTTGGGAGGCGCTGCTCTGCAGGTCAAGGGTGCCGCTGCCGGTTCCGGCAGATGTCGAAACGGGTGATCAGCCCGTGACTGGTCGAGGTCAGAACGAAATCAAGGCCAAAATCTCCCACCGAAGTCACAAGCTTGCTGGTGCCACGACCGTCTGAGCTGATGCTGTACGTGCTCGCGGTGAGAGTTTGGCTTGAAACACGCCAGTGCCACCGAGGTTTGCGTCGTTGATGTCAACCGTGCCTCCCGTGATATTGCCTTTGCCATCGGCCGTTATGGTCCCCACGATTGCAAAAAAAGCTTCAGAGCCCGAACGGAAGTCCGTGCCCGATACGGAGAGAACGTAGGTGCCATTCAGACTGCCGTTGTTGAAGCCTCCGATGTTGGGCGTGGGCGCACTGCTGCTGGAGCCGCAGCTGGCTATCAAAAGAATGCTGGCGATCGCCGTCAGAGCCATGAGCAGGCGTCCGGCACACTTGGTGGAGGCAAGGGGATTCATAAGACACTCCTGTCTTTAATCTCTTAGGATGCGGCTAACCCGGATTGTAGAGTAAAGTTTCGGTGAAAAAAATGGCGGGGGCTCCCTTGCAGCTTGTGATCTGCCGGACTTCGTCCGGCGGGGCGGACGAATGCGTCCGCCCCTACGTGGGCAGTTCCTGGCTACGATTTTTTCTTCTAAAGCCGACTCTAGAAGCGAGCAAGCTGCAAGGCGATGGGCCCTGATACGAAACCCGAGTTTTTCCGCGAGCTAAAGCTATGCCCTGATACAAGACCTGAGTTTCAGCAGCCTGCGGAGACGCGGCAAGCCGCGTCTCTACTCGACTTCCGCCCGACTTTGGGCCGGGGCTGGAATCGCGGGCGGCTTGCGCTTATCGGACGCTTTTTCGAAGGCCCAGACTCCCACGCGGTAGGCGAGCAGGATGCCGAGCACGATGCCGTACTCGATGGGCTTGCGGCGATCGGCCTTTACCAGCCAGGTGTAATGCACCACCGCCAGGATCCCGGTGAAATAGATCAGGCGGTGCAGGCGCTGCCAGTTCTTGCCGCCGAGGCGGCGAATCGACCATGCGGTCGACGTCAGGGCCAGGGGAATCATGAGGACGAAGGCGGAGAAGCCTACGGTGATGAATCGGCGCTTGGCGATGTCTTTCAACATTTCATGGACATCGAAAAACTTGTCGAGCCAGATGTAGGTCAGAAAGTGCAGAGTTCCGTAGAAGAATGCGAACAGTCCGATCATGCGGCGGACGCCGATCAGCCAGTATTGGCGGGTGATCCGGCGCAGGGGCGTGATCGAGAGGGTGGTGAGAACTAGGATCAGCGTCCAGTCGCCGGTCGAGTGCGTGATGACCTCGATGGGATTGGCGCCCAGGCCGTCATGAAAAGCCTTCCAGGCGAGGCGAGCTAGCGGAATGAGCGCGGCTAGGAAGATCGCGATTTTGGTGAGGCGCAGTTTCATTGTTGTAATTCTGCATTCGAGTAAATGTGTAATTTGATCGCAAACGAGATTTGCCTTGGCGCTGGCAACTGTCGAGCTGCCTCAGCTGGACGGACAAATGCGTCCAACTTACCAGCAATTCTAGAAGTTCTTCTTCAGGTCCATGCCGGAATAGAGGCTTGCCACCTGGTCGTAGCCATTGAACATCAGGGTCGGCCGCTTGAGGAATTCGCCCAGGCGGCGTTCCTTGGCTTGGCTCCAGCGCGGATGGTCGACGTTGGGATTCACGTTCGAATAGAAACCGTATTCGTGGGAATTGGCCTGTTGCCAGGTGTTCAGGGGCTCGCCGCCGGTGAAGCGGATGCGGACGATCGACTTGGCGCTTTTGAATCCGTACTTCCATGGAATCACGATGCGGAGCGGGGCGCCGTCTTGATTCGGGAGCACCTCGCCGTACATGCCGAAACAGAGCAGGGCGAGCGGATGCATGGCCTCGTCCATGCGGAGACCTTCGACGTAAGGCCACTGCAATACGCTGGTGCGCTGGCCGGGCATTTGTTTGGGATCGTACAAGGTGGTGAACTCGACAAACTTTGCTTTGGGCAGAGGGTCGGCCCGCTTGATCAGTTCGCTCAGGGAAAATCCGACCCAGGGAACGACGATCGACCAGCCCTCGACACAGCGATGGCGGTAGATGCGCTCTTCGGGGGCAGCCATTTTCATGATCGTGTCGACGTCGAGCACCTGCTTTTTCTTGACGTCGCCGTCGATGGTCACCGTCCAGGGACGGGTCTTGAAATTCTTTGCCAGGCCGGCAGGCTCGTATTTGTCGGTGGAGAACTCGTAAAAATTGTTGTAGTTGGTGACATCCTTGTAGGGCGTTTCCTTTTCCGTCGTGCTGAAGGGGCTTTTCTGGAGGCCATCAATCTTGGCGTTGGCGTGGGCGGTGAGCGACGGAGTGACCAGATCGGCAAGATCACGGAAGGCGACACCGGTAACGGCGGCCGCGCCGGCGATCGCTGCGCCGGCGAGGAAGTTGCGCCGGTTCAGATAGGTCGCTTTGGGAGTAATTTCAGATGACGGAATCGCAGCCGGTTTCCCGATCAGCATGTTCACCACACATGGTTCACCCCGGTTATTCACCCCATTATTGTTCCCTCATGGAAGTACGCACGGCAGGCAGACTTTGGATGGGTCCGATGCCGAAAGCCCACACTTCATTACGCACCTTCAGTATAGGACGCGGGGACGGGGAAAAAGTTGCAAGCCGCTGTAAGCGCGGGCTTGACGAGTCCGTATACGCGGCAATGACGAGGTCAGCGTCTGTTGAAGCCGATTTCGCGATTGACTTGTGGCGGGCGTCGCTGCGGATCGGGAGCGCAGGACTCTCGCGGACTTTCTCGGCGAGACTCTGAAGGGTGAAGGGTTTCTGCAGAAACGCGGTGCCCGGACCGAGCGCGCCGTGGGTGATGACGGCATCTTCCGTGTAGCCCGAAAGATAGAGCACGCTGATGCCGGGACGCAGGGCGAGCAGCTTCTTTGCCAGTTCACGCCCGCCGATGCCGGGCATGACGACGTCGGTGATAAGGATATCGATGGGCTCTTTGCAGGTCTCGGCGATGCGCAGACCGCACTCGCCATTTTCGGCTTCGAGGACTTTGTAGCCGCGAGAGGCGAGGGTTAGGCGCACCAGTTCGCGCACGGATTCCTCGTCCTCCACCAGCAAAACGGTTTCGCAGCCCCCTGCTTCGTTCTGCGGGGACTTGGCCGGACGCACCTCTTCGGCGGGATCTTCCACGCGCGGCAAGTAAACGTGGAAAGTTGTGCCCGCTCCGATTTCGCTTTGGGCGAACACGTATCCATTGCTCTGCTTGACGATGCCGTAGACGGTCGAAAGGCCGAGGCCGGTGCCTTTCCCTTTTTCTTTGGTGGTAAAGAACGGCTCAAAGATGCGGGACTGGGTTTCCTTGTCCATGCCTTGGCCGGTATCGGAAACCGAGATCACGGCGTAGCGTCCGGGCTGGATAAAACGCTGTTCGCTGAAGTTTTGGCGCACGGTAACGTCGGAACTCTGCAAAGTGAGCTTGCCGCCTTCGGGCATGGCATCTTTGGCATTGACGACCAGGTTCATGATGACCTGCTCAAGCTGGCTGGCGTCGGCGCGGGTGTGTCCGGTTTGGGTGGAGAGGCGCGTGACCAATTCGATGTTTTCGCCGATCAAGGGCCGCAGCAGGCGCTCCATGTCGCCGATGACGGTGTTGACGTCGATTACCTTGAGTTCGAGGAACTGCTTGCGGCTGAACGCCAGCAACTGGCGGGTGAGGGTCGCGGCGCGGTCGGCTGCCTGCTGGATGGACTGGACCTTCTGGTGCATGGCGCCGCCCTTTTCCAACTGCTCCAGCAACACCTCGGTGTATCCGTTAATCACCATCAGAAGGTTGTTGAAGTCGTGGGCGACGCCGCCGGCGAGGCGGCCCACGGCATCCATTTTTTGCGCCTGGCGAAGCTGCTCTTCGAGCTGACGCCGGTCGGTGATATCTTCGGCGATCAATTCCAATACTTCCTCGGGTTCATCGCTGATAGTGGCGGCGCAGCCGCTGAGCCGCACGATGATGACGCGCCCGTCTTTGCGTTTCCACTGCACCTCCACGCCATCCAGGCTTCCGGTGCGGCGATAGTCCTCGGCCAGCCGGTCCAACTCCTCCGGATTGACGAAGACTTCGCGCCGCGCATTGAGCTGGAGAAGCTCTTCGACCGATCCGTGCCCGAGCATGGTGATGAGCGCCGGATTCACGTCCAGGAATCTTCCGCCGAGTGTGCAGCGGCAAATGCCGAAGGCTGCGCTCAAGATCAGAGAGCGGGAACGGGCCTCGGAGCGGCGGAGCGCCTCTTCATAACGCTTGTGCTCGATGGCCGCGGCCAACTGCTGCGAAACAAATTTCAGAATCTCGCGGTCGCGCTCTCCGAAGCGGGTGTTTTCGCTGTAGTTCTGGACGACCAGGGCTCCAATGCAGGCCGTGCCGCTCTTCAGGGGAACACCCAGCCAGTCCACCGACGGAGCACCGATCAATTCCACTTCGCCGCGCCGCACCAGTTCCTCGAAGACTTCCGGTGTCGCCAGCAGAGGTTCGCCGGTTCGCAGGACGTATTCCGTCAAGCCGCGCCCGAGAGGCTTGGGGGCGGGGATAGAGTCCTGTTCGTCGACGAAGTAGGGAAAGCTCAACAACTGAGACTGCGGATCGTAGAGCGCGATGTAAAAGTTGCGCGCGTTCATCAACTGGCCGACGATGTTGTGAATCGCGGCGAAAAACTGTTGCAGATCCTCGGCCGACTGGCTGCGCGCCGCGATGGCGTACAAGGCCGCATTCAAATCCTCGGCGCGCTTCTGCTCGGTGATGTCGCGATAGGAGACGTACGCTCCAAGTGCTTTGCCGTTCACCGTCACGGGTGAGGCGGAGAGCAGCACCTCGACCAGTGAGCCATCTTTTCGCTGGCGCCGCGTCTCCAGCGTGAGTTTGCGTTCCGTCTTGAGGCTCTCCGCGATCCAAGCGGTTTCCGCGTAGCGATCGGGCGGCACGATGAGCACGTCGAGCCGTTTTCCCGCAGCCTCCTCCGCGGTAAAGCCGAACAAGCGGGTGAACTCCCCGTTGATGCGCAGAATGCGCAACTCCGGGTTGATAATGCTGATCGCTTCCGGCGCGTTCTCGATGATCTGTTCGAAGTAGGCTTTCTCCGCTGTGAACGGGACTTCGGCGGCTTTGCCGTTCGTGGGCGAACTGGCCGGGACTGGATCGGAGGTCGGAGTGAAAATCGGCGGCGCACCGTGCTCAAGAACATCCTGTAGCGCCTTCACCAGCGGCAGTTCGGTCGACGTTCCTGCCGGGACGGTTTTCTCACCCATACGGTCCTTTCCCAGTGTGCGCTGGAGGGATAGTGAGATGGTAAGCGGGCCGGGTTGTTCGCTGATAGTTACCCCAGTAATGAAGGTTACGGGCCAACGCAGAAAGACTCAGGAGGCGTTCGCCAACACGACGCAGATCTGGTGCAGCATCAGCTTCTGCTCGCCGGTCACGACCAGAAACTCGAA
The DNA here is from genome assembly GCA_963725245.1 of uncultured Acidobacteriaceae bacterium. Taxonomy (GTDB): domain Bacteria; phylum Acidobacteriota; class Terriglobia; order Terriglobales; family Acidobacteriaceae; genus Acidiflorens. Next base: position 40,320 of record CAVRYC010000053.1, on the reverse strand, counting down.
TCCGCAGTGCAGGCCGTCGCTATAACGCACCGCGGCTCGCACCTTCATGACGTGAGGCGCGATGGGGATGGGAAACTCCAGGGAAACAACTTCTCCGATCTGCAACTCACCGCAGAGAGTCGCCCCGACGCCATCCTCACCGAGTTCGCTGGTTCGGCCCCAGCAAGTGGTCGTCCGGCCTTCGCGAAATACCGAGACCTGAACCCGCGCGTCGAAACCATAGCGGGAGAAACGCCGTAGCCGCCGCTGAGCTTTGGCGGCCGCTTGTGCATCGTCGCTCAATCCAGCTTCTCCATTGCAGATCCCCCTCTCAAGTCCTGCCTTTTGGATTGTGCTTCAGGGCATGCCCGCCCTCAACGGCATCAAAGTGCATGTACTCATGTACTAAGGGAAACGGGTCAGGTGCACCGTACGCGGCGCGGATGGCCGCGTCTATTCGGAGACGGGGCATGCCCCGTCTCGTTACGGCCCGGAAAACTGCGTCAATGTGACGACGCGGTGGCCATTCCGCTCACCCTTCTAAGGGCTCAGGTAGAAAGCCGACTTTTTCGCACTCGTAAAGCTGCGTAAAGGCGCGTGACAGATTCCAGCGCAGCATCTAACATCGATAGTGGGTTTCTGGCGACGCGCACTGAGTCGCGACGCTGACGGAGCCGCGCTGGAGTCATCTGAATTCTTCATGTCTTACCGCTCAAACGCCGCCGAAGCCTGGTATCCCGACCCGCAGTCCACGGCGGCACAGCCGGATATTCCGCTGGATTTGCTCCCGCCGCCGAGCCTGACGCAACCGCTCTGGAGGTCGCTGGCCGGCAACCTTCGCGATACCTTCGCGCCGGAGAAATTACCGCCGCTCGAACTCACTTCACGCCCGTTGGACGTCGGCCTGCTGCTCGGGGATCGTCTGCGCCTGCCTTGGTTTCGCACCGTGTTCACCAACATTGGAGACGTGATTTCGCCCGAAACACTGCCGCCGCTCGAACTTGAATCGCGGCCTGTCGATGTCGGTGAACTCATCACCGATCAACTCAGCCACTTCTGGTGGGGCTCGCTGCTGCGGAATTTGGCCGATCGGGTCGCGCCGGAAACGCAGCCGGCTCTGCATCTGACTGCCAAACCGATTCTGGACATCATTCCGAAATCCTGGATCCTGCTGCCTTTGTGGTCGGAAGTCGTGGACACGCCGAAGGTGTTTTATCCCGACAAGCCGAAGCCAGCCGATGCGGTGAGATCAGTTAATCTGCAACCGGTGGCGATGCCGGCGGAAAAGCGGGAAGCTCCGCCCATCCAACTCACCAGCGCCGACCTGCTGCGCGACATACGGCGCTCGCGCATTCGCCAGCGAATCTGGATCGGGCTGGCGGCCGCACAAGTTCTCTACCTGGTCGCGATGGCGTTAGGGAAAGTCTGATTAAGCCGCGTGAGGTCAGAGGTTAGAGGTCAGATTGCAGAGGTTAAATCTGTTCACTTCTGCAACCTGACCTCTAACCTCTGACTTTTCCGCAGCCTCTCACTGTCTAACCCCATCCAGCCTTCGGCAATGACCATGGAATTTCCCGGATTGCGGGAATCGTACTTCACCGAGGTCGGCAGGCCGAGCCGGCAAGAATGTAGATTGATCCACTGCCGCAGATAGGTGACATCCTGTGAGGCCTCATAGGAAACGCCCGCTACGTCATACTGGTAAATCAGCATGGTGGCCGGGCGGTCGGCGGCAGTCGTGATTTCCTGGACATCAATCACCGTGCCATCGGTGATGCGCCCGACCGTATTCAGCCAGGTGCGGCGTTCGAGTTCGACCGCGTTCGCGGGTTTGGGTTTGCGGCGCAGCAGGGCATAGCTGGCGACGGCCACGCCAATCGTGCCCAGCGCCAGGGTGTAGAGGCGAAGCGAAGTCATTGGCAAACGAAACCTGAGCCTTTCGGATCTACTTTCAGCATAAGCGCGAACCTCGCTTGCCGCCAAGGGCACGAAGAGTGGTGGGGCCGGAGGGACGACCGAGAGCGTGCCCTCCCAAAGCCGTCCTGAAAACAAGGGTTACGCAGCGGTGAACCGCTCGCCACCTAAAGCGACATTTTTCCGCAGCCTGTGAAGCCGCCATTGATTTTAGGCGTTGCGGACGGCTGGAAGCCGTGCCCTTCAAAACAATTCGAAACCGAGTTCCCGCTAGTTCTCACTTTGGGTTGGGCCGCGCCGACGTTATTTCCGATCGGTACCCTCCACGGCTGCTCTGTCAGCTTCACGATCGACGATTGCCTGAAACTTTCGCAGCACGTCTTCGGAAAGAGATGGCTTCCGATACTTGCTTACCAGTTCGTCGACTCGGGTACGGGCTCGCGTGAAGACGTCGCTCGCTGGCTCCGAGCCGCGCGCGCTGCGATCAATGACCGGAGAGGGGAGATGCTGCTCCTGCCGAAAAAGCGCGCGCGTTTCCTTCAGCTTGAGAAATTCTCCGGAGAGCCCGATTTGCGCGAACATGGCGGTGGCCAGGGTTTCACTAGGAATTTTCTCGCCGCGGGCTTTGTCGCTGAGAACTTCACTATGGAACTTCAATGCCTCGCGCCAGCCGGTACGCCGAGGCAATCGACTCGGCATCAATGACCAGCTTTTCGACGCTGAAACAGGCGAGAGATTCGAGCATACCCGCTCCCGAGATCATGTTGATGCCGGCGAGCGCTCCCAGCATCGCCGAGCGGGCACTCTCGGCGCCGGCCTGGGCATCCACCAACTTCGAATCGGTCGCGACCAGGTAGCCGTGGGTCGGCAGGCCCAGATGCTTGCCGACTTCGGCGCACGCCATGTTCAGCATGGCAGTTTCAACCGCGCCCATGGGTGCGCCTCCGGTGCGCATGTCGAAGATGGCAGGAGCACCGCCCCAGACTACGGGTGAGCCCGGTCCAGCGAGTTGATGCAGCGTGATGCCAGCCAGCGTTTCGGCAGCATGCTGCGTTACGGAACCGGCCAGCGTCACGGGAGCGGTGCCGCCGGCCAGTGGCATGGAGACGATTTCCGCGGGTACGCCGGCGCGGGCCAGGTCGATCAAATTGTGCGATCCGAACTCCGACCAGTTCAACGGCGGGGAGGGACACACATCAAAAACCGCCCGCGGTTGCTGGCGCAACTTGTCTGGACTGCCGCTGTCGGCGGCGAGCAGGTCGATCATTCCCTGCAGGCCGGCCGCGGAGAACGATCCGGTCACCACGGGCTTGTCGGAATGCTGCAGGACGACGAACAGGCGGTAGAGATCGCCGATCGCGCTGGGCGCTTCGTTACCGTTGCAGGCGTCGTTGGAATTGGACAACAGGGCATCGGACAACAGGGCATCGCTGCACACTACGGCAGTGGATTGCGCGGCGAACTGCGGCAACGTCTCCGTGACCTGGACGATGCGCACCAGGTCGCGAGTCTCGGACGGCCGCGCTTCCAGGGTCTCGGGATCGAGCATCTGCACGCAGCAGGAGCCGGGATCGAAATGCACGTCGTCGCCGCCGTAATGAACGGCTTTCTCTCCCTGGCGGTTGTACAGGTAGAAGTCCCGCGGAGCCGATGCGAGGCACTGTCGCACCAGGCGCTCAGGGATACGCGCCACTCCGTCGCTGGCCGCGACGTTGTCCGCAAACCCGGCCGCAACCCCACCTCAACTCCCGCCGACCGCAATAGCTCGACCACCGCCGAGCCCACGCGAACTCCAGGGTTCATGAGCAGTTCGAACGCTTCGCGCAGAATGCGGCCGATAAGTTCAGGACTGAGCAATTGAATTCTGGGTCTCATGCCAGGGCTGTTCTCTTGTTGATATCTTTGCTCGTCACTTTGCTGGCCACTTTGCTCATCAGATTCTTTGCCAGTTCCAGAGCATCGATGGCATTGCGAGAGTAGCCGTCGGCGCCGATTTCAGCAGCCCACTTCGAGGTGACCGCGGCGCCGCCAATGATCGCTTTGACCCGTGGCCGCAAACCATTTCGATCGAGGGCTTCGATCACGGCCTTCTGGCCGGCCATGGTCGTCGTCAGCAAAGCGGAGACGCCGACGATGTCGGCATCGACTTCTTTGGCCTTGGCGACGAACTGCTCGGGAGTCACGCTGGTACCGAGATCGAAGATCTGGAATCCGCTGGCGGAAAGAATGGTGGCGACCAGGTTCTTGCCAATGTCGTGAATATCGCCTCGGGCGGTGCCGAGGACAATTTTGCCCAGACCCTTACGCTCGGAGCCGCGCTTCAGCATCTCCGGTTCAAGGATCTTGATGGCCGCCTTCATCGCCTCGGCCGACGCGAGCAGATCGGGGAGAAACATCTCGCCGCAGCCGAATTGTTCTCCGGCGAACGTGATCCCCACAGCAAATCCGAGGTTCACCGCTTCGAGCGGATCGACGCCCTTGGCCAGTGCCTGCTGTGCCAATTCCGCGGCCTTATCCGGCGCGCCGTCGATGATGCTTTGGAGCATCGCCCCGAAGAGTGGATCCGACACAGAGCCTCCCGAAGAGATCGGCCTTGGGATCGAGCCGGTCAAGAAGGGGATTTTACTCCGTGGGGAGCCGGAAGACTGTGCTCCGCCGCACATTCCCCGTGGGCGCGAGACAGTCGTCGCTTCATGGGTTCGGAGGCACTCGTACCGTGACCGCGAGATGTTTACCGCAGAGTGGGGAATTGTAGCGCCGGCATCTTGCCGGCTGTCCCGAGGGCGTCGCCGCCCTCGGCGCGGCGGGCGGGGACGCCCGCCGGACAGCCGCCGGGACGGCGGCGCTACAGTCATAACGCATCGCCGACTCAGTAGCAGAGATCACACGGTCACGGTACTAGGGGTCGTAGCGGCGGGGCTGAAGAGGCTGCGGAAAGATTCCATTTTCGGTGGCAGCCCCTAAAGGGGCGTCCCATTTTCGAAGAACTTACGGCATCGCTAAAGCGATGCGCTGATACGAAGCCCGCGATGCCCTGATACGAAGCCTGAATTTTTCCGCGCTTGTGAAGCTGTGCCCTTCAGTCCGCTGGCATGGGCGCGGGTCTTGCGACCAGAGCAGGCACTTTTGAGAGGGGCGGCCGCTTCCGCGGGAACCTCCAGCCATTTGCGCACTTCAGGCAGTGCGCGGCGCATCGCCAGTTCGCCTACGCGGATTAATTCGTCAGCGCGTTTGAAGTCGTCATAGTCAAAACCCGCGACGTCGGGCTCGATCACGACGTCGGCCGCGTTTCTCCATAGCGAACTCGTCATGTCCTGCGCGATGGCGAACGACTGCCCGATGACGTCAAAGAAATGCCGGGGCGCGCTCGTCTTCGACCATTGTCCTCTCAGGTGCACGGCCAGCACGCGCTCCGCGCCCATTTCGCGCAGAGGACGCGTCGGTATGGGATGGGAGAGCATGCCATCCACCAGCCAGCGCCCGCGAATCTCTACCGGCAGAAACATCCCCGGATAAGCGCAACTCGCGCGCACCGGATCGACGATCGGGCCGGAGGTAAAGACCACTCCTTTCCCGGTGTTGAAGTCGGTGGCAACCACGCCCAGAGGGATGCGCATCTCTTCGAATGTCTGCACCTTCAAGGTGCGCGCGAGAAACGAGATCATGCGGTCGTTGGTGGCGAAGCCGTAGCGCGAGAGCGTCCAACGCGCGAAGGTGGTGAAGCGAACTTTGTGGGCGAGTTCTTTCAGTTCCTCAATCGTGAGCCCGCTGCAATACGCGGCACCCATGATTGCGCCTACACTGGTGCCCGCAACCATGCGAACCGGGATGCCTTCTTCTTCGAGGACCTTGAGCACCCCAATGTGCGCGATGCCGCGGGCAAAGCCTCCGCCCAAGGCGACACCGATTGCCGGCATGCGCTTCGCTTCAGCCGCATTCGACTTGCGAGACAGTTCGCGGCCAAAGGCTTGCACCGACCGCATGATTTTTCCCAGATGTTTCATAGGAACCCCCACGTTCCTGGTTTGCTGGGGTGCAAACCTCCCTCTGTACGTAAGATGCCACAAATCCGTTTTTGGGTGCAGGCCACTGTTGTGCTATCTGGCAGTTACAATAGAATCCATGCCGAGTTACTGTAGGCCGAGTTACCGTCGAAAGTATAGCCGCCCACTCGGTCCGTAGCTATCTCTATTGATTCTCATCATTTGCGTCTTTGATGGCGCGGAGAATAGGCTGGTCGTCTGGTCACTGAGAGGACATGAAGCAGCGGAGCACACGTGGGTCGGGCAACGAGAGGAAACACCGCAATGGCAAGCTACATTGGCGCCATTGATCAGGGAACGACAAGCTCGCGCTTCATCGTGTTCGATCGTTCCGGACGCATCGTCAGCACAGCTCAAAAAGAGCACGAGCAGATCTATCCCAAGCCGGGATGGGTCGAGCACGATCCGGAAGAAATTTGGCGCCGCACGGATGGTGTCATCCAGGAAGCAATGGAAGCGCGCGGGCTGCGGCCGGAAGATCTGGCTGCGATCGGGATCACCAACCAGCGCGAAACCACGGTCGTCTGGCACAAGAAAAGTGGAAAGCCCGTTTACAACGCGATTGTCTGGCAAGACACGCGCGTTGCTCCCGCGGTGGCCGAGTTCGCCGCGCATGGCGGACAGGACCGCTATCGCGCCCGGACCGGGCTTCCGCTCGCTACCTATTTCAGTGGCCTCAAGATTCGCTGGATTCTCGAAGATGTTGCGGGCGCACGCGCACAAGCTGAAGCCGGCGATCTGCTGTTCGGCAATATCGATACTTTTCTGATCTGGCATCTCACCGGTGGACCGAATGGCGGCGTGCACGTGACCGACGTGACCAATGCCAGCCGCACCCAACTGATGAACCTCAACACGCTCCAGTGGGATCGGGACATATTGAAAGATTTCGGCATTCCGATTCAAATGCTGCCGAAGATTGTTTCGAGCAGCGAAGTGTATGGCACTGCGCACCTGCCGGCCGTTGCGGGAGTTCCCATCGCCGGCGATCTCGGCGATCAGCAAGCCGCTCTGGTTGGCCAGGCCTGTTTCAAGCCGGGAGAGGCGAAGAATACCTACGGCACCGGCTGCTTCATGCTGATGAATACCGGGGAAAAAGCCGTGTTCTCGAACTTCGGTCTGCTGACTACGTTGGCGTATAAGTTCGGCGCCAAGCCGGCATGTTATGCGCTGGAAGGGAGCATCGCGATTACCGGCGCCTTGGTGCAATGGCTCCGCGATAACCTTGGACTCATTGAAAAGAGTTCCGACATTGAGGCGCTTGCCCGAACCGTGAGCGACAACGGCGGCGTTTACTTCGTTCCCGCCTTCTCCGGCTTGTATGCGCCGTATTGGAAGGACGACGCGCGCGGCGTGATTGCCGGCTTGACCCGCTTCGTGAACAAGGGCCACATCGCCCGCGCCGTGCTGGAGGCGACCGCGTTCCAGGTGCGCGAGGTGGTCGATGCTATGGCCATAGTTCCTTCTGAAGACTCCGGCATTACGCTTGACGTGTTGCGCGCCGACGGAGGCATGGTCGTGAACGATCTGCTGATGCAATTCCAGTCCGACATTCTGGCGAAGCCGGTGGTTCGTCCGATGGTGAAGGAGACCACGGCTCTCGGCGCTGCCTATGCCGCCGGATTGGCTGTCGGCTTCTTTCAGGATACCGACGAACTGGTCGCCAACTGGGCAGTCGATCAGCGGTGGGAGCCGCAGATGGATGAAGAATCTCGCGAGCGGCTTTATCGCTTTTGGAAAAAGGCAGTGACGCGCTCGTTCGACTGGGTGGAATCGGCGTAGAGCAAAATCTTTACCACAGAGGACCCAGAGGAACACAGGGGCAACCATGGCTTCACTGCATGGTTTCGCTGCGTAGTTTCACTGCGAAGAGTGCAGCTATGAATCGAACCGACATGTGGCGCCGCATCGAAGCGCATCCCAAAGCCTGGGACATGATTGTCGTGGGCGGCGGCGCCACCGGCGTAGGTGTTGCGATCGATGCCGCGACGCGCGGCTACGATGTGCTGCTTCTCGAGCAGAGCGACTTCGGCAAAGGCACCTCCAGTCGCAGCACCAAGCTGGCACATGGCGGCGTGCGCTACCTGGAGCAGGGCAATATCGGGCTGGTCATGGAAGCGCTCAAGGAGCGCGGACTGCTTCTGCAAAACGCGCCCCACATCGTGCACGATCTTGCTTTCGTCGTGCCGAACTACGATTGGTGGGAGGCGCCATTCTACGGTCTCGGCTTGAAGCTGTATCAGTTGCTGGCCGGCAAGTACGGGTTTGGCGTCTCGCGCATTCTCTCCAGAGAAGAGACGCTCGAACATCTGCCCACACTGAAGACCGAAGGCCTGCGCGGCGGCGCCGTTTACTACGACGGACAATTCGACGACGCCCGGCTGCTCATCCACATGGTGGCCACCGCTTTCGAGCACGGCGCCACGTTGCTGAACTATGTCGAAGTCACGGGACTGACGAAAGACGCGCAGGGATTTGTAGATGGCGTCAGCGCCCGCGATGTCGAAACGGGCAACGAATTTCGCGCGATCCGCGAAGGTTGTGGTCAACGCCACCGGCGCTTTCTGCGACCTGCTTCGGCTCCGGGCAGAGCCTTCCGCTACTCCGATGATTGCGCCCAGCCAGGGCATTCATCTGGTCTTCGATTCGAGTTTTCTGCAGGGTGAAAGCGCGGTCATGGTTCCGCACACCAGCGATGGCCGCGTGTTGTTCGCGATTCCGTGGCACGGTCACACGCTGGTCGGAACGACCGATACGCCCATTGCAGCCGCAACGCTCGAGCCGGTCGCCATGGAGCAGGAAATCGAATTTATCCTCGCGACCGCCGGGCAATATCTGGCGAAAGCGCCTACGCGCGACGATGTGTTGAGCGTATTCGCCGGCATCCGGCCGCTGGTCAGCGCTACGGGCGTCGCCAGCGGCGTGGTCAGGACTGCGGCCCTGTCACGCGATCACCTCATCAACATCGATCGCTCCGGCCTGGTCACTGTCTGCGGTGGAAAATGGACGACCTATCGGCATATGGCCGAGGATTGCGTCGATCAGGCGGCAACGCTCGCGCAGTTGCCGGAAAGACCGTGCGTGACGCACCACCTGCACATCCACGGCTTCACCGATGTTACGAAAAACGACGCCACGAAAGAAGACGCGGCGAAACAATTCGGACCGCTGGCTGTCTACGGGTCGGACGCCTACGAGATTCGCAAACTCATCGCAAGTGACGCTCGGCTCAGCGAACCGCTGCATGCGGCGCTGCCCTACGTGAAGGCGGAGGTAATCTGGGCGGCGCGGCACGAAATGGCCCGCACCGTGGAAGACGCGCTCGCCCGGCGCACCCGCGCGCTGTTCTTGAATGCACGCGCAGCCCTCGCCATGGCGCCCGCCGTCGCGGACTTGATGGCTTCAGAACTGGGGTGGGACGAGGCTACCCGGACGAAACAGTTGGCGGCGTTTCGCGACGTTGCTTCGAACTACGTGCTTCGTCCCTAAAGTCAGTCCCCAAGAATTCCCGAGTGCTTCCCTGTGCCCCTGTGTTTCAGGCTTTCTCGGTTACCGCAGCCGGAGTTGCGGATGACACCGGCAATGTTGATACTCCGACCATGACACTCAAAAATGCGGCGTTGCTAGCCCTGGTCGGGACGACTCTGATAACAGCTCTTTTACTCTGGAGGTTCGTCTTCAACTTTCTCAATGTCTTGCGGGATTTGGTTCCCGCGGTTGTGCTGTTCTCGTCGTTCATTGAGGCGTTTGGTTGCTTCTGCGTGGCGGTCTTCTTTTACGTGTTCCATAGAGCGCAGTCGTAAAGAGCGGCGCTCTACGCGGTGGCCCAGCCTTCCGACCGCACAACCAAGCAGTGGGTGCCTCAATTCTTCGCGCTTTTCGCGCAGGGTGGGCGGAGGTCTGATCGCACGATGGGCCCGCGCCGGGTGCTTCATCGCGCTATGCCGGAGGCGCTTTCTCTCCCGTCGTAACAAACATGTCAAGGACTTGCTCGTTCAGCATCTCGGCGAGCCTCTTGGCGTCCTCGACCTGCGTGCCTCGAAGCAGGTCAAATCCAAACGATACTTCCCTCAGCACCGGAATGGTGTCGCGGTAAAGTTGTACAGCAATGAAAGGCTTTCCGTCTTTCGCTTGCTGAACTGTGAAACGGCAGGCGCTACGATCGGTCTTCTTTTCCGCCATATCGCGCAGTATAGAACGGAACCGTCACCAATCCCGAAGTTCGAGCCGCGCTGACTTTCGGCGGGAACGCCGACCCAAAGGGTAAACATTTCTTTGATCAGGCTCCGCTCTTAGCCGAGGGAGATTTCGAACATCTTGGATGGCTCTGGAAGATGTAAAGCAGCGAGCAACCGGGAGTTATCTCGCCGCTTCCGCGTGCCCCCCTGCAAAAGCAAGTTCTCCGGGTTCGACACGCTCGCCCCAGCCGGGTAGTGTCCTAATTCCGCGCGCGGCGACTGTCGCGCCGCCGTCCCGGCGGCTGTCCGGCGGGCATCATGCCCGCTGAGCCGAGGGCGAGGACCCCCTTCGGCAAGCTCAGGGCAGGCTCTCGGGACAGCCGGCAAGGATGCCGGCGCTACTTCGGCGGCAACACGCCGAATTAGGACAATACCGCTGAGCCGCCATTCGTTGACTGGCCGCAGCCGCGTCCGTAGAATGAAGCGACCCGAAAGCCAGGCATCTCCCGAATGATTGGCCAGACCATCTCGCACTACCGCGTCATCGAGAAACTCGGCGGGGGCGGGATGGGCGTCGTCTACAAGGCAGAAGATGTCCGCCTGCACCGTTTTGTGGCGCTCAAGTTTCTCCCCGATGAAGTAGCCCGAGATCCCCAAACTTTGAGCCGTTTTCGGCGCGAAGCTCAGGCCGCCTCGGCCCTCAATCATCCCAACATCTGCACCATTTACGACATCGGGGAAGAAGAAGGCAAGGCTTTCATCGCCATGGAACTGCTCGAGGGGGACACGCTGAAGCACCGCATCGAGGGCAAGGCGCTGAAGGCCGAACAAGTGCTGGAGTTGGGAATTCAGATTGCCGACGCCCTGGATGCAGCGCACGCTAAGGGCATCATCCATCGCGATATAAAGCCGGCGAATGTTTTTCTGACCAAGCGGGGCCAGGCGAAAGTGTTGGACTTCGGCCTGGCCAAGGTCGGCGGGAGCCGCAAGGATGCGCTGGAGGCTACGGCCGCGGCGGTCTCCCAGGAGCAACTCACCAGCCCCGGTTCCGCCGTGGGGACCGTGGCCTATATGTCTCCGGAGCAGGCTCGAGGCGAGGATCTGGATGCGCGCAGCGACGTGTTCTCGCTCGGTGTCGTGCTCTACGAGATGGCGACTGGCCATCGGGCGTTTGATGGAAACACGTCGGCGGTAATTTTCCACGCGATCCTGGAACGGGCCCCGGCATCCCCATCCAAATTGAATCCCGCTCTTCCGCCAAAGCTGGAAGAAATTATCGACAAGGCGCTGGAGAAAGATCTCGACATGCGCTACCAGACAGCCGCCGAGGTACGCAACGACCTCAAGCGTCTGAAACGCGCGTTGGACTCCGGACGCGGCACCACAGCAGCGGCCAGTGAAGTCCCGTCGCCCGTGAGTGCGGCAGCCAGCAAATCGGGTGAAAGACCCGCCACGATCACAAGTCATCGCCTGCAGTGGATAGCTGTCGCAACTTTGGTGACGTTCGCCCTTGCGACCGCGGCCTTCTTCCTCGGTCAGCACACGGCGAAAGCCATACTGCCTGTCTATCATCTGCTCACCTATCGCCGCGGCACCATTCGCATGGCGCGCCTCGCGCCCGACGGACAGACGGTGATTTACAGCGCGGCTTGGGAGGGCGCGCCGGTAGAGGTGTTCAGTACCCGCCCGGAGAGTCCGGAGTCGCGCTCGTTGGGCCTCTCAGGCGCCGAGATCCTGGCCGTTTCCTCCGCCGGGGAGATGGCGGTGCTGCTCGACAGCCGGCAAATGAAGTCGATGACCCATACCGGGACGCTGGCGCGAGTGCCGCTCGTGGGTGGTGCTCCGCGCGAGGTACTCGAAAATGTGCAATGGGCTGATTGGTCGCCCGATGGTGCAGCCCTGGCCGTAGTGCATGAAGTGGGGGGGCGCAATCGCCTGGAATACCCTATCGGGAAGGTGCTTTATGAAACCGGCGGTTGGATCAGCAATCCGCGAATCTCCCCCAAAGGCGACTTGATTGCATTCGTGGATCACCCGCTGCAAGGCGATACCATCGGCGCCGTCGCCGTCGTGGACCTGGCCGGCCACCAGAGGACTGTCTCCAGCCAGCAGCCGGGAGGCGCCATGGGTCTAGCTTGGTCTCCCAAGGGCGATGAGATCTGGTTCACAGCCACCAAGGTGGGACTGGATCGAGTCCTCCTGGCCGTGAGCCTGTCGGGCAGCGAGCGTTTGGTGGCGCGGGTTCCGGCGGATCTGAGCCTGCAGGACACGTGGCGGGACGGGCGTGTGCTGCTGACCCGTGACAACTGGCGTCGCGGCATGACCGTGCGGGCTCCCGGCCAGACTTCAGAACGAGATTTTACCTGGCTTGACTGGTCATACCCAGCGGACATTTCTCCTGATGGCCAGACCCTCCTGTTCCGGGAAGAAGGGGAAGCGGGAGGGGAAAGCTACGCGGTCTACCTGAGAAAGACCGACGGGTCACCAGCCGTCCGTCTGGGCGACGGGGCCTCGTTGGCTTTGTCGCCGGATGGAAAGTGGGCCCTTTGCACTCGTCCGGATAGACTTGCAGATCTTTTTCTTCTGCCTACCAAGGCGGGCGAGTCCAAAGCCCTGCCACGCAGCACCGTTTCTCAATTCAACACCGGGCGGGCGGCGTGGCTGCCCGATGGCAAGCGGATTCTGTTGTCCGGCAACGAGGCTGGTCACGGCGCGCGGCTCTACGTGCTCGATTTGGAGGACACAAAGCCGCAGCCGATTACTCCTGAAGGCATCGACGTGCTCACATTCTCCTTATCTCCCGGCGGACGTGCGGTTGCGGCGGTCGGTCCGGACGGCAAGGGTTACTTCTACCCCATTCCCGCGGGCGAGCCTCGCCCGATCAAGGGCCTCGGCGATGGGGAAGTTCCGGTCGGCTGGACTGCGGATTCCAAGGGCCTGTATGTTTACCGGCCGAGCGACCTCCCCGCCAAAGTCTATCAATTGAACATCGATACCGGACAGAGAATCCTGTGGAAACAGCTGATGCCTCCTGACCCCGCCGGAGTGGAGTACGTCGGCCCGATTCTGCCTACGCCGGACGGCAAGGCATACGTCTACGGATATCGCCGCATGCTCTCTGACCTGTATGTGGTGGACGGCTTGAAGTAATTTCTTCTCAGGTGCCGGAACTGGAACAGCTGGCGGCCGCATTCTCACGTCGCGCTCTCTTACCTCTATGTGGTAGAAGGGGAGAAGTAGAGACGACGAGCGTCACGGTTCGCCTTCCTTGAGCAGTCAATCAGGGCATCAGCGCGGAACTATTTCCGGCCAAGCGTCGTATACGATTACAGTGTGGACCGCACAGACCCGACAACGATGGAACAGGTGGTTCCGCGGAGGAGCGTCCGGAAGTTTGCCGCCTCGCGAGCCGGAGAACAACTCTGGCGTCACCTCACCGCGTTCCGCGACCCGGCGTTCGAGGCTCTGGCAGCATTACGCGCACACAAGCTGCGTTCTGCGCTGACGCTGCTGGGCATTACTTTGTCGGTGTCGGTGCTCATCCTTGTCGTGTCGATTATCACCGGGGCGAACCTTTACATTGAGCATCGCGTTGCCAATCTCGGGTCCAATGTCTTTCTCGTGGTTCGCTTCCCCATCATCACCAATCAGCAGGACTTGTTCAAAGCGATGCGTCGCAACCGGTATGTCACTTGGGAAGACTACGAGGCTCTGCGCGATGGCATGAGGCTGCCTCGCGCGGTTGGCCTGGAGACGCGAACCAACGGCAAAGTCCGCCTGGGAACACAAGCGTTGGACGACATTAATATCCGCGGGGTGACGGCCAACATCGCCGATATGGATGTGGAGGAAGTCGAAACCGGCCGCTACATAACGGATGCGGACAATGAAGAGCAGAGCGGAGGTCACCTTTATCGGACAACAAATCGCCGGCAAGCTGTTTCCCACGGTCGATCCCATCGGCAAGACGATTTACGTCGATGGCCGCGGCTTCCTGGTGGTCGGCGTAGCCAAAACGATTGGAACCGTCTTCGGGCAATCCCAGGACAATTTTGTCTACATCCCGATCCGGACGTTCTTGAAACACTATGGCGAACGCGGGCAGGGACTGGATATGGCCATCAACATCCAGGGACGCGGCCCGGCGTGGATGCAGGAGACCGAGGATGAAGCCCGCACCATGATGCGCGGCCGCCGCCATCTCGATCCCATAGCTGATGACAATTTTGGCATTCTGGCGTCTGACACAATTATGGGCTTATGGAATAACCTGACTGGCGCCATCGCCAAGACCATGGTCGGAGTGGTTTCGGTGTTCCTGGTCATCGGCGGCGTGGTGATCATGAATGTGATGCTGGCCAGTGTGACGGAGCGTACCCGCGAGATTGGCGTGCGCAAATCACTGGGCGCGCGAAGACGCGACATCCTGATGCAGTTCCTGGTGGAATCCGCGGTGATGGCAGCCGTGGGAGGCGCGATCGGCATTGCCATTGCCTATCTTCTATCCACGCTGGTAAGAGTGCTCACGCCGGTGCCATCTCAAGTACCAATCGGCGCGGTGCTTTTGTCGCTTGCGGTATCGACCACCGTGGGATTGTTCTTTGGGTTGTACCCCGCATACCGGGCTGCCCAACTGGATCCCATCGAGGCCCTGCGCTTCGAAACTTAGAGGTTTGAATCGTTACAGAGGTTTCAACCGTGCGGATTGAAATCAGCGAAAGCACGCGCATGGCGTTTGATTCCCTTCGCCAGCACAAGACGAGGTCGCTGTTGACTGTCTTGGGTGTGGTCATCGGGATCATGGCCATGGTGGCCGTAGCCTCCATTATGGTGGGTTTGGATCGAGATATTCGCGGCTTTCTCGATCAATACGGCACCGATACGCTGTTCGTTTTTCGCTGGGACTTCGGTTTCCGAGGCAACCTCACGGCGGAAGAACGCAACCGCAAGCCGCTGACCTACGAAGACACCATGGCGATTCGGGATGAGTGCCCCGACGTGAAGGATGTGACGGTGGAGATCTCCCCACGGATAGAACCGGGCAAGCCCTTCACCGTGGTGCCCGCGCGATACCAAAAGAACGAGGTCTACGGGATTCAATTTACTGGTACCATTCCGTCCTACGAATGGGTCTACAACGCGAACCCCGAGAAAGGCCGGTTCTTTACCGAAGCGGAAAACCTGAATCACATGGATGTGGCGGTAATCGGTCACGACTTGGCGGAGGGACTGTTCCACGCGGAAGACCCGCTGGGCAAGTCCATCGAGGTCGGAGGCGCTCTCTACCGGGTCGTCGGCGTGCTGGAGAAGCGCAAAGGCCAGCTCTTTAAAGATGAATCGGCGGACAAAGTTGTGGTCGTGCCCTACACGGCGTACCGCAAACATAATCCGCAGGACGACGAACACTTCATTGGCGCACAAGCGTCTCCGGGTAGAAAGGCCCAAGCGGAGGACGAAATCATCGGCCTGATGCGGCGGCGCAGACGGGTTGGGACCGATAAGCCGAATAATTTTTCGATTTCCAGTTCGGAGGAGATTGCGCGCCAATTCCGTCAGATCACGGGAGCGATTGCCATTGCCGTGGTCGTGATCAGTTCCATCGGG
This sequence comes from uncultured Acidobacteriaceae bacterium, assembly GCA_963725245.1. Lineage (GTDB taxonomy): Bacteria > Acidobacteriota > Terriglobia > Terriglobales > Acidobacteriaceae > Acidiflorens. The sequence goes on along the minus strand of CAVRYC010000053.1, from coordinate 24,602 downwards.
CTCCTTATCGGTGGAGTTGGCGTGATGAACATCATGCTCATGTCGGTCACCGAACGCACGCGTGAAATCGGAGTGCGCAAGGCCATCGGCGCCCGGCGCCGGGATATCGTCCGCCAGTTCCTCACAGAAGCCGTCACCCTGACGGGTACTGGGGGAATCATCGGCGTCACGCTGGGAGCGGGGATCAGCTTCTTGATCAATAAGCTATTGCCAAGTTTGCCTTCGGCGGTGCCGCTATGGTCGGTCATCGCTGCTGTAACCGCTTCGATGAGCGTCGGGCTATTCTTTGGGATTTATCCTGCCATAAAAGCCTCGCGACTAAATCCTGTGGAGGCGTTGCGCTACGAGTGAACGGTTTCTGGCTAGGACGCCCGTCGCTATGCTCCTCCTGTGGACTTTCTGCCGCGAAACGATGCAAACGGCAGGCAAAACCAACCAAGCAGACACCATTGCAGCGTAATCATGCGACATAAAGTATCGCGAAGAGAACGGCCCAGAGGGCAAGACTCTCGATGTGCCAGTTCAGGCTGAGGCGGGACCTGGCAGTCTTCCCGTTTTTTCTGTGTACGCGCGGGTCTGCCCCACTACACTTGAACAGATAGAGCCATGAGGAAGAGCCTGCCGTTGACGCTTCGCCACGCTATGTATAACCTGCGTGGCGGCTTCTTGATCCGCCCCCTGACCATCGCGGTGGCGCTGGGTTGCGCGGGCGCGTTCCTGTCGTGGTTGGAAGAGGAGTTTCCGGTCACCAGCACGTGGGTGCCCACCGTCCTATTCCCCTCGCACGCCGACCCGCAAGTCGCTCAAGTCATTCTGGCGGGCATCGCCGCCTCCATCATGACGGTAGTGTCGATCGTGTTCGCCATCCTGCTGATGACGCTCACCCTGGCATCGATGCAGTTCTCCCCGCGCATCATCGTCGGCTTTACCAGAGACCGCGTGACGCAATGGACGCTTGGTATCTTCCTCGGCACTTTCTTGTACTGCATGGCGGCGCTTCCGGCGGCGCGCTCGCTCCCTCAGCCCTTTGCGCCAGTAGCCACCGTCCTGGGTGCGATGGTGCTGGCGCTGGTCTGCGTCGGTTTGCTGCTCTTTTTCATTCACCACATCTCGCAGGCCATCAGCGTGAATCACATCGTCGACAGAATCGCGGAAGAAACGGAAGCCATGATCGATGAGATTATGCCCTGGCCGCACCTGCTGAACCACCACGTGAAGGATGCTGAACCGCTCCGACCCAACCCGAGCGAGGTGGCCATTATCAGCGATGATCTCCGGCTACATCCGCTTCGTCGATACGCGACGGCTGGTAGCCCTGGCGAAGCACTATCACGTCACTATCCGCGTTCTGCGCCGGGTCGGCCACTTCGTTCCGGCGGGAATCCCGCTGATGATGGTCTCCAAGGGGAACCGCCTGCCCCCCGAAGGAACCGCCGAGTTGCTGGCCGCCTTCGACTTCGGCCCGACCAGAACCTTGCAACAGGACGTGGAGTTTGGCGTCCTGCAGATTGTCGATGTTGCCTTGAAGGCGATCTCGCCCGCCGTGAATGACCCCACTACCGCCATCAACTGCGTCGATCAGTTGAGCCGCATTCTGATCCGCTTCGCGTCCCGAGAGCCGCCGGAGGATCTGCTCTACGATCCGCCGGGCATCGTTCGCGCCAGCATTGGATGGATCCACTTCGAGCGCCTGCTAGAGGCAGCCTTGGAGCAGATCCGCATGTATGCGAAGACGGACGTAGCCGTCAGCTTGCGGTTGCTGCGAGCCCTCGGTGACATCGCCGCTTCGACGCCCGACGCGGAGTTTCGCCGGATACTCGTCGAGCAGGGAATGCGGACGGTGGCAGGATGCGCCGAAAAGCTCGGCGAAGAGGAACTGAGAGAGTTGCGCGCTCGCCAGGCCTCACTGGAGAGCTTCACCGCGATCTCGCAGCCGTAGATTGCGGCTCTCGGGTGGATCACGGGTGGAAACACAGAAGCCATGGCATTGTTCACCCGATGACGATTGGACCAAACTCCCGTTCGACCGATGCTGCGGCATTCTCAATTGCAGCTGCATCGGCCACATCAAGGATTATACGGGTGTATAACCGCTGTATAATGGCTGAACGCCGCTACTGGCGCGGGGTTTGCTCGGTTTTGGGCGGGATTACTAACCAGACCCCCCAGGTCTGAGGGGTGTCACCGAGTTTCCAACCGTCTTCGTGCTGAATTCGGTTGCCTTGTTTCTCTACCCACTCGTCGGCTACGCTCTTCATCTCACCCAATCTCAATTCGGATTGTGGCTTTCCTGATGGCGTCCAAGGTCCGGCACCAGCCAAGACGCTCGGCTCTCACCTCGGTTGCTCTCGAAATTGCTGCTCCGTTCCGACGAAGAATTCCTCATACTTTCTCTTGCCCTGCGAACCAGACTCCTCACCGTTGATTTTTCCCCAGATCAGGCGCTCACTACTTGGACCCGAATCACGCAATATCCGCGCACCCTTTTCGGAATAGTAGAAGTAGTGGTCTTTGGCCCATCCGTATTCTTCTGATGAAGACGTCCTCAATAGGCCGGATGCCGGAAACTTGAATAGACACTCTCCTTCCTCGACAGGCAAAGGGGGAGCATCTTTAATTTGGAATTCGACTCGCACCCAGCCCACGTACCCTTCAGGAATGAGAAAGCGTGATGAATGACGAATGGAATGCCGGGCATCGATGGTGAGCCACCCTGCCACGCCGAGGAAGAGTGCGAGGGTGCAGATGCCAACGGCTATTTGGGCAGACCGCCTTGTGTCGCTTGGAAAGATCCAGGTCGCAATGCTGCCCTCCCGCTGTTGCCGAAAGCTCACCAAGGCGGAGTATGCGGTGACAAGTGCCAACAGCACTGTTGCTAGATATGGCAGTATCATTCGAGTTCAGAACCAGCCGACCGTGCGGGCAATGGCTGGACCATAAAAGCACCATATTGCCAGCGAAGCGAGCAGAGCAAGTCTCGCCGCCGCATGCGGTTTGAAAAGGCTTAAATAAGCGGCAACAATTAGACCCAGGGAACCCACTAGAGAAACAAGTTCGAGCGGGTCCACAGGAGCTCCTAACGCAGCCAACATCAGCAAAATGTAAACGTGGAATCCCGTAACAGCACCCGCAACGAGATACAAGAAAAATGGGATCAAGTCTGGATGTCCTTTAACCGGCAAAACCGGAATTCACTTTTGAGCAGCTATTTCCGCGGACGCCTTGTGTCCGATTTCGAGATCCTTCGCAACTGTTCTCACGTCCCCGCGAACGGGGAACTCTCGGCTCTGGCCCGCAGTCCTTGTGAATGAATGCAGTCGTTGAGCGATTCATAAGGACTCCGAGAATCATTGCCACTACGGCGACGGGTGCGAACCAAATCAGACTTCGCTCAAGCGCGAAGATCACAGCCAATACTGCTACAACACGAAACCAGCAGCATCCCGTTCATACAACCGCTCACTACAGGCTAGCTTCCACAAGAAAGCAGGCGGATGTTGCTACGGCAGCTGCCAACCTAAATTTACCTGGACGTAATAGGCCAAATAAACCACAATAAAAGCAAAGGTACCGAGTACAAGGACGAGTAGTACTCCTTGGCGCGTCGTAAAGGATGATTGTTTCTTCTTCCGTGTCTTCACGAATTGCACCACTTGACGCCCTATGACCAGGCCATCTGCTTTCCTCTGAAGACAATCTGAGGGGAACCGCCCCCACAACGATCGCGTTTCTCGTTATCAAAACCAGGCTTTTCCTAGAAGCCGGTCGTCTGATATTGCAGGACTGCCAGGGCAAGCCGGTAGTCATATCCCGCCTGCGCATTGCTGATTTCAGCCTGCGTCTGCTGCAGCTGCGCCTGACTTAATTCGACAATCGAACCCAGCCCCAACTTGTATCGTGCCTGCGCGAGATCCAGCGCGAGATTAGCTTGCTCTAACAGTTGCTGCGTAACCGCCAGCCGATCGTAAGTATTGGTGGCGTTGAGCCAGCTCGTACGCACATCGCGTGAGATCCGGTCGCGAAGATCACGCAAGCGTTCCTGAACGGCTTGCGCTTTGAGTGCGGCCTCCCGGGTCCTTGCCGAGTACAGAAACCCATTGAATACTGGGATTTCAACGTTCACGCCCACCGCCCCATACCAACTAGAAATAATGGGATTCCGCACGGGCGTGTCTCCCACCGCGCCGATCGCCTGAATATCCGGAAAGAATAAGTCCCGTTCGGCGGTGTGGAACTTCTTCGCCGATTCAACCTGGAATTCAAGCGACAGGATTTCCGGCCGCATCAAGAAAGCAGTAGAAATCAGATCATCCACATTGCTTTGCGGAGGGCTGATCGCGCTTGTATCCTCTGCGAGCTGGAAGTTCTGCAGACTCGAAAATCCGAGCACCTCCGAAAGCGATGTCAGGGCAGCATTCTCGTTGTTTTGCGCGTCTAGAAGCAGCAGTTTGGCTTGTGCCAGGTTGACATTCGCAAAGCTGAAATCGAGCTCCGACTTCAACTTATTCTTGAAGAGAGCACCCACTTGGTCCGCAACCGTTTGCCGATCGGCCACCGTGTGTTGAGCCACGGTTAGTACGGCTTGCGATTGCAAGGCATTGTAGAAAGCTTGATCCACGGCCAGCAAGATTTGCTCCTTGGTGGCCGCTGCATTTTGGTTTTCCGCTTTAGCAGCCAGATTGGCACTGGAGATTAAGTTGGTCGTGCGTCCAAAGTCAGTGATGAGCTGACTCACCATCGCACCCGCAGCGGCGCGCTGATAAATGATCGGATTGTTGAGTGCACCGGCGGTGATCCGCGTACCGGGGTTGGCATCCACTGCGGTGAGATCGACGGTCGCGGTAGGCCATAGAGCCGACCGGACTTCTCGCGTCACCTGCTGCGACGCAAGCGCGGTCAGCCGTGCAACCGAGATTTGCGGATTATTCTTTAAGGCCAGCGCCTGCGCATCCTTCAGAGACAAGGGGGTGGGCGCCCCTTGATTGCCCTGCGGAGCCTGGTTCTTCGAACCCGCCATGAGTACGCTCGAATGGACAGGCGTAGTCGTTTGTTGTGGTATAGGCGCCGAAGGTAGCCCGGATGCTGTTCCCGTACCGAGTACTCCCTGCGCGCCGCTGCAAACCGGCGTAACCAGAGCGAGGAAGATTGGCAATATAATATTTATTCGCCGTAAGACAATCTCATCCATTATTCCGTCGTCTCCAAGGTTGTATTCGGGGCAGGCTTCGCGCCGCGTTTGCCGTAGACCAGCAGATAAGCCGCCGGCACAATAAAAATAGTCAGAAGAACCGACGAAGTGAGTCCTCCGATGATGGCCTTCGCCATCGGTGCGTACTGCTCGGCGCCTGTACCCAGCTTCATCGCCATCGGGATCATTCCAATTATCGTGGCCAGCGAAGTCATCAGGATTGGCCGCAGCCGCACTCGACAGGCGGTGATGACCGCATCGGTCGGCGTTAGACCATCTGCTTCTAGTTTGTGAGCGAAATCCACGATCAGGATGCTATTGGAGTCGGCAATGCCAACCAGCATGAGTACCCCCATGAGAGACATCACATTCAATGTGCTGTGCGTGAGGGGCAGAATGATCAGCACGCCCACGAATCCCATCGGTATGGCCAGCATTATTAGGAAGGGATCGACGAACGATTTGAACTGGGCGGTAAGGATCAGAAACAGCAGAACGAAGGAGAGAAGGAAACCCAGGGCAAAGCTCTTGAATGAAGCCTGCATTCCTTCAACCATGCCGCGCAGATTTACGCGCATGTTTCCCGGGATATTCGCTTTGGCGAGGATGCCCCGGATGTTACTGGTGACCCGGCCGAGGTCTTCGCCGGACGGAGTGACATAGACGTCCACGACGCGCTGAATCTGGTAGTGATCGACTTCGGTGGGCGTCTGCACATGCTTTACGTCGACCACATTATCGAGAACGGTAGTAGGTCTACTGCCATGCGCGGATTGACCGCCCGCCCCCGGCACATTCTGTCCGCAAGCCCACGAAGGTGTTGCAGCGCCGCCTCTGGCCGTTCGCGTCAGGCCACAACTCATATCCGGGCTCGCACCTGACTGATTTCGTAGAGGGATTTGGCCCAAATCGACCATGTTGTGGATCGCTGCTCGTCCATTTTCAAAGTACTGCACCGTCAGGTAATAGTCGTTGCCGCTCTTGCGGTCTACCCAGTAGTTCGGCGCGATCATGTAGTTCGAGTTCAGCGCCGTTATCACGTTGTCCACCACATTTTTCTGGGTCAACCCCAGTTCGCCCGCATGCACCCGGTTCACATCCAGCCGTAGAGCCGGATAGTTCATGTCTTGCGGTATGTAGACCTCGCCTACACCGCGCACACTCCGTATCTGGCCGGCGAGATCTTGTGCCACACCGTAGATCTGTGAAAGTACCGGACCGCTCACTTGGATGTCGATCGGCGCCGGCATCCCCATGTTCAGGATCGCATCGACCATCGAACCGCTGGAGAAGAACGTCCGTATATCTGGGTACTCGCTCGCCATCTTCTTCTGCACCAAATCCATGTACGCGAAGCTGCTCTGCCGGTGTGAGTCTTGCAAGGCCACCTGGATGGTCGCCGTGTAGGGCCCGGCGTTGGTCGTGTACAGAGAAGAAAAATCCGGCATCACGCCAATGTTCGACACGATGATCTTCAAGTCTTTCGCGTCCACCGTGCGATGAATCAACTCTTCGACCTTGGCCACGTATTGTTCGGTGACTTCGATGCGAGTGCCGGTCGGAACTTTCATGTTGATGGTGAACTGTCCGGCATCGGTTTGCGGGAAGAAGGCCAACCCCAGCAGCGGATAGATTGCTAGGCTGGCCAGGAACACTCCGCTCAACACTATGACCGTGAGGCCGGGACGAATCACCGCCCGCCTGACCCAGTACTCGTAGAAATCGAGGACCTTGTTAAACATCCGGTTGAACCCGGCATTGAACCTGTCCCACCATGACTTACCCACGGCCGAGACCGGCTCGATTTCATACTCGCCTTTCTGGTCGTGCCCTCCGCCAGCTGGCATCGCCTTTAGATAGCGAGAGCAAAACAATGGAATCACCGTCATGGCCACGACAAATGAGGCTAATAGAGACAGACAGAACGCAAGCGCGAGCGCGGAGAAAAGGAACTTACTAACTCCGTAGAGAAACGTGACTGGGAAGAAATCCACCACGTCGACCAGGGTTGCGGCCAGTACTGCCAGATTTACTTCCCGCCCGCCAACTTCGGCGGCAACCATGGGTGCAGCGCCTAACTCCAGGTGCCGGTAGATGTTTTCGAGCGAAATCACCGAGTTATCGATCACCCGCGAAAAGGCTAGCGCCAGTCCGCCGAGAATCATGGTGTTCACGGTGCTGCCGGCCATGTACAAAATCACAAACGTTGCCAGAGCCGAAAGCGGAATCGAAAGCAACACCGCCGTAGTTGCCCGGAAGCTCCCCAGGAAAATGAGGATCATCAGGCTCGTCAGAACCAGACCGATAATGCCCTCGTGCAGTACGGTCTTCAATGCTTCTTTAACATAAACAGACTGATCGAAGACCAGACTGGCGGACATCTGTTTCGGGATGTCATACAGATGTTGAATCAGCTTACGAACTCCATTTACGACGGCGATGGTGTTCGTATCGCCGCCTTGTTTCATGATGGGGATGTAACACGATCTCTGGCCGTCGATCCGTACCACGTTGTATTGAATCTGGTGGGAATCTTCCGCCCGGCCAATGTCATTGACCGTGACCCACGAGGTGCCCGCCGTCTTTACGGGAACCTTGCCTAACTGGTCCATGTTGTCGACCAGACTGTTGGAATATACGAAGTAATCGTAGGGTCCCATCTTCACGTCGCCGGCCGGCAAGATCAAGTTGGAATCGTTCACCGCATCGACCACATCCATCGGGCTCAACTGCCGGGACGCAAGTTTGTAGGGATCGACGTACACCATCACCTGGCGATATGTGCCACCAAACGGAGGAGGAATCTCGGCTCCAGGAACCACCGCGATTTGATTGCGGATTGCGAATTGCGCGTAGTCGTGGAGCTGTGTTTCGTTGAGCCCCGGCCCTTTGACCGGCACCAACGCCACGGGAAGACTGGAGGCGTCAAACTTAAGCACAACCGGCGGCAGCGTGCCCGGCGGCAAACGCTTGAGATCGGCTAAAGCAAGATTCGAGAGCTCGGTCACATCAGCGTCGGCGTTTGTTCCCGGCTGGAAGTAGACCTTGATGATGCTCACGCCCAAGAGCGAGCGAGATTCCATGTGGTCGATGCCGCTGGCCAAGGTAAAGAATCGTTCCAGGGGATCGGTAATATCGGTCTCAATGTCCTGTGGCGGCATGCCAGAGTAAAACGTAGCCACGACGACCTCGGGCAGGTTAATGGATGGAAACAAGTCCACCGGCATGCGCACCAGGCTGGTTACCCCGATCACCACCAGCATCAGGCAAACGACAATGATGAAAAACGGGTTGCGAATTGAGAAACCTGGCATAGTTCCTTATCCAGCCTGCCGACTGCGGTACGCAAGCAAATACGCTGCCGGCACAATGAACACCGTAAGCACCACGGAAACTGTTAAACCGCCGATGATGGCGCGCGCCAAGGGAGCGTACTGTTCGCTTCCCGTGCCCAGTTTCAGCGCCATCGGGACCATCCCAATAATCGTTGCCAAGGAAGTCATCAGGATGGGCCGGAGGCGCACTCTGCAAGATGTGATCACAGCCTCTTCGACTGTCTTACCCTGGTCTTCCAGACGGTGGGTGAATTCGACGATCAGAATGCTGTTCGATGCCGAGATTCCAACCAACATTAAGATTCCCATCAGCGACATCACGTTGAGAGTTGTGCCCGTTAAGGGCAAAATAATTAACACCCCGATGAAGCCCATTGGAATCGCGAGCATGATAAGGAAGGGATCTTTGAACGACTTGAACTGCGCGACGAGGATCAGGTAGAGCAGGATGACCGAGAGCGAAAGACCGACGGCAAAGCTGCGGAACGATGCGTTCATCCCCTGCACCATGCCCCGCATATTGATGCGCACGTTCTCCGGAGCCTTGAGTTTCGGGATGAGGCGCGCAACTTCGTCGGAGACTTTCCCGAGATCTTCGGTTGCCGGCGTCACGTACACATCCACGACTCGTTGGATTTGATAATGGTCCACTTCCGTGGGCGTTTGAATATCTTCCAGTTTTACGACTGTGTCCAACGTCGTCGGCTGCCTTAGGTTGGGCGCGTGGATCGGGATATTGGTCAGGTCCGCGAGATTGTGAATCGACGGTCGATCCTTTTCGAAATACTGGACGGTGAGGTAGTAGTCGTTGCCGCTCTTGCGGTCCACCCAGTAGTTCGGCGCGATCATGTAGTTCGAATTCAGCGCCGTGATCACGTTGTCCACCACATCCTTCTGCGTCAGCCCCAACTCCCCCGCATGCACCCGGTCTACATCCAGCCGCAACGCCGGATAGTTCAAATCCTGCGGGATATACACCTCTCCCACTCCCGGCAGACTCCGTATCCGGCCCGCCAACTCCTGCGCGATCCCGTATATCTGCTGCATGTCCGGACTGCTCACCTGCACATCAATCGGCGCCGGCATCCCCATGTTCAGCACCGCATCCACCATCGATCCGCTGGAGAAAAACGTCCGCACGTCCGGAAACTCGCTCGCCATTGTCTTCTGCACCAAGTCCATGTACTCGAAACTGCTCCGGCTGTGCGACTCCTGCAACGCCACCTGGATCGTTGCCGTGTACGGCCCCGCATTGGTCGTGTACAGCGACGAGAAGTCCGGCACCACTCCCAGATTCGACACCACCATCTTCAGATCCTTCGCCCCTACGGTCCGACGGATCAGATCTTCCACTTTGGCCACATACTGTTCCGTCACTTCAATCCGCGTCCCGGTCGGCACTTTCAGATTGATGGTGAATTGCCCCGCGTCCGTTTGCGGAAAGAACGCCAGCCCCAGCAGCGGATAGATCCCCAGGCTGGCCACAAATACTCCACTCAAAATCGCTACCGTCAGCCCCGGACGCTTCACCGCACGCCGCACCCAGTACTCGTAATAATCCAGTAACTGGTTGAACCGGTGGTTGAAGCCGGCATTGAACCGGTCCCACCAGGACGCCGTGACCGTCGGTTCAACTTCGTGCTCGTTTTCTGTTTTTCCGTGCCCACCGCTGAGAGGCACCGCCTTGAGAAAACGCGAACAGAACAGGGGAATGACCGTCATGGCAACGAGGTAGGAGGCGAAGAGCGAGATCACAACCGCCAGTGCAAGAGCCGAAAAAAGAAACTTGCTGACACCATAGAGAAACGTCACCGGAAAAAACACTACGACAGTGGTCAGCGTCGCGGCCAGAACCGCGAGACTTACTTCGGTGCCTCCGGCTTCGGCGGCACCTTCCGGCGTGGCGCCCATCTCCAGATGGCGGTAGATGTTTTCGAGCGAGATCACAGAGTTATCGATCACCCGTGAAAAGGCCAGCGCCAGGCCCCCGAGGATCATCGTGTTGATGGTGCTGTCCATCATGTACAGGACGACGAATGTGGCCAGAGCCGAAAGCGGGATGGACAGGAACACGGCGGACGTCGCCCGGAAGCTTCCTAGGAATACCAAGATCATCAGGCTGGTAAGAATCAGCCCGATCAGGCCTTCGTGAAGCAAGGTGTTGATCGCTTCTTTCACGAAAGCCGACTGGTCAAACACCACGGTGGCCATCGAGCTGTTTGGGGATGTCGTAGAGATGGCCGATCATGTCGCGAATGCCGTCCACCACTTGGATAGTGTTGGTGTCGCCACCCTGCTTCATGATCGGCAGATAGACCGACCTTTGTCCGTCGACGCGCACCACGTTGTATTGGATCTGATTGGCGTCCTCGGCCTTGCCCAGATCGTTCACTGAAACCCAGGAAGCTCCCGACCGTCTTGATCGGAACCTTGCCCAGTTCCTCCATGTTGTTGACCAGGCTGTTGGAGTAAACGTAGTAATCGTAAGGTCCCATCCTGACGTCGCCCGCAGGAAGAATCAGATTTGAGTCGTTCACGGCATGTACCACATCCATCGGACTCAACTGCCGGGACGACAGCTTGTAGGGATCGACGTACACCATGATCTGGCGGTACTTGCCGCCAAACGGCGGGGGAATCTCCGCTCCCTTGACCACCGCGATCTGATTGCGGATCGTGAATTGCCCAATGTCGTGAAGTCTGCGTCTGATTCGAGCCCCTCGCCCTTGAGGGTGACCAGACAAACCGGCAGACTGGAAGCATCGAACTTGAGCACAACCGGCGGCAAGGTTCCGGGGGGAAGCCGCTTTAAGTCAGCCAAAGCAAGATTCGAGAGCTCCGTTACATCCGCATCCGCGTCGGTCCCGGGCTGGAAGTAGACTTTGATAATGCTCACACCCAACAGCGAACGCGATTCCATGTGGTCGATCCCGCTGGCCAGCGTGAAGAATCGCTCCAGAGGATCGGTAATATCCGTTTCAATGTCCTGCGGAGGCATACCAGAGTAGAAAGTAGCGACCACAACTTCAGGAAGATTGATGGTAGGAAACAAATCCACCGGCATGCGCACCAGGCTGGTCACGCCGATCACCATCAGCGCCAGACAAATGACGACGATGAAGTACGGGTTACGTATCGAAAAACGTGACATTTGCACTCACTTGACGCCGCTAACTTATCTAGTGGACAGCCGGGCGTCTCCACCCGACAGACGGGCGAGACACCCATCCCTCCACTTACTCCTAGTTACTCTCGTGATATTGCATGATCTGCACCGTCTGAGGATGAACCTTCTCCCCCGGTTTCAATCCGCTGCGATCGCTGACGACGACCTGTTCTCCTTCAGTTAGGCCCGCGACCACTTCGGCGTCGGTGGCAGTCTGAATCCCGAGACTTACCGGACGATCCTCGATCTCACCATTCGCGTTCACCACAAAGACGGTGGTTTTATCATTCTCGTGGTTCAGCGCCTGCAAGGGCACGGAAGGGATATCTTCCTTGTGCTCAAGTGTCAGGTCGGCATCGGCGTACAGGCCCGGAATCAGCACCCGATCTGGATTGAGAACGTCAACCTCGGTGTGCATGGTTCGCGTCTCTTCCTTCACATCCACCGAGAACCGCGCTACCTTGCCCGGGAACGTCCGGTTGAGCGACGGCACGCGAACGTCCACGCGATCGCCGACGTGGATATATCGAACGTAAGATTCCGGAACCGGAATCACCAGCCGGAAAAGATCGTCCTGCGGATAGCCTGACAATTGGCATTGCTTGCGTGCTCGAACCTGTACCCGCCTGCACCAGCGTGCCGAGGTTCGCGTAGCGCTCCGTCACTACTCCGGGAAATGGAGCCGTTATCTTCGAATAGTCAAACAGGCTCTGATCATGAACCAGTCTTGCCTTAGTCACCGACAGCTGGCTCTGGGCCGCTTCCAGAGCCGCCTGGCCGGCATCTACCTGAGATGATGCCGCCATATCCTTCCCCTGTGCATCATCCACTTCCTGCTGCGCGACAATTCCGGGCTGACTCTCGGACACCTCATTCAGACGCGTATATTGCAGGTGAAGCGCCTTGTACTGTGCCTGATACCGGTACAACTCATGCTGTGCCCGGCTGACTTGATTCACTGCATTCTTGATTCCCGCCTGATCTTCCTGAAGCTGCGCCTCCAGCTCTGGAATCTCCAAGATCGCCATTACTTGGCCGGCCTTTACCCGGGTTCCGTAGTCGACGAGTAACTTCTTGACGTAACCCGATTCCTTCGCGTACACATCAATTTCCTGGAAAGGCACCAACTCGGAGGACAGGCTGATTTCTCGACCTAGCGACTTGCGCACCACTTTTGTAACGCCCACCGTAATCGTCGGTTCACTCGCCCGAACACGCCGATCTTCGCTCCCCGAACAAGCGACGAATTCGACCGCCAGAGCCACCAGGCTGGCAAGCACGATCAGCTTTGAAAATCCGATGCCTCGTGTTGATACTTTGCCGGATCGATTGCCGCTCTCACTCATCGAGTCTCTTTAACCAGCTTTCTCTGGCGTTCGCAGCCAGCAATGTTCCAAGAGTGCAAAATCTTATGGCCGTTACTAACGTGTCGCTTTCATGATTTCGCGCAGCTTGCCAACCGAGAAGGCGCTTGATCGGCAAAAGTCGATCACCGTTTGTTCCACATGCTGCAACCGAGCCGCAACCTCGGGAATCTTAGTTGCAGATTCCATTGGAACAGTCAGCACTCCGTGGCGGTCGCCGTGCAGCAAATCTCCTGGGTGGACTTCCATGCCGCCGACCTTGACGACGGCTCCCAAATCGAAGATGTGGGCATAGGCATGAGAGACCGCAACACTCCCGGCAAACAACTGCACACCCATTGTGCGTACAGCGGGCAACTCACGCACGGCGCCGTTGGTTAAGTACCCGACACATCCCAGCGCCTTAATGATTGCGGCGTGCATATCACCCACAAACGCCCCCCGACCCGGCGGCTCGTCCATGTCCTCCAAAACCAGGATGCGAGGCGAGGGAATTTGGAGGATGCTGTTCCAGAAGTCGGCACGATCATGAAAGCTGCCGCCCCCGATTGGCGGTTCCCCGCTTCGAAGGCGAGCCGTGGCCGCATATCCCACCGTGGGTGGAGCATCTTGGAACATGCACTGAATACTGCCATCCGCAAATCCAGTGTTACGCAGCCTGACATTTGACGAGTCGATCGCATTCGAGACCATGCAAGTGTCAAACTGGCGAAGAGCATCGAGATCTTCTTCCGTCAGCAAAGACTTAATGGCCATGCACGTTTCCTTTCGCGAACCGAGCTAACCCCCACAGGACAAATCTGTCTACCAAACCCCTATGCGGCCCTCCCCAACAAGAGTCGAAGGTGTGGTCCGTTTACCGGACCGCAAAATCGCCCCTAACGGAGTCGCGCCGGACAATGCGAAACTTGACTCAACGGTGCCGGAACTCTGACGTGACGGATTTTTGCACTGGGCTCAAACTCGATCAAGCAGCGCTTGAACCTCGCGTTCAAGCGGAGCCGCCTCAGCCAATTTCAATGACTGGGTTTGAGTTCAAAAACAGTGACTGGCTGCAAACGACGGAAAGTCAGCAGAAAGGAGGGGGTCGGTTATAAAGCCAGCTTTCGGAGGTAAGGTTCGGAGATGGGACGAACACCGGGACCGCAAAAACGGAAGGCCGCGGTGGTTGAAAGAAAGTGAAAGTGGAAGCAGGAGTCGTCCACTGGAGTGCGTTGCTAAGAAGGCGCTGCCGCTGGACATCCAGAGACTGGGATTTTACCGCCGCTACCTTCTGGACTTCCGGACCCAGCCCAGTATAACGAGTCGCAAGGCTTGCCGTGAGGGAACAGACGGCTAGAACAATAACGGCTATCCGGCACCAAGACGCCAAGCTTGCTCGTGCGCGAGAATGTTCTGGCGTAGCCATTTCAAATCTATACACGGATTACTGCCAACAGTTCATAAATGTTTACCACGGAACAGACAGATCACGCAAGTTACCAGTACCCCTCTGCTTTGACACTTGGAGACGGGCGTAGGTTGTGCGTTCCAATTCCGCATCCGGCACAAACCGTTCCGCGTAAAGGCGAAGCGCTTCAATGGGGGAAGTTCCAACAACGGAGGAGCCGCGCGGCACGATCCATCGGTCTTGGCGCCGGTTCTTCAAAGCTGATTCCTTTACCGTCATAGCCTCTGCCGTGGTAAGGACACTTGAATTTGTCTTCAGCTGCTTTCCAGTCGGGGTATGCAACCGAGGTGGGTGCAAAGCGCCTTGTTGGATTCGAGCCAACGTCGCCTCGATCGTGCGCATTAAGAGTCGACGATCGCGGCTTTGTTGGAACCGCGTTGCCTCCGAGAGGCTCCTCATACCACGACTCCCGACTTCCTTCGAACATTCAAGATCCACTCTCGTCGCTCCAGCTCCCCAATGGATCTAGGGACATCAGTCCCTCTTCGCGCGCGAGTTCTAGGATGCGCGGAAACGCAGAATTGTTGAGGTGTACATCTTCCTTGTCCTGCGTGAGTGTTCTGCCTTCACACCTCCAAATCTGCCAAGCCATCTCCCACCCGCTCCGTATTTCGCAAATAGGCGTCGAAGAAGCGCAGCATGAATTTTGTCTCCCTGCCAACTCCGGCAAACAACAGGACTGGGATGTCGGGATGTATCGCCTTCAGTTTCGTGCGCAGCGTAGTTCCGGTTGCACCCGGCAAATTGTCTTCCAGGAGCACTCCGTCGATCGCTTGCTTGGTAAACAGATCGATCGCTTGCCCTCCGTTGCTTGCAGGCATCACTTCGTAACCAATCCCTTCGAGCGCGGCCGTCAGAATTGCCATGTCCTCGGGCTGGTCTTCGACGCATAGAATCTTCATTCCGCTCATTTCGTCCTCCCATTAAGAAACTCACATCAGGTTCGTCGCTCTCTCTTGCATGACCCTTGGGACTTGCAGACGGCGAAAACCGAGTCCGGAACTCCCGACCTTCTGGAAGCGGTTTGGCTTCGTGCAAGGCACTTCCGGAAAGCGCAATTGGTGCTTTGGGAGCGACGGTTTAGCTAATCGGAGGCGGGCGATTGTAGTGGAAGCCCTTGGTTTGAGGCGTAGAGAATAGCTGTGGCGTCGGGGTTAAGTGTGCCGATTCGGCAGTTGGTGGAAATAATTGAATGCTGTCGGCAGGGGCCTTCCACTTCGAGCCGCTGTCGTCAAACCGTGGTCTCTGATCGCGGTGAGAGTCGGCGCCGATCGTGGAATGCCCACGTGGCGTCTTGGAGAAATCGGGAGGGACGTCTCGTGCAGCCAGAAGAGCAAAGAGCGCGACGGCAGCGAGCACGCTCGGAATCCAGATAGTGCTGTGACTCCCACTCCGGATATGCCGCTCCAGCGACATCTGCCCCACCTTACATCTATTGATGATCGCACAACGATTTTGGTTACCTTGATTTTTTAGTGTCTTCCCGTCCATCTTCAGTCACCGGAAGCCATTTTCAAATATCCGTTTTTTCCTGACGGTTAGGGTGCCCCGGCGGCGACGTAAACTCGTTCCGCCGAAACCAGCTCTGCATTTGGTACTTCAGTCCTTAGCTTTACTCGCTGCAGCCCGCTCTTTTTCTGCGGCTTGGCGGTAAAAGTCAAGAAGTACTGGCGGGTCAACCGATGCTCCAAATCGTCCAAGTAGGGAGTGAAGGACACCGGCGGCCCACTGAAACCTATGGAATACGCTTCGCCGCCGGTCTCCTCGGCAACCTGTGCGAGGTAGAGTCTGACCCCAATATGTCCGCCAGTAGCTATGACCATAGTGACCCACGCCGGGGGTATAGATCGCAAAGACGAGAACGCCGGCACGCTGAGCATCTTCGATGGCCGCGGATAGATACGGATCCGCCATATCGCCGCTCTCGTAGTAAAGATCAATTCCGTCGGAAACCATCAGAACCTCGCGGCGCGCTGTCGTTTCCGGCCAGCGTTTGATCAGGTCGGTCAGCGAAAAATATGGGCTCCCATTGATGTCGCGAATCCCCAACGGAAGGCGCAGGGCTTTTGCCGCGAGAGCATGATCGCTAGTCAGGTTCTGTTCCATCTTCGCCACGCCGTTCTGCATGTACGCAACCCCAATCTTGGTGGATGCCGGCTGTGCGGTGATAAATTGGCGAAGGTCCTCGAGTTGTGAACCGAGACTGAAATTGGACCCATCGTCGAGCAGAACAACGAGTTCGAGGCCTGCGTGGTCTCCCTGCGCCGGAACCCAATCGGTCACTTTGTCGCGATCTCGCCCCTCGTAAACCATCACATCCTCGCGGGTAACGACGGGTACATTGGAACCATGAACAGCTTCGACCGTGACCAGCATGTGCGCCGGCTCGCCGTTTGCGGGCGGAGCTTCAGCGGCCGCAAGGCTCCGGGTGCCGGACGCCCACACAGCCAAAACCAGTATCGTGCTAATTGCAAAACTGTGCCTGCTCATATTGCTTCCTCCTCGATTGGCTTGAGATAGCTTCTTTTCATCGACCTTCATCGACCGTGGAGAATCTTTTATCCGTGCCCGCTTGAAAGTGTTTTTCCAATATTTGGCGCAGTTCCAGTCGAGCCCGGTGCAGCCGAGCCTTGACGGTCGAAACGGGGAGCCCCATGAAACTCGCGGTGCCATTCGTCGAAAGCTGCTGCAAGTAGCGGAGCTGAAAAACAGTCCGAGAGGTCGGCCTGAGCCCTGCGATCACGTCAATCAGAGCCTGTTGCAATTCTCGCGAGGAATAATGCTCTTCCGGAGAAAGACCCAAATCCGCCAGTTCCGGATGTGAGAAAGCATCTTCAGCTCCACGGGGCTCACCGAGCGGAACCTCACTCTTTCGGCGGTTTCTGCGAAGATTCATCAATGCTTCATTCATTGCAATTCGGGTTAGCCACGTGGAGAATTCA
This sequence comes from uncultured Acidobacteriaceae bacterium, assembly GCA_963725245.1. Taxonomy (GTDB): domain Bacteria; phylum Acidobacteriota; class Terriglobia; order Terriglobales; family Acidobacteriaceae; genus Acidiflorens. The sequence continues at coordinate 7,157 of CAVRYC010000053.1, read as the reverse complement.
GAGCCTCCACGAAACTCGGTGAGATGCACAAATGCCTTTAGAAGAGAATCTTGCACAGCATCCTCGGCGTCCTCGCGGTTGTGAGTGATTCTTTGCGCTACACGACGAAGCCTCCGCTGGTGACGGCGTACCAGTTCCTCGAAAGCGGTTGCGTCTCCGCACTTGGCTGCTGCGACCAACGATGCCTCGATGCTTCCTGCATGGTTGCAAGCCGGCAAGGCGCGGATGTTCTGCCCGTTCGCTTTATCTTTGAGTTGAAGCGACATTGGTTGACCCCTTTGCGGGGTTGGTGGCTGCTCGAAAGCCCCGCTGAACTTGGTTCTCCCGTTTTGGCGATTGAAACAGGAAGCCTCCGGTTCTATAGCAATCCAAACGTGGTGGAACACACACGCCAGAGCGGGATACCGGTTAGTGTCGCGAACTGAGTTTGGGGCGAGCTAGCCGAGCGGAGGGGGACGCGTGTAGTGAGCACCGCTCGTATAGGTAGAGATAACGGGGCTCGATTCGCGCATTAAGGGGGAAAACACAACTGGGACTACACGAGATAAGGCGGCGACCGGACGGTACCAGTACAGTTCACTCCGATCGAAACGAAGCCTTGCCTCGTGCTGTCGATCGCATTTGACAGTTGGGAAGTTCGAAGGTACAGAGAGAAAGCTGGGCGGAGCGAAGCGTGCGAGCGAAAGCGCGATTATTGCAGCACACACGATGGCATGATACGGTGCCAGCCAACCTGTGCGGTTCTGCCATTGCCGTATGAGCAACGCGCACCCTACATTGCCTGATGATTCTACAATAATTTTGGTTGGCTGCCGGGTAGTCCTCATGTGCCACGCAGGTTTAGCCGAAACCATACTGGCTGGCTGAGCACCTCTCTTAGCGTGAATTATTCACGATGTTTCTAGGAAAAGAAGTAAGGATGTTCTGGTTGGTGAACACTGGGTTCGCACACCCAGCATCCCCCCTTTCGGAGCACCGCTTCAATGCAGCCGATACGATCACGGGCCCAAAGAACGTGTGGTTTGCGATTCCGATTCAATCCAGTTTGTGCAGAGCTAGACGAAGTTGACTGAACTGGGCGACGACAAGCTCTCCAACGCTTGCTCACCTCCAAAAAAACTCGCCCCAGAGAACCAAAACTCGCTGTCGAGTCATCTTTATCATCATGCAGTCTTGAAGGAGGAACTATGCACTCCCCTCGGTTGTTCTTTGTTGTCACCTTGCTCTTAGCCGCAATGGCGACCGCCTGGCCGCAAGATCTACCATTTCAAATTAAGGTGCTAAGTGGGGAAAGCCGCCAATTCGCAAGGCCCTCTGCTTGATCCGCCCAACTGCAATTGGCGCGATATCAATGCCTATTGCACCAACTCAAGCCCGATAACTTACGTGGAAAACACGATGGTCGTCCAGGAACCCGACGGTAAATCGCTGGAAATCGCGTGCACGGTCTTAAACCGGTGGTCGAATTGCATCAGCTTGCCCGTCAACCAGAGTTTTCAAGCGCGGATGGGAAAACATGGCCTGGAGATCCACTACTTGGATCAGCATGGCAAAATGCGCAAGCAGGTTTATGAAATTCTGAGGGAGAACGGGAAAGGCTAAAATGCAACCGATGCAATAGCGTTGCCATCCCATTCTAGGAGAGGAGAAATCTCCATGAAAAAGATGTGGCTCGCTCTGCTGCTTTCGGGCAGTTTTCTTCTGGCACAAAACAGCAATCCCAGCAACACGAGCCAGCAGAACTCGAAAGATTCCAAAGGACAGCTAACCATACAAGGCTGCGTCAGCAGATCCAGCGGCGATTACATCCTGATGAAGCAGGACCCGGGCATGACCTACGAACTGCAGGCTACGGGCAAAATAAGGCTCCGCAAGTACCTGGGACAACGAGTGGAAGTAACCGGGAGGGAGTCACCGTCGATGATGACCAGTTCCGACGCTATGACCAAGATGGGCGCTCCCTCCTCGGTGACGTTGACCATCACCTCGATCAAGACCATCGAGAAGGAGTGCTCGGTGCGCTGAGTCTTTCAGCAGTGGGTTTTCGCAGAGGTTCGCTTTGATTCAGATACCGCCTTAGTCGCAGTCGGGCGGCATGGCCATGATCGCGGTTTCGGAATCGCAGGGCTTCTTTTTCTTGGCTGGCTCCAGTGGGGACGGGCGATCATAGCGAAGAATCCACAAGCCTTCGTTGTTGGTGAGGTAGATCAATCCGTGGCCACCGTCAGGAAGAAGGCTGGTGACTTTGTTGAACGTCTCCAGCGTCTTCGGATTGCGCGGATCGCTCAAGTCGAGCACGCGAACGGTTTCGGTGGGACGGTTGCTGCTGGTCAGAGTCGTCGGCGTTTTCTCCGGAGCTTCCGCGATGGCGACATCGGGGCTAACGATCTGCAGGTTTCCCGTCGTCGACTGATTCGATTCCGCCGTCCGTTTCAAAAGGCTAGGCTTCTCCGGCTTGGTTACGTCCACGATCATGAAGCCTTGCTTCCCTGCCTGTTGAACGTACAAGTAATGTTTCCCGTTTTCCTTCTGCAGCAACATTTGACTTCCCGTCGCCTGCGGCAGAGGCAAATGGGCGATCACGGTTGCAGGGACGTCTGTGGGTTTTGGCGTGGGCTGGTCGCCTGCGCTGGCCATCGCGATCAGAATCGAACAGACCAAAATGCAACTCTGCAGCGCAGTTCTACGAAACATCTTCATAGGTCATTTCACCCACGATCCCATCACCTGCGCCGCACGCGAAACCTGTCTTATGCGAAGCGCGTCTGGGGCGAATATATCACGTTCGCTCGTCCCGGATTGCTCGCTGCTCACGCACTCCAAGTCCCTCGTACCGTGCCCACTCGACCACTCTGGCCTCCGGCTCACTGTTGAGCGTAGACGCCAACGCAGCCGTTGCTGCTCTGCGTCGTGCATTGTCCCCCGGCCTGGAGGGGAACAAACGCGTGGTTATTGCTGGGATCGACTGCGATGCTGTGGGAATTGGAGCCGGTGGTAACGTTTTCCAGCCAGAGGTTGCTTCCGGCATCGATGACACCCATGACCGGGCCATTGGGCATATCTCTCCTTAGCTAAAGTCGGTGTGAAATCGCCCTTGCTCAACACATTGAACATTTCAATTTAATTAGGAATTCGACTCGCACCCAGCCCACGTACCCTTCTCTTCCATGAGTATTTCCACGCCGATAACGGTTGCGGACTGGGTGCTAGCCATCAGACGGGGGTGGACGGCGCTTGTCGCAAAGTTGCTGTAGCAATGTGGCGAAGCTGCATAATCCACGGGTCGAGCCTGATAAAAATCTGCTAATGCACGAGATCGGTCCGCTGTTGGCCGTCTTGGGTCATAGGTCGGACCCGGAAGGAAGAAGCAAGCCTCGGCGGTTCCCAACTAAACGCAGACTCGGGGGTACTCTGGGCGACTCCACCGGGACTGGTAATTGTCAATTCCGCGAGATTGCAAAAGGGCTTTGATCTCCCGCTCAAAAACCGATATATCCGTCGCGCCAATGTGCTTGGCTTCGATGCGGCCATTGCGGTCTATGAGGAACGCAATCGGCAAACCGAGAACTCCCCCGTAAAGTTCGCCAATCTTCGCGTTGCCCATGGCAACCGGATAGTTCATGTGGAAACGCTGGTAGAAGTCGAGGACGGGCTCCGGTCCGTCGTCCATGGAAATGCCGATGATCTGTAAGCCTTGGTCTCGATATTTGTTCTGCAATTGCACGAAACGCGGAATTTCGTCCCGGCACGGGTCACACCAGGTTGCCCAGAAGTCGAGGAGAACTACTTTGCCCCGGTAGGCGGAGAGATCGAGCGTTTGTCCCGTCAATTCGGGAAGCGAGAATTCCGGAGCGAGCGGATGCTTGGCGATATTCGCAACACCGGCGCCCGGGGATATACCGCGATGTCGGTTCAAGAAAAACAGTCCTATCGCGACGGCGATGGCCGCGATGGCGATCAGAATCTTTTTTCCCAATGTGTTGTCCTTGACGGAGGCAAGCGTCGCGAGCCCTATTCTCCCTTGGCAATCGGATAGCCTTTATCCACCCAGTTCGCGCCAAAATTATCCGGGATATAGAGCACCTTCACGTTGGTAAAGCCCATAGCATGGAGCGCGTCGTCGGCAGGCTTGACGGTCGGACAATGGCTCCACGGGCAACATCCGCAATAGATAACGATGAACTTGCGTCGGGGCAGAGCCTCCACACGTTTACGCAGTTGCTGTATACCGATCTCGCTGGAAGCAGGGCCGATGTACTCGGAACCAGGGATATGCGCCTGCTCGTAAAGAACGTGGGACCCCACGTGGATCATGAGTGGCTTTTCGCCCTTAGGGGACTGAAGGATCTTGACTAGTTCTTCCGGGTTGATCAGCTGCGAGCTGGATAAAGATGTTGCCTGATAAGCGGGAAACATCACCCCGGTCGCGCCGCCCAAGCGAGTTTGCGCATTCGCGTGAACGGCCCAAACCGATATTGCCAGGCTTGCCGCAGTCCCAACAAGAATGGTGATTGCGCGTTTCATCGTTAGACGTTTCATTTGAGTCTCCTTCGGCATTATCAGCGGTTGACTACCAGACTCGCAAGGAAGAAGCAAGCGTCGGCTGGTTCCCAACTAAACGCAGATGCCCGTCGAGAGTTTCGCGTCCGTAGCGGGTTCGAGTCCCCTCGCTCCCGCCCTTCTTCCAGTAGTTGAGGCGGAGATCCCCAAACCGACTCGGGGGCATTCTGGGCGACTGTGACCCGTACTGGTAATTGTCAATTCCGCTTGGAGAGCCCATCAGATTGAGATGAACCCGAAGTGGATGAGAGCAAGCGAAGAGATCGCCACAATCGCCCACAGCAAGATTCCCTGTAGCAGGGGACGCGCGCCCACTTCTTTCAATGTTGATCTTGAAATCCCTGTGCCGATCAGATAAAGCGTGACCGTCAACCCAGTTTTTCCCAGGATGCTGAGTTTGGGATAGAGCGGGCCGAATAAGGGGAGATACGTGCCGGCGACAGCGGCCAATAAGAAAAGCAGAATAAACCAGGGCCACATGATTCGTGTCTTGCTCTTTTTCAAGACGGCCACCGCGAATGCTAGAGGAACGATCCACAGCGCTCTAGCCAGCTTGATCGTAGTCCCAATCATTAACGCCTGGGCACCGTATTTTGCGGTGGCGCCTACCACCGAACTGGTGTCGTGGATGGCGAGGGCGGACCACAATCCGAATTGAGATTGGGTGAGGTGAAGAGCGTAGCCGACGAGTGGGAAGAGAAACAAGGCAACCGAATTGAGCACGAAGACGGTTCCGAGCGAGACGGCCATCTCCTCTTCTCCGGCGTGCAGGACGGGACCGACGGCGGCAATCGCACTCCCGCCACAGATGGCGGTGCCGGTGCTGATCAGGAGCGACGGGATGTGTTGCACCTTGAACAAGCGTCCAATCGCGAGCCCGAGGAGCATGGCAAAACTTATGCTGAGCGCGGTGTAGAGGAATCCGCTCCGGCCCGCCCGCACGACCTCGTGCAGGTTCATTCCAAAACCTAGCCCCACGATGGATGCCTTCAAGAGGAATGCGGAGAGTTTCTGGGCGTCGATGTGATAGGGGTGCGGGAACGACAGGCCGTAGATCAGTCCGGCCGCCAGCGCCAAGGGAGTCGAAATGAGGCCACTGGCAGCTATGACCAGGCCGATGAAGAAGATGTTCTTGGTGTTCAAAGAATTTATTGTCGCCGCAGCGATGCCCGCCTGTCCAATCGTGCCTGAATTAAAGGGGCAGGATTGAAGGGGTCAGATGGAAGGGTGTGGAATCATCCTGGACACTCCGCTGGCCCGTTGATCACAGCCCGCAACCGCTCGCTTGCGCTACAATCCGCTCATACTCTGAATTACGAGTTGCGTGGAGGCATTTATGGATCTCGGGTTTCCGGTGATCACCGTTGCCATCGTCATCGTCATCATTTACCTGCTGAGTTCCATCAAGATCCTGGCCGAATATGAGCGCGGCGTCATCTTTCGGCTGGGACGCCTGCTGGGTACCGCCAAGGGGCCAGGGGTAATTCTGGTCTTCGCTCCGATTGACCGCATGGTGCGGATTTCGCTGCGGCAGGAAGCGCTGGAAGTTCCGCCGCAGGACATCATCACCCGCGACAACGTCACGTTGAAAGTCAACGCGGTCATTTTTCTGCGCGTGATCGAGCCCAATAAGGCGGTGGTGGAAGTCTCCAATTACGTCTACCAGACTTCGCAGTTTGCGCAGACTACTTTGCGCTCGGTGCTGGGCGAACAGGAACTGGATGAATTGCTGGCGCACCGCGACAAGATCAACCTGCGGCTGCAGAGCATACTCGATACGCACACCTCGCCTTGGGGCGTGAAAGTCACCAACGTGGAAGTCAAACAGGTGGACATGCCCGAGTCCATGTTGCGGGCGATGGCCAAGCAGGCTGAGGCGGAACGCGAAAAGCGCTCGAAGATCATCCATGCCGAAGGCGAGTTCTCGGCCGCGCAGCGCCTGGTGGATGCGGCGCACTTGTTGTCCAGCGAGCCGATCAGCATCCAGTTGCGGTATTTGCAAACGCTTACTGAAATCGGCGTCGAGAAAAACACGACTGTCGTGTTCCCCGTGCCGATCGATTTCTTCTCCGGTTTGCAGAACTTGCTGGCAAGCCCGAAAACACCCGCCGCGCCGGCAAAGAGCTAGAGGTTGCGGAAAAGTCCGTACTCGACCCGGCCCCTAAAGGGGGCTTCTGAATTGGACGCATTTGCGGTATCGCTAAAGCGATACCCTGATACGAAACCAGAATTGCGGTATCGCTACAGCGATACCCTGATACGAAACGAGAATACGAAACTAGAGTTTTTCAGCAGACTGCTGGAGGTCAACACTACTTCCGATGCCCACGGCGCAGCAGGATACGGAGATCACCCTTGGCACCGGCCGCATGCTGGCGCTTTTTTTCGCCTTTGTTTTGGTCTGCGCGGTTTTCTTTGCCATCGGCTTTTCGCTCGGCAGAAGAACCGCCAGCGCAGGCATAGGCCGCTGGCCGGGCGCTGCCACTGGAGCTTCAGCGGCCACCGTTCGGCCTTCGGCCGCAAAAAACGAAGCTTCCCAGAAGACGCCGCAGTCTGGGGATTTTAGCTTTTACAAGGCGGTCGGCGAAAAGAATGCC
>CAVRYC010000052.1:0-11337 GCA_963725245.1 uncultured Acidobacteriaceae bacterium | reverse complement strand
AACATCATTTGCCCGCCGAAACCAAGGCCGCTCGCGCCGCCGCAGGTAGCCGGGCATAGTCGGTTTCTTGTCGAGCACCTTCTGCGCCCATTCGCGGGCTTCGGCGTTGCGGCCCTCGGATGCCAGCAGCTCCGCGAAGTTCAAGTAAGTCTCTGACAAGGTCGACGTGATCGTTACCTGCCGGAAGAGCGCCTCGGCCTTTTCTTTTTGTCCGGTCTGCGCGTAGGCGTGGGCGAGCAATCCAGCCGCGCGCTGGAAATCGTAGTCAGGCTCTTTGCCGACGACGCGCTCAAGGTCGGGTAACGCGGCTGCGGCGTCGCCTAACTGGATGGCGCAAACTCCGCGCCGGTAGAAAGGATCGGGCGTATCGGCGCGAGCGGCAATGGCTTTATCGAATGCTCCGCGCGCCAACTGGAGCTGGCCGTCATCCATGTAAAGGTCGCCGAGTTCTTCGTAGTTTCCCGCCGACGGATTGTCGCGAATCGCAGTTTCCAGTTCGCCAATGCGTCTGCGGCGCGGAAAGACTTTGAAGGACTGGCCGACCAGTCCAATGTCGGGCAGCGCCTCCACGAAAAGATAGATAATCGCGCCCAGCGGACCAAGAAACAGGATGATGAAAATCCAGTAGGTATCCGGGCGACGGCGGATAAAGTGGACGATCGCCAGTCCCTGAAGAATGATGCCCCACGGATATAGAAGGTGGCTCAGAAGTCCCATGCTACTCCGCGGCGCGCAGGCGATTCTGCCAGTGCGACCAGAGGAACCAGACGATCCCGCCCAACAGCAAGACTCCTATGATCGCGTCGAACTTATGGAAGTACTTGCCGAGCGAGCGCCAGTTCTCGCCGAGTTTCATGCCGAAGTAAGCCAGCACGAAACACCAGGGCCACGATCCGAGGAAAGTATAGATGTGGAATTTGGCGCGAGGCATGCGCGCGATTCCGGCGGGCAGCGCGATAAAAGTGCGGATCACGGGCAGCAGGCGCGCAATGAATACGGCCATGTCTCCCCAGCGCACAAAGAAGCGGTCGGCCCAGTCGAGTTCACGGTGGCCCATCAGGATCCAGCGGCCGTAACGTACGACCAGCGGGCGCCCGCCGTAGCAGCCGATCTCGTAGGCGACCAGCGAGCCCAGATTACAGCCGATCGCGCCGGCGGTTGCCGCCCAAACCAGTTTCATCGTGCCGGTATAAACAAGGTAGCCGGCGAAAGGCATGATCAGTTCGGAAGGCAGCGGAATGCACGCGGATTCAATCGCCATGAGCAGCGTAATACCGGCATAGCCGGTCGCGACGACGATGGAATTGATGAAGACGAAAAGTAGGGTGAGGATTTTTTCTGTCATGCAATCGGGAGACCGGGTCATCGGGGTCGTCGGATGATCGGGAATTGTTTTTCAATCACCCGATGACCCGATGGTCAGATCACCCGATGCCGCTTAAAACGCCCCTTCCTGCGTGAAGCTGAAGCCGGGCAAGGTTACGCCCTCCGCCGATTTGGCGACCTTCACCTTCACCACGGGCGCATTGGGCGCGGTGACCTCGGCGGGCCGCAGCACCGCATATTGCGTGAAAACTTCGCTGTATACCTTGGTGACGAGGTGATCCTGGCCGGTTGCATCTTGGCGCCAGACTTGACCGAGTTTGATGCTTTTCACTGCCACAGGTTTTTCCTTTGATTCTCAGAGTACTCACCCGGCCGCCAAGCCGTCAATTGCAGCGCAGTTACTTTGGGATGTGCGACGGTCCGAAGCCGCCGGTTTTGTTACCATGAACCACTGCTTAGGAGGGAAACCGATGCCCCGCGGAAATATGCCGCGTCAACCGAGTCGCAGCGGACGACAGGAAGGCGCGCGCCGGACCATGGGTGCGGCGTCGAAAGGTACGCAATCATTGCAGGGTAGAAATGCGAAGAATGCGTCTGCGCGTCCCACCGCCGGTCGAGCGCCGCTTAACGCTGGGAAGGCGCCGAAGGCGGTGGCTCTGAAAAAGAATCTAGCGGGAGAATCGAGCGCTCTGACTTATGACCCTTTGGCGCCGGAGCGGGTACGTCAGATCATTGCGGGTCTTGATCAACTCTATCCCGGTGTGACCTGCGCACTCACCCACCGCAGCGCATGGGAATTGCTGGTGGCAACGATTCTTTCCGCGCAGTGTACCGATGTGCGGGTAAACCTGGTCACGCCTGTGCTGTTTGAAAAGTATCCGACCGTTCAGGATTTCGCCGCGCTTGAGCCGGAACAGTTGGAGCCCGATATCCGCTCGACCGGCTTTTTCCGCAACAAGTCGAAATCGGTGGTGGGCGCGGCGCGGAAGATAGTCGCGGACTTTGGCGGGAACGTGCCGCAGACGATGGAGGAGTTGCTGACCCTTCCGGGAGTGGCTCGCAAAACGGCGAACGTAGTGCTCGGAACGTGGTTCAAAAAGAATGAAGGGCTCGTCGTCGACACGCACGTGACGCGGATTTCACGCCGTCTTGAACTGACGAAACAAGAAGACGCTCGAAAGATTGAAGAAGACCTGATGCGAATTATTCCTCGCGAACGGTGGACGGACTTTTCTCACCAAGTGATCTGGCACGGGCGGAAGCTTTGCGTGGCGCGAGGTCCGAAGTGTGCCGATTGCGCGCTGGAAAAGCTGTGTCACGCGGCGGACAAGACCTGGTCTACAGTTGAGATCCATCCGGAGGCACGGCCTTAGCAGGCCTGTCTATTAACTCCGGAGGTATTAACCTGTGTTTACCACTACCCCCCTACCCCCCTGATCTTTGGAATCATGGGGTTACGGGGACCACGACGCCAAAATCTAGAGCGCAAAGGACTTATTTTCAAAATATTCCGGAATAAGGAGTTAGCCCGATTTTTCGCCTAATTCTATTACAACTCATAGTTTCAGCGGCGTGCTGACACTCGCTCGTTGCGCCAAATACAGTTATCAAAGAGCCAACAGGGGCCGGAGCAGGTTCGAAGGCCATCTCTGGAGACGGACACACTTCGAACTTGGACAATCAGTCCTTCATTATCGCGCATGGCGGGTTGGGTGTCTGTGATGGGGGTACAGATGGTTTGTGATGAAAAAGGTCGGTTGCCAAAGGCCGATTGTGAACATCGGGTTGAGGGTTTTTTCCCAACGCCCCTCCTCCGCTGCCTTCATGACGTAAGCAAGGAGCCGGATGAGTAGTCCGAAAAATCAAAGGCAAGATCAAAAGCCGAAGCGGAGGGTGCGTGGAATCCCACCCTTGCGCACAGAACGCGCAAGGATGGGGCACCCTCGGGTGCGGGTTCGTCCGAAAAAATCAAAGTCAAAATCAAAGTCAAAAATCAAGTCAAAATCACAGTCAAAATCACAGTCAAAATCAAAACCAAGGTCAAAGTCAAAGGCAGCGGACAGGAGTGTCCGCTCCACACAACTCTAGGGAACGTCTGAACAAGTTTTGATTGCAACCGCTCGGCGCTGGAAGTAAGGGCGTCCAGCGGTTTTATGCAGCTCAAGAGATACAACGGCCCGCCGCATCCGCCCGATGGGAGCGGTGCGGCGGTTTCGGGACACACTACGCCGCCGTCATCCCCAGCAGTTTCTTGCGCGCCAGGAACAAATTCACGAGCGCACACGTCGCAAACAGCCGGTTCGCGTTCTTCGCGATCCCCCGATAGCGCACTTTCACAAACCCAAACTGCAGTTTCATCACCGCAAACACATGCTCGACTTTCGAGCGCACCTTCGCCTTCGTGCTATTCTTCGCGCGCTCCACTTCATCCACCCGATCCTTATAACGGTAGCGTTGGCAGGTGAAATCTTGTGCCTGCGGCGCGCACTCCTCCAGCACGCGGCCCTGTCCGCGATACGCTTGATCGCCCCACACTCGCGTCTCGTCGCCGTGCAGCAGATCCGGCAGCACCCGCGAATCCGCCACGTTCGCCGGCGTCGCCACCACCGCATGAATCAACTTACTCTTGCTATCCACGCCCACGTGCGCCTTCATCCCGAAGTACCACTGCTTCCCCTTGCGCGTCTGGTGCATCTCCGGATCACGCTTCTGCTCGCGGTTCTTCGTCGAACTCGGGGCGTGCACGATCGTCGCATCCACAATCGTTCCCGTGCCGATGCGCAACCCCCGCTCTTGTAAGTGCTCCTGCACCCGCTCGAAGATGCGCGCTCCCAACTGATGCTCCTCCAGTAAGTGCCGGAACTTGCACACCGTCGTCTCATCCGGCGCCGGCTCCCGCCCCAGATCGATGTCCACAAAGCCACGCAGCGACACCGATTCATACAGCGCCTCTTCCACTGCCGGGTCCGATAAGTTGAACCACTGCTGCACAAAATAAATCCGCAGCATGCGCTCCACTCCCACCGGTGGACGCCCTTGCCCCGCCTTCGGATATACCGGCTCGATCAGCGCACACAACTCCGCCCACGGCACCACCTGCTCCATCTCTTCCAGAAACTCAGCCCGCCGTGTCTTCTTCGTGTACCGTTCAAACCCGCTCTGCGCCGCCAGTGTCCGCTGTCTCATCCCTCGCAAGCCCTCCGATGCTCTCCTCAATCTATCCTCAACACCGGTGGAAAATGGAGAGCTTAATCAGAGTCTCCCTAGCTGCCAGTGTAGGACAATTCGACTACCGTGCAATCGTCGTTGAGCGGCGTGCCTCCGCAAAAATCGGCGACGGCGGTAAAGATGTCCTCCATCGAAGTGCTCTTCCCCGCCACTTGTTCGAGGCGTTCGCTGTCAAACATATCTCCGCGGGCGTTCTCGGCTTCGGTGACGCCATCGGTCACCAGGATCAGCCGGTCCCCGGCCCTCATCTGGCAGCGGTCGCTCGAGTAAGTCGCATCCGCCAGCAGGCCTACGGGCAGGTTGCCGTGGGATGGCCGGAGCACTTCTTTGCCGCAGATCCACACCGGTGGAACGTGTCCGCAGTTGACGTATTCGAGATCGCCGTCGTTGCGCAGGCGAGTAATGATCATAGTCGCGTATTTCTCCCCAATGTGCTTATAGGTGAAGAAGCGATTGACCGCGTCGACGATCTCCACCAGTGGCATGCCGGAAATGAGTTGCGAGTAGACCATGCCCTGGAGAATGGAAGCCAGCAGCGCGGCCGAGACTCCTTTGCCGCTGACGTCGGCGAGAACGACAGCCAGGCCTTGCGGCGTGTTCACGGCTTCGAAGAAATCACCGCCGATTTCTTTGCAGGACAAGTTTTTTCCGTTCACCCGCGCAAAAGAAACCTCGGGAAGGGTCACCGCCAACAAACGCTGCTGAATGGACGCTGCGATCCCCAGTTCCTGCTGGTAACGGCGCCCGGCTTCTTCAGCCTGCACCAGACGCGCGTTCTCGATCAACTGCGCAGCTTCAGTCGCGATCGCGCGCAAAATATCGTGGCCGACGCTGGTGATATCGCGCGACGCAAAGCGCGAATCGACGTAGAGCGCCCCCATCACTTCCCCACCGGCCGGCTGCTCGGCACGGGTGGTTTGCACGAGCGGCTTGCGCAACGGCATGCAGATCACCGTGCGCAGGTCGAAGGCGACGATGCTTTTCCGCTCCTTTGCGTCGAGCATCTGACTGGTGTCGGTGACCAGGTATTCGGAGTTCGAGGTCAAGGCACCGTCGAGAACCGACCGCGAAATTGTCGTGTCGTCGAGCAGCGCCTCGCCCTTCGAGTTGCGCCCGGCAGCCAGCGTCAGGGTTCCGCCGAGATCTTTCAGGAAGATGTAGGCGCGTTCGGCGCGCGTCAGTTTTAGCGTGGCATCGAGCAGCGTAACCAGGATTTCATCGAGCACGCCGATGGTGTTCAGCTTGCGCGCCGCTTCCATGAAGAGCGTGAGTTTCTCCAGGTCGCTGGCCTCCGGGGCAATCTGGATGCCCGAGATCTGGCTCAGAAACTCGCGCGCCGTGTTTGAGGTCGTGTGCAGCGGGTGGAAGATCAGATAGGCAATATCGCGCGCGCCAAATTCCAGCCGGTCGTTGCGCTGCAGCTTGTGCCGGTCAACCTTCTCGCCATTGACGAAGGTGCCGTGTTTGCTGCCCAGGTCGACGACAAAGAACTCGCCGTCTTCCGCCACGATCTGGGCATGCTCGCGAGACACGCGCGGGTCGGCGATCACCAGGTCGCGATCCACCTTGCGGCCCACGGTGTACGGGGTGTGATTCAGCGACAGCGTCTGCTGATCGCTCCCCTGTACGAAGATCGCGATGGGGAAAACGGTAGATATGCCCGATTGCGAAATAGCCGACATTTTATGCTGGACTCTCCTGCGCGCCATCATGCCAGCAAACTGGCAGAGGCCCCCAAGCATTCTACGACGTGCCCGGCCTTGCGGACGCAGCAAATGTCCTTTGATAATAATAGACCAGCATCAGGCCAGCCACTGCCACCGGAATCTCGGTCACCGTCCAGAAGGGGATTGCCCAGCCTCGCTCAACCGTCTCCCGGGGCAAAACGAAGGAAAGTCCCGCCAGCGCAATGCTCGAAATCCACGGCCAGAGGATCAGGCCCGCCGTGATCACGAGGAGGATGCGGTTGGCGACATTGCTCTGCCAAATCATCCGGCGCTCCTTGGCCAGCACCAGACACGCTGGGATCAGAAGGATCTGATAGTTGGGAGAACAGGTAGGCACCAGGAGGATAGTGGTGGCCAGCACCAGGCTAAGCGTGAACCCAAAAGAACCGGTGTTCGCACTTTGCCGGCGTTCCCTCCAGCAAACCCCCATCGTGGCTGCGAAGGCAAAAAATTCGACAGCCCAACTCCAGGGGGCGCCAATCAAGCTGTCCATCACCGAGAACGCGCCGGTGTAGCGCTGATATTCGCGAACCGCATGCCAGAAGCGGGGAAGCCAGTGGGGCAGGTACCACTCCGAGGCGGCCATTAGGACGCCATCGCGGCCAAAAATGAAATCGCCCAGCGATAGCGGTGACGCCAATCCCCCACGGTCCAGACGGCAAGCCAAGGCAGCAACAGGAATACGAATTGCGGTTTCATGCTCGCCAAAGCCAGCAGAAATCCAGCGGCGAGCGCGTGATCCGGTTACGAGAAGCGCGATCGCGATGGCCATCAGGCCGCCGACTAGAAGGCTCATCTGCTGGAGCTTTAGCCCTTGCATCACGCCCAGACTGCCCAGCACGAGCGCGAGCAGGCTAATGTGGGTCGATGGCGGCGCAGACCATCGAAGGACTCGGAGCCAGAGCGGTACGCTGACAGCCGTGAGAACAATCAATATCCAGAGGAAGGCTTTCTGGACGATCGGGAAAGGCAACCTGATCGTTGGGGCAAGAAAAAAAACCACATAGACGGGATAGGCAAACCCCTGTTCATCGTGCGGGTCGTTGGGGCGAGACGGGTCTAGTGCACGACCGTAGTAGCCGGCTTGAATTTCGCGGGTGACGTCCGCGCTGTAGGGATCGCGTCCGTGGAGAAGCAGTTCCCTCGCGCCCAGCCAGCGTGGGTACAGATCGGAAAGATTGCCGCGCGGCCGTTCATGGGCATCGGCATCGGCCTTCTGATATGGAATCAACACGCGCTCGGCGTACGTCCACATGCCCACCGCGCAGACCGCAGCCGCGAGAAACAGCCGGAACGATTTATGGAAAATGCCGGACCTCATCGCCGATCTAAGGGAATCTGGATATTACAACGCTCCGGTGACATTTCATCGTCCGATCAGAAATTTCTCTGTTGCGACCGCCTTCTTTGCCTGAGCGATGATTTCGACGATGGCATTTGCGGCCAGCAAGACTACGAGCGGTTCTATCGGATGCCGGTAAGTGGGAAAGTTGTGGGTAACGTAATATACCAGGGGAAAAACCGTCAGCATGGTGAGCCAGAGCCATCCATTTCTGTCTTTTCGTATTGCCCACGTGGCTCCAAGCCATCCCAAGATCGAGACCGCAATCCACGGAAAAGGATAAGGAACGTACCAAAACTCCACCATACGCCGGAGTACGCGCCCGACAAAGGCCGCAGGGTCGCTCAGAATGAACTTACTGGACGCCTCAAGTTTTCCATCCATGAAGCGCAGTTCGCCAAGCCGCGCGTAGTTACCGGGATCGACGTCGGGAAAATCACCGGAAAAGTCGACTGTTCCCTGCATCCCGGGCCGGTTTCCCAGCCAAAGTTCCAACCCAAGATTATCGCGAAGAGGAATGAAGCGCTCGAATGTAACGTAGTTTCTTACGGTCCAAGGAGCCAGTGTCAGTAGAAGTCCGGCCAAGGCGATCAAGACTCGCGGCGAGGAGCCTTTAGAAACAGCGAGCCAGCCTCCATAAACCAAAGCCACCGTCAGAAGCGCCGGCTGAAGGAGAACGAGCAGCCCCGAATAGATGCCGAGAACCAACCAGCTGCGGTTCCCTTCGAGCCTTTTCGGAACCCACAAGAATAGAGCGGTAAACCCTAAGGCCGCCAAGTAAGCGGTCGTCAGGCTCACGGAGAATGCGTTCGTTTGGTACATCCAGGGCAGCACCCAAAGCCATGCCGCCAAAATGCCGACCGTTTCGCTGAAGTGGAGTCTCCCCACGAAGTAAAGCAACACAGCGGTGACAGCACCTGCTAAAACATTGACTAACACCGCCGTCCATGCCGATGCGACCGTATAGATTCCGAACAGCTTAAATATGCCAGCCAACATCAAGGGATATAGAGGAGGCTGCTGAGCAGTCGGCGCGGTTGGTGCACCGGCATAGGGTGACGAGAAACCCAGGCCAGAGACTAAGGCTGCGGCAATATGCGACGGCTCATTCCGCACAAAGAGCAGCTGAGGCCCAAATCTGCTGGAGAGAATGTAGGTTGCGCTGGCCAGGCGTGTAGCGAGTGCGGCGACGAAAATGAATAACGGAGAAGCTGCAATTCGTTGGACCGTCGTCACGTGAGCGAGCCTCCTCCGCGTATAGCTTGCCTGGAATCCTGGGTCCGTTCGCCGACTAAGGACTGCATGCTCAGGCTGGCACCTCCGCTGGAGCGGGGGTCAGAAGCAGCCTCATATAAAGCCCGAGCAGAATCAGCGAAAACCAGAAAAAACGATCGACCGCGAGCCGCAGGAACATATAAATCGGACTCAGGAACAAGAGGACGGTGAGGACAACCGTCCACCTGCTGACTTTTTTCTCTTCCCCCTCGATTAGTTGAGCAAGCAGGAAAAATGCCATCGGAAGGAGCAGGCTGAGATCGTAGACAAGCGCATGAAAGCTGACCAGGATTGTCGTGACCGCCGCCAGACTGGACGAGTAGACGATGGAGCGCGGCCGGCTGCGAATCCGGCGCAGCGCCACGAAGAACACGCCCAAGGATGCCGCGAGGAAGAGCAGGGTGGTCAACGGGCGTGAGGCGCTCAGTCCGGGCAACTCCGCGATCAGACCCCGGAGGTTCGGCACAGCCTCTGGGCCAAAGGCGCGGGCAGCGGGTGTTCCCTCCAGACGGAAAACAAACCGAACGTAGTCGAGAGGACCGCGCCACCCCATGATGGCCACGGAGGCGCCGCCCAGAACAAGAGCGACGGGTGCGAAGCCAACGAGAACACGCCAGCGCCGAATCGCGAGGAGAACAACCAAAGGCACGACCAGTTGAGGACGGAACAGCCCCGCAGCCAGAAGCGCACCGGCCAGGGCGTCATTCCCTCGATCAAGGCAGATGACAGCCAGCACAAAGAGGAGCAGCAGTAGAATCACGTCTTGCCCTTGAATGATGCCGATTGCCGTCGGGAAAATGCGGTGGCAGCCAAGGCCCAAGACGAAGGGAGGAACACCCGCGAACTGCGGAGAAGTGCCTTCCCAGAAGAATTACGCTCACGGCCAGCATGATCAGGTTGAGCGCGGACCAAACAGGTAGGCCGGCCAATACTCCAGCAGCGTGAAGGGGACAAACAGAAGTGCTTCAAACGGCGGGTGGTTGAATGGCAGCGGTCCTTGCCGGATCGGAACATGCGCAAACGTGAGTTGCATCTGATATTGGGCGGCCAGATCGTAAAGAGCGAAAGGTTGCCCATTTCGGAGGAGGCGAGCGCCGGAGTAAAAGATCGTGAAATCCTGGTATCCATTCCGCAGCGAGGGCATTACTCGCAACAACAAGGTAACGTTGCAAAACGTCATCGCCAGCAGAAAGGCCGTGACGAGAAAATTCCGATGTTGGACCCACGAAGTCATGAGCCCTTTTATGGACAACTGATTCTATAATCCCGTCTAATGCTGGCGTCGTAATTCCTCTCAAGATCTTCGCCGAGGTAAGGAAAAACATGATCACAATCGGAATGATAAGGTACACGTACACGTGCACGGCCAGCGAGATCACATGCAAGGGAGGCAAGAAGAGAACATATTCACTGCCCAGGAGGGCGAGACTCGCCCATCGCGGAATCCCAGTGTGTTCCGCCAGATATTGCGCTAATAAGCCCATGGGGAGAAGCGCGACGCACAAATCGGAGGTACTTAAATGATAGCTAACGAGGATGGCCGCCAGAACGAATTTCCGAAACGCCAGATTCGTAGCATCGACGAGCCCTGAATCACTGCCCTTGAAATTTCTCCACGCATGCCAGACCAGCCAAACCGACCCGATCCCGACAACACAAAGACGAGCGCCCGCATCTCGTACGATCCCAAAACGCTGACCAGTCCTCGAATATTGGCCATCCCTGCCGGGTGAATGCTTGCCGCGGGCAAGCTGCTCAGCGTCATCAAGAAACGAGGATACGCCGTCAGGAAAGCCCACCCCGAAACAGCAACCGAAATCACTAGCAGGATCACCGACATAATAGCACTTCCACGTAGAAACCCTCTTCTTCTGAGCGATGCCACCAACAGAATCAGGGGGAGAATTCGATTGAACTTGAAGAGCCCCAGACTTAGCTAACAACCCGCCGCGAAGCCCCGATTCCGCCTCAGTTCAACCACCGCCATCGTCATCACGAGGAGGAGCAGGAGCGAATCTTGACCTTGCGCAAAGCTGATCAACACGGGCGGGAATAAAAAGAACAGGGGAAGCAAGATGCGCCAAGCAAACCGCTTGAAGATATGCCGTTGAAAAATGATCGCGAGGTATGTCAAAACCGCGACATTGATAAAACACCATATCAGATAGCCGGTTTGCGGCGACCAAAGGCAGATGGGCAGGAATAGGAGGGTCTCAAATGGGGGGTGGATGTAAGACTCCCCAATCCGTCTCGCATAGCGAATCTGGAACTGCTGTTGAACGTGAAAGTCGTAAAGTTGGGGTCCGAAACCTTCACGTACCATCCGAGCGACAGCATAGCGATCCGTGAAATCCGTCCCCTGCGCCCGCTCTGCATAATTGTGCCCAAAATAGTAGACAATACCGGCGAGCGCCAGAAAAAGCAGTACGTCCTGGGCGA
>CAVRYC010000051.1:0-17741 GCA_963725245.1 uncultured Acidobacteriaceae bacterium | reverse complement strand
ATCCGCAAACTCATTTCCAGCCTTGATGACGGCGTCGCGCTCGCCGCTGGCCGCATGCTTCATGGCCGCTTCCTGGGTTTTCCGGAGTTCCGGAAGCTGGTTCTTGGTCTCGGTCAGCCGGTCGCGGTTTGCCTGCAGGCTAAAACGGGGAGACAATTCGGCCAGTCTTGCAACATCCTTGTCGATCTCGTCCCAATTCGAATCGAAAATCTTCTTCGCCGCCTCTCTCCGGTCAGGTTCGGCTCCCGCTAGGATCGCCTGGCGCCCCTTGCTTTGGCTCTGATTCAGGTCCCTTTGCAAGTCTTTTAAGGCACTGATCGTGGGGACGCGCACAGTAATGACGAGGTCCTGGGTCTCCCTGATTGCGCCTGCCTTCATATAGGTGAGGATCGCGCTAAGAACCATGAGCGTGAGGACGCATCCAAAGCCCATACCTAACTTTTTTCCAACTGTAAGTTTCACTTCGTTCCTCCAGATATCTTTTGGATTTGAAACCAAACTCTTCGCCTGCCCACCGTAGCCTCGGACGTTGGGCGCGCCGCTCAGGCTTCGCCGCTCTCGCCCTGACTGGGTGCCTGGACCTCGCATGCCAGGTCGGTGTCGAGAACGTGCATCAACTGGTCCTCGAGCTTGTGCACGCCGAGGATCACCGACCGCAACCGCGGGGACAGCGTCTCCGGCGAAGGTTCGAAAGTCTCCTCTTCCACCTCCACGACATTGCCCACTTCGTCGGCGAGCAGACACACCGTGCCCGAGGCCGCGCGCACCACCAGGCAGACCGGGGGCAGGTTCGGGGGACGCTCCGCGAGTTCCAGTTGGCGGCGCAGTTCGAGAGCCACTACCACCTGGCCGCGCAGGTTCATCAGGCCGCTCACCACCGGCGGGGCCAGAGGAACCGGGCGCAACGCGCGGTAAGTGACCACTTCCTGAATCTTTTGCGACTCCACTCCAAACAGCAAGTGATCCAGGTAAAACGTGCAGAATTGACGGGCGCTTGTCATAAGTTCAACTCTCGAAGTTCAACTCTCGGCCGGATGGGACACCACCGGCTCGTATGCTTCTCCGGCGCGCAGCAGGGCGGGAACATCCAGCAACTCGGTCACCCGCTCCGCGATCACGGAGGAATGCAGCACGCCGGCGCGGGTCGCCGGAGATTGGGGTTCAAGCGTGCTTTCGACGATGTCGAGGATCTGGTTGACCACCAGCCCGAAGGACTGATGTTCGTTTTCGAGCACCAGCACCTGCAGCATGTTCAGTGGTCGGCAACGACAGCAGGTCGTCCGCCGGGCGGCCGATGCCGCCGCTCCTCGAGCGCATGACTGACGCGGATCAGGGGAAGAATCTGCCCCCGGTACTGGGTCACCCATTGATTTCCGGAGCGCTCGACCTGGGCCCCCGGAATGTTTTCGAGGCGCGCCAGCAGGTCGAGCGGCACCGCCATCCGCGAACCCGCCGCGGCCCGTGAACAGCACCAGCTTTTGTTTCCCGTTCGCGCCTTCCGCCGTGGCTTCTACTTCTTCGCCCAGAATGCGCTCCCGTCCCTCGGCCAGCATGCTGGCGCATTGCGCCAGGCCGAGCACGTCCAGAATCAGCGCCACTTTGCCGTCTCCCATGATGGTGGCCCCGGCGTAGACGCTGATGTGTTTCAAGTGCTTGCCGAGCGGCTTGACGACGATCTCTTCGGTGTCGTTGATTTCGTCCACCACCAGTCCGAAGTGCCGGCCATCGGCTTCGAGCACCACGATGTTGACCGCCTGGCACTGCTGGACTTTCCGTTCTGCCTTCGTCAACAGCTCGACAACTTTCCGCGAGGCCGGCCCAATCTCGAGGAACCCGTGCTCCGCTCCCGCCGTATCGCCTTTCGCTTTGAGCGCGACCACTTCCCGCACCAGTTCATGGAAACGCTTGTGGGCGGCTTCCACCTGGTTGATCTCCCGGATGCCGCTGTAGTCTTTCAGGCCGCGGCCGTAGAGCCACTTGCCCAGCGCACACTGCGTGGGCGAACCGGCCTGCTCGACCGTCATGGGGTCGAGCCGTCCAGCACTTGCCGCAGCGCCCCAGCCACTGCTCGTGCGCCAACCGGGCCTTGGCGAAATCGAGCAGGTCGTTTTTCGCGGCGGAGACGGCGGGAGCCGCGCTCGCGGCGTCCTTGGCGTTCGCGCCCGCTTCCAATTCCCGGTTCAAATAGACCAGCGGCAACAACCGCCCGCGCAAGCGGTACACGGGCGCGCCGTGAATCATCTCAATTCCCTTCCGCTCCTGCTCCGGCCGTCCACGCGAACCAGTTCCAGCAGGTTGACCTGAGGAACGGCATAGCGCTCGCCCGCGCTGGTAACAATCAGCGCGGGAATGATGGCCAGGGTGAGCGGAATCTTCATGCGCACCATCACCCCCTGACCCGGCTTCGACTGCAGGTCGACGGTGCCGCCAATTTTTTCGATGTGGGTCTTGACCACGTCCATGCCCACCCCGCGGCCGGAGACGTTGGTCACTTTCTCCGCCGTGGAGAAGCCCGGCAGGAAAACCAGATTCACGATCTCGTGATCGCGTCAGGCGGCCAGCCTGCTCGGCCGAAATCAGGCCCTTCTGTACCGCCTTGTTGCGGATCCTCGTCCTGATCGAGACCGGCCCCGTCGTCCGAGATCTCGATGTTGACCTGTCCTCCTTCATGAAACGCGCGCAGCAACAACCGGCCCTCCGGATCTTTCCCGGCGGCCTGCCGGACCTCGGGACGTTCGATGCCATGATCCACGGAATTCCTCACCAGGTGGGTCAGCGGATCCTTGATGGCCTCGATCAGCGTCTTGTCCAGTTCGGTCTCCTTGCCCTCCATCTCCACCCGCACCTGCTTGCCGCAGTCGAGGGCGAGGTCGCGCACGGTACGCGGAAACTTGCTCCAGATGTTGCCGATCGGCTGCATTCGGGTCTTCATCACCCCTTCCTGCAGTTCGGTCGTGATCAGGTTGAGCCGCTGGCTGGCGGCCACCAGGCCGCTCTCTTCGGTGCTGTTGGCGAACTGCAAAATCTGGTTGCGCGCCAGCACCAGTTCTCCGACCAGGTTCATCAACTGGTCGAGCAGGCTGACGTCCAGCCGGATGGTGCTGTCGCTGGCACTCTGCCCACGTGCGGCCTGCTGCAGGTGCAGCGCTTCCACCAGCATCGGCTGGCCGCGCCACGCCCTGCTCCACCAGGATCTCCCCCATGTGGCGCGGGTCCCCTTCCTTCTGCTTTTCGGCCGCCACCAGAATCTCCGCCGGCGTGACGCCCGCCCGTTGCATCAGGATGTCGCCCATCGATGACTCTAAGATCGAAGACGGTAATATCGATGACGGCAAGGCGGCCGTTGCGGAAGAAATCCCCGGCGCCGGCGCACCCTCGCTCTTCGCTGGCGCTCTCCGCCGGCGTCTGTGCCGGCGTTTCGGGAGCCTGCTGCAAGCCGGTCAACCTCGAAATCAGCCCACTGTCGTCGCGTTCACCCTCGCCGCCGGTGGCTTCTATGCTCGCCAGCATCTGGCGGACCGCGTCCACCATGGCCAGCAAAGCGCTCGTGATTTCTCGATCCAGATCGAGTTGGCCATCGCGCAACCGCCCCAGCAGGCTTTCGCCGACATGCGTCACGGCCCCCAGTTGGTTGAACGCCAGAAAACCCGACGTGCCTTTAATGGTGTGAATCGTGCGGAAAATGCTGGCCAGGATCTCGCGGTCGTTGGGATTCTTCTCCAACGTAATCAATTCCCGGTCCAAACGGTCGAGGTTCTCGCAGCTCTCCACCAGAAACTCTTTGACGATGTCGTCCGAATCATTCATAGCGAATACCTGCTCCATCGGCGCGGCGCTGATCTCGCTTGAGCACAGAAGTGCCCTCTGCTCTCACTTTCATTTCCCTCCCTCCACCCCTCGCTCGCATAAAAAGCTTCGATCCAATTAGAAAGTTCTCACGCTGCGACTCGATCATTCCTGAGATGGAGCATTCTCGTGCCCCAAACCGTCGCGCACCCGGCCCCTTCGACAGTCTCCAATGGTCGATGGTCGGGTGGCAGTACTGCGCCTCTACCGAACGCTGAAATCGATTTGGTTCTTGCTTTTGGGTGGCGCAGCGCCGGGGTCCCCGGCACGCCCGCTTTAGCGTGATGCGGTGCAGCGGTTCACCGCTGTGATAATTGGCTTGTCTTCAGCCGACGGCTTTAAAGGCTGCGAAAAACTAACGTTTCGTATCAGGCCATCGCTTTAGCGATGCCATAAGTCTTTCGCAATCAGACACCCCTTTAGGCGCTGGGCATCGAGAATCGAGTTTTTCTGCAGCCTGTTTAGCCGCTGAGGGCGACTGCGGCGCGCGCCACGAGTTTTCCGCAATCTGTGTACCCGTTGGTGCGCGCTTTGGTGCGCATGCTTTTGCGCAAATTTGTGTAGGCTTCCCAATCCGGTGAAACGAAGAGCTCGATAATACAGCCGCGGAGGGACGAACTCCAACTTAGCCCAGCGCTTCACAGCCTGCGGAAAAAATCGGCGCTGCCCTTGCTTTTGGGTGGCGCAGCGGTTCACCGCTGCGATAACTGCCTGGTTTTGAATTCGGCTTTAGCCGCTGAGGGCGCAGCTCTCGACCCAGGAGACCCAGTTCCCGCGCACACCTACACCCGCCGTACCAGCGTCCCGGCCAGCAGATCGTGCAGTCCCTGTTTGCGCTCTGTGAATCCGACCATGATGTAGCCGATGAACAAAATCATCGCAGAGAGCCACTTCGCAAAATGCCTTCCCGTGGCGCGTTCGAATGAGATTCTGTTGCCGTTGAGATCGGTAACCTTCATCCCAAAGATCATCTTGCCGAGCGTAGCCTGATACGACGAGCTTTCCATGAAAGCCTCGTACAGCCAGGAACCAAACACCAACAAGATGATCGTGATACCACTACCCAAGAGATGCAGTCCAATATGAGGAACGCCGGTCATCATTCCTCCTGCCAGCCCGAGGCCGGCGAAAATCATGCTTACCGGAGCCACCACAACTCGCAAGATGATGGCGTCGATAATGGCAGCCACTACCCGAATCCAGAACCCTCCGTAGCCAACCCCCACCGCCGGAGCAGCCGCCGAATACGGAGGGGCTGGCGCTGAATAGGGCGATGCCGGGTAGGACGGCGCTGGGCCGGGTGACGCTCCCGGTGTCTGGACCGCGCCGGGCGTCGGATTCGTGGGCGTTCCACAGCGACTACAAAACTGAGCGCCCGCGGCATTCTGCGCGCCGCACTTGTTGCAGAAGAAAGTTCCGTTCATGACCCGGCACTATAAAGATGGATTGGCTTTTTGTCAAAAACCGGAGAAGCTGTAGGCGCTTCGCGGTTACACTGGTTTCGGATCCGCATCGGCGCGCATCCCAAGAAAGGCGAATGAAAGCAACCACCGTGGGGTTTCACTCAACATGCCAGCCGTGAGCGTGGCTTGTACCGTCCTCAATGAGAGTGCTGACATCGACGCACTGGTCGAGAGTCTGATGCAGCAGACTCTCGCTCCCGCCGAAGTCATCATCGTCGACGGCGGTTCCACCGACGGCACCTGGGAGCGTCTCGAAGCCGCACGGTCAAAATACCCGGCGCTAATTCCCATCCGCGATGAAAGCTGCAGCTTGCAGCGTTCTCCGGGACCGATAGCACGCGGCCGCAACATCGCAACCGCCGCAGCCTCCTCCGATGTCGTCGCCTGCGCCGACGCCGGCTGCACCTACCGTCCCGACTGGCTCGCCAACCTCACGGCCCCGATTTTCAACGGCCACTCCCAGTACTCCGTCGGCGGATCGTACATTGATCCGACAAAGACCGCTCCGACAAAGACTGACCCAACCAAATCCACCATCTGGGACGTTGCCTCCGCGCCCTTTTTCGGAATCAAGCTCAACCCCGACGCGGCAACCAAGTCCTGCACCGCCCGCTCCATGGCCTTCCGCAAAGAGCTCTGGCAACGCGTCGGCGGATTCCCCGAGACCATCTTCCTCGGAGAAGACACCGTTTTCGATTCCAAGGTGCGCCAGCTTGTGACCCCCGCCTTCGCGGAAGGGGCCAAGGCGTCTTACCGACCGCGCCACACTTTTCGCTCGGCTCTCCGGCAAATGGTCAGCTATTCCATAACCGACGGCGTTTTGGGCGGACGCTCGGCCCGCCTATGGAGGAACCTGGCTCGCTGCCTCGCCGAGATTCTTGCCGCTCTCGCTCTCGTCTACTCGCCCATCCCGCTCTTGTGCGTGCTCGCGCTCGAAATCTATTTTGCCTTTCGGTTGGACAGGACCGACCTCCGAAAAATGCCCCTGCGAACGCTGGGCGCACGCCTGGTATTTTCACTGATTGTTCCCTGGGTGGTCGCGTGGTATCAGACCGTAGGAAGCATCACCAAGAAAAACCGCCCCAACCGGCAAAATTTCACTTAGGAGCAGTTCTCAGTTCTCAGAAAATCTCTTGATCGCGCGGTTCAATCCCGCACTGAGAACTGTGAACTGCTTCAGTCCGGCACTCGCAGTACATGCCCGCCAGATACCTACCTTCGTTACTGCCCCTTCCCTAGACTGATATTACCCCTGCAACGCAGGGGAGACTTTCCCCAAGCCATCGATCTTTCAAGAAGAGTTCTCGGTTCTCGGTTCTCAGAAAAATCCACCGATGGGTCAGTTCCGCACTGAGAACTGAGAACTGGCAACTGAGCAACTGGCGTCACCCCTTCCACCGGTAGGCGTCCGGTTGGGGCAGGCCTATGTGCGCCAGCACGCGGTTCGCGAATTCGTGTGCCATGGCATCGGCGCTCGATGGATGGTTATAGAACGTTGGGATCAGCGGGAAGATCGTCGCGCCCGCGTCCGCCGCCAGCGCCATGTTGCGGATGTGAATTTTGTTGAGCGGCGTCTCGCGAACACACAGCACGAGCGGCCGACGCTCCTTAAGACTCACATCGGCGGCGCGCTCGATCAGGCGCGAGGCCGTGCCGTTCGCAATGCGGCCCAGGGTGCCGACGCTGCACGGGATGACGACCATCGCGTCCGAAGGATACGACCCGCTGGCCACGTTCGCTCCGATATCGCTGTTGGACTGCTGCTGAATCTTTGCCGAAGGCGCGCCGATGATTTGATGTAGGAGATCGGAGCGGCCTTCGACCCCGAGTTCCTCGGCCATGACGCGCAGTCCGCTGTCAGAAGCGATGAAGTTCACCGTCTTCACCCGCGGGTCGCGTTCCACGGTGAGAAGAAAGTGCTTCAGAAATAACGACCCACTGGCGCCGGTAGTGGCAACCGTCAAGTTTTCCGGCGGAAGAAGAGGCAAAGTTGGCGCTCCACGAGGCATCCAATGAGCGGCCTCGAAAGCTGAGGATAGGGATGCAGGCAAGGCAAGTCAAGGATAGAAGGCTGCGGGAAGAGTCGATATTCGGTGCGCAGCCCCTAATATGGGCATCTGGGCTCGAAGGCTTTGCGGCATCGCTAAAGCGATGCCCTGATACGATACGGCGAACGGCGAATCAGCGAACGACCAATTTCGACCGACGACGCATTTATGGCAACCACCGGCATCTTACGATCGCGGCGCAGTGCCGCCCAACTCCACGCCATCGCCAGCGTGGAGCGTGAGATTCGCGCCATTGATCCCGCCGCCGGACGCAAATATCTCCGCGACTTTCGCGAGGCCTACCGCTCCTACCAGAAAGTTCTCACCCCCAGCGATGTCCGCCACCAAATCGCCAACGCTGGAATCGTTTTGGTCGGCGACTACCACGCCCTGCCCAACTCGCAGCGCTATCTAGCCTCGATCCTCCGCGATCCTGAACTCCGCCAGCGCCCCGTAGTGCTGGGAGTCGAAACGATTTTTTCCCGCAACCAGCACATTCTCGACGAATGGTACCGCGCCGAGATTGCGGAAGACGAACTGCGCCAGCGCATCCGTTTCGAACTCGACTGGGGATACGACTGGCCTCCATTTTACGAACTGCTCTCCGCCGCCCGCGACCGCGGCGCATCCATCTATGGCCTGGATTGCATGCCTCGCGACGATCTGCGCAAAATCGGGGCCCGTGATCGCCACGCCGCCGACAAGATTGCCGAACTCCGCCGCCGCCATCCCGGCGCGCTCATCCTGGTGCTTTTCGGCGAGTCGCACCTCGCGCCCCAGCATCTGCCCGCGCTGCTCCAGCAGCGGCTTCCCGCGGAACCCCTGCTCATTGTTCTGCAGAACGTCGATGCTCTCTACTGGCGCGCCGCCGGAGAAGCCGGCGACCACGTCGAAGCCGTCCAAGTTCGCAAAGACTTCGCAACGAGGTCCGAAAAACAGTCCGCGAAAATGTTCTCTGCGTCTTCAACGCCACGCCGCTGGAGAAATACGAGAACTACCGGCTCTGCCTCGACCGCTGGGGACGCAATGATAATGACCACAGCGCGCCCGACCTCGGCCCCACGCTCTACAACCTGATCGACGGCATGGTGCGTTTTCTAGGCATCAACCAATACTCCGCGCACAACACGACGCAGCCCAGGCTCCTGGTTGACCTTCTGCCCGAAGTCTACTCGCGCAGCTCTGACGCGCTCCTGCGCCGTCTCTTATCGCGCAAAGGATTCACTGCCGAACACCGCCGCTCCCTGCTCCGCCAGGTCCGCGAGCGCGGCAGCGTCTACCTCACGCCCATCAACGCCGTGTACGTACGCGAGTTTCGCATGACCTCCTCCGCCGAAGACGCTACCCGCTTCCTTCATCAAGCCTGTCGCGGACTGCCGAATCTTTCAAACGGCAGGACTTCAGCACCGCACGCTGCGCCAGTCGCCCAATCGCTAGCCCGGGACGACACGTTTTACATGGCCGTCTTCGAACACGCGCTCGCCTTTTTCGGATCGCGCATCTTACATCCCGCGCGTCCCGCTCTCCGCGATGCCGATCTCGCGGATTTGTTCGACGTAACTCGTGAAGACCTCGAACACCAGACCTCGCTTCCCTTTGCCGCCGCCGTCGAAGCTCTCGACTTCCTGATCCAACACCGCGAATACGTTCATCGGTATAACCATATTTATAACCATATTTATAACCAAATTTATAAGCAACGCTCCCGGCGCCAACCGTCCGCTCTCGAATCCTTCGCGCAAGCTCCAGCCTTCACCGGCCGCCAGTACGAATTCGCCGCCGAGCAACTCGGTTACCTCACCGGCAACGATCTCTACGACGCCTACCTTGAAGGCCGTCTAACCACCGCCGCCCTGCGCCAGCTCTTCCTCACCCACATAGAACAGCCCGGTGTAGCCAGCGAAGCCTACGTGCAGCTAAGAGCGCGCCTGCGCCAGTAAGTGACTGATAAGGTGGAGGGACGGGCGTCTCGCCCGTCCACAGCCGGAACACGCACAAATCTTCGTCTCCTCGGTTGGATCAGGGTTTTGAGATGAGTCTATGAGCCTTGGAAGATGAGTCTTAGGGAATCTCTGATTAAGTCTAAAAAATTACCACTCTCATCCTGACCCTGAGCGCAGCCGAAGGGGAAGGACCTATGCATTCTGCCCGCGCCACCAGCGGCGTTGCAGGGAATTTCGACCACGAGCCATGATCCAATCTCCCTGGCCCGCTATGACTTAATCAGAGTCTCCTTAGAAGATGTTGGGGTCGCGGCGAGTCAGGATGACGCGTTCAACACTTAGCTCGTTGCCGACAATAATAAAGTTATAGGGCGAGCCGTTGAGCAGCGATGCCAGTACGTCGAGCACCGGGGCCGGGCCCAGATCGGCGTCAACTTCTTCCTTGTCGGCGCCGGTCGGAATGGCAATCTCGGCCTTCGTCTGGCGCTGCACTTCGGACAACACTTGCGCGAACGTAGCTTTCTCGGCGCGAATGCGCAGCATTCCGTTTCCCAAGGTCACGGTCACGGGCGGCTTCGGCGGCGGCACTGCGGGAGGTGACGGCGCGGCCGCATTGGAAACTGCGGGAGAGAGTCCGGCGGCTACAACATTCGTCGCCTCGGCCTTCGTGCGCCCGGCAAGCGCGCCCGCGGCGAGCGAGGCATTCTGAAGTTTGGCGGCGGGCGCATGCGGCACAGCGGGAGGCTGGGCTCCAGGGGCGGTGGCCGGACCGACCTTCACCGGTCCTAACTTTACCGGACCCAGCTTTACCGGACCTAGCTTTACCGGACCCAGCTTTAGAACGATCGCATTCTGGGTTGTCGAAATCCGATACGACTGCGGCTCCGCAAGATCGAGCACGACACGCGTAATCGGAGGGTTGACGAGAAACAGTCCCGAGCGAATTCCTTTCAGCGCACCGCGATTGACCGTAAGGGCGTGCAACTCGGCGGAGGGAAGCGCCCCGGGAAAATCCACGACGATGCGATCCGGCCCGGTGATGGCCTGGGTCTCGGGCGCGACCGGCGCTCCCGAGGTCTGTATCTCCACTTCCATTGCAGCACCGCTTCCGCGCACGACGACGTGCTCGATGCGAGCGCTCTCCGGCGCGCTCTTTGCCGAACCATTTGTCGCGCTCGTCTTCGAGCTCGTCGGCGCAGGTCTCTGCGCGGAAATCGGCACAGACATCAGCGCCGCAACCGCCAGCAGGGCTCCGACATGAAGGAGGCGTGGCATTGTGGCTTTATACAAAGTCTAGCAGCTATGGCAAGGCCAATCAGCACCAGAAGCTGTCGCATCTAATTGCGGGCAGCCCGCAGAAGGTGTGAAGGCTCGCTGATCCGCTCGGTGATGGTGTCTAATCAATGGCAGAGAGCCATCACATGACAGCATGGCCGCAGCCTTTTCGCCGACTATTGCCCATCACACAGACTGTCCTGGCAGCATGCTTCGGGGGCCTTGGACTTTGGCAACGGAACCAGTATCTGAGTAGCTCGTGGCTCGGGTGGAACTCGACCGAGCGTTTCCATGTGTGGCCTTTGCCATTCAAGTTCGCCATGGTCACAAATATGCCAGCATTTCTAGCCTGGGCCCTGCTAGGTTGGCCGATAGGCGAGCGGTGGCCTGACATTCCTGAAGGTGTCATGGCTGCACCGACCTTATTCTTCGTTGCGATCCTTTGGTACGGCATGGGTGTATGGATGGATCGAAGGTGGGGCGCAACGGGCACACCTGCATCCAATCTGAAAACACCCTGGATACTGCTCGCGCTCTTTACACTTCTGTGTGTGATCACGGCGTGCGTTTACGCCAGATTCCCCACTTCCGACTATTTGGTCTTTGGCACTGTGATCTGGATAACCATTGGTCTCGGGGTTGCCACATCCACGATCTGCTGCAAGGTCAGTGCTGGGCACGCTTGATCTATTTGTCGAATCGTTGTTGTTGTAAACAGGCTTTACAGCTGGTTTTTTGGCAAATGATCCATTCTGCACAGTATTGCTAGTGCCAGTGAGCGAAGCTATTGATGTCTCAACAGGGCAGTTTCCCCGCCAAACCAGACGGCCTAACCTACCCTCTCGGAACAGGGCCGACCCAGCCACAGTTTGCCCGGCGCTCCGGTCGTCTTCATATTGCGTTCGGAGACACAGCACATGGTTAGGGCCGGCCCGAAGTGGTGAGTCCCCGAAGGGCACAGGAACACTCCGGGCTCGGGGCTTTGCGTTGGACTAATGGGGACTGCCGGTCTGCAAATCGAGGAGAAGGAAATGTTGTTAGCCAGCAAAGCCGCGTGGGCTGGGATAGTTTTCATAATGCTGACGACGGGGATCTCGGGGCCACGCCCGACGGCGCGCGCTTCCGGAGCCAACCTGGGCAAAGAAGTGCCAGCGGTCGGGCCCCGGAACGATGTCAAAAAGATGCAGGAAACTCTGCAGGACAAAGGACACTACCGCGGGAAGGTTGATGGCGTCTTCGGTCTCCGGACCCGAGCCAGTATTCGCGCGTATCAGAAGGCTGAGAATCTGCCCGTCACAGGGCAGCTTGATACCCAGACGGCCGGTAAACTCGGAGTTAGACCAGAGGGTGGCGAGGAGACTGCCTACGAGACTACCAAAGGTAAACCTTCGGCAGGCATAAAGTGGGCTAAAGGTTCGGGCCGAACAAGCAACATCCTTCGGAAGCCAGTCAAGACACTTGCCGTTTCGGAAAGCAGCCGGGGAGACCACGAGAAGACACTTCAAGCTGAGAACGACGACCGCCCACAGTAGTTGAGTTCTTTCTATGATGTTCGGCGCAAAGGATGGGAGACCGCCAATCCTAATCGCCCAAGGTTCTGGTTCTTGGCTCCCGCCATTTCGCGAAAGCAGCGACGGCGATAAGGATTGGGGCCTCCCAAATGATGCTTCAGGTTCGATAGCGCCGCGGTGTTTCTGCTCCTGCGGCTTTTTCAATTTTGGCGATTCATCTATGAATTGCCTATCCGGTTTTCTTTAAGTCTGCCAGCTGTCCCTTCAAATCTGCGACAGCTTCTTTAGCATGGCCTATCTGCTGTTGAACTTTGCCCGCCTTTTTTTCGGCTTTCCCTTCGGTTTTCAAATCGCGGTTACTCGTGACCTTTCCGAGCTCCTCCTTGATTGTTCCCTTCACTTCGTGGAAGCTGCCCTTGAGATTGTCTTTCGTGCTGGTTTTCATATTTCACCTTGGCCCTCGTAAAGCGCGGATTGCGGCTCTTCTGAGCCCCTGAGGGCTATAGCCATTCTGATCTCGTGCCGTTCTGAGGTCTGTGCAGAATTGACCACCTCTGAGATTTGTGAGCATTATTGCTCAGACCGTTTTAATTCTGATTTGCTAGCCTCGAATTGATCTTGGTGCGCCCCTTGGTGCCTACCCAGACTTGTGTGCGGCTGTGCGCACAGCACGACGCCAGAGAGGGCGCGCTGAGGTAATAGAAATGGAGGCTGTCCTATGAAAAAAGTAATGTTCGTACTTGCGATGTTGAGTCTCGGTGCGTTGAGCTGGGCGGGGTCGGCGCGGGAAGATGCCACTGACCGGCTGAACAACTCCACTAGTGTGATGCACGAAATTATGGGGATGCCTGACAAGGGAATCCCGGAAGAAGTATTGGAGCACGCAAAGTGCGTGGCCGTTATCCCGCACATGGTCAAAGGCGGCTTTATTTTCGGAGCTAAAGAAGGCAAAGGCGTAGCCACCTGCCGCACGGCGGATGGTTGGAGTGCGCCGGCATTCATCACGGTTTCGGGCGGAAGCTGGGGCCTGCAGATCGGGGTGGAAGCGGTGGACGTGGTAATGATCTTCCAGAATGACAAAGCGATGCAGAGGCTGCTCTCCAGCAATTTCCAAATTGGAGGTGACGCTTCCGCGGCAGCGGGTCCAGTTGGACGGCATGCCGAGGCCGGTACGGATTGGAAGTTGGATACAGAGATCCTGACCTACTCCCGTGCCAAAGGCGCGTTCGCCGGGCTTACGTTGGAGGGCGCATCGCTCCGCCAGGACAATGATTCCCGGCACGCGATGTACGGCGACGCCACAACTCGGGCTTTGCTGTTGGGTGAAGTGCCGGTTCCAGCCGTAGCCCGGCCGTTCCTTGCGGAAATTCACAGAGCAAAAGCTGAGGCCAGAGGCGACAAATAGCTCACGGATTCCGCATCGGCAGTCCAAGGATGGTTGACGCAGGGCAAACCCCGTCTCTAGGGGCGGAAGAACTTCCGGCATGGCGAAAGCGCTGCCCTGATACGGAAACGCGGTTTTCCCCCGCAGCCTGCTAGACCGGCACTTCGCTTTTCTTTTACGGCGCGGCGGGTTGAGCGTTGCGTAGCGCCTCATCGAGCGTCTGGTTGCTGGGGACGGATTGGTCCACAACGCGCCAGCCGTCGTCATAGCTACGGAATCCGACGGTCGAGCGGTAGCGCACTCCGCTGTCGTAAAGCGCCGAGCCCACCTTGTTGATGGGAACCCAGCGCCAGGTAAACTCGACGTCGGCGAAGTTGCCACCCTTGCTGATTCCGGAAATGCCCAGCAGTTCCCGGCGCGCGACTTCGATTGCCATCGGTCCATTGTCGCGGCCATTGTCGGGAAGCGCACTCGAAATCAGCGGCCTTACCGTATCCACTCCGATCGGCGTGAGCAATACGTCCCAGCAGGGCGGAGGGTCGACGCCGGCGGGACACTTCTGCTGGCTGGCGATGATCCATCCGCGGCGCTGTAACACCATGTAGTCGGGAGAACTGAAATCCTTATTGGAAACGATGCCGGTGCGGAGCCAGAACAATTGCGGCTCTTTGAATGCGTCGGAGGCGGAGATCAAATCGGCGGCGAGGCGGCGCGTCAGGAAATTGCGCGGAGAACAGCCTGGCGTCCATACATAGCAAACCAGACACAACAAGACTGCCAGCAACAGTATTTTCGCCGTTCGCATGAATATCGATTATTGTCGCGAAAGGATTCTAACCAATTGCGCCTGCCTGCGGGACAGAAAAGGCGCGGCTGCGATCTGGCCGTCAAATTTTTCCGACCAGCGGCCGGGGACTGGCGTGTGGCAGGCTGGGCACTCGCCTTGCGCCGTCAACTTGTACTTTTCGATTGAATATCCATAGCGCTGGATCAGCATTTCGCCGCACTGATGGCAATGAGTATCTTCCAGACCCTCGACCTGCCCAGGAAGATTGCCGGCGTAGATGTAGCGCAATCCGGCTTCACGGCCGATGGCAGCGGCGCGCAGCAAATCTTCGGGACGCGTATCGGCGGGTGAAGTCATTTTGTAGTCCTGATGAAAAGCGGTCACGTGCCAGGGGATGTCGGGCGAAACGCCGGCCAAAAATGCGGTCATATTCCGCAGTTCGTCGTCGCTGTCGTTGAACCCGGGAATGAGTAAGGTGACGATCTCCAGCCACACACCCATTCGGTGCAAACTGCGGATGGTGTCGAGGATCGGCTGCAGGCGTCCGCCGAGTTCGCGATAGTGGCGATCGTCGAAGCTCTTGAGATCCACCTTGTAGAGATCGATCCAGGGATGGAGATACTCGAGCACCTGCGGCGTCCCGTTGCCATTGGAAACAAACGCGGTCAGCAAGCCCGCCTGCCGGGCCTGGCGGAAAACCGCAACCGCCCACTCGCTGGTGATCAACGGCTCGTTATAAGTGCTGACCACAACTTTTGCGCCTTGCGCAAGCGCGTCTTTGATCAGCAGTTCCGGATCGGCCTCCAGCGGCGGTGAGACAGCGTTCGGATCGCGCAGCGCCTGCGAAGTGACCCAGTTCTGACAATAGGAGCAGTGCAGATCGCAGCCCAGCATTCCGAAACTGTAAGCCAGGGCTCCAGGGTGGGCGTGGAAAAACGGCTTCTTCTCGATCGGGTCACACTGCGCTCCGGCGACATAGCCCCAGGGAACGTAGAGCGTGCCACCGTGGTTGAAGCGAACCTTGCAGACACCGGGTTGTCCCTCCGGAATCGGGCAGCAGTGGCCGCAGGCATAGCAGCGCACGCGATTGCGATCCAGCTTTTCCCAAAGAGCGGGGTCGCCCTCGCGGACGCGATCGTCGGCAGCGAGAATGTCGCGCAGCGTGGCCACACCTATATTCTACGGCTGATGGATTGGGTCTGTCTGTGGTTAATAAGGCTGCAGCCCGTAGAGACGGGGCTCGCCCCGTCTTTCGCACTGGAGACGCGGCAAGCCGCGTCTCTACGGGAAGTCAGTTGCCGCTTCAGTTCGCCTCGGATTTCGCTCGCAGGTTATGGGAGCGGAGCCAGGCTTCTGCCTGCTGGCGGGCGGCCAAGACCTGCGCCCGGGTCATTTGCGAAGCCAACCCTTCAAGTCGAGATTTGCTGTTCTCGTCACCCTGGGCGAGCGCGATATGCAGACCAGAAGTAGGCTTTGGACAAATCTTGAGGAACTCCACGCCCCGCCCAATAGTAGGCGCCGAGCGTAGCCTGCGCGATAACATGCCCCTGTTCGGCGGCGCGCAGGAACCACTGCATGGCCTGCGCGTCATCCCGCGGAACGCCCTCTCCGTTGTGGTAGCGCACGCCCATCTGCCATTGCGCGTCAGCGTCTCCCCGATCGGCGAGGCTTCGCAAGCTTCCCAGGGGATTTGCTTTCGCGTCATGATCGATCGCGCTTTGTCGTGAAACCGTCGAGGCCGCCTCGACCGCTGACTGCCGCGCCGCTTGCGGTGAGCGGGCCCAACGCCTTTCGACTATGGGACCGGCCAAATAGCCGAGGGCCATCGCGATTACTGCAATGGCCAGCCCGATCAGCGTGCGATAAAGCAAGCGAGATGGAGCTGCGGGCGCAGTGTCGGGGGCCTGCTCCGGAACTTGCTCTGCGATGATTTCGGGAAGCGGCGGCGAGACTTGCTCGGAAAATTCAGGCTCCCGTTCCCACAAGGCCTCACGAAGCGCTTGGATCGACTCAAACTCGATCAAACCTGACTCCGAAGCCGGAGGCGGCGACACGTCCGACACGGCCTCTGGCCTAACCGGCGTTTCCGGTTGAGTTTTCAGGCGCGGCGTTTTCAGGCTGGGCCTTCTCACGGTGGGGTTTGGGAATCATTTCGACGAGCTGGTCCAAAACCGTTCCGTGGGCCTTCGTGAAGCCATGCGGATGCGGAGAGAAAACCTCCAGCAGGCCAACCACCCGGAAATCGGACACGACAGGAGCGGCCATGAACGAGCCTATGCCCAGTGTGCGACCGATTTCCGGATCGATACGCGGATCGTTTTCCATGTCCTCGCACGAGACGAGAAGTCCGCTGCGAACGCATTCTCCGGATAGCCCTTCTCTCACGTCCACAGGAGCTCCCAGCGGCGGAGCCGGTTCACCGGCTCGCGCCCGGCAGATCATCTGGTCGTCCGTGAGAAACGCCAGGGCCGCGCCACTGGCTCCGGTGAGATTCAAGGCGCGTAAGGTGATGAGTTGCAAAACTGCATCGACGTCGTCACCGATCGCGCCGACCTCGCGGCCCACCGCTTCCACCGATTCCACCGGACTGAGCGTTCCGCTTTGATCGGAGATGGGGACAACGCTCCGGCCTCAGTGACCGGCTCCGGCTCGGGTAATTTCTCTTCCTCGCGGCGCGCGAGTTGCTCCTTTCGAGCAGCGTGGTTGGAGCAGGCGATCAGCAGATTGGCAAAGAGCCATTCTTTTAATATCTGCCGCGAACTCTCGGGAAGCCCAGAAAACCGGATGCCTCCGCGGCCCGTGTCATCGCTCCATATCACCTGGCCACTGCCATGTATGTAACTTTTGGTTTCGGGCAAATCGAGGCAAAGCGTTACCGCCCGGTTCATCTCCAGCCGTTCACTGGTTTGGACGGCGAAGCCCTCTTCGTGCAGATCGAGCAATTCGCTCAGATCCACAACCATGCCGGTCTGCGGCCCATTGAAACTGGCGTAAACCGGCGTATGGAGTTTTTGACGAACACTGCGGCGGCGCTCTCCGTGGGGAGCCCCTGCAACTGGATCCGGCAATCTGAGAATGCTTCGATCCATAGTTGCCTCCATATTAACTCAGGGATCGAAAGGAAGGGAGCAAGATCAATCGGGGTGGAAAGCAATGGATTTGGGCGAATAATTCCTGGAGTATGTCAAGAAGAGTATTTCAAGAAGCCCTGGTTCTCCTGAGTCGCGTTATAAGGAATCTCTGATTAAGTCTATAAAATTACCACTGTCATCCTGACCCTTAGCGCAGCCGAAGGGGACTTGCCGCTTTTATGCACTGATGGCGCGGGGGTAGATCGTGACGCAATCCCCGCGAGCACCGCTACCCTCGCCGGGGAGTTTTTCAAGGCAACGTTGAAGTGAGGCAGGAAAAAAGTGAAGCAGAAAAGCCGCAAACCCGTCCCTCAAGTATCTGCGGCGCACGGGGGCACACCTTACGCGGATTC
>CAVRYC010000050.1:0-8423 GCA_963725245.1 uncultured Acidobacteriaceae bacterium | reverse complement strand
GTTGGTGAACCCCCAGTTCGCTCTTAGAACGTGTCCCAAAACGTGGAGCACTGGTGTTCAGCGGCAAAGTTGGACTCGACCACTGGCGTCGGTGGTATCAACGATTGGAACTGGTCGGTTGACGCGCTGTACGGAGACCAGACCGGCTCACCGGAGGAGTTCGGGTCTCCCGTCTTCGCGAACTGCGTCCAGTAGCTGATCATCGCATTGGAGAGCCGCATTTGTTTGGGCGAAAGTGCCACCGGCAGTCCAAAAACGTCGTAGCCCTTGAACAGGTATTGAACCTCTGAAGTATGATAGGCGCCCAACGGAAACGTCAATGACCCAGCCAAATGCAGATTGAGGCGGGGGCGCGTTCTCATCATTGAACTCATAGGCATAGGTCGTAACAAATTTCGACAGTAACTGATCCGCATTACGAGCCGGACAGCTGAAGATTCCGTCGGTACCTGAGGCACCCAATGCCTCACCGCCAAACGGGTAACTGGCAAATGGGTACAAGGCGAGGACGGGCGGCCCCAGGGTCGATCCCCACAGAGCTTAGCGACAGCAGTATCGTACTCCGCCGAAGTCAGTATCGGATTCCCAACGAAGTCGTAGTCTTCAGCCACAAACAACCTGTATTCATCGTGATTGGTGCCCGAAATCACCGGCACTTGATTGAATTCTCCGCTGGCAAAAGCCGCGCTGGGCGTCTGTGTAAGCAGGGTTCCGTCCACGAACGGAAACACGGGGCATGGCTCTCCTGCGACCATCGTCGAGGCGGGCAAGACGCGCAGACACGAAGCCGTCTGGCTGGTGCATCCGACGCTATCCGCAATCGCGGCGCCAGACGGTACACTCTCGCTGCCCGTCGTTTCTCCCTCCGCCAGCGTAATGATGCGGGAAAAGTAGTCTTGGAATTCCAAATACGATCCGCTTTCCGCTATCGCCCCACCGAATAGTCCTGCTGCAAGGGGAGATGCGAGCTGGGCATAGACGCTTTGTCCGCCCGCAGACTCACCGAATATCGTTACTCGATGCGGATCGCCGCCAAAGCCCGCGATGTTCCTGCGCACCCACTTGAGCGCGAATTGCTGATCCATCAACCCATAGTTGCCATTGAGATGGCCTTCGGCATCGATCGCGGACTGGGCAAAAAATCCCAAATAACCCAGGCGGTAATTAATGGTGACGACGATCACCCCTTTTTTCACGAGTCGCGTGGGGTCGAAAGGATCGCTGCTCCCATTTATGAGTCCGCCACCATGAATCCAAACCATCACAGGCAGGCCGTGTCCCCCGCCATCGCCTATGTTCAACCGGGGCGTATAGACATTCAGGAACAGGCAATTCTCGCTGCCTCCGCTAGCTTGCGTGCACTTACTACCGAATTGAGTCGCTTGCAGGATAAATCCGGGAAAGAGCCCGTAGGAACTCGGCGGCATCCAGCGCCTAGTTCCGACCGGCGGAGCCGCGAACGGGATGCCGAGAAACTCGTTTATGCCATCCACCCTTGAGCCAATCACGACTCCGCTTTCAGTGAGAGCAATCGGGCGATCGTCGGCAGATGCGGTTAGTGCCGAGCCCAGCGTGACCACGCAGATAGCCACTCCAAGCAAAAGTTTGCAAGTAAACCCACAGTGCTCCAACCGAGAGTGCCCGAGCCGGCAGCGCTCGAGCCGACGGTTCGCCTTCTCGTTGTTTTTCATCGCTGACTCCTCCCCATCGGTGCTCAACCGGTTTTGCCGGGAGGCCCTGGACGTGCGACCTCCTCCTCGGTCTGAATCAGTCTGAATAGGTCTGAGCACGAATCTGCTTTTTGACTTCAAAAACGGCGACCAGTGTACACCGGTCTCGCCCGCTCCAACACTGTGAAAAGATTTTCATCTGGAGTGCAGCGGATCGGTATGCGATCCGTACCAGCTTATCGATTAGATATCCGGCAAATCGCTACAATTCAGGCGTGACAGTCCGAGGACCGCTATCTTTGTCGTCTGATGTTGGTGAATCCCAAGAAAGGCGTGGGACCGCGTAGTGCTCCACGAATCGACGTACACATCAAAATCAAGATCAAGATCAAACAAACATCAACATCAACATCAACATCAAAATCAACACCAAGAGCGGCGGACAGGAGTGTCCGCCCTACACTTACCCCATCAGCATGCCGCCGTTCACGTTGAGCACGTGCCCGGTGATGTAGGACGCATCGTCGGAAGCCAGAAAGCACACTGCGCTGGCTATGTCCTCCGGCACGCCGACCCGGCCTAGCGGGATCGATTTCACTGCGTTCTGCTTGAATTCCTCGCTCAGCACCGCCGTCATCCCGGTCTCGATGAAGCCGGGAGCTACCGCGTTGCAGGTGATGTTGCGCGACGCTACCTCGCGCGCCATGGCCATCGTCAGCCCGATCAGCCCGGCTTTTGACGCCGCGTAATTCGTCTGGCCCGCCTGCCCCATCTGCCCGAAGACGCTGGTGATGTTGACGATTCGTCCCCAGCGCTGCTTGAGCATTGAACCGATCACCTGCTGGATGCAGAGATACGCTGAAGTCAGATTCGTGTTCAGCACCGCGTCCCAGTCGGCGCGCTTCATGCGCATCACTAACTGGTCGCGCGTGATGCCGGCGTTGTTGACCAGGATGTCGATCTTGCCGAATTGCCCGAGCGCCGACTTAATGCCGGACTTCACTTGCTGTTCGTCCGAGACGTCCATGACGAAAGCCGCCGCCTGCGCTCCCGCCGCCGTGATCTGGGCGGCGAGTTCCTCCAGCTTTTGCCGATTGCGCGCCGCCACCGCTACGGTCGCGCCCTCCCGCGCTAGGGCGAGCGCGCAGGCGTGGCCTATGCCCTGCGACGCTCCTGTGACCAGCGCTACTCGCCCCTCGAGTTTCATGAGCGCTCCTTATGCTTATGCTTCGGAAGCCAACCTGGGAACCGATGTGTAGAACGGAGGATTATAACCGTCGCAGCCGAGCGCTGCTGAGCAAAGGCTGGGGGGGAAGTACGCGGAGAGACTGTGGATGCGGCTCGGCGCTGGACAGACAGGGCGACGTAGCGGCTATATAAAGTCGTTTTTGATTTGCTGCCCTTACGGCGCGGCTGAACAGGTTGCGGAAAAGGTCGGTTCTCTGTGCCCAGCCCCTAAAGGGGCGTCTGATTTCGAAGGACGTGCGGTATCGCTAAAGCGATACCCTGATACGGAACTCGAGTTTTTCCGCAGCCTGTGAAGCCGCGCTTCTTCAAGACAAAATCAGAGCTTCAAGACAAAATCAGAGCTTCAAGACAAAATCAGAACTTCAAGACAAAATCAGAACTTCAAGACAAAATCAGAACCTTAGCCCGCTTGCGTGGCCACCCGGGCCAGCGACATCGCCCCGAGAATCTTTTCAATCTTCTCGACCAGCGTTCGCTTCGAATACGGCTTCGGCAGAAAATACGTGTGCGAGCCGGGCACTTCCGCGTCATCTTCCGGATTGCTGTAACCCGACGTTACCAGGACCACAACTTCTGGTGAATGCTCGTGCAGATCCTGCCCCAACTGCTGTCCTGTCCTTCCCGGAAGGCCCATGTCCGTTATTACGAGATCGATTGGCCGCTTGCATTCTTCGTAAACCTTCATCGCCTCTTGCGCATCCTCGGCCGGCAGAACTTCAAAGCCTGCGCTTTCCAGAATGCTGCAAGTCGCCTGCCGCACAAAAGGTTCGTCCTCAACCAGTAGAATAGTGCGCCGGGGACGATTCTTCGTGTATGCGTATGGCCGAAGAGTCATAACAACCTCCAATTCACTTTGCTTACATGGCCTCCTCAGCAATGGCACAGCCACGACGCCTTCCTGAAATCGGCGCGATCCGCACCTAGGTCTCTGTGGTTCGAAATAGGTTCGGAATATTGTGGGGAATCTACTTCGGCGCGGTAAGAAGCGTCTGCTTCGGATCGAGCACAATCTTGCGCACGCCGTTCGGCGCGGTCAATCGAAACCCAGTCTGGCGGCCATCCGCCAGCACTTCGCCCAGAAAAACCAGGGCGTTGCCCGCCATCTCGCCATACACCGGAACCGCCGTCACTAGATCGTCGGGTACGTCCTTTTGTACGATCACGCCCGTAACCGTGGTCACGCCAGTTTTCTCGGCGATGCGAATTTCGCGGGTTGCGAGGTGCGGTATCGTCGTCCCTTCGATCCAACCGTGCAAAAACCAGTCCAGGTTAGGACGATTCTCGTACCAAAGTGGGCGCGGCAGTTCCTCGGCGAAAACTTGGACCAGTTCCTGCGTGCTTATGCTCTTTCCCGCATACCGCTCCCTGATTTTGCGCAGCGCGTGGAAGAAGGGCTCATCTGAATTCGCGCCGGGATTCGCGTGGCCTTTCCGGGAACGGGAAGCCGCTTCGGAATCGCGCAGCATGGAATCGCGCAGCATCGATCGCAGCATGTGAAACAGCCACGTGCCTCTTTCGTAGCTGATTGCCTCGTATCCTCCGGGAAAATGCGACGACTCCAGGCGCTGCCCCAGGGTCACCGGTCCGGCGTCGCGCAGCCACTCTCCATCTTTGTTCTTGCTCAGAAGATCGCTCCGGTACTTTTCCAGAATCTGCCGGAATTGCGCTGGGTTCTGTTGCTCCAGCATCATCAGCGCCGCATAGTTTGCCAGTCCTTCCGATATCCACTGGTCCCGATAGCTCTTCCACAGCACCAGGTCGCCCCACCACTGATGCGCTGTCTCGTGGACCAACATCTGGTTGTCGAGTTCGCTAGTCACCGGGTCCAGACGGAGATCCATTTGCTCCTGCGGACTGAGAAAGGCAAAGCTCGACAGAAATATCAGTCCCGGCCATCCCTGGCTCAAATTTCCCGGCATCTGAGTCAGCGCCAACGAGCCATACGGATAGGGCCCAAACCATTGCGAGAAACTTCCAATTGCCTTCGCCGCTCTGTCCGCCACCGCCTGCACATCTCGCGCCGGCGATGGAGGCGGCGGGGGCATCATGATCGGTACATTCGGTCTTGATATCTGCGGGGTAACGCGCGGGAATAGGTGGCTGCTCAATCACCTCGGCCGGCGCCTTCGGAAACGATTTCTCAACCCCCTTCGTGCCGTACGCCTCGACTAGAATGTTTCCAGCTCTCGCCTCGGCCCGAACGTACTTGCCCAGATTGAACCCCGCCACCGGAATCGTCCGCTCTGATGTCCACCGCGAAACCTTCTCCGCCCCTGCTTCACGGTTGGTTTGCGCTTCGCCTTGGTCTTCTTGTCTGCCCGCACTCGATATCCGTTTTCCTGTCGCCAACAGCGTCCAATTCGCCGGATAGTGAAACTCCATCTCGAACTGGGCCGGGCTCAAACCGAAATTCGGATACCAGGTGCCGCGCTCGCCCACATAGAGCAATCCGTTCCCCGCCTCCGACAGAACTTCACCGGCATAGGTAAAGCGCAGTTTCAATTCCTGCCCGGGCAAGAGCGGAGCGGGAAACACCACCGCCACGAGATCGTTCCCTTTTCGCCGCAACTCGGAGCCTTCAATCGCCGGGTTCTGGATGAAGTCCACAGGCCGCCCATCCTTCTCAACCGCATCAATCTTCAGATAACGCGACAACTCAAACAGCAGCGTCCTTTCTCCGCCGCTCTGAATTCGAACCTTTACCTCCGTCGAAGCTCGCAACATAGTTGGGGGCTGCACCGACGCCCGAATCCGGAAGCCTGTGATCTTGGCATCGCTCGCCAGTGAAGACGTAGCTGCGCTGCCAGGCCCACCGGGCGCAAACGAAGTCCAGATATCGAAAAACGAAATGCGGTCTTTCACCCGCGGCTGCCCCGCCCACAATGGCTCGGCGCCGGCCGCATCCCAGACCACTTCGAAACCGCCCAGTTTCTTGCCCAGCAAATGCGCGTGCAGCAAGGGCGGAAATTTCCGAGCCAATTCGCTTCCGCCCTGGTTACCACCCGGTGCGGGAAGAAAATGACTGAAGTCCAGCAGCAAGCGCAGGGCATCAAACTCCGCCAGACTGCGGCTCGCATCGTTCCGTTCTTTTATGAATTCCGCGCTCTCGGGCGCCGGCGAAAGAAAACGCTGCAAGAGCGCCGCCGTGTTGTCGTTGAAGCGCAGATATCCCGAGGTGAACTGCTCTTCGAGAATCGCCATTCCCGTGAACAGCGCCAGCGATCCGCGCTCCACGCGGTTCGGGGGACGCAGGCGTATCTCGCCCTCACCGTCGAAGAACGCGCCTGTGATCCGGCCGCAAATGTCTTCCGTGAACGCGAGCGTGCCGTCGTCCAAATCGAGATGAAGATTAGGCCGGTCAATGGAGGCGTCCCGAACGTGGTACACGCGTTGCGGATCGAGTCCGACCGAACGGATACGCGCGTAGAGGCCGCTCGTGGTGGGGGGACAGTCGGGGGCCGGTTCCGCTGGCTGCGCCCATCCCGCAGCGGCCAGCAGCCACCATGCCAACCCGATCATGCACCACCGCCGCACCGACCCTGGCCTCATAAACTGGGTCGTCCCTCCGGGACTTGAATCATTTCTGCGTTGGTCCCAGCGCTGAAGCGCTGGGCTAAGCTGGTTCGCCCCTCCGGGGCTGGTATGTACACCGCTCAGATACTCGGGCCTTTTTTGGCTCAAAGACTCGGTGCCCTCTTCGGCTCGAAGACTCGGCGCCTCTTTCGGCAGGCGGGTTCCAGCACCTTGGTCATCTTACCGACCCTGCGCGCCGTTGTTAGAATCAGCCGAGTGCGAGCCCTTGTCCTCATTCTAGTGCTTCTGCCGGCGCTGCCCTCGGCCGCCGACGTTATCCATCTTAAGAATGGACGCGTTATCTGGGCCGACCAGGTCCGCGAGAACAAAGATCGCGTCGAGTATGACCTCGGCGAAGACACCTACGCCATCC
Organism: uncultured Acidobacteriaceae bacterium; assembly: GCA_963725245.1. Classification (GTDB taxonomy): domain Bacteria; phylum Acidobacteriota; class Terriglobia; order Terriglobales; family Acidobacteriaceae; genus Acidiflorens. The sequence continues at coordinate 1,559 of CAVRYC010000050.1, read as the reverse complement.
CGAAATCCTCGGTCGAGCGCATAGAGGCGGGAGGCATCGCTCCCGTGCACGCCGGTTCGGGAGCATCCGCCGGAGCATCGACCGATGTCCCGGACATCACTCCACCCGCGCCTTCATTCAACCACGAAGCTGACGTAGCCGAAAAAGTCATTCGCGACGGCAAAGTCGATAGCGATGCGCTCTCGAGCCTGGGACAAGCATCCAATCCCGAACTCGCTGCCACCGCCTACTTTCTCGCCGGCAAGCATGAATCCGATCACGGCAACTTTCCGCAGGCCAAGCGCTATTACGAATCCGCGCTCCGCTTCCAGCCGGATAACTCCACCTTACTGATCTACTACGCCGCCACGCTGATGCGCACCGGCCATGCAGCGGAAGCTCTCGCCTACGCGCAACACGCCGCCAGCATTGCTCCCGACTCACCCGACGCCATTGCCATGCTGGGGTTCGTTCAATTCGCCAGCGACCATACGCCCGATGCCATTCGCTCCTGGAAGAAGTCGCTGGCACTGCGTCCCGACGCCACCGTCAGCCAGTACCTCGCCCGAGCCACGCGGGAATCGACCGCCGAATCCGATTTTTCGCAGCGCGAAAGCAGCCACTTCAACCTCCACTTCGAAGGCAAGGACACCTCCGAGAGCTTTCGCCGCGACCTGCTTGCCACCCTCGACTCCGAATACGACGACGTGGCGCGCGATCTCGGCTACTCGCCCCGCAACACCATCGCGGTCACGCTCTACACGCAGCAGGCGTTCTTCGACGTTACCCGAGCGCCTTCCTGGAGCGGCGCCATTAACGATGGCAAGCTGCGCATCCCGATCAGCGGCGTCCCTAGCGTCACGCCCGAGCTCGCTCGCGTCCTCAAACATGAACTGACTCACTCTTTCGTTTCTCAGATGTCGAGCAACCGCTGCCCCACCTGGCTGAACGAAGGCATCGCACAACTCGAAGAGGGCAAGTCGTCCGCTTCGAACGGACGCCAGTTGGCTCAGCTCTTCGCCTCCGGAAATGAGATCCCCTTCAATGTGCTCGAAGGCAGTTTCATGAGCTTCTCTGCTCCCGAAGCCACCCTGGCCTACGCCGAATCTTTAGCCGCCACCGAATACATTCGCGACGCCTATGGCATGAGCGAAATCGCGCGCATCCTGGAACGCCTGTCGCAAGGCAGCTCCACCGAAGCCGCTTTGCGCGCTACCGTCCACTCCGATTACCGTCAACTCCGCGACGAGATGACGAGCAAGCTAAAAGGGAGATACGGCGAATAAGTAAGTGTGGCGCGGACGCCCTCGTCCGCGTGCCGCGATCTCCCGGCAGCCCAACCCGAAGAGGGGAAGAACAACGGCAAACAGCAAAGCCGCGCCCTCAGCGGCTAAACAGATTGCTGAAAAACTCGGTTTCGGCGCGCAGCCCCTAAAGGGGCAGCTCAATTCAAAGAACTTACGGCATCGCTGAAGCGATGCCCCGATAGAAACTTGAGTTTTTCAGCAATCTGTAAAGCCGAATTCAAAACAAGGCAGTTACCGCAGCGGTAAACCGCTGCGACACCCAAAATCAAGGGC
>CAVRYC010000049.1:0-29210 GCA_963725245.1 uncultured Acidobacteriaceae bacterium | reverse complement strand
TGCCGATGGGTTCGCAGACGAAGCCAGCGTGACGGTCGTGTTCGTTTTGTTTACCGTCTGCGTCAGGCGTCGTCGATGTGCTGCCGTTGTCGTTTGTGTCCCCGCCATAGGAAGCCGTGATCGATTGTGCGACCCACTCGCCAGCGTCGAAGTGCTGTAAGTGGCGCTCCCGCTGCTGATCGTGCGCCGTTCCCAGCGTCGTGCTTCCATCCGTGAACGTCACCGTACCCGTCGCCGTGGTGGGCGCTACCGTGGCTGTGAACGTCACCGAGGCCCCATATGCCGATGGATTCGCAGACGAAGCCAGCGTGACGGTCGTGTTCGTTTTGTTTACCGTCTGCGTCAGGCTCGTCGATGTGCTGCTGTTGTCGTTTGTGTCCCCGCCATAGGATGCCTTGATCGATTGTGAGCCACTCGCCAGCGTCGAAGTGCTGTATGTGGCGCTCCCGTTGCTGATCGTCGCCGTTCCCAGCGTCGTGCTTCCATCCGTGAATGTCACCGTACCCGTCGCCGTGGTGGGCGCTACCGTGGCCGTGAACGTCACCGAGGCCCCATATGCCGATGGGTTCGCAGACGAAGCTAGCGTGACGGTCGTGTTCGTTTTGTTTACCGTCTGGGTTAGCACCGACGACGTGCTGCTGTTGTTGTTTGCGTCCCCGCCATAGGAGGCGGTGATCGAATTCGATCCCACCGCCAGCGTCGAGATGCTGAAGGTTGCTTTCCCCGCACTGATCGTGCCCGTTCCCAGCGTCGTGCTTCCCTGCGTGAACGTTACCGTACCCGTTGCCGTCGTGGGCGTCACCGTGGCGGTGAACTTCACCGATGCCCATATGCCGATGGGTTCGCAGACGAAGCTAGCGTGACGGTCGTGTTCGTTTTGTTTACCGTCTGGGTTAGCATCGACGACGTGCTGCTGTTGTCGTTTGTGTCCCCGCCGTAGGAAGCCGTGATCGAATTCGATCCCACCGCCAGCGTCGAGATGCTGAAGGTTGCTTTCCCGCACTGATCGTGCCCGTTCCCAGCGTCCTGGTTCCTTCATGAACGTCACCGTACCCGTCGCTGTCGTGGGCGTCACCGTGGCCGTGAACTTCACCGATGAACTATATGTCGATGGGTTCGCAGACGAAGCTAGCGTGACGGTCGTGTTGGCTTTGTTTACCACCTGGATTAGGAGCAAGGATGTGCTGCCGTTGTATTTCGCGCTGCCGCCGTAAAAGCCGTGAGATAATGCGAACCCTGCGCCAGCTTCGAGCTGCTGAAGGTCGCTTGCCCGCTGCTGATCGTACCCGTTCCCAGCGTTGTGCTTCCGTCCTTGAACGTTATGTTCCGGTCGCCGCCGAGGGCGTCACCATAGCCGTTAACGTCACGGAACTCCCATAGGTGGACGGATTTAACGAAGAACTAATCGTTACGGAGGAAGGAGACTTTCCAAACAGCATTCCTGGGAAGGCCAGGCAACCGAGCGCAACAGCTAGAACTCGGAATATTGTCCGCTTCACGATTCGCTCCCCAGCCGCACGCGAACGCTGATTAATGTCGTGGTAGACGCAGCACTTCGAGGAAGTCGGCGAGTACAAAACCTTTCGGACGAGATACTTACCGCTCGCCGGAATTGTCGCTACAGTATGACATGGACTTGCGAATGTCAAGAACTGAAACCCAGCGCTGATGGGCTAATTTGTTCAACGTAGCCCACCACCCGAGCTTCGCCGCGACATAGTGTCAATTTATCTTGTTCTTCATTCGTCGGAATGATCGAAATTGCCAAGTTGCTCCGGTCGGAAGGAATTACGCACGACGCCAAACGAAACGTTCTCAAAATCCCTCTTACCCGAAGGAAGCTCTCCATCGCTGAAAAAAGGGCCGCGAAGGGATTGCCAATAAACACGAGATTAGGGGGTGTGCTGACGGAGATCAAAAAAACGCCCCACAACCCAGTCGGAGTTGTGGGGCAAAAGAATGAACAGCTCCTCCCCCAGAAGTGCCGTTCGGGGACAGCGTAAGACCTTTCCGCCAAGAGAAGAATGGCACGTACGTGCTAGGTGCTGGCACAAACGGGCCAATCAAGGCCGTATCGTGTGTTAGGGGCAACGTCCGCGCCGGTCGCCGCGGTGCACATGGTTCCTCGGTTTCGCTGCCGATATCGCCATCGCGTACTGCCGCTCCAAGAATAAAGACAAGCGGGAATAAAAAGAAACGGGTGGAACGATCATCCCCACCAGATGTTTCGTTCGCCGGAATGCGAAATTACCAAGTTGGTTCATTTTTCAGTAGCCGCTATGAATATCCCGGATAATAATGTGACTGCAGAGGCTGGCGACTGTATCATGGCTTAGCGACAGGGAGTGACAGCGTGGGAAAGATGTTCGTTCTTCTTGCGTGCTTAGCGATTGCTATTTGTTTGCCTGTCTCGCAGGCAAACGCGCATACCCCATCTATCACTATCGGCGAGTTCAAGTACGTAGGTACAAGCACCGTTTCAGGGGTGAGTAGTTACGAAGTCCACCTTGACACAACAAATATCACGATCGAGCCGATCTCTTTCAGCAACGTGATCTTGTTCGTTAAGGGAACCAAGCAGGGTAGCGGCCCAATCACCACTGGCCTCGGATGCGGCCTACCACCTTATGAGGCTCCATGCGACTTACGTTTCGAGGGAGGCCCAAGTCCCTTCACTCTGGCGCCGTGCGCAAAGCTGAACCAACAGCAAGAATTGACGCAAACCTGCATTTCCATAGCAGTGCAGCTGGTGTCCTCGACCGGGAAGAATTTCAGCTTTGCCCTGGCGAATGGTAACAAGTTCTGTGCTTACGGAATAAACAACGTCTTTCTGCTACCAAAGCCGGGCCAAGCCGCGCTAGAGCCTCGGTGCAATGCGCAAGAATTCTGCAAGGGTGCCTCAGTACCCATCGTCTTGCATGCCGCCCCAGCAAAAAGTTGCACTCAGTGAACCGAGGTCTTCTAAGCACGCCGGACCAACCGTTACGCAAGCCACGGGTTGATGACTGGAACCGAAAGATCTTCAAAGTGCGTGATATTACGGGTTGCGAGCGTGGCATGGTGAGCGAGCACGATTCCAGCGATCATCGTATCGCGCAGGTCACCAGGTCGGCCTTTCTTTTGCCGAGACGCCATTAGGTCTCCCGCCTGTTGCGCAGCTGCCGCATCGAATGGGGCAACTCGGTACCCAATTTTGTCGAGAACAGTTTCGAACTCCCGGATCAACAGAGATCTGCGCTTTCCGAGGGGCATTACTTGCAGCCCGAATCGGACCTCCAAAATCGTTACTGCGGTTGTCCAGATTGATGTCCGAGGCTGCTTATCAAGCCAGACGATGACATTTTTGTCGGGCGTTTGGCGCATTAGCGCCGAGAGTACGTTCGTGTCCAGCACAATCATGGCTCAAAGGACGCCGGTTTAATCTCATGTCCCCGCAGTTCCCGAATGTCGGAATCTAGGCCGACCTTGGCAAACAAGGCAGATATTTCCGTACCGAGTCCGCCCACCGGGACGTCTTTTTCGTTTACCGCCTTGCGGAGGATATCTCGTGCCTCCTCTTCCATGCTGTGACCGTGTCGTCGAGCGCGCCGCTGGAGCCGCAGCTTCACTGCATTCTCAATGTTCCGGACCACGAGTTGTGCCATCCCTGCCCCCAAGCCACAATGATATCATGATATCATCTCCCGCGAACGGCTACTTGGTGTCAGCGGAATAGGCCATCAGAAAATCGGCGTCGGAGCATAAATCGAGTTGCGGGTTGGCCGCGGCGTTGTAGGGCGGACGCTGGATCGAAGACCCACAAGAGCTTCGACATCCCGTTCGAGAGCCTCGAATTGGGGACCGCTCCAACTGAGATTCTCATCGTATCGTTCCACCCGGCAGTCGACGAATGAGATGGCCATGCCAACCAGATCGCCCAGGCGAGCTTCGATCTCGCGGCGATAGGAATCGTCCAGGCTGAGGCGGTCGATGTCGATGACCAGATGGCATTGCGGCTCGCCGAGCTGTCGCGCTAAAAGCCACATGAAATAGAAGATGAAGTAAAGCCGGCGCAAAACTGTCTCATCCACGAGCTTGCCCCGAAATGCCTCGCGCAGCCCGGACGAATCCAGCAATGGCGGCAAATCGACAGCCGGAAGCCTCATGGCGGAAAGAAGCGGCACGAAGGCAGGTGCTTCCATATTGTGACGGAGAATGACCACGCCGCGTTGCAGGAAATAGGGATTGCCCTGCACGGCTTGGCGCAACATCGACAGAAACTGACGGCGCGGCTCGCGGCGGATAAAGATATGCGTGCCCGGCATCCGGGCGCGGAACCAGCCCACCCGCATATCGGTGCGCACGAAGCCGTAGACCGGACGCCGGCCGAGCCGCATGGCCAGCCTCGCCAAATCGGCCAAATACGCTTCCAGCTCCGGCAAAGAGTCATCGCTCGCGGCGCAGTATCGTCCGAAGGTGAGATGGGCGGGGAAACCTGGTATGCCGCCGCCCGGACCGATCAGGGGACGAAACTCCTCCAGATAAGGCGCATCGAGCGCTGGGTGATTGGCAAACGACCATGGGCGGAAGCCATCGATCACTTCCGCCGTCGCAGTGAACAGATGTTCGTTGAGCGGTTCGAAATAACAGTAGGTGTCGGGCCGCTGCCGAAACTTCGCCCAGACATAGGTGCTCGCCGCGCGCCAGCTCGAATGCAGGAAGATCGCGTCTTTTGCCTGAACGTTGGCCTCGACCTTGACCATCTCTCCCCCAGCATCCCGCAACGCGAACACGGCCGAGCCCAGCAAATTCCGTCATCGGCTATTTTCCGCGGCAGTCTATTTTTGGCCGCACGGTCGGTGGGGGTCCGATCGATTAGAGAAGTTCTGATTAAGTCCCCGGCGTCTCCGTGTACCCCTGTGTACCCTGTGGTTAATGCCTTTTGCCGACACTTAATCAGAGTTTCCTTAGAGCGGCTTAACAGCTTGCTGAAAAACTTAAGTTTCGTGTCAGGGCATCGCTTCAGCGATGCCGTCCGTTCTTTGAATTGAGATGCCCCTTTTAGGGGCTGTGCGCCGAGAACTTGAGCTCTTAAGCAATCTGTTAAGAAACAAAGCAGTCCTGCAAGATTCTCAAAGCAATCTGCGGTCCATAGCGCTGCACAAAGGTAAGGGGTTGCTACCGACCGATCCGCAGCTCGTACCGCGCCCGCCCTTGAAGCCGGAGTCAAATAACCACATCCGCGATCGACCGCCGCGGGCTGGCGCGGCCTGTCAAGGTTGGATACCCCATATAGAAAACGAAGGTCGGCTGCCACGCAGTATCGCCCATGACATCGGCAAGCAGGCCTGTGTGGCGCGGATATTTCCCGAGTGCCTTTTCGTGGTCGATCATTTCCACCGCCTCATTGCAGGGCCGTCCGGCCACGCCACGCGTAGTGGCCAAAAGATGTGCCCGCTGCCAGGTTCGTCCTGCGCGTAAACAATGTTCCCGGTCATAACGGTCATGCACCGCAATGATTCCCATCAGGGGCGCGCTCAGCATCAGTTTCGAGTACCCGTCCTTTTCTCCGCGCGCGGCCAGCCGCCGCAGCATCCACACCGGCATCGTCTTGGCCATTGCAGTCGCGATTGGAGGCTGCCCGAAGGCGTCAATCGTGAGGCCATCGCGATATTTTTGGACATCGCTCCAGTGGTTCCGAAACCATGGCCCGCTGCCACGCTTGACCTCCGGGTCGGCATAGATTTCGTCGTTCGCCGCCGAGGTTATTTCCACGAGCTTTTTTCGGTCCGCCTCCGCCGTGAAGAGAAAAAGCTTGACGTCCGCATCGTCGCTGGCTTCACGGCTCAGAGTGTCGATGAACTCCGGCGGGATCGGTTTCTGCGGGCGGTAGGCACTGCGATTCGTATGGCGACGCGGGATCGCTTCATAGAGCTCGCTTTCCTCGGGTTTGCCCGCAGCGAGATCTACGCGCGCCACCAACTCCGGTTTGGGCTCGGCGGGAATCGGCCCCAGCTTTCCTGGAAATAGCGTCACGGTGCCTGCGTAGCCGTTGGCAGCCGCAGCCAGCATCAGGTTCTCGAGAGCGCAGCCCATCCCGATGTGTTCTTCGCGCAGATAAGGATCGAGCGCGCCGACATTCCTCTTCGTGTCGATATACAACTCAATCGACGAATTCGTCACCTTGAAGAGCCAAGGCTGCGTGTTGTGAGGGCTCGCCGCTAGAATTGCCGCGCGCACCAGCCCTAGAACTCCATCGCTCGAACCGCTGCGCCAGTCCTTCCCGCGCCAGTCCTTCCTCCCATCCAGGTTCGTAAGCCGCTCCCTCGCCGACGCTAAAGACGCCCTGATCGTAGGCGCGCCAGACTCCACCGCCCACAACGACGACGGTAACAACTCCCGCTCCCTGCAGGAATGATCTGCGTTGCATAAAAGACCTGTCGCCCGAGTCTTATCCGGCGAAACCGCGGCGGTACCGCAACTATGTCAGCGACCGCCCGAGGCGACGCGCTTGGCTGCCGCGCCCCGCGCCGCGCTGCTGCGCGGCGAATGTCTTCGGTTGCTGCACCGACCACCGGCCCAAGCGGAACTTTTTTTCATACCCAGTGGACTTGTTGGAAATCGACACGGCCAGATTGCCGCTACTGTCACACGTATATGTTTCCTCAACCACAAAGTCCGACGTTGTGGGGGTTCGCCTCACCGACACGGCAGCCAGGTCTGCCCCCTCCTCGAGACCTGGATCGAAGGGGAATCGGATGTCGTCCCAATCGGTAATTTCTCCTACCGGCCGTCCGTCCTGCGCCAACCGTGCGCATTCCAGATAACGGAAATGTCCCACGTTGTGGGCCGGACGGTAAGACCGTACGCTCCGTAACGGCGGTTGTTTGGGGCCGGGCAACTCCGTGCCGCGGGAGAACACAAGATCGAACACCACGCCGTGCCCTTCATCCGCCTCCCGCCACAATCCGAAATTCCGCATGAACCGGTCGCGCAGGACGCAGCCGGATTGCGTATCGGCCCGGATCGCCAATCCAATGGCCGTCGCCGATCGCATGTAGGCCGAGCGTCGCACCCGCCTGCCATAACTCTCACGCAGTACGCGCGCCACCGGTGGCAACTCCGAACCGCCGCCTGTGACATATAGGGAATCGATCGGGCGCTCCGAGTGCGCCGCCAGCAATTCATCGACAACCCGGCGTGTGGACTCGATCAGCGGCCGGCACCGTTCGTAAAAAACGTTCGCGCTCACTGAGACCTCGTGCCAGTTGTGCCGTACACGTTCGAGATCGACGGTCAGTTTGCGCGTGTTAGGACTGAGCGCTTCCTTTCTCTCGCGGCATTCGTCCAGAGAATGAACCACTCAGCCGCGGAGAGGCTGTCCCTTTCTGTGCTCGAGATCCCGGCGGCCTCCAGCGCAAGCTCTGCCAGAATCTCGTCAAAGTCGTCACCGCCCAAAGTTGAAATGCCGTCGGAGGCGACAATGGAGTGCTCGCCGTCGCCGAGTTCGATGAGCGAAGCGTCGAACGTGCCGCCTCCCAAATCGTAGACCAGGAGCCGGCCCCCGGAACGGCCCTTGCGGTTCACCAGGTCGCGATGGGCAAATTCAACCGCCGCCGCGGAGGGTTCGTTCAACAGTCCCAAAACCTCAAACCCCGCCTCGCGAGCGGCTTCGGTGGTAAGAAAACGCTGATTGCTGTTCGCATTTGCCGGTACTCCCAGCATTACTTCCAAGGGCTTGTTCCCATCGTCTGGCAAGGGCAAGGACAAAGTGGAGTGCTCGCGCAGTTGCACCCGCAAAGCCGCCATCATTTCCTGCAACAGCTGCGTTACTTCGAAAGTATGGCCCCCGATTTCTATCCCGGTCCGAGGGCCGGCGTCCTTCAGACAACGTTTCAGAGAGCGAATGATTGTCCAGCCCGGTTGCCCTTGCGCAAGCCAGGCGTCCCATCCGTAAACGCGCGTTTCTCCACGCACGCCTATGAGCGGAGGAAACCAGTCGCGGGCGTGCCCGTCCGGAGTCTCGAAGTTGACGAGCGGATAGTTGCCCCGGTCCACGGCCGCAGCCACGATCCGGGTCGTGCCGAAATCGATTCCGACTTTCACAGATGACGAACTCCCTTTCCGAAGCAATGCCCGATCGAGAACCAAGCAGAGTTCCCGAGAAGAGAACTGCCCTCGATTTTCTATTGTTATTCTAGGCTGAAATTTTTTTTCTTGCGCAACAGGCAAAGAACGGACTTCGCATCTTCACGATGGCAGAGCTCGGAACTCGGGTCGGCGATTCTTTCGAATCTTCACAATTCAACTGTCTTTTGATTAACCTGCGGTCAGGATTTTAAGTTTTTGCGACAATTGCACGAGAAATGCCACCTTCCGCATCTGCCTCGCGACGTTACGGAGTCGGAATCACGGCCTGAGTTGGCTTCGAGTATCCGCTCTCCTCCGAACTGGCATTTACGGCTGTGGCTACGTAGTAGTAAGTCTGGCCGGAAACGACTGTGCTGTCGGTGTACGCGGTCGTCCCATCCAGCGACGTGTTGATCATCGTGTATACACCACCAGACGTGGTGCTGCGGTATACGTTGTAGCCGACTGCATCAGCCGAGGCGGTCCAGCTAAGGTCCACGATATGCTGAGTTGCCGCCGTTCCCGTGCCGGTCATTGTTTGCACGGCGGGCGAGTTCGAGGCGTTGCTCGAAAATGACAAAGAAGCCGAAGCGGCCCCGCTTGCCCCGGGCGTGAAAGTGACGGTGAAGGTCGCGGATTGACCGGCGGCGAGCGTTGCCGGCAGCGAGATTCCAGAGAGGGCAAACTCACTGTCGTTAACGCCACTCATACTTGCCGATGAAACCGTGATCGGCGCGCCGCTGGCGGTCAGGAGGCTGCCGGTGATCGCCGTACTCGACCCGACGACCACGCTGCCAAAGCTGAGACTGGTTGGCGACACCGCCAAGTGGCCCGCGACCGTTCCGCTCCCGGAGAGCGCGATATTGAGCTGCGAGTTCGATGCGTTCGATACCACCGACAGGCTCCCGCTCGCCGCACCGGCACTGCTCGGCTTAAAGGTCGCAGTAAACGTCACGCTTTGATTTGCCGTCAGATTAAGGGGCAAGGTTAATCCGCTGATCGAGAAAGCCGCTCCGGTTAAATTTGCTTGCGAGATGGCGATCGTCGATCCCCCGGTGTTGGTCAGCGTTTCAGACAAGTTCGTGCTGTTGCCGGCCTGGACGCTGCCGAACGCAAGGGTCGTTGGATTTGCAGCCAGCGCGCCCGGTGCCACACCCGTGCCCGAGAGCGGAATGCTGAGCGGCGAGTTGGAGTCGCCGGAGACGATGCTCAACGCTCCACTGGCAGCGCCTGCGCTGGATGGAGCAAAGATCGCGTTGAAAGTGACGCTCTGATTGGCGGCCAGGGTCACCGGTAGATCCACTCCGCTGACGGAGAAGCCGGTTCCGCTCGCCGTCGCCTGCGAGATGGTTACGGCGGAGCCGCCCGTGTTGGTCAGCGTCTCGGACTGACTGCTGTTGCTGCCCACCTGAATACTCCCGAATGCCAAGCTGGAAGGATTGGGGGAGAGTGTTCCGGGCGCCAGTCCCTCGCCAGAGAAGGGAAGCACTACCGTGCTGTTTGCCTGGTTTGCCGTGGTGGCAAACGTGACGATTCCGCTGAAATTACCGCTTCCGGTGGGCGCGAACGTGATCGTCGCCGAAGTCGTGTTTCCGGCGTGCAGCGTGAGCGGAAGGACGAGGTTGCTCATCGAAAATCCTGCGCCGCTCAATGTCGCCCGGGTGATGGTGAGATCCGCCCCACCGCTGTTCGAAAGAGTCACAGTGCTGGTCTGGTTGGACCCAACCTTGGTGCTTCCAAAGGTAACTTGCGAGGGACTGGGTGAAAGCGTTCCGGCGGTGACGGTGCCGGGCGAGCCTGAGGCGAGGCCCCCACACCCAGCGAGCAGCAACAAGCTGCCCGCGATAACGAGCGAAATGGCCAAGCGACGATGCACGGAATGAGCGTTCAAAGAACCTCTGTTTTGGCGACCTTATAAACGGGGGGATTTCGGGTCACCCATGCCCAAACTATTTTCAGCTTGACAAGACCAGTGTCGCGCCTGGCTGCCCCCAGCCATAGATTGCGAAAGGCCCAGCTGGGCGCGGCATTTGGCCAAGTTCTGGGATGAACTCCGGTGCCAAAGCAAGAACCATCCGCTATAGCTCTAAGCTATTGCTAAGGTGGATATGGATGGTGGATATGGATAAAGAGCGTTCACGCCGAGATGGAACTGCCAAGGTCACATTTGAGCGGATTTTGCCTGGCGGACAGGACATCGACGGCAATGTGACGGCAATGTCTGTCAGAGCATTGATGTGCAGAACATTGATGTGCAGAACATTTTAAGCATATGCCCACATTCCGCCTAAGATGGTCGACGCTGCCAGAGGACCGCTTTCCTGGCTAATTCATTAGCTTTCTGCCTACTTTCGCGAGTGCTTTCCCGTGGCAGCGGGTTTAACATGGAAGAGACTTGAGCGCTGGATGGCAAGGTGCGTGCATCTAACAACAGGTGTCTCGAAGTTCCGGAGCATGGGTCACAGGCAGAGGATCAAGCAGGGGATCAAGAAAAAAGATGAGATTTTCGTTGGCGGTTGTGGTTGTATTCGCGGGTATCGGCGTCAGCGGCCTGGCGCAGCAAAACAACACATTCAAGGTTAAGCACTCAACCCCCGAAAAGGCACCGAAGGCAAGTGTGCCCATGGGCAAGACGGCGGGCCCGGCAACGGCTTCCGCTGCCAACGCCAAGAATTTGCAAGCCGTGGAGCATGAGACCGCCAAGACTACCGCGTCGTCTGGATCTGCGGGAAAGCCCTCTGCATCTGCGGGAAAGAAGCCGCCCGCGCTGAAGCCGGTAAAAGAAAAGCCCAATCCGCCGATCAACTTTAGTGGTACGGGCGGCGGAAAAAGTGCAGGAACGACCAACCCAGGTTCGAACTCCCACAAAGGGCGGGTAAGGCAGAAACACACACGCCAACAGTAGAGAGACCGCTTCAACCCAAGATTCATCGCCTAACGGTCGAGCGATCCGGGGCCGGAACTGCCTGCGCAGCAGTTCTAGTCCTGGGTTCTTTGAACGAATACTTCAACAGGCAATACAAGGCTCGCACGCCATCTTTCCATCCGATCTTCTTGCCCTCTTCGTATGTCCGCCCCCAGTAACTGATGCCCACCTCATAAATGCGCAGGTGTCGCCGCGCAACTTTCACCGTGATCTCGGGCTCGAATCCAAAACGATTCTCCTCGATCGGGATCGACTGAATCACTTCGCGCCGGAAAACCTTGTAGCAGGTTTCCATGTCGGAAAGATTGATGTTGGTGAGGCAATTGGAAAGCAGAGTGAGAGCCCGGTTGCCGACCGAATGCCAGAAGTACAACACCCGATGCGGCGCGCCGCCCAGAAAGCGCGAGCCAAAAACTACGTCCGCCTTGCCCTGGATCAAGGGCTCGATCATCAGCGGATACTCCGCCGGATCGTACTCCAGGTCGGCATCCTGAATAATGACGTAGTCGCCCGTGGCTTCCTGAATGCCGCGGCGAAGCGCCGCTCCCTTGCCCATGTTATGCGGCTGAAGAACGACGCGGATTTGCGGATGCTCAGACTGCAGTTCGGCCAGGATCTCGCGCGAGCCATCCCGCGAGCCGTCGTCGACGCAAATCAGCTCGATCTCCAATGGGACCGAGAGCACTTTCCCGACCACCTCTCGAAGCGTAGCGCGTTCGTTATATACGGGCATTACAACGGAAAGTTTCATGGAACGCCGATTGACAACGCGACTCCTCCGAAATCATCGCCATTGTAAACTTGCGCTTCTATCTGGGTATTAGGGAAGTTCTGATTAAGTCCCCGGGGTCCTCCGTGCATCCCTGTGTACCCTGTGGTTAATGCCTTTTGCAGACACTTAATCAGAGTTTCCTTAGAAGCTAGGCTATCTCTTGATTCGCCGGCGGGATAGTTCGAGCAATCGCTGCTGCAATCGCCGATTGCGGCAATCACTCGGGCGGATTGGAGTTCACACTTCTGGCCGAATTCGGCCCTGAGGGGGTGGACATAATAGCCGGCAAAGGGAATGTAACCGACTCCGCCGACGAGCCTGCACTCACACTACAATCCACAGTTTTGCTTCGTCGATCGAAAAGAAAACACGGATGTTACCGCTGGGGCGCAAAATCCGATGCATATGAGAAGCGACGATCTGGTTCTGGTTTTGAGCGACAAACGCCCGCTTCGAGGCGAGCAAGAAGGGATCGATTCCGTCGGCCAGTTTCATTGCTTGCCGCGGACTCAGCTCAACTTCTTCGACGCAACGCAGGTCAACGATTTCGGACAAGGCAGGACTAAATTGCGGATTGGCACGGAGATCTAAAGCATAGTCTTTGATGTATCGAAGGTCAGCCTCTTCGCGAACTTCACCAGGACGAACCGTTTCTCGGAGTCGATAGAATAAGTAGCGGACAACGGCTGAGGCGCGGGTTCGGAATCGCAGCGGCTCCGAGGCTTCGAAGTCTGACGGTATGTCCTGGCTGGTTTCTTCTCCGGATCCCCCATGGTTCACCTCGAGCGTCCCGTCTGGGCGCCACGATAAGCAAGATGACGCCGAATGCTATGTTGTTTATCGGCAGAGACTGTCGGAACTTTAGTTTCGGGCCAGCTCATTCGGGCGACTGGCCTGAGTTCTCCCAGCCCGCAAAACAAAGCAGAAGATTATTGAAGAGCGGGTCGCTGCGTCAGCCCAACGACCGCCGGCATTACCGCGGCTCGCTTGCGCAGCCCGGGGCGCCCCCCGCTCGTTTCGGCGGATTCGATGCGCGTAGAAACAACCCGTCACGGCACTCCACGACACCCAGAGCTATACTCACTTGTCGCGCGTGAAGTTGGATCACTCGTCCCGCCCGGCACTGAACGTCGGAACGTCTGAACGTCGGAAGATGGAACGCGGAACCACGAACGATGCAACGATGAGGACCTCCCGCAATCTCAAGTTCCTAGCGGCCGCGCTGGCCTTCGTGGTTGGCCTCGGCACGCTGGGCTTTCACTACATCGAGGGATGGCCCTGGTTCGATGGTTTCTACATGGTCATCACTACGCTGACCACCATCGGATACCAGGAAGTACATCCCCTGTCGCACGCCGGGCGCGTGTTCAACGTCATCATCATCCTGGGTGGAGTCTCGCTCGTGTTTCTAGCCATCGGGTCGCTCACCCAGGCTTTGCTAGAATTCGAGCTGCAGAGCTTCTTTGGAAGGCGCCGCATGGAGCGCAACATAGGCCGTCTCACCGGTCACTACATCATCTGCGGCGCCGGACGCGTCGGCCGCAGTGCCGCCCGCGAGTTGGCGCGCCGCCCCGCTCAATTCGTGATCATAGAAAACGACGAGGCGAAGGCGCAGAAATTCGCCAGCGAGAACTGGCTCATGGTCGTCGGCGATGCCACTCAGGAACAGACTCTGCGCAACGCCGAAATCGAACACGCGCGCGGTCTCGTCGCTGCCACCACCACCGACGCCACCAATCTTTATATCGTGCTCACCGCCCGCAGTCTGAATCCGAGCCTCCGCATCATCGCCCGCGCCAGCGAAGATATGGCGGAGAAGCACCTGCGGAGCGCGGGCGCCGATGCGGTCGTCTGTCCCTATGTTTTTGCCGGACAGCGTATCGCCCATTCCTTCCTGCGTCCGCACGTGGTCAGTTTCCTGGACACCGCCACCACGCATCTCGGCATGGATCTCGAGATCGGCGAAGTACCGGTCACCCCGCGCAGTCCGTTTGCCGGTAAGACCATCGAGACGTCGCGCATCCGCCAGGACCGCGGCGTCATCATCCTCGCCATCAAGCGCGAGGCGGGCATGCACTTCAACCCCGCGCCTGACGATCGCATCGAAGCCGGCGATTTTCTGATCGCCATGGGCGAGCCGCAACAACTGCGCGAACTCGAACAGACCGCCGGGTCCGAATCATCTGGGTCGCAATCATGAAAATCGTGAGCGCGGCGGAAATGCGCGAGATCGATCGCTCCACTTCGGAGCGCTTCGGCGTGCCTTCCCTCACCTTGATGGAGAACGCCGGCGCGGCGGTCGCCCGTTTCATCCTCTCCGATTACCCGCAAGCCGAGCGCGTCGGCATTCTCTGCGGCAAAGGCAACAACGGCGGCGATGGATTCGTCGTCGCCCGCAAGCTCGTCGAAGCGGGCCGTGCCGTGCGCGTTCTGCTCTTGGCGGATCCCGAAGAGCTTCGCGGCGATGCGGCGGCGATGTTTCAGAACATGCTGCAGAAGCTTCAGCCCCTGAAAACTGCGCCCCTGATCGTGCGCGAGGCGAGTGGCCTCGATTCATCCGAGGCGGCGGAGATCTTCGCCGCGGATGTGATCGTGGACGCAATCCTCGGCACAGGTTTTCGTCCGCCGGTCAGCCCACTCTATGCCGCCGCCATCCGCAAGATGAATGCGTCTTCGGCTCCAATTGTCGCCGTCGACATTCCTTCAGGCGCCGATGCCGACGCCATGCGACCGGCAAGTGCGACGGATTCTCCGGCTGGTGCGCTTAATGAAGCACGCGCCGATGCCATCGTGACCTTCACCGCGCCGCGTCCGGCGCACGTTTTCGCGGCGCTGACCGACCGGTGCCCACCGTGATCGCGCCCATCGGCTCACCTCCCGAGGCCATCGTCTCGCAACTCGGACTTCATCTGAGTACTCCCCTCGATTTCGCTCCGCTGCTCGCGCCCCGAGCGCGTGACGCCAACAAAGGCAGCTACGGACACGTGCTGGTCATCGGCGGATCGCTCGGCAAAGCGGGCGCGGCGGCGATGGCGGGATTTTCCGCGCTCCGCGCGGGCGCCGGGCTTTCGACAGTAGCCACGCCGAAATCCGTGCTCGCAACCGTTGCCGGCTTCCATCCTGAACTGATGACCGAGCCGCTGGCGGAAACCGCAGCCGGCACGATCTCATTGCGAGCGCTGGGACCAGGCCTTAACTCGCTGCTCGAACGCAAGACGCTCGCCATTGGCCCCGGTATCTCGCGCAATCCAGAGACCGCGGATTTCGTGCGCACCATCGTCCAGGCGTGGCGAGAAATCTTCGCCGGCAATCTGGTCGGCGATTCGATCGTCAATCTGGTTGTCGATGCGGACGCGTTGAACGCCTTCGAAGGAGCGGCCGACAAACTGAATGGCCGCGGGCGAACCGTTGTCATCACCCCGCATCCGGGAGAAATGTCGCGCCTGACCGGCCTGAGCATTGCCGAAATTCAAGCGAACCGCCTCGAAGTCGCGCGCAACTTCGCCCGCGAGCACGAGTTGATTGTCGTGCTCAAGGGACACCGCACCTTAATCGCAGCGCCCGATGGCACCGTCTGGGTGAATCCCACCGGCAATCCGGGCATGGCCACCGGAGGCACGGGAGACATTCTGACCGGAATGGTCGCCGGCCTGATCGCGCAACATCCGCAGCATGCGCTTGAAGCAACCGCTCTCGCCGTCTATCTTCATGGGCTGGCTGGCGACCTGGCCAGTGAATCCGTCGGCGAGAATTCTCTGGTGGCGACGGACCTGGTGCGGTTTCTGCCGCAGGCGTTCGCGCAGATGCGGCAATCAGAAATCTGAAGAGATTCGTATTCACGCGTAGTAGTCGTTCGCCAAACTGGGGCCCGCTGTTCAGCTGTCCAATTTCCCAGATTTTGTCATCCCGAACGAAGTGAGTGGATCTGCAGCTCGCGAGAAGAGGCAATCCCTCACTTCGTTCGGGATGACAATTCATAGAGAATGCGTAGCAATTAGCGCGGAATGTAGTTGTCGAGCAGTGGAAGGAACTGCGACCCAAGCTTCATCAGGCGCGCCTGCGCGGCATCGGGAGACTCGCCGTCAAGCATAGGGGTCATCAGGCGCACCAGCGCGCCGTCGCTGCGATTCATGCGAACCGAATCGGACACCAGATAGTACTTGGCCCAGTAATCGCTGGCCACCGCGCGGCCATGCGCCTGAAACCAGTACAGCACCAGTTGCCGCTCTCCCGTTTTTGCAACCACGTAGCGGTTGACGGGGAACGAAGAGCCGTCGGGACGCGTAAGCCGCACCACCTCCCGCGAAGTCGGAACCCATCCCGCGCCCGGCAGGCAGTGGTTCGGAGAATGGATCGTATCGCCGGCCTTCTGCGTCGGAAAGTAGGCAATGTAGAGATTAATCCATGGTTCCGCTGGGGTTCCGGCTGGCGTTCCGGTTGAGGCTGAGGTTCCGCCTGGGGCTGAGGCGGGCTCGCGTGTTGGTAATCGCGCATCAGAAACTCACCCGGCCCGAGGATGTCGAGGGTCTGCTTATCGAGGGGATCGTCGGTTCCCGTCCAACCACCAATTTGCAGGGGCAGGGAACTCAGAGACGCGCGCGGCGGAAAGTCCTCGGTGCGCGAATGGGCCTGGAGCACGAGCGCCGTGGCCAACATGAGCACAGCCACAATCCCGAAGCGAAGAGAACCCGGCTGCGGATGTGGATTGTGCCAGCGGACTGCCCACCCAGAGGCGCGGCATCGCGCGGTGCAGCCGGGCCGCTCTTCCAGATGAACGAGATCACGCGGTGCACAGCGAACAACATGATCAGTGCCACTACGAAGATCAGCCATCCCTCAAAGGTGTGGAAAAATCCCTCCGCTTTATCCGGATCCCAGTACTGCACCAGCAGGCCGGTGCCAAAAACGCGAAAGCTGTTGGCCGCCACGGCGATTGGCACCGCCGAAAGAGCCAGCACCACCCGCACCCATTTCCGAGTCTCCATCAGGTAGCCGTAGATGATGGCCAGCGTGACCAGGGTCAGAAGCGACCGGATTCCGCTGCATGCTTCGGCGACGTCCAGCGGCATGGCAGCGAGCACGATCACGTTCCCCTGCCGCAACACGGGAACTCCGACCAGTTCCAGCAGCCCGGTGGCGAGCCTTGAGGCCAGCAACTGAAGCGGAAAGGTGACCTGCTGCAGGATCAGGGTCGGGGGCGGGATCATCAGAATCAGAAACGCCCAGGGGAAGAGGATGGCGCGAAAAAACCTCCACCCCTGAAACAAAATGATCAGCCCCGCCAGAAGGATCAGCAGCGACATTCGCGACAAGAAAATCTCCGCGCCCCAGACTCCCAGAACCAGCACGAGCAGGCTTAGCACCACCAGCGGGAAGACCAGTCCAGGATGGGGATGACGAAATCGCAAGCCAGTTTCTTCCGGTCCTGCCAGAGAACAAACAAAGCAAACAGGGGGACGAAGATCCCGTGCGAGAAGTTCGGATCGTGTGATCCACTGCAGGAAAAGGCGGGCGAGAATCGAAGCGTAAAGCCAGGCAATCAGCAGCAGCAACACCGCCGCCTGCCAGCGGGGCAAGCCGGAGGAAAAGCGATCCTTCCTCTCGTGGGGGGCGGCGGAGCTACCTCTACCGAGTTACTCATAGTTATCAGGGCGCGCTTGGATCTGAGAATATGCGAAAGCGAGGCGTGGCGCAAAGTGCCCAAAGTGAAAGTGCGCAAAGCCGAAATGCGCAAAATGCGCAAAATGAAAGAGCACTTCGGGGCAAGAGGAAAGTGACATCTGGCTGGTCGCTTCCACCCCGGACAAGCGACCAGTGAGCGCCGCGATCCCGCAAGAAAAGGGAAAACCATTTCCTATTTACTCCAGCTCGTCGTCACCGGTCGCGTCGTCCCTTTAGGAGGGGACCGGTTTGCTATTATTTGCAGACAGTTAGGACTTTAACCCCAAGGCAAGTGGGAAGTAATGCCCCAAGTATCACCTGCGGCGTGGGCAATAAATTTCCCATTTATCCGCAATGTGGTAACGTATACCCCAAGTCGTTATATAGGTTCGCAATCGCAAGTCATTGAAATATCGACCTCTATGTGTTTTGTGGCGCGTATCTTTTATGACCCGATTGGCAGCGCGTGTGCTCTAGACTGTAGACGCCGTTCGTCCCAAGACGTCCCCCTTCTGTTCTTGGTTGCGAAATAGCGAAGCGAATCGTATGGGTCTCGACAGAACCGAAATCCTGGCACCTGCCGGAGCACCGCCGAACACGCGGCGCTCGTGTCTGGCTTGAAAGCGTTAGCGCCGGCATGCGCACCGTCGAAGCCGTGATCCGCGAACTGTCGCAGAATGATGTTCCTGTGCTGGTGGTGGCCGAGCATGGTTCCGGCAAGGCGGCAGCGGCGGCGCGCATTCATGCGCTTTCCAGTCGCGCTTCGGAACCGTTTCAGGTCTATCACGGCTAGTGAAGCCAGCGAAGAGATTCTAGCTGCGCGCGACGGTCAAGGTGGAACCGTCTATCTTCAGGAAGTGGGAGACCTCGCTGCCGCGGCCCAGAAGGAACTGGTTCGCCAGATCGGTCTGCATGGCAATGGCCAACGGCAATGGCAATGACAATGGCGACGATCAGCGCCGCCGTGTCCCTCGCTTCATCTGCGGAACCTCGCGCGAGTTGGAGGCCGAGGTCAAGGCCGGCAAGTTCCGCGAGGATCTCTATTATGGGATCAGCGGAGTTTGTTTGCGGATGCCTCCCTTACGCCAGCGGAAGGAAGATATTCCCGTTCTGCGCGACTGGTTCCTCTCGGCTGCCGCCCGCGATTTTTGCCGGCCCGTTCCGGTGCTCAGTCCCGAGACCCAAAACTTCTTCCTGGAATACAGCTGGCCGGGAAACATTCGCGAACTGAAAGACGCCGCTCGAGCCATTGTCGCGCTGGGCGATGAAACGCTCGCCATGGGAGGATTGCGCTCGCTTTTGCGGCGCGTCGATCGCGGCGGCAACGGCGAGAAAATTTCTCTGAAGGATGCGGCGCGCGCCGCCTCGCGCGAAGCCGAGAGGGAAATCATCCTGCAGGTCTTGACTCGCACCCGCTGGAACCGGCGCCGGGCCGCGCAGGAGTTGCAGATCAGCTACAAAGCGCTTCTCTACAAACTGAAGCAGATCGGATATGAAGAGTACGGAGCATGAAGCAAGGTTTCAAAGCTGCAAAGTTTCAAGGTTTCAAAGTTTCAAAGTTTCGCGATTAGACATTGAAACTTTGAAACCTGAGTTTGAGAGGAATCGATATGAAATCAGCATGGAAAGCGGCGGTGGCGGTGGCGGCACTCTTGATGAGCAGCTTCGCGTTGGCGCAGGATGCGCCTGCCCAGCCTGCCGCCAGTTCCGCTTCTCCCAACGCCGCTGCCGACAAGGCCGCTGCCGACAAGGCCGCTTCCGACAAGGCTACGAATGTCGTTCCCGACAGTCAGGCCGGAATCGGGTATGTCATCGGCCCCGAGGATGTGCTCCACATAGCCGTGTGGAGAGAAGCCGACCTTACCGCCACTTTGCCGGTGCGTCCCGATGGCAAAATCTCTCTTCCCCTGCTTAACGATGTGCAGGCCTCAGGCCTGACGCCCCAGCAGTTGGCCGCCTCGGTGACCGAGAAGCTGAAAAAATACATCGCCGACCCGCGGGTCACCGTGGTGGTGACTCCGATCAACAGCAAGCGGGTTTATATGGTCGGCGAAGTGCTTCATTCCGGGCCCATGTCGATGATTGCCAACATGACAGTTCTGCAGGCATTGTCCAGCGCCGGATTAAACCAGTTTGCCAACACGAAACGCATTTACGTTCTGCGCACCGAGAACGGCAAGCAGCAGAAACTGCCGGTGAACTATCGCAAGCTGGTCAAAGGTGAACAGATCGAACAGAATTATCTCTTGCAGCCGGGGGATGAAATTGTCGTCCCGTAAAGGATATGCGGTCCTCGAGGGACTGCGGATGAA
The DNA here is from genome assembly GCA_963725245.1 of uncultured Acidobacteriaceae bacterium. Taxonomy (GTDB): domain Bacteria; phylum Acidobacteriota; class Terriglobia; order Terriglobales; family Acidobacteriaceae; genus Acidiflorens. The sequence goes on along the minus strand of CAVRYC010000049.1, from coordinate 9,430 downwards.
AAGCATGGCAAAAATGCGCACAATCGGGTTGGCGCTGCTGGTTCTCGGAATGAGTGTCTGCGCGGCCGCCCAGAATAGTTCCCAGTCTCAGCCCGCCGACCACTCCGGCGCCGGCCTTCGGCCAAAACGCGCAGGTGCTGAACCCGGAGAACCCTCCGGTATCGGGCCTGGACGAACCTGGGCTCAACTTGCGTACGGCCACTCGCAGCTTCATCTCGCCAGCTATACAGGTCAGCGAATCGGCGGATACGAACGGGGAAAACCAGTTCGGCAACACCAATGTACAATCTACCACCCGCGTTCTCGGAGCTCTCGATCTCCAGCAATTCTGGCCCAAGAGCGATCTCTTTCTCGAGTACCTCGGCGGCGGAGCTTTCTACAACAATCCTTTTTACGTGAGGCAATTGCAAGCCGCCGGCCTGGAGGCCGTGACCCGCTGGCGCACCGGCCAGTTGACCGTGCGCGACGCCTTCAGCTACCTGCCCGACGGCTCCTTCTCCATCGGCGCCTTTGGTGCCCTCCCGGGGTTGGGTCTGGCCACCGGCGGCATGGGCAACGGGATGGCGGGGGGTGTTTTGCCCGGCAGCCAAGCCTTCGGCAACGGTCAGTTCGGTGCGATTGGAGACATTCCCCGGCTCGCGAACACGGCGATTCTCGATGTGGTTCAAGCCATCAATCCGAAGTCCGCGATTACCGTGGCGGGCGCATTCAGCAACGCTCATTTCTTCGACAACCCGGAACTTCTGATCAACAGCGACCAGGTCACAGTTGAGGGCGGGTACAGCCATCTGCTTTCCCGTCACGATCAGGTCGGCGCCGTCTACGCTTTTCAGCTATTTCAATTTCCGCAAGATACCGGCGGCCAGATTTATAACCACATCGTCAATCTGCGCTGGAGCCATACCATCAGCGGAAGGATGAGCCTGATTGCCGGAGCCGGTCCGCAGTACACCGACCTGGAAGATAGGTGGCAACTACGCGCATTGGTCAGTGAGCGCGCGGGTTCAGCTGCGCTACAAGTTGGGCCATGCGTCGCTGATTGCAAGCTACGAAAAATTTACTTCGGCAGGATCGGGCTTCTTCCTCGGCGCCGACACGCAGGCGGCGCGGTTCGGATATACACGGCCACTGGGACGCACTTGGGAGTTCTATGGCGATCTGGCCTACTCCCATAACTCGGCCCTTCAGTTGCCGGAACCGCAGATTGGGGCTATCGGTGCGACCAGCTACAACGAAGGTTCCGGCGGCGCCGTTTTACGCAAACACCTGGGACGTGCTTACGACTTTTTTGCCGCTTATCGCTTCGGCGAGCTGGCCTTCAATAATCAGACCACCTTTGGTGGCGTGCCTGGCCCTCCCGGCAGAATTGCTCGGCGGCAGGTCGGCGCCGTTGGGGTGGAATGGCACCCCAAGCCGATTCGAATCGAATAATTTTTTGGCCGTCTCCGGCGGCCGGATTGGTGAACCGTTATGAGTGAGAATCGCGAACTGACGATGGACGATTATCTGGCGATGCTGCGGCGGCGCCTCAAGGTCATTTTGATCCCGACCCTGATTGCCCCGATCGCGGGCTTCCTGGTGTCGTATGCCTTCTCGCCAAAATATACCTCCCAGTCCACGGTGCTGGTGGAAGGCCAGAAGGTGCCCGACAACTACGTCATGCCGGTCATCACCGCCGATTTTACCCAGCGCGTCCAGACTCTCAGCCAGGAGGTTCTGAGCCCCAGCCGCCTGCGTCCCGTGATTCAGAGCCTCGCCATCGTCAAGCCCGAGGAAGAGAGCAAGCTCATCGCAGACATCCAGCAAAATATGCAGGTCGAGCCGGTCATTACCTCGATGAGCGCGGTCGCTTCCGGTGGGGGAATCTCTGGCGCCAAGAAAAAGAAGCCCTCGGTCACCGACGAACCAGTGCCCGGCTTCACGGTCAACTACTCCGACAGCAACGCAGTCCGCGCACAAAAAATCTGCAATGCTTTAACCGATCTGATCCTGACGGAGAACCTGAAAGAGCGTGGCGATATCGCCCAGAGCACCACCGACTTTCTCGGCCGCCAACTCGAAGACGCCAAACGCACGGTTGACGACCAGGATGCCAAGCTCGCCGCCTTCAAGAAGCAATACATGGGTCAGTTGCCCACTGACGTCGACAACAACATGCGCATGCTCATGTCGCTGAACTCGCAACTCGACGCCTCCACCCAGACCCTGAGCCGCGCCCAACAGGATAAGGCCTACACCGAAAGCATGCTGGCGCAGCAAACGGCCGCCTGGAAAACTTCGCAGTCCAGTACCAATCCGCAGACCCTGGAACAAGGATTGACCCAGCTGCAGGGGCAATTGCTGCAACTGCAGGCGCGCTATACCGACGACCACCCCGACGTGATCAAAACCAAGGCTGACATCGCCGAGATCGAGAAGAAGCTGAAGGAGGTCAAAGCCGCCGCCGCGGCGGACGCCAGCGCCACCGACAGCAGCGATAAGGCCAGCGCCTCCGAACCGCCTGAAATTCGCCAGCTCCGTTTGCAGATTCACCAGTACCAGAGCGTGATCGAGCAGGCCACCCTCGACCAGAAGAGGCTGCAAAGCGCGATTGGCGTCTACCAGAGCCGCACCGCCATGAGCCCGGGCATCGAGGAGCAATACAAGCTGCTTACCCGCGACAACGATAACGCCCAGGCCTTCTACAAAGATCTGCTCGCCAAGAAAAGCTCCTCCGGGCTGGCCAGCAAGATGGAGAGCGATCAGCAGGGCGAGCAGATGCACATTGTGGCCGCGGCAGTCCTGCCGGACGCTCCCAGTTTCCCCAACCGCCCGATTCTGGCCGCAGGCGGCCTGGGTGTCGGCCTGGCGCTCGGCGCCCTCATCGCCATCATTTTGGAGTTTAGCGACAAGTCCATCCGCACCGAAAAAGATGCTGCGGCCATCATGGATCTGCCCCTCCTGATTTCCGTGCCCTGGCTGGGTGATGACGGAGGACGATGCCGCCAACGGCAATGGCAGCGCCCGCGCGCCGTTTCTGGGGCCGGAGTGATCCCGCCCCGCCAAAAGATCACGAGCACGTCGAGGTCTAACGCAAGACTATGTACAAAGAATTTTTTGGACTTCGCGCCAACCCGTTCAACGTCAATCCGGACCCGCGTTACCTGTTTCTCACGCGGCACACCGAAGAGGCGCTGGCCTGCCTTACCTACGGCATTCAAAGCCGCAAAGGCTTCGTGTTGCTTACCGGCGAGGTCGGCACCGGCAAAACCACGCTGATCAATAAATTGATGGAATGGCTCCGCCTGCAGCAGGTGGCTACTGCCTTCATCTTCAACTCGCGTATGGACGTGCCCCAACTCCTCGACTTCATGATGGCCGATTTCGGTATTCCCTGCGATACCAAGTCGAAGAGCCAGCTCCTGCAGCGCCTCTATAACTGGCTGCTCGATCGCTATCGCGCCGGGGAGACTGCCGTGCTCGTCATCGACGAGGCCCAAAGCCTCTCCGACGAAGTGCTCGAAGAGATCCGCATGCTCACCAATCTCGAGACCTTCACCGAAAAGCTCCTGCAGATCGTTCTGGTCGGGCAGCCGGAACTCGAACAGCGCCTCAAGCAGCCCCAGTTACGCCAGTTGCGTCAGCGCTTGACGCTGCGCGCCAAAACTCATCCCTTCAATCTTGAGGAAACCAAGTCCTATATCACCCAGCGCCTCCGCATCGCGGGGTCGAACGGCGTGCCGATCTTCGATTCCGACGCCACCGTCGCCATTTTTCGTTACTCGCAGGGCATTCCACGCATCATCAACTTGCTCTGCGAGCATTGCCTGGTCAGCGCATTCGTCGATCAGAAGAAAGACGGTCTCGGTCGAAGTCGTCGATTCGGTCGCGCGCGATTTCGATCTGGCCGATGGCAACGCCGCCGGCGCCATGATTGCGCCGGCTCCTCCGTCACCCGAAAAGTTTGATCTGGTCGAAGCCTTACGCACCTTGGCGACACTGGCCGACCGGCTGCGCCAATCCGAACAACAAGATCTCCCCAAGGAAAGGAAACTATGAGCCGCATCCATGACGCTTTGAAACGCGCCGAGCAGGAAAGAGCAACTTCCACGGGGACGTACGTCGAGCCCGCCTTCCAGCCACCTCCCGCCTTCCCGCAGCCCGGAAGAGCAACGCGAAGACATGCCTTCGCCGCCTTTGCCGCAACGATCGGGAGCCGTCGCCATGCCAACCATGGCCTCCGCGTTGAATTACGAATCGCTGCTCGCCCGCTGCCCCCAGACCGAATGGACCCCGGATCCGCGCACCATGCTCTTCTTTCAGGAGACGACAATCGGGTCGGGGCGGAAGAGTTCCGCACGCTGCGCAACCGTCTCTACCAGATCCGCGAGAAAATGCCGCTGAAACGCCTGCTGGTGACCAGCGCGCTTCCCAAAGAAGGGAAGTCTTTCGTGGCTGCCAATCTCGCCCAGGTCATGGTGCGGCAGCACGGGCGCCGCGCCCTCCTGATCGACGCCGATCTGCGCAACCCCGGCATGCACCGCCACCTCGGAGCGGCCCAGTCGCCCGGATTGGCCGAATACCTGTTGGGCGAATGCGACGAGTTCGCCGCCCTGCAACGCGGGCCCATGGAAAACCTGTTCTTCCTGCCCGCGGGCCGGACCGTTCCCAGCGCCCCTGAACTGCTCGCCAACGGCCGTCTGAAGCTGTTCCTGCAGCGCGTTGAGCCCTTGTTTGACTGGATCATTATGGACACATCGCCCGTCATTCCCGTTTCGGATGCCACACTGGTCGCCGGTTCTTGCGACGGCGTCCTCATGGTTGTGCGCTCCAATGCTACCCCTTCCGATTTGGCTCGCCGTGCCCGCGAAGAATTTCCGGACAAGCTGCTGCTCGGAGTTGTGCTTAACGGAGCCCCATCCGGCAGAGCATGCACGTTCGAAGTACTACTATGGCGAGGCCGTGAACAGCCAAACCTGATATCAAAATGAAGATGAACCGAGGACAAGTTGATCCGGCTCTTCAATGTCTATTACCCAATCCGAACTCTGGTCCTGCTCATCGGAGAGGCCCTGATCGTCTGGACCTCGTTCCTGCTGGGGGCCGTGGATCATACTTCGCGAGGATTGTTACCTGGTGCTCATACGTCGAGGGCGGCTATTCTCAACATCCTCGTACTGACCGCGCTGGTATTGCTGTGTTCGCACTGGCTTCGACCTTTACGACACGGCTCGTCTGAACACCAAAGGGGAGCTCTATTTCCGCTTGCTCCTGGTGCCGGGCGTGGTGGCCTTTGGTCTGGCCATCGTGAGCTACATCCGTCCCAGCCTCCTTCTGGGGGCCCTCCATCCTGAACACACTCCCTATCGGAGCGGCTCTTCGGCGGTAGGCCTGCTCATCCTGACCTTCGCCCTTTTCGGATGGCGGCTCGGTTTTACCTGGCTCGTCCAGTTGCCCATTCTGGTCGAGCGCGTCTACGTCCTGGGTACCGGCGAGCGCGCGCAGCGACTGGTGCAGGGCCTGCGCCAGAATCCTGAAATCGGCGTCGAGATCGCCAGTTGGACGGGCAAGATGGAAGGCGCCGTAACCCGCGACTCCGTGGCCGCGCACCTGATGGAAGTCGTCCACAAACAAAAAGTCCATCGCGTCATCGTCGCCATGCCCGATCGCCGCGGTACCATCCCCATGCGGGAACTCCTCAACCTGCGCATGCAGGGAATCAAGATCGAGGAAGCCACCACCTGGCTGGAAAAAATCTCCGGCAAGATCGAGGTCGAGAATCTGTATCCCAGTTGGCTGGTGTTTGGCGAAGGCTTTCGCCGCAGCACCTCTCGTCAAGGTGATTCGCCGCGTGATCTCGGTCATCATTTCGCTGATCGGTCTCATCGTCGCGCTGCCATTGCTTCCGTTCATCATGCTCGCCATCCGCCTCGATTCCAAGGGGCCCGTCTTCTACACCCAGACGCGAGTGGGCAAGGGCGGACGCCTGTTCAAGGTCGTGAAGTTCCGCACCATGCGCCAGGACGCCGAAGCCGCGAGCGGTCCGCAGTGGGCGGGCGATAACGATCCCCGCGTTACCCGCGTCGGCAAGTTTCTCCGCGCCTCCCGCCTCGATGAAATTCCCCAGTTGTGGTGCGTGCTCAAAGGCGATATGGCATTCGTCGGCCCGCGTCCCGAGCGCCCGGAATTCGTCGAGATGCTCTCCAAAGAGATCCCCTATTACGGCGTGCGCCACATGGTGCGGCCCGGCCTCACCGGATGGGCGCAGATCAAGTACAAGTACGGCAACACGGTCGAAGATGCGCGCGAAAAACTTCAGTACGATCTGTTCTACATCAAGAACGCTTCCATTGGCCTGGATCTGCTGATCATGTTCCAGACCATCAAGACCGTTCTGTTGCGCCGGGGTGCGCAATAATGGGGCGCAATCATGAGCGCAATAACAATAACGAAGATGAAATACATCTTCTGGATCGCGGCTGCGCTGGTCGGATACTCCTACCTGGGCTATCCGGCGTGGTTGTGGCTGCGCAGCCGATGGTCGCCGCGTCCGGTGCGCCGTGGTTTTGTCGAGAGTTCAGCCGCTGCCCCCGCGGTCTCCGCGGTGATGGTCGTGCGCAATGAGGAAGCGGTCATCGCTCGCAAGCTCGAAAACCTGTTGACGCTCGACTATCCCCAGGCGAAGCTGGATGTCGTCGTCGTCTCCGACGGCTCCAGCGATCGCACGCCCGCCATCCTCGCCGATTATGCCCGCGATTCCGGCATGCCAGACGAAGCGAGCCGGCGCACCAACAGAGTTGCGAACTCTGCTGAAACCCGTATCCCAGGGCAAAGCCGCTGGCCTCAACGATGCGATCAAACTGGCGACCGGAGAGGTGCTGCTGTTTACCGACGCCCGCCAGCAGATCGAATCCGGCGCCCTGCGTTTGCTGATCGAGAATTTCGCCGACCCCGATGTCGGCGCCGCCAGTGGCGAACTGATGCTGGGTGATCCCACCAGCGGAGAGACCGGGAAGGGAATGGGGTTGTACTGGCGCATCGAAAAGAAAATTCGCGAACTGGAGTCCGCCTCCGGTTCCGTCGCCGGCGCCACCGGCGCCATCTACTGCGCCCGCCGCAGCTTGCTCGACGAGTCGCCATTGCCCGAGGGCACCATCCTCGACGACGTCCTGCTTGCCCATGCAGATCGTGCGCAAGGGATTTCGCGTCGTCTTTGACTCCCGCGCCCGCGCCTGGGACTCGCCCGACCTGGGCGAAAGCCGTGAATTCTCCCGCAAGGTTCGCACCCTGAGCGGCAACTATCAGCTCCTGCAACTTGCTCCCTGGCTGTTGAGTTCCGAAAACGCGATTCGATTTGAATTCGTAAGCCACAAGCTCTCGCGCTTGGCCGTGCCCTTTGCCTTGCTGGCGCTTCTCATCGCTTCGATGTTCCTGCCCCAGCCGCTCTATCGCGCGGCGCTCGGGGCGCAGCTTGCGTTTTACGCGCTCAGCCTGGCCGCGCTTGCGGGCGTCAAGATCGGACCGCTCACGCGCATTGCCGATCCCGCCCGCACTTTCGTCGTCCTCAATTCCGCCGCCATGGTCGCCTTCATCAACTTTGTCACCGGCAGAAAGGCAGTGTGGGTTCGCTGAATAATGTTCGCTGAATAATGCTCGCTGAATAATGTTCGCTGAACGAGTGTCTCGCTGGTGAATCGACCGGCTGAATGATCGCTGATCTCATGAGAATACTTTGGGTCAAAGCCGATAAGCTCCTCCCCGTGCAGAACGGCGGCAATATCCGCACGTACCACGTCTTGCGATATCTGTCCGCGCGGCATGAGCTTACGTTTTTCTCCTACTATGGAGGAACGCCCGACCCGGACTACGAGCGCGAATTGCAGCGGCAGTTGCCCGGCGCGGTGGCCGTCTGCACCGGCAAGCGCGAACTCTCGGGAGCCGCGCGCGCTCTCGACTATCTGGCTCATCTCGGGGCCCCGCCTCCGTATGCGGTCAGCCGCTTCGCTGACGCTAAGGTTCAGAAGCAGCTCCAGGACTGGTTCCGCGAGCAGCGCTTCGATGTCGCTGTCTGCGACTTCCTGGACGCGGCGGTCAACTTTCCCGGACGCCTCAACATCCCCAGCGTGCTCTTCCAGCACAACGTGGAAAGCGAAATCTGGCGCCGCCATGCCGCCACTGCGGGCAACCCGGCAAAAAAGATGATCTACCGCATGGAATTCCGGAAGATGCTCCGCTACGAGCGCGCCGTAGTCCGCAAGTTCCAGCATGTGATTGCCGTCTCCGCAAACGATCGCTCCATCATGATGCAGTGGGTGGATGCCGATCGCGTTACCGTCGTCCCCACTGGAGTCGATCTCGCGCAGTATCGCCCCGATCCCGCCAGCTTGGATCCGACGACGTCCGCTCCGGAGAATTCCGATCCGAATCCGCTCGCTGCCTCCGCGCCCCTCATCACCTTCGTCGGCGCCATGGACTGGGAGCCGAACATCGACGCCGTCGAATATTTTTGCGCTGAAGTCTGGCCCTTGATCAAGGCCGAAGTTCCGCAGGCACGCTTCCGCATCGTCGGCCGCAATCCCGGCCGCCGCGTTCAGAAGTGGGCCTCGAATTCGAATTCAAATTCAAATTCGAATGATGGCTCAATCGAAGTTACCGGCCGTGTGCCCTCGGTCATCGAGCATCTGCGCCAGTCCGCCGTAGTCGTCGTGCCCTTGCGTATCGGCGGCGGGACGCGGCTGAAGATCTACGAGGCCATGGCGACCGCCAAAGCCGTCGTCTCCACCACCGTCGGCGCCGAAGGGCTGGATGTTCATCACGGCCGCGACATTATGCTGGCCGACGATGCCCGTTCCTTCGCCCAGGCAGTGATCATGCTCTTGCGCGACCCCGAACTGCGCCGCCGCTACGAAAAGGCCGCCGCCGAGACCGCCGCCCGCTATGACTGGCCGGCCGTCGGTGAGCGCTTCAGCGAAGTCTTGCAGTCGGTAGCGGAAAAGAAATCTCCGTGCGGCGCGCGCGATCCTGGCGCGCTTAGCGGAAAAGAAAGCTTAAAAGAAACAGAGGAATTTGTGGCCATCGGCGATACCGGCAACGGCAACGACAATAGAGTACCGGCGGAAGTCCGTGGAAGGCGCACATCCTTCCTGGCCGCGGACCCGACCAAGAACGCCTTCTTCTGGCTCAGCGGTTTCTTCGTCGTCTATTGCGCCCGCCCGGAAGATTGGGTTCCCGGTCTCAAATTTTTCCCGCTCGCCAAGATCACCGCCATCCTGGCCATGTGGGGTCTGTTCACCGCCCTGGGCAGAACCAAACGCACATTGAAGGATTTGCCCAAGGAGGCGAAACTCCTCCTGATCATGATCGGCCTTCTCTACCTGGGAGCATTTCTGTCTCCCGTGTGGCGGGGCGGCGCCTTGATTCGCACCATGGATTTTTCCAAAATCTACATCGC
>CAVRYC010000048.1:0-22306 GCA_963725245.1 uncultured Acidobacteriaceae bacterium | reverse complement strand
CCCAGCGCTCGACGCGCCTTATCTGGAGGAGTTTCGTCCCCTGATCGGTCCGGGCGGCGGCATACCAGGTTTCCCCGCCCATCTCACCTTCGGACGATACTGCGCCGCGAGCGATGACTCTTTGCCGGAGCTAGAAGCCTATTTAGCCGATTTGGCGAGGCTGGCGATGCGGCTCGGCCGGCGTCCGGTCTACGGCTTCGTGCGCACCGATATGCGGGTGGGCTGGTTCCGCGCCCGGATGCCGGGCACGCATATCTTTATCCGCCGCGAGCCGCGCCGTCAGTTTCTGTCGATGTTGCGCCAAGCCGTGCAGGGCAATCCCTATTTCCTGCAACGCGGCGTGGTCATTCTCCGTCACAATATGGAAGCACCTGCCTTCGTGCCGCTTCTTTCCGCCATGAGGCTTCCGGCTGTCGATTTGCCGCCATTGCTGGATTCGTCCGGGCTGCGCGAGGCATTTCGGGGCAAGCTCGTGGATGAGACAGTTTTGCGCCGGCTTTACTTCATCTTCTATTTCATGTGGCTTTTAGCGCGACAGCTCGGCGAGCCGCACTGCCATCTGGTCATCGACATTGACCGCCTCAGCCTGGACGATTCCTATCGCTGCGAGATCGAAGCTCGCCTGGGCGATCTGGTTGGCCTTGCCATCTCATTCGCCGACTGCCGGGTGGAACGATACGATGAGAATCTCAGTTGGAGCGGTCCCCAATTCGAGGCTCTCGAACGGGATGTCGAAGCTCTTGTGGGTCTTCGATCCAGCGTCCGCCCTACAACGCCGCGGCCAACCCGCAACTCGATTTATGCTCCGACGCCGATTTTCTGATGGCCTATTCCGCTGACACCAAGTAGCCGTTCGCGGGAGATGATATCATGATATCATTGTGGCTTGGGGGCAGGGATGGCACAACTCGTGGTCCGGAACATTGAGAATGCAGTGAAGCTGCGGCTCCAGCGGCGCGCTCGACGACACGGTCACAGCATGGAAGAGGAGGCACGAGATATCCTCCGCAAGGCGGTAAACGAAAAAGACGTCCCGGTGGGCGGACTCGGTACGGAAATATCTGCCTTGTTTGCCAAGGTCGGCCTAGACTCCGACATTCGGGAACTGCGGGGACATGAGATTAAACCGGCGTCCTTTGAGCCATGATTGTGCTGGACACGAACGTACTCTCGGCGCTAATGCGCCAAACGCCCGACAAAAATGTCATCGTCTGGCTTGATAAGCAGCCTCGGACATCAATCTGGACAACCGCAGTAACGATTTTGGAGGTCCGATTCGGGCTGCAAGTAATGCCCCTCGGAAAGCGCAGATCTCTGTTGATCCGGGAGTTCGAAACTGTTCTCGACAAAATTGGGTACCGAGTTGCCCCACTCGATGCGGCAGCTGCGCAACAGGCGGGAGACCTAATGGCGTCTCGGCAAAAGAAAGGCCGACCTGGTGACCTGCGCGATACGATGATCGCTGGAATCGTGCTCGCTCACCATGCCACGCTCGCAACCCGTAATATCACGCACTTTGAAGATCTTTCGGTTCCAGTCATCAACCCGTGGCTTGCGTAACGGTTGGTCCGGCGTGCTTAGAAGACCTCGGTTCACTGACTGCAACTTTTTGCTGGGGCGGCATGCAAGACGATGGGTACTGAGGCACCCTTGCAGAATTCTTGCGCATTGCACCGAGGCTCTAGCGCGGCTTGGCCCGGCTTTGGTAGCAGAAAGACGTTGTTTATTCCGTAAGCACAGAACTTGTTACCATTCGCCAGGGCAAAGCTGAAATTCTTCCCGGTCGAGGACACCAGCTGCACTGCTATGGAAATGCAGGTTTGCGTCAATTCTTGCTGTTGGTTCAGCTTTGCGCACGGCGCCAGAGTGAAGGGACTTGGGCCTCCCTCGAAACGTAAGTCGCATGGAGCATCAAAAGGTGGTAGGCCGCATCCGAGGCCAGTGGTGATTGGGCCGCTACCCTGCTTGGTTCCCTTAACGAACAAGATCACGTTGCTGAAAGAGATCGGCTCGATCGTGATATTTGTTGTGTCAAGGTGGATTTCATAACTACTCACCCCTGAAACGGTGCTTGTACCTACGTACTTGAACTCGCCGATAGTGATGGATGGGGTATGCGCGTTTGCCTGCGAGACAGGCAAACAAATAGCAATCGCTAAGCACGCAACAAGAACGAACATCCTTCCCACGCTGTCACTCCCTGTCGCTAAGCCATGATACAGTCGCCAGCCTCTGCAGTCACATTATTATCCGGGATATTCATAGCGGCTACTGAAAAATGAACCAACTTGGTAATTTCGCATTCCGGCGAACGAAACATCTGGTGGGGATCGATCGTTCCACCCGTTTCTTTTTATTCCCGCTTGTCTTTATTCTTGGAGCGGCAGTACGCGATGGCGATATCGGCAGCGAAACCGAGGAACCATGTGCACCGCGGCGACCGGCGCGGACGTTGCCCCTAACACACGATACGGCCTTGATTGGCCCGTTTGTGCCAGCACCTAGCACGTACGTGCCATTCTTCTCTTGGCGGAAAGGTCTTACGCTGTCCCCGAACGGCACTTCTGGGGGAGGAGCTGTTCATTCTTTTGCCCCACAACTCCGACTGGGTTGTGGGGCGTTTTTTTGATCTCCGTCAGCACACCCCCTAATCTCGTGTTTATTGGCAATCCCTTCGCGGCCCTTTTTTCAGCGATGGAGAGCTTCCTTCGGGTAAGACGCAGTTCGGAGCGTTTCGTTTGGCGTCGTGCGTAATTCCTTCCGACCGGAGCAACTTGGCAATTTCGATCATTCCGACGAATGAAGAACAAGATAAATTGACACTATGTCGCGGCGAAGCTCGGGTGGTGGGCTACGTTGAACAAATTAGCCCATCAGTGCTGGGTTCGGTTCTTGACATTCGCAAGTCCATGTCATACTGTAGCGACAATTCCGGCGAGCGGTAAGTATCTCGTCCGAAAGGTTTTGTACTCGCCGACTTCCTCGAAGTGCTGCGTCTACCACGACATTAATCAGCGTTCGCGTGCGGCTGGGGAGCGAATCGTGAAGCGGACAATATTCCGAGTTCTAGCTGTTGCGCTCGGTTGCCTGGCCTTCCCAGGAATGCTGTTTGGAAAGTCTCCTTCTTCCGTGACGATTTCTTCTTCGTTAAATCCGTCCACCTATGGGAGCTCCGTGACGTTGACGGCTATGGTGACGCCCTTAGCGGCGACCGGAACTGTGACGTTCAAGGACGGAAGCACAACGCTGGGAACGGGTACGATCAGCGGCGGGCAGGCGGCTTTCAGCAGCTCGAAGCTGGCGCAGGGTTCGCATTTTCTCACGGCTGTTTACGGCGGCAGCGCGAAATACAACGGCAGCACATCCTTGCTGCTAATCCAGGTGGTAAACAAAGCCAACACGACCGTCACGCTCGCTTCGTCTGCGAACCCATCGACATATAGTTCATCGGTGAAGTTCACGGCCACGGTGACGCCCACGACAGCGACGGGTACGGTGACGTTCATGGAGGGAACCGGGACGCTGGGAACGGGCACGATCAGTGCGGGGAAAGCAACCTTCAGCATCTCGACGCTGGCGGTGGGATCGAATTCGATCACGGCGGCCTATGGCGGGGACACAAACGACAACGGCAGCACATCCTCGGTGCTAACCCAGACGGTAAACAAAACGAACACGATCGTCACGCTGGCTTCGTCTGCGAACCCATCGGCATATAGTTCATCGGTGAAGTTCACGGCCACGGTGACGCCCACGACAGCAACGGGTACGGTAACGTTCACGCAGGGAAGCACGACGCTGGGAACGGGCACGATCAGTGCGGGGAAAGCAACCTTCAGCATCTCGACGCTGGCGGTGGGATCGAATTCGATCACCGCCTCCTATGGCGGGGACGCAAACGACAACAGCAGCACGTCGTCGGTGCTAACCCAGACGGTAAACAAAACGAACACGACCGTCACGCTAGCTTCGTCTGCGAACCCATCGGCATATGGGGCCTCGGTGACGTTCACGGCCACGGTAGCGCCCACCACGGCGACGGGTACGGTGACATTCACGGATGGAAGCACGACGCTGGGAACGGCGACGATCAGCAACGGGAGCGCCACATACAGCACTTCGACGCTGGCGAGTGGCTCACAATCGATCAAGGCATCCTATGGCGGGGACACAAACGACAACAGCAGCACATCGACGAGCCTGACGCAGACGGTAAACAAAACGAACACGACCGTCACGCTGGCTTCGTCTGCGAATCCATCGGCATATGGGGCCTCGGTGACGTTCACAGCCACGGTAGCGCCCACCACGGCGACGGGTACGGTGACGTTCACGGATGGAAGCACGACGCTGGGAACGGCGACGATAAGCCACGGGAGCGCCACGTACAGCACTTCGACGCTGGCGAGTGGCGCACAATCGATCACGGCTTCCTATAGCGGGGACACGAACGACAACGGCAGCACGTCGACGAGCCTGACGCAGACGGTAAACAAAACGAACACGACCGTCACGCTGGCTTCGTCTGCGAACCCATCGGCATATGGGGCCTCGGTGACGTTCACGGCCACGGTAACGCCCACCACGGCGACGGGTACGGTGACGTTCACGAATGGAAGCACGACGCTAGGAACGGCGACGATAAGCCACGGGAGCGCCACGTACAGCACTTCGACGCTGGCGAGTGGCGCACAATCGATCACGGCTTCCTATAGCGGGGACACGAACGACAACGGCAGCACGTCGACGAGCCTGACGCAGACGGTAAACAAAACGAACACGACCGTCACGCTGGCTTCGTCCGCGAACCCATCGGCATATGGGGCCTCGGTAACGTTCACGGCTACGGTGACGCCCACCACGGCGACGGGTACGGTGACGTTCACGGATGGAAGCACGACGCTGGGAACGGCGACGATCAGTGCGGGGAAAGCAACCTTCAGCATCTCGACGCTGGCCGTGGGATCGAATTCGATCACGGCATCCTACGGCGGGGACACAAACGACAACAGCAGCACATCCTCGGTGCTAGCGCAAACGATAAACTCATCCCCGCAAGTAGCCACAACGTCACTACCTGCTGGAACTGCGGGTACATCTTACTCGGCTACTTTGGCGGCCACCGCAGGTACCTCGCCTTACCTCTGGTCGATAAGCTCCGGCAGCTTGCCCGCGGGGCTGTCGCTGAACGCCAATACGGGTGCGATTAGTGGCACGCCCACGGTAGCAGGCACGAGCAACTTCACGGTGCAGGTGACCGACGCCAACAACCTAAGCGCATCCCAGCCGCTGAGCATTGTGGTCGCTGCGGTCATTACCGCTCTCAGCCCGGTATTTGGTCCGGTGGGCGCCAACGTAACGATTGGCGGTCTAGGGTTCGGAACCACGCCGGGAACGGTTGCTTTTAATGGGGTGGCCGCCACGACCATCACGAGTTGGGGTGCGACGTCGATTGCGGCCGCGGTGCCGGCGGGAGCAGGCACGGGCAATGTAGTGGTGGCGGTGGGAGGAGTATCCACCAACGGAATCAGCTTTACGACCACCACCGGAATCACCCAAGCAAATCTCAATACCAGCCGCTACCAGCACAGTGCGACGACCTTGAACAATTGGCAGATATTGGTGGTTGGTGGTGTCAATTGCCCAACGCTGGGCTCGTGCACGTACTTGAACAGCGCAGAGCTGTACAATCCGGGCGCCAGCGCATTCACCAACACCGGGACAATGGCCACTGCTCGCTCCGCTCCGGCTGTGTTATTGAGCACGGGGAAGGTCTTTGTTGCGGGCGGATATACCTGTGATGCTTCGGGAAACTGCTCATCCTTAAGCAGCGCCGAGATCTACGATCCGAACGCCAGCACCTTCAGCAGCGCGGGGACGATGACAGTGGCCCGGAGTGGCCACGCGATGACTGTCCTCGGCAATGGGACAGTGCTGATTGCGGGCGGCGAAACCTGTACGTCGGCTACGTCGTGCAGCGCTTTGTCGAGCGCGGAGATTTACGATCCGACCGCCGGAACCTTTACAACCACGTCGAATGGAATGAGCGCTCCGCGCTTCGACGCCAGTGCGGTTCTGCTGAATTCAGGGTCGGTGCTGATTGCCGGAGGTTTTGACGGGACTAACCTGCCGGCAGCGGCGGAAATTTACAGTCCAGCGTCCGGCGGGTTCACCGGGACGGGCCCAAGCCTTAACGTTCCTCGTTTTGATGCCTCGGCCACTCTGCTGAATAACGGCCGCGTCCTGGTGGCGGGGGGTTCGACTTGTAGCCTCCCGGGCTGCCCGACCAACGCCGCCGAGATCTATGACCCCGTGGCCAACACATTCAGCATCGTCACAGGTGGCATGACCGTTCCCCGGTTCAATCACACCGCCACCTTGCTCACCAATGGCGACGTCGTGGTCGCGGGGGGCTACAGTTCGTGCGGATCCGCTTGCAGCGCGGAGGCCAGCACCGAATTATTCGATCCGGTCGCGGGCGCATTCACCTCGGGTCCACCGGAGGCGACCGGCCTCGCAGGCCATGCTGGCACGCTGGTGGCCAACGGCGATGTGTTGTTGATTGGCGGCATCAACGCGGGAGTGACTCTGGCCAGCGATGAATTGTATCAACCCACCAGCTTGACGCCGCCCGGTCTGGCATCCATCACGGTCGCGCCCGCGAGTTCGTCCCTCATGCCGGGACAATCTGAGCCTTTGGTCGCTACGGGCACGTTCAATGACAGCAGCACCCAGACCCTGCAGTCGGTCATTTGGAGTTCGTCGAATCCTTCGGTCGCGACGATCAGCAATTCGGCGGGCAGCGCCGGCATTGTGAGTGCCTTAGGCGCGGGCACAACAACGCTGACGGCAACCAGCGGAAACGTGAGCGGTTCGGCCTCCCTGAATGTGATCATCCTAGCGAGCACGACAGTCACGCTAACTTCGTCTCCAAACCCGTCCTCATATGGTTCGCCGGTGACGTTCACGGCCACGGTCACACCGGCGACGGCGACCGGCACGGTGACGTTCACGGATGGAAGTACGACGCTCGGAACGGGCACGATCAGCGGCGGAACCGCGACTTACAGCATATCTGCGTTGGCGGTGGGCTCCAATTCGATCGCGGCTTCCTACGGCGGGGACACTAACGACATCGGCAGCACGTCGACGACCCTGACACAGACAGTAAGTAAAACTAGCACGACCGTCACGCTGGCTTCGTCGGCGAACCCGTCGGCCTATGGTTCGCCGGTGACGTTCACGGCCACGGTTACACCGGCGACGGCGACCGGCACGGTGACGTTCACAGATGGAAGTACGACGCTCGGAACGGGCACGATCAGCGGTGGAATCGCGAGTTGCAGCACATCTGCGTTGGCGGTGGGCCCGAATTCGATCGCGGCCTCTTACGGCGGAGACACAAACGACAGCAGCGGCACGTCCCCGGTGCTAACGCAAACAATAAACTCAACCCCACAAGTAGTTACCACGTCGCTGTCTGCCGGGATGGTAGAAATTTCGTACTCGGCCACGTTGGCGGCCAGCGGAGGTATCACGCCTTACAGCTGGTCGATAAGCTCCGGCAGTTTGCCGGAGGGGTTATCGCTGAATGCCAGCACGGGTGCCATTACCGGAGTACCCACGGTAGAAAGCACGAGCAATTTCACGGTGGATGTAACGGACGCAAATAACATCAGCGCAGCGCAGTCGCTGAGCATCGTTGTAACACCCATTCTGACGTACTCGGCGAGAACGGATAATTGCGTCAATGGCACCCAGTCAGGATGTATTTCCGGCAAGAGCTCGGGCGAAGCGGGCGCGGCCTTGCTTTTTCAGGAAGGTATAAGCGACCCGATCCCGACCGGTTTTACTCCCACGACTATTACATCCGGCTCGTGCCCTTCCGGCTCGACGCCTTCGAGCTATCCCGCATACTGCCCGAGTCCGATGAACTCGACCGCGACGGATCCAGATTTCGGCTCGTATCTGGTGATGGTGACAGACGACAACACCAACGCGCATAATTCAGCCGCGCCATATACAGCAGCGTGGCACATGGGATCTGATGGCAATTGGGATGCCTTCTCCTGGGACGAGACGTTGTTGCTGGCAAAGAATTCCGGGGGCGGGGCGACGATCTACAACCTTGACCCAGCAGCCATCCATGCCCAAACGTGCGCCACCTCTCCGGGATGCGTGAATTCAAGTGGAATCTACACCGCCCTCAGCGGAGCAGGAGACTCGACGCACCTAGCCCACGGAGGCTCTTGGTCATTCAGCCGGGTGACTTCGGAGCCCAATGTCCTTTATGAAATGTCGAACGTACCAACGCAAGTGAATCAGCTGGTAATTACCAGCTCAATTACAAGCCCAGGCACCGGGAGTCTTAGCCGAAGCGTCTATGTCGATTTCACCTCCGACACACCGGTGCCTTGCAGGGTGATGGAAAGCGCCGCGCCGGGCAATCCCACTACCTATGCAGCGACTTGGACTGGGAGCTTCCAGCTTGCGGATGATGGTACGGTCTCTTACGGGATGACCGGAGGCTATAACTGGGCGGCATCATGGACGGTGACGCCGATCGACACGTTCATCCTGCCGACGGCTGGCAACGCGGGCAAGTACGGATTCCAAGCTACGGCCATTAGCGGCACGGGCATAACTGCCACGTCGGGACCTACCTGGTGCCAGACTGCGGGCTGTACGGTGACCGATGGCGGCGTGATCTGGACAAATATCGGCAAGCTGGCCGGGCAAGGTCCGGGATTCGACATGGTGATCTATCGCCCCGCGGGTACGTCGGCGCCAGGTTGCACGCGGATCAACACCCGGCTGGGAAAGATTTACCGCGGCACGGGAAACTCCGCGCCCGCCGGGTACATGACCACCAATGACGAAGTGGCCTGTACGCGGGCAGGCAACTACCCATCGCCCTGCACCCTGCCCGACCGATTCACCTTGCACGAAGTGGAGCAGGGCGAGAATGGTCAGTATGTGGAATTCTCTCCGACTGGCGGTGAAGCGGCGAATCCTCCGGGGAGCTGGAACTCCGGAACGCTCAGCTGCCAAGCATCCAATACCAGTTGGCAGGGAGCGTATTCGCCGGCCAACGCTTACGTCGCGAAGAACATCGTCAGTTACGCGGGTTTGTACTACACGGCCCTGACCACCGTCCCCTCGGGCAATGGGCACTCGCCCTCCGGCACAACGTCTTCCAACACTTATTGGAGCAACACGGAGGCCTACTGCGGCAGCTACTTCTTCGACACCACGAGCACCCTGGTGGCTCCGCTTACGGATTGGGTGCATGGCTCGGGACATTCCGCCGCCGGCTACCTGCACAAGTACTATGGGTCTTACTATCGGTCAATGCTGTATTCGCAGCCGGTGATCGACGGAGTCCTCAATCCTGACATGCCAATGCTGCTCGCCCCCCTGCCTTGTGACGATCATGGCACCTACCAGAACTCCGGCACCAGCGATCTCACGCCTATTTTCACGGCCACGACCGACGTGCCAGCGTGGCCTACTCGCTACGACGTCGCGAATGGGGCGTGCTACGACGAAATCTGCGCTTTCAATTCGGACGGGAGCGGGCTCACCTACCGCTTCGGCCATACCTATAACACCGGCTCGAGTTCCTACTTCTCGATTCAGAACAACATCGGGGTGAACTCGCCGCTCGGCGACTTGATCGCCTTTGGCACGGATATGATGGGTGTGCGCGGCTCGAACGTTACGGCGAACAAGGCCTGCAACAACCTGCGCGGCCAGTATCAACCCGCGGCGAGCGGCACAGTCACCTATCAGGACTCCGTGTACCCGATCACGCAAAACAGCGACAACAATATTTTCCAGGCGACCGGCTGCGGAACAGACACCGCGGGGGCAACCTGCACCGAAGGCAAGTCTCTGCCAAATTGGGATAGCGCCTGCGGCACCTTGAACTCGACCTGCACGGACGGCGGCGTGACCTGGACGAATGAAGGGCCGAACACTTGCCGGGGCGACATCGTGATCCTGGATGCGCTATCGGCGCACGCAACACCGTAAGAACTGCTGACAAAGCCCGTCCGCTTGGACCATCTTGGGAACTGGACCGCAACGGGACAGGAGGGTTGCATTTTCGTGCAACTGTCGCAAAAACTATCATCTTGACAGCGGGTTAAGAAGGCAGTTAAATGTGACTAGTTAGAAGAGTCCGCGGAAGTTAGATTCCCCTATATTCCCCCTCCGCAGGTTGTTCGCTAAATTGCTGAATGTAAAGGGAGTACTGTATGACCAATAGCAGGGGAAAGTGGTGGCTAACAGCTCTCGTGCTTTGTTGCCTGGCACCCGCCGCGTTTGCTGATCAAAAATGCGATCGGCACGATTGGGATTGGAATTGGGACAAGGATAAGCATTGTGCGAAGACGTCGTCGATGCCGGAGGGCGGCTCGACTGCGATCTACCTTCTAGGAGCCGGACTCACATGCTTCGGGGCCATGTTCCTCCGGTCGAAGCTGGCAAAGCCCACGAAATCGTAACTTCAGCCGGCAAAAAATGGGGCCACTTTGCGAGCATGGGCATGCTCGCAAAGTAGGGCCTGTTTTTGCGTCTATTTCTATCTCAGATCACTTGCAGGTCGCAGCTTTCGCTAGTGACGGTCGACTGACCAGAATGTCGGCGATGCGTTCGCCTGCGTGCCCATCCCAAAGCGGAGGCACAGCTCCTTTCTTTGCTTTGCCGCCGAGCACTCGCGACAATTCCCTGCGCAGCTTTTCCCGATCTCGGCCTACCAGAACATTGGTCCCGATAGAAACCGTAATCGGGCGCTCGGTATTCTCGCGGACCGTAAGACAAGGGACGCCAAGGTAGGTGGTCTCTTCCTGAATGCCTCCTGAATCGGTGATCACCACGGTTGCGCGCGATTGCAATCCCAGAAAATCCACATAAGGGAGAGGGTCGAGCACGCGCAGTTGCCCGGCATCCAATCCAAAATCGGCAATTCGTTTGCGCGTTCGCGGATGGGCGGGAAACACCACCGCCAAGTCCCGGTTCACCTCGAGCAGCGACTCCAGGATTCCCTTCAGCGTCACGCTATCATCGACGTTGGCCGGCCGGTGCAGCGTGACCAAGGCATAGCGCTCAGGCAGACCATCTGTCCCAGTGGTTTGCGCCAACGTCTTCCGCGCCGCGGGCAAAAGGCGCACCAGCGAGTCGATCATCACGTTGCCGACGCGGAAGATCTTCTCCGCGGGAATTCCCTCTCGCCGAAGATTCTCGTCCCCGTCCTCCGAAGGAGTGAACAGCAAGTCGGCAAGCTGATCGGTCACCAGGCGGTTAATCTCCTCCGGCATCGTGCGATCGAACGAGCGCAGTCCAGCTTCAACGTGGCCGATTTGAACGCCCAGCTTGGCACAAACCAGTGCGGTCGCGACGGTCGAATTCACATCCCCATACACGAGCACGATGTCCGGCTGGCGTTCGACCACGACCGGTTCCAGCCGGATCATGATCTCGGCCGTCTGCTTCGCATGCGTGCCCGAACCGACCGCCAGGTTCACTTCAGGTGCCGGTATGCCCAGTTGCTGGAAGAACACATCCGACATATTGACGTCATAGTGCTGGCCCGTATGGATGAGGGTCTGCACCATATTCTCCCGCTCCTTCAGGGCATTCAGGACCGGAGCGACCTTCATGAAGTTAGGGCGCGCTCCCACGATGTGAAATATGTTCACAGATTCTCCAGTAACTAGACCATCCCGCTTCATCTATTCAGGCAATGGCGCAGGATGCCTCAACGGCATTCGAAACTCAGTTCGCCGCAGGATCCATAGCAGCACCACCACCGCAACTACCGCAATACCAAAGAAAACGATCCCTCCATTGTGATGGAGCTTCCCGTCGAGGAAGCCAGGGTCCACTCGAGTTCCAAGCTCTGCAATCGTGAAGATGCGAAGTCCGTTTTTTGCGACAGACAGCGGAATCGCCGCCAGCAACGAGCAGAGCTTTCCGCCACCATGAGCGCAGAAAAAGATGAGCCAAAACCATGGTGGTGACGACCAGCATTAGACTGGAGCGAATACTGCTGCACTCGCGTGCAACTTCGATGTCCAGTCCAGGAATAGACAGCATGATTCCATCCTGCGCCACCGGAACCCCAACCGCCCGAAACATGATTCGCGCCGCTACCGCAGACTGCTGTTGCAAAAATTCGACGATCCAGTTCAAAGCGAACTCGGGGATGGGGACCACCAAGAAGAGAAAGCAGAGAGGAAACAGAAACGACTGAAAAGTTCTTGCTCCAAAACAAAACAGGACCGCGGCAATCCACCAGGTCACGAGGGCAAACATGCCGAGCGACAGCCGGACATCGTCGACCGTGGCAGCCATCCCCCACCTCGCATAACCACCGATCAGCAACGCCAGAACCAGCAGCGCCGCTCCGATGCGAGGGCTCGGCTGCGGATCGATTCGGAGCGCTTTCGAATCCCCGTATTTCGAATCCTGGTGTTTCGAATCGGTTTTCGAATAGGTGTTTCGAATCGAGGTAAATGAGCGCGGCACTCAAGGGGAGAATCAAAAGGATGTGAGTGTAGGCATCGTTCGCCAGCGCCAGCCCCAGCGTCATGACCAGAGAATGCCACCAGAACAAGATCGACACAGCGCATAGAAAAGCGAAGGGCGGAACTCGATTTCGTGTCGTCATGTTACGTCTTGCGTTCCGGTTTAAAATTTCCATTACTGCCTAATGCCAGCCGTTAGCCGGTTCGGACTCGGACTATTCCAATCTAACACTTGCGAACATGTTTCGTTTTGCAGATCACCCCGCTGTACATCGGTGGCGATTTCTTCCCTTCCTGGAGCCTGTTGCCGCCAACACTGCAGAGGATCCCCGACTTGCAGCTTCGGCGTTCTATCAGGCGCCGCGATTCGGCCGAAGCATTCGACACCAGATGATAGTAGTTTCGTTGATAACAAATGACTTATTGGCTTCGTTTCGCAAAATCATATTCCTCTAGTCACCTGTGCCGGTCTAGCCATACCTAATCGGTGACATCCCATCGACGACAGTCGCGGGAACTTGCGGGACACCGCCGTTCTTTCCGATGTGCTCACCTGACTGCCCGCATTAATTTCCAACGTAGCAACTTGCCGGCTTCTTCCAAAATGAAATCCACTTCGTGCCCCGCACGGTTGCGCCAAAAATGCGGCTTTCGCCCTTGCGAATCGAGGGCACGCCACGTGTCCAGAGACTGAAACAGGATTTGCTCCAACCAAGAACCCGCATCCAGGCGTGGCGTCGGCCGACGACTTGATCCCGGCAAATTTCGCCGCTTTCTGTCGACCGCCAGCTGCTATGCCTCCCCGGCTTCGTCGGGCTTATCGCTTCTGGTCTCAGCTCCATCTCCGCCATCAGTCCAACCATGCGTACGAGCGTCGGTTGGACACGGAGTCTGCTCTGCCCCTAGCAGCACATCGCTTTCGGCAGTGACCAGGGTTTCATTGGTCGGTGACCCGATCCGATCAACTTCCAGCGGAACTCCACGTTCTTCCTGCGCGACTTTGTCGCGCTCATCACTCCTGCTCTCGGCTCTCTCTCCACCGTCCGTGCAATTAGGCGTATCGGCCTCGGTTGGACATGGGGTCTCTTCTGCCGCTAGCAGCACATCGCTTTCGGCAGTAGCCACGGCTTCGTTGATCGGTGACCCGATCGGATCAACCTCCGGTGGAACTCCACTTTCTGCCTGCGCGACTTGCACTTCCAGCGTGGCGATGGCAGCCCTTGCCTCCGTTACCTGTGGTTCCCCTGAAGAACCAGTTGGCTTGGTTTGGCAAAATTGGGCGTCCTGGCGGCCCGTGGCATCACTGTATACTCCTGAATTTGATTTCGTCTTTTTGCTTGGTCGCGCTAGGAGTTGGTCGAGCCTCGCCTCCACCTTATAGCGGTGACGCACGTTCTTGGTCTCATACCGATCACTCCTGTCCAGCGCATCCTTCGACGGGATTGCTGAACAATCGCGCTGGTCGTTTCTCCATTGAGACTCGTTTTCTTCGACCTCGACTTTTTTTGCTGTTAGTTGTTTGGTTTCCTTCTCCAACGCAGCGAGGAGCTGCTGGGTGCCCGAGATTCTTTTCCAGTTCTTTTCGGGGGCAAGCCACCGACGCGACTCCGCTGACAAAGAACCACGGACCCGCACTTCGTCCTGAGCTTCATCTATCTTGCGAAGCAGGAATTTGATGCCACGAGAACTCCGAAGCTGCGAGTGGTAAGCATCGGCAGCGGGCTCTAGCCCTAAGAGGGTGATTTCCATTTCGCTAAGTTCTGACTCATTCGGCGTCGCATCAGCACATGTCAACTCCCCTCTCTCATACCGTAGCGCACGCCCACTCTTCCAATAAGAAATCGCTAGTTCCCGCACCAACAGATCTTCTGCCAGGTCACGAGGCATGTAACAGTCACGCAGTTCGGCGAGCAGTGCGTCGAACTCAGCTTGATTTTCCTTGCTTCGGCGAGTGATGACAACGTCCTTCACGAGAAGGCCATGTTTCAAAGCGTTGTGCGAACTGGTCTTTTTGCCTTCCGCGGACGTCGGTCCGGTAGATAGTTGAGCATTCCGCCGATTTGCTGCAACCTTTTTCTGAGAAGTTGTTTCCGCGTTTCCATTCAGCGGGATTTTGTTCACTGCCGATGCCGATACCACTTATACCCCCCATAGATTGTGTTGAGTAGCCGGTGACCACTTCTTATGGCGTGAATCTAACGCGGTTCAACACGAATTGGAAGGTAACCAAAGTAACCGCAGACGTGAGCGAACTTGGCTCTTTCCCTTGTGGTTGAGTGCAGGTGAGCCGGCGCGCTGAGCACGACCTGCTACTATGTGGTGACCGCCATGGATAAAACGGAAGCGGAAAGCCGCGTACTCCAATCAGACGCGAGCGGTGATGCCCAAGCCGTGAGCGCCCCCGTCCAAACTATAGACTCCGCCCGTCAACTGGAACTGGATTTTCGCGCGCCGGTGCTGCAGATGGTTTTGCCCGACCAGGAGACGCTAGAATTCTGGCGCGCAACGGCTGACAGTCCACAGGAATTCGCGGGTCGAATCGCAAAATTTTCCCGCCGAATGCAACGGTGCGCTTCGGCGTCTACCCGCGTAACCAAGAACAAATCGAAGCCCTAATGTATGGCCGAGTGACTCTTTCGCTAATTGCACATAGAGCGGCAAAACTCAGGCGATGGGTGAAACTGTTTAATCGCCGACTCTATATATTCAGGACCCATCAGCAGCTATAGCTGCTTGGCGTCAAACCCGCTCAGCATAGCCCCGCGGCGTGGTGCCCTGACGTACACACGGGGGACCCACGGGGGACCGGCCTTGCCGTTCTTCTCGCCATACTTGCTCCATGACGTCATCAGAAATGTCTCCCGGTGGTTCCGGCAAGGAAACGGGCGAGCGCCGTCTCTTAAACGGCGGCGTGAGAACGCCTCGGGCAACCAGTCGCTGCTCTTGTGACCTGCCCCCTGTTTCCGTTCACGAGATAGTACGACGAAGTTTCTCAATTTCAACACCCGCAGCAGTCGCCGGAGCTGTGGGAAAGTGGGAAACGCATGGTTTCGCGTTTTCCAAGCTTGCCGTTCTTTGGCAAGCGTCTTTTCCATAGCTCATTGTTTCCCGCGCCGCATACTCGTTCGGGGTCAGATACCCCAAACTGCTGTGCGGCCGTTCTTCGTTATATTCCGTTCTCCACCGGGCGATCTTGCGCTTGGCATCGAACAGATTTTGAAACCAGCTCAAGTTCAAACACTCTTCTCGCAACCGTCCATGGAAGCTTTCGACGTGCGCGTTCTGCGTCGGCTTCCCTGGCTGAATGTGGACTAACTCGATCTGTCGCTCCACACACCAGGCCAGGAAATGCCGACTCGTCAGTTCCGGCCCATTGTCGCAGCGAATCGCCAAGGGTTGCCCGCGCTCGGCCACGATCGCATCCAACACGCGCGTCACTCTCCGGCTGGCAAAGCTCGTGTCCACTTCCAAGGCCAAACATTCCCGCGTGTACGCATCCATCACGCTCAGCACCCGGATCGTTCGCCCGCAGTCCACCGTATCGTGCACGAAATCCAACGCCCACTCCTGGTTCGCCGCTGTCCAGGCCCGCAATGGCTGTCCCACGCGGGCGCAGTGTTTGCGCTTCTTCCGCCGAATCATCAGTCCCGCCTCCCGATACACGCGATGCACTCGCTTGTGATTCACGTGCTCTCCCATCGCCGCAGCAACACATGCAACCGCCGATACCCGAAGCGCGGCTTCTCCCGCGCTAACTCCACCAGCCGCGTTCGTAGCGGTTCATCCGAGCGCCTCGTCTGGTAGCGGTAACTCGAAACCGCTATCGTCATCAAACCGCACGCCCGCCGCTGGCTGAAGGCATACTCCTCGCGCACTTGCTCGACAGCCGCCTTCAGGGCTACGAGCTCCAGCCGTTTTTTCGGATCACCGACTGCAAGGCTTCTTTGTCCAGACTCAGGTCCGCCACCAGCTTCCGCAGCCGCGTGTTCTCGTCCCGCAACTGTTTCGCTTCCTGCGCCTCGCTCACGTCCATCCCGCCGTACCTTGCTTTCCAGTCATAGATCGTGTGCTTTGACACCCCCACTTCCCGCGCTACGTCTTCTACCTTCCGCCCTGCCTCCACTTGCTTTAGCGCCCCGATCATCTGCGCCTCCGTGTGCCTGCTCGTTGACATACACTCTTCCCCTTTCCTTCGACGAAATCATATTCAATTTCGTGCGGATTCAGGGGATCAGGTCACCCGTCAGGCATTCGACTCTTGCCGGGTAGCGGGCCTATGGAAGTGCCACAGGCAGAGCTAGAACTATCGGTTAGATCTCATTTTGCGAGAATAGGAGCCGACGTCGCACTTTTGGAAGCCGGATAACCTCTTCCGAACAAGATAGCGGCTATATCATGTGTGAGCTCTACGGAATCGACATTACTACTACCGTTGGCTACGAGGACTATACAAGTATCGTCATCTGGATACAGCCGGACGGAAACAGAAATTCCACCCGATCGGCCGCTTTGCAGCGCGAGTCTTTTGTCAAATTCTTTGATGATCTTCCAGCCGAGGCCATACCCATCCCTGTACGGAGTGAACATTTGGAGTAGAGAGTCATGAGAAATAACCGTTCCCTTCATGAGAGCCCGATCCCAGCGATAAAGGTCTTCCACCGTTGAACAGATGTTGTCCTCGCAAAACCGAGATTCCCTGATTGTCTGACTCTTGCCATCTTGCAGGTGCGATTTCGGAACCTTCGTGGAGAATTGTTCTGAAGTGGAGAATTGTTCTGAAGTGGGATATTTTGTATCTGTCATGCTGAGCGGACGGAAGATCGCAGTCTCGATGTATTCCGTGGGCAATTTTCCTGTCACGTTCCCGATAACAAAGTACAACACAAGGAAATCAAGCGTGTTGTATTTGAACATCGAGCCCGACTTGAACTGCAGGGATTCTCCATCTACAGCTGCAAGCAGCCCTCGCAAAGTGTGGGGCAGTGCCAACTTCTTCTGACGCGAGGAAGGCTGCTTAAGAGACGGCAGTCCAGAGGTGTGTGTCAGGAGATGGACAACTTCAATGGCTCTCCAATCGCTTGGACAGCTCGATAGGTAACTACATATTGAAGCGTCGATCCTTATTTTTCCTTGTTCCTCCAATTGCAGAACTGCCGCAGCAACAAATTGTTCCGCAATAGTTCCTACTGGGAATCTGTACACTACATCATTCTTAACTGACCCATGGTTACGTCCGCTTTGATCGTATTCCCTCCGTATGAGCACGTCATCTCCCCGGGCCACTAGTACCTTGACGCTAAACTGGCTGTTCGCGACTCTGGTTTTCAAATACTGGTCGATTCGTAATGCAAGATCTTCTGATCTTGCGGGCAACGCGGAAAACAATGTGACCGCAAATAACACCAAGATCGCCTGGACCCCATTTAAGCTGGATCTCGAAAGAGTTGTCGCCGAGACTCCCATAAGAAGACCTAGTCGATCGACCTCCGCGAAAAGTATAAACCAACTTTCTTGCCGGCATGCGCGAGAAAGCATCATGAGCCGGCTCCGGCCAGAATCCGTACTCCTCCGGATAGATCCCATGTCGTACAAGGACCGAGGATACCCGTTAATTCGTAGAAAGCTGTGCGATCCGCCACGACCGGCTCCAACCGGCAAGGAACTGGAGTTAGTATGTCCGAGCCTGGGGTGGCGGCAGCGTAGATCGATACTACATTGGTGCGGATGTTCGAAGCCCGGTAGAAAGCTTGGTTCGAGGCTCCGTGCTCCAGTCAGTGGTGACACGAGGGATTATCCGGAAGCGAAGTGATCCCGTTTAGGAGAGTACTTTTCTTGCGCGGCCTGGGCCGCCGCTTCTGGCGACTCCAATCCAGGAGGCCATTATGGCCAGAAAACGCAAGAACGGAACGAAATCGCCGCCAGAACCATTGGTGATTCACCCAGACGCCGCTGGTATTGATATTGGGGCAACCGAGATATTCGTGGCGGTACCCGCCGACCGCGATGAAAATCCGGTCCGGAGCTTTCCGACATTTACGCAGGACCTCAACGCGCTCGCCGATTGGCTCCAACGCTGCGGAATCAAGACTGTGGCAATGGAATCGACTGGCGTGTACTGGATTCCGCTGTTTCAGATTTTGGAGACTCGCGGCGTTGAGGTCTGCCTGGTGAATGCGTACCTCATCCGACAAGGCCTACGGCGATCTGGGAAAGGGGCTAAGATACGCCTGAGGCATCCGGGAGATTCCAAGGCCGCGAAAGAGATCATCAAATAAAAAACCGGAAGTTAACCCCTAGACTAGGAGTGTGTCCGAGCATTCGGAAATCGTCTTTCGAAAGCACAACGGGTTGTATGCGACACGGAATTCGGCTACAACCTGCAGTAGGAAAAGTGATTACTCGGACACACTCCTAGCGCCCCGTTCCGTCTTGTAACCGCTTTGCGTACTCCTATACCTAGTCCGAAAAGCTTGCCCTAGCGACGTTCGGCCCAGATGTCGTCTAAGGCGAAACCACGTCCGGGTACCGAGGTCCTGAAGCTTGTCGGAGCGGGTTCTGGCGAAGCGGGTTCTGTTTCGGAAGATCTCATAAAGGTCGGCGTTCACGCTAAGCGCGCTCGCCTTCCAAGGCTTCTGACCGGTGAAATGGGCGATCTTTGGCCGCTCCGCGGGCGGCATCTGGAGGATCGCCGTCTTGAAGTGATCATAAAAGTTCCAACGCAGACCCAACTCAGTCCAACGGCCATCGCAAGTCACGTTGAGAGCGTCCTGGTCAGCCAGGGGGGAGTCCGGGTGGCTTCCCAGGTACTCCAATGCGTTCTCAGATATGCGTTCCTTCCGCCATCTATCGAGGTCGATGAGGAGCACGCCAGCGTTGAAATAATCCCGGACTCGAGGGAACTTCTCTAGCCCTGGCGCGCGAGCCTTAATTTGCGGATCTAGAATACGGTCCAACACCGCTCCGATGACCGCTCCCTTCAAATCCGTGTCCCACAGTGGGTCCAGGTCGTCAAGGACGAGTACGTCTGCATCTAGGTATAGAACTCGCCGCACGTCTCTTGCGAAGATGCGGGGGATCGTGAAGCGCGCAAACGTCATCTTTGAGATATGCGGCAACGTAGAGAACCCTTCGAATGAGCTCAGGTCGACGGGCACCCAGCGGATCACCGATGACCCTTCTGGCAGCGAGTTCATTACCTTTTGGCGCATGCTCGAGGAGAAGTTGTCGCAGAGCACATATACATCGAGGGGTTCGCCGCTGCGATTCGCGTCAACCGCCGACCTGAGTGCGATGGCGAGCGGCATCGCGTAGGACTCATCGCAGGCCATTACTATAGGCCGGACCATCCGATGCGCATGGAGCCCTTCGTCCTGATTCATGCATTGGCCACTTTCGTAACTCGGTACTGCGCGCTTCATAGCTGCAGTCGTCCCCCTTCCAAGATTCCCTCCAGATTTAGCAACGCTATAAGCCGGAATCTCCTTTTTCGTTCAAAAACTGCACTGATCATAACACCCATCCCACTGTTCGCTGACAGTGTGAAAAGATTTTCATCTGGAGCGCATCGAATCGGTATCCGCTCCGTACCAGCACAGCCGAAATTGAGCTATTCGACCGGTCATCGTTGTCAGCTTGTTTGAGTTACCTGCTGAAAGGCTCCAGAGTCTACGCTTGCGAGAGCTTCGCACTTTTCGGGCGTAATTAAGTTAGGGAAAGGCTCTTTCGTTGAACCGCTCTTACGTTTACCAACGATCCGGGCCGTGACACATGACTGCATCGGGTACGTGTAGCGACAGATTCGGCAAGAGTCTCGATTGGATAGTTAGGGGTGACAGCAATTAGTTCGACTGAAGCAAATGGGAAGATAGCACCTGCAGGCTAGACATATTCTTTTCCCGGCGCCGACTTCACGAAACCGCAAGCCCGACAACGGCGATCGGGGCAGGGAAGTAGCCCGCGAGCAGGGGTCAGGAAAGTGGTGTAGTCATGATGGAATGATGTCTCTGTGACATTCCCACGCGCGTCATGGTGGGCGGATTAACAAAAAGCGTTCCACACCTCGATCGTAGTCGTGGGGCGCAAGAGTGAACGGCTCCTTCCCTAAAGATGCCGCCCAGCCGCAGCGTAGGCCCCCTTCCCCAAGAGAAGAACGGCACGTGCGTGCTAAGCGTTGGGTGGGACTGTTTCCGCCAGATCCTCGGCAGCGGTCTCTGCCTTTTGTGCAGGCTGCCGTGTTTGCGACCAACTAGAACGCCGCTAAATTTGCTGGGAGCGTTTGTCTTGATTGCTGCTGGAACCTGCATCCCGACGATCGTTTATGCTGTCCAGCAAAAACCTGCATCCAACAGCGGCATACAGCCGTCGAGTCACAACGAGGAGCCAGGGACGGCACAGACCTCACAACCCTCGAAAGAAATCCAGAGTTGCACGCAGAAAGCGTCGGATAAGGAAACGTGGACACAGAGCGACAGGTCGCCACTGCATGCCGTGTATTAATCCTGGCAAGCCAGCACTTTCCCGCTTATTGACGGCTACAACTTGTATCGCTATGAAGTGTCGGAGAAACCGACCAGAATCAATTCCGCCCCAATCAAGGCCACGAACTGCATCGACAGTACGGTCGCGCTCGACAAGACCTATTACGATGTGGTTGAGGCAGTGCATAGGAGTGGCGAAAGTGTCCCTCAAACATGGCCACGGCTCCGATTCCGCCGCGGTAATTGTTCGCACGATGAGGAGGCCGCTAAGCGGAAGTGAAGGCGGATATTGGCTGTGTAGCGTCGGTCGGTGGACTACCCTATTGTTCTCCTCGGATACTTCAGCAGCGCACAACAGGAGTCCCTTATCCGCCAAGTAAGGTTTGGGACTCTTGACGATGGACTTGGTGTTAGACGGGGATGGTTCTCGCTAGCGCGTCATTTCTTGCAAAGATCGCTGTTCAACGGTTTCCAAAGCGACGACAGAGGGATCAGAGCGCACAGAAAGGGGGTTAGCACTTTCTTTGCTAGCTGGGATTTGAATTGGGATCGCATTCGAGGAGGAGCTGGGGTTCCCTTGGGCATTAATCGCCGTTACTACGTAGTAGTAGATCGCACCGTCTTCCGCGAGGTCGTCTACGCATCCGGTACCGGCGATGGCAATGGAGTTAATCTGCTCGCAGTCACGGCACGTGGGATTCTGCTTTGCGGCATCCTTCTTCTTGCTGCGATACAAGCAGTAACCCACAGCCTTGCTTCCGGAGTTGACGGAGGGGGCACTCGCATTCCACGAGAGAGTCACCTTGTGGTGTCCAGTTCGCGGTGACGGTTGCAACGTCGGAAGGCCTGCCGCCGGGCAGGGGGGAAGTTTCGGCTCGGTCGCGGCTGGAAGTGTTCCGCTTCCTGCAGGAGTCTTTGCCGACGGCAAGTTCGCTCTTGAACCAGGACTGACTTGGCCAGTGGCGACGATCAGTTGAAGTGCATCCACGATGGCCAACGCTAGTACCCAGATGACGATTCGCGGGTACAGCATGACTTCCGTGTGCTCTCTCACCAGGGATTCACCTGATCGAAATTATAGGTGAATCCGCGAACAAAGAGGGGTAGCAATCTGCCGTCCAAGCTGACATCAGAGCAAAGCCTCGATCGTTGTGAGTCGAGATCCGCCTTCAAGCGGGCTGTGTCTTGTCCTCGACCACGGCCCTGCGAAAATATTCCAGCGACAGTCTCCAGATCCACGTTCGGCTCCCAATCCAGCAACCTCTTCGCCTTCGAGATGTCCGGCCGCCGCTGCTTGGG
>CAVRYC010000047.1:0-12428 GCA_963725245.1 uncultured Acidobacteriaceae bacterium | reverse complement strand
CCACGACGATACCTCCTCGGAGACAAAATGGGACACCGACCGGGCTTACTTATTAGACTCTGACTATGGCTAAAGTTACTGCACGTGGTTCTCCAAAACGAAAAGACTCAGTCCTTACAACAGCTTGGGGCGGGTGCGCCGTTTATCCGAATGCGAAATTCTTCCACTCATTGCGTAATTTCGGTCGAAAGAAGTGTCAACCGAGCCCGAGGACTATCTGTTCCTCTGAGGTCACTCTGGGAAAAAACGGAAACGCCCCAGACTCCGTTTAGAGTCATGGGGCGCTCGTCAAGTAGCCCTCCCCCGAAAGCTGCTCAATTCCAACTTACGCTCTGCGTCTGACTTCGTGAATAGCTCCTGCGTGCCATGTGGCAGTACGAAAGTAACCTACGCTGATTCTTGTCCCCGAACTATACCCGGAGCTATGCCGCAGCCGATTCGCCTCCGTATAGCGGCAAGAATTCCTCCCTCACAAATGTTTCGTATGAGGTGGGTGTGGTGTTCTTCGCCGAACGCTGCTCTAAAGCCCGCATGTGTCCTGAGTTCAAAGCGGCCGACATCTCAAGAATGAGACCAGCCAGGTTCGATGACATGCCGAACTGGACCAATGCCGGCCGCACCTGTTCATCCGGCGCTTGGATGTATCGCAGGCCGGGTTTGCCGATCGCGCTCCCGATGCTCTGGGCGACTTCGCTCATGCTGATGTCCCCCTGCCCCAGCAATTCTCGGGTCTGCTTTTGGAGGAAGTCCAGACTCAACAACACATCTGCGGCAGCCTCGCCGACGTCCCGCGTTGCGACCATGGGAAGCTTCAGGTCAGGACGCAATGGGCCGACAGCCATGCCCATCTTTTGAATGATGCCAATCTGTGCCAGGGTATTCTCCATGAAGTAGCCGGCACGCAGATGCAGCACGTTTAAAGCGTCGATGCAGTTAAGTTGCTGCTCAAGGTAATGCAGCCCCTCGACGGGACCTGTCTTATCAGTCTTGTCGGCCCCGATACTACTCAGCGTGACCGCATGCGTTACGCCCGTGCTCCGCAGAGCCGCCACAATCGCGTCGGTTAC
Organism: uncultured Acidobacteriaceae bacterium; assembly: GCA_963725245.1. GTDB lineage: Bacteria > Acidobacteriota > Terriglobia > Terriglobales > Acidobacteriaceae > Acidiflorens. Next base: position 11,361 of record CAVRYC010000047.1, on the reverse strand, counting down.
ACGGTTTTGAAATGACCGATAGTCGTAACTGGCGAGATTGGGAGGTAACATCACGTACACAGCCTTCGCGCCGGCAAAAGCCTTAGTGAGACCCGCAGCATCGGTGAGATCGGCGGCAAACGGCTCTGCGCCTTCCGCACCAAAAGCCTTGAGGCGCTCAGCCGTCCGGCCAATTACCCTAACTTTTTCACCTCTGCCCAGCAGGGCCTTGGCGACGACATTTCCGGTATGACCAGTTGCACCAGTGACAACGTACATATGAGCCTCCATTCTCCATGCTTCGATTCGGTGTTATGGTTCCCGGCTTCAATAATTCAGCTATTAAAAATCATCCTGCTGTTCAGCGACGGCGAGTCCCCGTTCTTCCCAGGAAGCATTAACCAACTTGAGGGGACCGCAATAACCCCACGCCAAGCGTGACCACTGAAAAGGCGAGAATCACTGTCCCCACGTAGATCAGGCCGACGGTTCATCAGCAAGGTCGGCAGAATATGTCCGCCGTATTGGGGTTGCTCAATCGAGCGATCACACTCAGGCATCGAAAAAGCGACCGCCGGAGTTTTGGACGAAGCACTAAAGAAGCTCGAAGATGAAGTGCCGCTGGCCAAACGTCTCGATTCACCCGCACCGCTTCGGAGGGACGGCATTCCACTTCGGAAGCCCGGAGTTCGGGTACACGCACGTCCAGTGGGCGGAGCGAATCATGCGGAAGAATGATGGCGTGTTTCCGAAGTAGACCCGAAATTCTGGTGCGGCGTCAGAGCAAATCAGTGCCAGTCCCCAGCGGCGATGAAAGCCCCCCAGTAGAACGGATGAGTGCTCTGGTGTTTCGCCCGACGCTCATTACCCAGTACTAAGAACCGTCCTTTGGATTGCCGGAAAGGCGATTACCCTAAAGCACGGCGGCTGGTGGTTGAAACGCTCATTGCCGAGACGGTAACCTGATTCGGAACACGCAGCTTAGCCCAGCAGTGCCGCCACGATGCACGCAGGAGCCATTCCCTCGGCGGAAACCCTAACGTAGGCTGGAATTTCCTAAGCGGACATTTCTAATCTCAAAATCCCCTGCTTGCTCCTAATTCAGGCGCACTCTTTGGCAGCACCGGGGCTTATTGTTATGAGTGGAACATCGGAGAAGAAGCCATGTGGATGAGGTCATGCGCTGTATGTAAGGCACTCATGATGAAGCTCCGATTGCGCGATTCCGTCCGCTGTCGGTGCGGGTGGGAGTGGAAGTGGTAGGGCGATCCAAATTGACGATATCGCAGTTGACTCAAGACGCAGAGATTTTACAAGATGAAGGGGAAGCCGTTATGGCCCGAGTAATCGCATTCTACATACCTTCGAACTTCCGAAGAAAAGTGGCGTCGGTTCCGTCGCAGTCGCAACCCGGAAAAGTGATCGCGTTTTGCCGACTGGCAAAGAAATCAGCATAGCGCGACCTTCCGCAACCGCAGACCACTCGCAGACGTGCCCACTACCAAGAAGAGCATCTTTGATCTATCAAGTGTTGCCTAGAGTACTGGCAACACTGGAGAACGCATTGTTGGCGTTCCCCCCGATCAGACGCACAGTGCCAATCACGATCACCAGAATTACCGCGAGCATGACGGCATATTCAGCGATATCTTGCCCTTGGTCGTCCGTGTAAATTTTGCGAGGGAACTGCATTAGAACCTCCGTGCCGATTCGATGAACGGCTGGCAGCAAATCGCAGCTTTCTTGGGTCAGGCGCAAACTCGGTGCTCAACGCTAAGACTTTTCAAACAAGCGAGTAGATGCTCTGCGAGTCCATCGGATTTTGAGAGTACATCTCTGGTAGCGGCAGCCGGAGCATACTTTAAGAGTTGCTCGCAGTTGCGCATCGTAAACATCAGCATTGCGGTGTGAGGGGCAAGCAAGTTGATCTGCCCTGCGGCTTCTAGACCGTCCATGACCGATACCTGCAAATCCAAAATCACCACATCGGGATGCAGTTGTTCGACTTTTTCAACCGCGACCTTGCCGTTCTCTGCCTCGCCACACACTTGCCAATCTCTGGTTTGCTCGATGGAACGCCGGAGGGCATGACGAATGAGGGCGCTATCGCCAACGATGAGAACATTGCAGGACACCCAACCCCCTTTATGCCCTTGCCAGGCCGCTGACCCGTGTCGCGTCGTGCAGTTCGACGGAAAGCGACGAGGAAGGGCTACCACCCCACAAAAAGCACGGCGGCGTTGTGGATGTGGGGGGAATGAAACGCCACTACGCCACCAAGGAAACGAACAACAATCGGCCGCACGCTCCTTCACATCAGGGGGCGACTCTGCGCGCCACCGCTGTCCGGTTTTGGTCCAAAGAAGACAATAAGTTACAACGGTGTCAATTCTGTGTCTGTTCAATTTTGAACAGTTTTGGGAAATAAATTAAAACGCCGGACGCTTTTAGTTGCAGAGCATTCTTGGAACGCAACACCATGTTTGCCCCGGCTGCCTGTGCATTTCCGTAGGAGCGCGTTCGAGCCATTCCCCCAAGGGCAGATCAGAACGTAGGCTGGTTGTGAGCAGACTTCGAGGAGGGCTGTTGCAGCGAGGCGTCCCGTGAATCAGTGAGTCTGGGGCGCTTTCGTTTTAGTTGGCAACAGAGCTAAAGAGGAAGTCTGGCGTAGCACAATCCTTCCGCAATGAGGTTGCGGAATCGACTGGCGACGTGGCCTGCGTGCGCCAGTTTAGGTCTTTCCAGGCGTTACTCCACCACATCTGCATCGAGCACGCGGTCCTGCTCCAGATAGTGGGAGACGGCGTATTGGGCTAGAAGCGGCGTCTGGAGCCGGATCTCAGCGCCGATCCATTCCCCTTGGTTGTGGGGCCCGTTGAGCGGATGATTGCAACGCCCGCCACTGCCGAACTGAGGACCGAAATCGGCACTCTGAATCTGGTCATACTGCTTCAGTTCGCGCCAAGCCTCATCACCCACCGTGCCGGAAACGTCAATCCTTAATCTGACGATAGCCATAGACGAAGCCATCTACCTTCGAGACTCGTTCTTGGTCGCAACACTGCAGCAATGCTTGTGCTTTCTCCCCGAGCCGCAGTGCATGGGTGTTGTGGGTAGGACTGGGTAGAATTCAAGCGCAATGCATCCTTCTGCTCCGCAGAGAACTACTGCAGCTTCGCGTACTCCGCCTTGGCTTCTTTCCTGAGCGCGACGGGCGATTTCCACGCCGGCGTATCGGGCGCTGCCGCGCCGCTTCGAGGCAATCAGAAAGTTTTAGAATTCGTAAGAAACGCCCAACGCAAATTGATGCTGGGCCTGCAGGTTTACTCCCTGCAAGACATTTCCGGCCACCTGGGCTACACCAAGATCGATGGTCAGCTTCGGTGACTCCACCCCCCAACCGTGGAGGGGCAGCGCCCCTGCCGGCACGATGCGAATCGCGTAAGTTATCGTGGTCGGTATCACGGCATCCGGCACGCCTTCAACGTTTCGAGGTTCCTGCAGAAATTCAGAGCCCAGCAGGATCGTGCTCTTGCCCGGCCCTTTCAGCGCGAATGCAGCCGCCCCGAACAGCCGTCCCTTGTACGCTGGAGCATTTCCCGCCAGACCAAGCAACGAGGCATTCGTGGCCTTGAAGCCCAAATTGAACACCAAAGGAAGCTTCCGGATCTGCGTCACCGTCTTAGTGGCTACGACGTAGAAGTCCTGGTTGGTGGTTTGCTGGTTCGAGATGACGCCCCCGACATTCTGCACCTGGCTGCGTGCTACAAATCCCACGGCAAAGGCTGGCACCCAGGAACGCCTTTCGCGTAAGAAATTGAGTTTCCCGTGAAACGCATTAAAGCCGCTGCTCCATAGCATGCTCAGACCGGGTGTGTTGCCCTCCTGGTGGAGATCTCGCGAATATCCAAACTCGAGACGGCCGAATGCTCCCTCAGTTATCGACACCTGATGAAAATCACCCAAGACGGGACCAGCGTTGAGGAAGTGATAAGCAACAACGGGCAAGCTCAGGCCCTTGTCCGTCGAAGGAACCGTATACGCGAGCGGAGTGACGAACACGCCGGTCTGTCCTTCCCAATTCAAGCTCTGACCCGAGGCGATCGCACCACCTCCTAGCACGATCGCAAAGAGTAATGTGCTAGCCAGACCGATTGCAAAATGCATCCCGCATCTGACCGCACCGGGTCCGGTTTCGCAGTAATGTGCTTGGTTCGACATAATCCCCCCCTTATCGAGAATTAGACCGGAAATCCCTTTGCCTCCTGAGGTTCCTCTCCTTCCACCGTTTCCTCGTCACCGCAATCTGCCCGGCTCTGCGGCTTTCTTCAATTGCCAAAGCTTAATAGTGCCGTCTTGGCTACCCGCAGCCACCCAGTTCCCGCCGGAACCGAAAGCGACGGTATAGATGGCGTGCTCGCCCCCGGCTAGAGTCTGTAGCTCATGACCCGTCTCCACATCCCAGATCTTGACGGTCTTGTCCCAACTGCCGGAGGCCAGCCAGCGACCGTCAGGGGAAAAAGCAAGGCTGCTCACCACATTCCCGTGACCTGTCAGTTTGTGGACTTCGCGGCCCGTAGCGACTTCCCAAATCCTGACGCTCTTATCCGCACTCGCGGAAGCCAGCCAGCGACCGTTGGGACTGAACGCGACGGCGTAAACGTTTTTCTTGTGACCGCTCAGCCTTCGAATTTCTTGTCCGGTAGATACCTCCCAGATCCCAATGGTTTTGTCATCTCCTCCAGAGGCCAACCATCGCCCATCCGGACTGAAGGCGATGTAGATCACCGACCTTCGGAGCGCGGTCAAATCGCGTACCGCTCGCCCTGTCGTAACGTCCCACAGCCGAACCGTCTTGTCATCCACGCCCGATGCCAGCCACTGGCCATCGGGACTGAAGGCGATCGAATAAACCCAGCTATCGCCCAAAACCCCAAGAGGCTTATTGCCAGGCAGTGTCCGGATTTCCTGTCTTGTCGCGGCGTCCCAAAGTACGACAGTGTTGGAGGAATTCTCTGTGGCCAGCCAGTGTCCGTCACGACTGAAAGCAAGAGCCTGGACCTCCTTCATCTTGCTGGCCATGGTGCCCAACTCCTGCCCCGTGGAGACATCCCAGAGCTTGACGGTCTGGTCCCAGCTTCCCGAGGCCAGTCGCTGTCCGTCCGCGCTGAACGCCACAGCAGTAACCCAACTGGAGTGGCCTTTAAGAGTGCGTTCCAGCACGAAATCAGGAATGGAAGGAGCTAGGGAAGGAACTAGGGAGCTTACGGGCGGAAGAATTGGCGAGACGAGCGCCGCAGTCTTTCTCGGTTCCGCTAGAATCGGCGGCTCGAATGGCTCAAGTTTGGCTACGATCCTAGAAGTCTGCCCCGCCGCAACGTCCACACGTTGGTTGTAATCTTCATACCCATTTAACGATAGCCGCAGGTCGTGTTGACCGGGATTAAGCGATGAAATCTTTGCCTGACCGTCTGAATCTATTGCGGCGGTTAGCTTGTCATCGACAAAAACCTGCGCTCCGGGTGCGCCCCCTTGATGACAAGTATTGGGGAAACAAGACTGCTAATTTCTGGGTTGCGGCCTTCCACTCCTGGGGGCGTGGAGTCTGCCTGATGCGCACTCGGTCCGGCTTGGGGCTGGCGGCTTTTCGTCTGATTTTGGTCCTGCTCCAGCGGGGCCGCGTGCAACTCAGGGGCTCTGTCCAACTTTTCTTCTTTTGTCTCAGATTTGGTCTCAGAGTTCGCAGCTTGGGCTCCCCCTATTTCCATCACCGCCTCGTCCGTCCTTGCCGGAACTGAAGCGGGTGGAATCGACTTAGTGGACGACACCTTCCGCGGCGGGTGATGAGATTCTATGAAGAAGAGCAGCAACAGCAGCAAACCAAGGCCTATGGCCACGGCAATCCATCGTAGAACTGTGATCGACCTCCTGCCCTGGCTCGGAACGATGCCGGGCGTAGCGGCTTGAGAAGCGGATTTTCCTTCTTCAACCCTCCTCGTCGTCGCTGGGAAATCGACCCAGCGCTCCGCCGGGAACAGCACGAGCGGCCGTGGGGCTGTGGGCTGATTTTCGGCAGACGACTCCCCTTCTACTTGGGCGGGGACAAGGGCCGGACCTATAACCGGCTTCTCGTCCTGCGTCGGACCTCGAGCCAAAACAGAAGAGAGTAGACCGGCGATGCGCTGCAACTCGCTCACGTGTGCGGCGTTAAATGCAGATGGACGGGAAGAGAAGGCCTCCACTACGCCAAGAACCGAGCCTTGAGCCTGGATAGGTACCGCCATTGCCGAACGCAGGTGCAAGGCTCTGGCGACTGAACGCTCTACTCGAGCGTCATTTTCGGCATCTTCGCAAAGCACTGGCTGGCCGGTTTCCAAGCATTCTCGGGTAAAAGCGGCATCGGGTTGTAGTCGTGAACCGACCGGAGGAGCTTGGCCGGTGCTGGCTTGACAGAAGACCCCTTCAGGTTCGCAGAGAGCAACTGCAACTCCATCCGCGCCCGTTAGCAAAACCACCCGCTCGACCGCTGTTGTCAAGGCCGCAGGTAACCGTTCATCGGCATTGCCGCGTACTTCGGGCTCGGGGCTTGCATCATGTTCTCGTTTTAGTTCTGTTTGAAGCATCGCGGCCCCCGCTGCACCAGAACGACTTCTAGATGGTCTTTCGATTGAGGGTGTCAACGACCCCGCTGTTAGCAGTCGTGGTTTTGTCAACTAGCGCAGGCATGGAGGCTACCCCCTTCCAAGACTGGAAGTGAAACGGACGGTCGCGGCGCGATGGACCCCAATTGCGCAATATAATATGTTGGATTTGCCTTGCTGGTCAATTGCAGAAGTTTGGTGCAAAGGTCAGGAGGGATGTCCCGAGCCGCCCATGGCCGCTACTGGGTTGCCGCGCGGGACGCGGCTCTTCACTGGATTGACGTAAAGCGTATCGGACCCAAAAAGTTAAAAAGGGGAGCGCAAAAATCGCCGCGCCGCCCGCGATCATCAATCGCATCGGCCTTGTGTCCTGCGCTGGTGAATCGGCCTTCGCAATACTGCCTCCTCGTCGCCGGCGCTCCGCGGCACGCTTCCGGTTAAGTGTCGTAGGCTTGTGGATACCGGATGAATGGCGCGCGTCAGCGAGCGCGGCCGGCGGCGATTGCGCGAATGGGAAAGCCAGGATGAATTCGTAGTTCGTCACAGTTTTTTTGACTAATTCGAAGGAAGATGTACATATGGAGAAAAAACTCACCACCGCAGCGGGGGCGCCTGTCCCCGATAATCAGGAGCAAAACTTGTCAACCGAAACCAAGTGCCCGGTAACGGGCGGCGCTCGCAGACACACGGCCGGGCCACGAATGCCGACTGGTGGCCGAATCAGCTGAACCTGAAGATCCTGCACCAGCACTCCCCCCTGTCCGATCCCATGGGCAAGGAGTTCAACTACGCCGAAGGAGTTCAAGAGCCTCGACCTGGATGCCGTGATCAAGGACCTCCATGCCTTGATGACGGACTCGCAGGATTGGTGGCCGGCCGACTTTGGCCACTATGGGCCGCTGTTCATCCGGATGGCGTGGCACAGCGCAGGCACGTACCGCATCGGCGACGGCCGCGGCGGCGCCGGCTCCGGCGCAGCAGCGCTTTGCGCCGCTCAATAGCTGGCCGGACAACGTGAACCTCGACAAGGCGCGCCGGTTGCTCTGGCCGATCAAGCAGAAGTACGGCCGGAAAATCTCCTGGGCCGACCTTATGATTCTCGCCGGCAACGTCGCCCTGGAGTCGATGGGGTTCAAGACCTTCGGTTTCGGCGGCGGGCGCGAGGACGTCTGGGAGCCCGAAGAGGACATCTACTGGGGCCCCGAGGGCAAGTGGCTGGCGGACGAGCGCTACAGCGGCGACCGTGACCTCGAGAATCCTCTCGCCGCCGTTCAGATGGGCCTGATCTACGTGAATCCGGAAGGGCCGAACGGCAAGCCGGATCCCCTCGCCGCGGCACGGGATATTCGCGAGACGTTCGCCCGCATGGCGATGAATGACGAAGAGACGGTCGCGCTGATTGCCGGCGGTCACACCTTCGGCAAAACCCACGGCGCCGGCGATCCGAGCACGTAGTCGGCCCAGAGCCGGAAGCCGCCGGCATCGAGGAGCAGGGCCTCGGCTGGAAGAGCAAATTTGGCACGGGCAAAGGGGGTGACACGATCGGCAGCGGCCTGGAAGTCATCTGGACCACGACGCCAACGAAGTGGAGCAACAACTTCTTCGAGAACCTGTTCGGCTACGAATGGGAACTGACCAAGAGCCCGGCCGGTGCGCATCAGTGGACACCGAAGAATGGCGCAGGCGCCGGTACGGTGCCGGATGCGCACGATCCGTCAAAGCGTCACGCGCCATCCATGCTGACCACCGACCTCTCCTTGCGGTTCGACCCTGCTTACGAAAAGATTTCACGGCGCTTCTACGAGCATCCGGATCAGTTCGCAGACGCGTTCGCCAGGGCGTGGTTCAAGCTGACGCACCGCGACATGGGGCCGATCTCGCGCTACCTTGGCCCGCTCGTTCCGAAGGAGCCGCTGCTGTGGCAAGACCCTGTTCCCGCCGTGGATCATGAACTGATCGGGGAGCAGGACATTGCTGCTCTGAAGGCGAAGATCCTCGCGTCCGGACTGTCCATCTCCCAACTGGTCACGACGGCCTGGGCGTCGGCGGCGACGTTCCGCGGCAGCGACAAGCGCGGCGGGGCGAACGGGGCGCGCATTCGCCTCGCGCCGCAAAAGGATTGGGAAGTGAACCAGCCGGCCGAACTGGCGAAGGTCCTCCAGAAGCTGGAGGCGATCCAGAAGGAGTTCAACAGCGTCGCAGTCCGGCGGGAAGAAGGTCTCGCTGGCTGACCTGATCGTTCTGGGCGGCTGCGCAGCCGTCGAGGAAGCGGCGAAAAAGGCCGGGCACGACGTGAAGGTTCCCTTCTCGCCGGGGCGCACGGATGCTTCGCAGGAGCAGACCGATGTGCACTCGTTCGCCGTACTGGAGCCGACCGCAGACGGGTTCCGCAACTACCTCCGGAAGGGACAGCCAAGGATCGGCGGAGGAGCTGCTGGTGGATCGGGCGCAGCTGCTGACGCTGACCGCTCCCGAGATGACGGTTCTCATCGGCGGCATGCGCGCCCTGAATGCGAACTTCGGGCAGTCCAAACACGGCGTCTTCACCAAGCGGCCCGAGACGCTGACGAATGATTTCTTCGTCAACCTGCTCGACATGAACACGAAGTGGCAGCCCTCCGCCACATCCGAAGGCGTGTTTGAGGGGCGCGATCGCGCGACGGGCGAACTCAAGTGGACCGGCACCCGTGTCGACCTTGTCTTCGGTTCGAACTCCCAGCTCCGGGCCCTCGCGGAAGTCTATGCATGTGACGACTCGAAGGAGGCGTTTGTGAAGGACTTCGTGGCGGCGTGGAACAAGGTGATGAACCTTGATCGCTTCGACCTTGCCTGAGCTCGGCGGAAAAGAGAGCTGTCCACTTGGTACTAACCCCCGTTCCTGTTGTTTGGATCGGCAAACACGGAGGTCCGGTTGTTTTCGGCCAGCGAGACGTGAAGTAGTTCCGAAGTCGGCTTGTAGGAAGTTTCACCGGATCGGTAACAATAAGCGCACTTCTGTCTAGGTATCACTGCCAAGCCGGAAGGTAATTCGAGTGCGCAGGCCTCGTGGACGGTCGACTTTCGATTGACCGACCATACGGGAGTGTTTTTTCATTCCTAATTCCTAGTGATCGGCGTTGCCTGATTCCTTGGACGGATTTTATGAGTGGAAAAAGACTTTTCCCGGAACAAAAAGCTAGGCCGTTCGAACGCCTCCCAAGAGAACCGTGACTCACGAAATAACCGGAGTCCAAGGTCTCGAAGTGGGCTTTGTACAGCCGCCAGCAAAGTAAGCCGGTGCGAGTTGGGAGTTCTCGTTTCAGCCGGTGCAAGTTGGGAGTTCTCGTTTCAGGCGGTACTGCCACCTGTTTGTCGACCTCTCTTCCATCTCGAAGATAGAAGTTGGGCCAGGCGTTAGACGCAGTCACCGGAACTCGGCGCTCGGTCTTTGTGTTTCCTTTCTATTTAATTTACCTACGCGGCTGCCGACAGCATCGCTGGACTGCCGTTGCGTAGCGGTTCGTACACCTCACCGCCGACCCACAAGCGATGCAGCAAGACCACTAGCTTTCGTGCCACTGCGATGACGGCTCGTTTCTTCCCATTCTTCCCGCGACGCTCGGCCAGCCTCAGACCCCAGCGTCGCAGATCACTGTCCACGCCGAACGGCCCCAAAATGTGGTGCACACCCTGTACCAGCAGCGTTCGAAGATGGGGATCCCCCTCTTTGCTGATATGCAGTTGCGGTTCACTCTGCCCGGAGTTTCGTCTGGTCGCAATCAAACGAATCAACAACGTCACCGTCAGCATCCGCAACCCAAGAACCAAAGCCACCAAACCCCAGCTACTCTCGCCTAGTCCGCGTGCGGTAAGTTTTGCTCAGTCACCGACATTCCTGCGCGATCGAACTGGGAGTCTCCCCGTAAGCGCCACAAAAAGCTGCTACATCAACCTGCGCATCATGATGGAATCAGGCGTGCTGCACCGATGCCAACAGTTTCACTCGGAGCTTTGCAGCGGCTAGCGTGAATCGTCCGCAGGCTAGTTCCCCGCCGAACGCTGACAAGCCCCATTTATATTGAGGTGCAGCAATGTCGAATTCAGAAGGACTGCGAATCGTTACCCCGTTGCTCCGGGGTGAGGAGATGGCGTGAGCGAGGCCGTCGAGCCAACTCGGACTCCAATCGTGATGCAACAGTCGGCTAAGGCTCAGGACGAGGCGGTCATTGATTCGCATCCTGTTTTCTCTGCGTGGTGGGAGCGTTGGCGAAAAGCAAGGACTCGCTTCTCTCTCGTGGCGTCCATCAAGAGACATCCCTAAGCGCACCAGAGCGACGGCCGCCGCGGGGGGAAGTCCCAGCGCATGGCCTCATTCAGCAGCCCGGTTCGAACATTTTGACGGACCCAATTTGGTCCGAACGAGCCAGTCCTGTGTCCTGGTTAGGTCCGAAGCGCCGACGAAAACCTGGAGTGCGGATGGATGATTTGCCCGACATTGACGCTGTGCTCATCAGCCACAATCATTATGACCATTTGGATCTACCGACACTTCGCCGACTGGCGGCTCGGGGAGATTCTAACTGCATCGTTCCAGCTCGCGTCGCTAGCCTACTTCGATTAGAGAAAATAGGGCCTGCTCACGAAATGGATTGGGGCGAATCATTGTCACTTACGGGATTCACCATCCACTGCGTGCCCGCTCTGCATTTCTCAAGCCGGAAGCTTTACGACCGCAATAAGACCCTATGGTGCGGATACGCGC
>CAVRYC010000046.1:0-5570 GCA_963725245.1 uncultured Acidobacteriaceae bacterium | reverse complement strand
ATGAAGAATTTTGCCCCGGACGTTGTCGTTCAGATGCAGGAGTGGCTAGCGCTGATTCCGGGTTGTTGTGATGCACGGCAAAGTGTGGCAAGTGGTCACGTACTCGTTGCTCCACGCCGGCTTCAGTCATGTGTTCTTCAACATGTCACGCTCTGGTTCATTGGCCCCTACCTCGAGCCCGATTGGGGGCCGCGGCGGTTCATCGAGCGCTACAAGTTCTGCGTCGTGGGCGCGGCTCTGATCACCATTGCTGTCTCCTACACTCATTTCCTGGGATGAACCCGAGAATTGGAACGGCTGGCGCATCCGGCGGAATTTTCGGTCCGCTGATGGCCTTTGGAATTCTTTACGCGGATCAGGAAATGTATTTGTTTCCGCTGCCCTTCAGGATCAAGGCCAAATACCTGGTCGGCATTTGGGTCGTGGTCGCGATCATTGCCGTTTTTGAGCCATCGCAAGGCGGAGTCGCGGTTTTTGCTCATCTGGGCGGATTGCTTTTCGGCTACCTGTGGGTAAAATTCATGCCGTCTCGCGGCATGAGCTATGTGGCGTCCGAGCGTTATTTCGGCGTGCGGAATTCTTACTACCGCTGGAAGCGGAAGCGCGCGGCGAGAAAATTCGAAGTCTATATGAGAGATCACGATCGCAAAGTCACCTTCGACGAGCACGGAAACTACATCCCTCCCGACGATAACGACAAAACGAATGGCGGCTCGAAGTCGGGCTGGGTGAACTAGGTCGATTCACCGCCGAGACGCAGAGGGCGCCGAGAAAACCTTTTCATTGCTTTCCTGTGTGGGGACGGGTCTTCGCCCGGCCAAGCGGGGCGTGTCCCGCGCCACACGGTCTAAGTGAACATTCTCTGCAAATCTTGCGAGGATGCTTGCAGGAAGTTCTAGCGCCCGCGCCTTCCCCTTGAAACCCAAGTCATGACCCGCGCCTTCCACTTTCATTAACTCGGTTTTGGCGGGGATAGTCGCAGGGCGTTCGTCATCTCTTCAACGCTTCCGAAGGGGTCGCGCGTTCCATGCACGAACAGGCTCGGGGTGTGCAGGTTAGGCAGATGTTGAATACGGAGTTGGTCCGGCTTTCGCGGCGGGTGTAACGGATAGGAGAGCAACAGCAGGCCCGGAGACTAAATCTGGTTCGGCGGCGCAGAGTATCGTCGACTGGCGTCCGCCGTAGGAGTGGCCGCCGAGAAAGACCCGGCCCGCGACCTTCTTACGCAAAACAGCAACCGCGTTGCGCAGGCCCGCGCGATCGCGTTCCGCATTGCCTGGAAACGGCGGACGGGTTCGCCGTTCGCCCTCCTGGCGAAAGGGCAGATCGCAGCGCAGAACCAGGAAGCCATGTCCGGCAAAAGTTTCGCTGAGCGCGACCAGCAGAGGAGCAGTGCAATCCGAGCCAGCACCGTGGGTGAGGATCAGCGCGTCGCCGTTGGGATTCGCGGGGGAATGCAGAAAGCCGCGGACCGCGGGGTTCAGTGAATCATCGAAAAAGGCGACGGCGGCTGCATGGCAAAGTCCTCTGGGTTTTCTTCACTGATGTAGTAACGGCTCAAAAGACAGCAGGTCCTTCGCTTCGCTCAGGATGACAAGATTTAATAGTTGTTTCTTCTGTCGCCACTTCGAAGCGATCATTTTCTGCCGCAGCGTGCAACCGCCTTCACCGTCAGCGAGTTTCCGTGTCTGCCCGCGGAGGCGGAACCTTCGTGAGACTGCGAGGAAAGAGCATGGCATTGAATTCGGCGCCAATCAGCACAACCAGCGAGATCAGATACATCCAGACGAGCAGCGCAATACCTACACCGAGCGAACCGTAGATAACGCTGTAGTCGACATAGTGCTGCAAATACCATCCAAACAGCGCGGTGGAAATCAGCCACATGGCGGTGGCAAGAACAGCTCCCGGCAAAACGCTGTGCCAGGGCTGGGTTCGGGGCACCGCGTTGTGATAGATAAGCTGGATCACGGCGATGCTGGTCAGGATCGCAATGGTCCAGCGGATCGCTCCCCACAACAGCAGAATCAGAGGTCCGAATTCATGCCCGAGGTGAAACAGGATCCGCGTTTCAATGCGGCTGCCGAAGGCAACCAGAATGGTGGAGAAAGTCATCGGTATTCCGGCCATTAACACCAGCGAAAACGCAATCGCGCGCTCCTGGACTAACCCCCAGGTCTTGGGAAGCTGGTAGGCTCGGCGGAAACCATCCATCCAGGAGATGATGACGCCGGAAGCGCTCCAGACCGTCAACAACGAAGTGGTGATGAGCAGGCCAACCGGCCGGTCCGTACTGCCTCTGAGGTAGGAAAGAGCGGCTGAGCTGCCCGCAGGCAAAATGGTGCCGAGCGCGTAGGAGACCTCGCGCAGGTAGACTTGGCCCCGGCTAAGGGCGGCAAGAACCGAACCCAGCACCAGCAGGGCCGGGAAAAAAGTGAAGATGGAGGAATAGGCTGAGGCTTTGGCGGTTCCGAAAGCGTCGTGCTCGAAGGCACGCCAGATCGACAAGCGGAACAGCCGCCAGAAGCGCCCCAATGCCGGCGCCAGTATCAGTGCGCCAGGAAGCGGCTCCGGCTTGGGGTTCGGATCCTGAGGCTGTCCGGTCAGCCGCTGTTGATCCAGTGCTAAAGACATTGGCGTCAAGAAACCGTCGTCCAATTAAGCGTCATTTTATAGCGAATCCGGAGATGCTGCGACTTTAAAGATGCATGCCGAACTGCGCTCGGCACGGACGGGGCAAAGCCCCGTCCCCCCCCGAGCAAAAACTAAGGGGCGACTTGCGTCGCCCCTGGCTGGATTCGTTTCGTCTTACTCCGCAGCTAGTTCTTCGGTCTCGCCTTCGTGGCGCATGAGCTCGAGCGCGCGCTCGGCATCTTCGTAGGCTTGCGAGACTTCCTCCTGCACCTTGCTGGCGGCCTCTTCCATTTCCGGAGAGAGACGCACGTTCCGGTAATACTCCATGCCGGTGCCGGCGGGAATCAAGCGGCCCACGATCACGTTTTCCTTCAGGCCGCGCAGATGATCGACCGCTCCCTGAATGGAAGCTTCGGTCAGCACGCGCGTGGTCTCCTGGAAGGAGGCAGCGGAGATAAACGAATCGGTGGAGAGCGACGCCTTGGTGATACCGAGCAGCAACGGACGCCCGGTAGCCGGTTTGCCGCCTTGCGCGATGGCACGCTCGTTCTCCTCGTGGAAGCGGAACTTGTCCACTTGTTGTTCGAGGAGGAACTGGGTGTCGCCCACATCTTCGACCTTCACCCAGCGCATCATCTGGCGGACGATCACTTCGATGTGCTTATCGGAGATGTTGACGCCCTGCAAGCGGTAGACTTCCTGGATTTCATTGACCAGGTAAGCCTGCAGTTCTTTTTCGCCGAGCACGGCCAGAATGTCGTGCGGGTTGAGCGGCCCGTCCATAAGCGGTTCACCCGCCCGGACGCGCTCGCCTTCCTGCACGTTGATGTGAACGCCGCGCGGAACGGAATATTCCTTCTCCGTGCCGTTGTCGGCGGCCACGTAGAGTTTGCGCTGCCCCTTGGCCACTTCGCCGAAGCGCACCACGCCATCGATTTCGCTGATGACGGCGGTCTCGCGCGGTTTGCGGGCCTCGAACAATTCGACCACGCGCGGCAGACCGCCCGTGATGTCTTTCGTCTTGGTGGTCTCGCGCGGGATCTTGGCCAGCACGTCGCCCGGAAACACCGTGTCTCCGTCCTGCACCATGAGGTGAGCGCGCGAAGGCATCAGGTAGCGCTTGCTGGCCTTGCCCTTGATTACTATCGCGGGCTGACGCTTTTCGTCGGGAGAATCCGCCACGACGTGACGCGACAGACCAGTGACTTCGTCGACTTCCTCGTGCAGCGTGATGCCTTCCTGCAAGTCCTTGAACTGCGCCGTGCCGCCAATTTCGGTGAGGATGGCGAAGGTGTATGGATCCCACTCGACAAGCGCCTCGCCGAGCGCAACCGGACCGCCTTCCGCAACCTTGACCTTGGCGCCATACACGACCGCATAACGCTCGCGCTCGCGGCCCTTCTCGTCGACGACCGCAATCGAGCCCTGGCGATTCATGACCACGAGGTCTCCGGTCTTGGACTTCACGGTCTGCAGATTGACGAAGCGCACGATGCCGTTGCTCTTGGCATCGAGGCGCGACTGTTCCGAAACTCGCGACGCCGTGCCTCCGATGTGGAAGGTACGCATGGTGAGCTGCGTTCCCGGTTCGCCGATGGACTGCGCCGCGATCACGCCGGTGGCCTCGCCGAGTTCGACGAGACGGCCGGAAGCGAGATTACGTCCGTAGCACATGACGCAAACGCCGCGCCTCGACTCGCAGGTGAGCACCGAGCGAATCTTCACCCGCTCGATTCCGGCAGCTTGAATCGCGCCCGCGAGATCTTCGGTGATCTCATGGTTCACGTCGACTACAACCTGGCCTTCATAGTCTTTGATTTTTTCGAGTGAAACGCGGCCCACGATGCGGTCGCGCAGCGGTTCGATAATCTCACCGGCCTCGACGATACCGGAGACGAAAATTCCGTCCACGGTGCCGCAGTCGTATTCGCTGATGATCACGTCCTGGGCAACATCCACTAGACGGCGCGTCAGGTAACCCGAGTCGGCGGTCTTCAACGCCGTATCGGCCAAACCCTTGCGGGCGCCGTGCGTCGAGATGAAGTATTCGAGCACCGTCAAACCTTCACGGAAGTTAGCCGTGATCGGCGTCTCGATAATTTCGCCCGTCGGTTTCGCCATCAGTCCGCGCATGCCGGAGAGCTGGCGGATCTGCTGTTTCGATCCGCGAGCGCCGGAATCGGCCATGACGTAAATCGGATTGAGTTCGCCCTCCTTATCCCGTTTCTGCATCTGGTTAAACATTTCATCAGCAACTTTTTCCGTAATCGCCGACCAGATTTCGATGACCTTGTTGTAGCGTTCGCCGTTGGTGATCGCGCCGTCCAGGTACTGCTGCTGCACGTTGATCACCTGCTTGTCGGCGTCTTTTACCAGGGTCTTCTTGTTGTCCGGGATCACCATGTCGTCGATGCCGATGGAGAGGCCGGCACGTGTGGCATATTTGAAGCCGAGCGACTTGATCTCGTCGAGCATTTTGACGGTCACTTCCAGGCCGAATCGCAGATAGCAGTAATTGACCAACTGGCCGACACCCTTTTTCTTGAGCAGACCGTTGATGTAAGGCATAGCCACGTTGACGCCCGGCACTGTCTTGGGCAAATGGTCGTTTAGAATTGCCCGGCCGACGGTGGTATTCAGGAACTCGCGCTTAACCTGCACGGGTTCCGTATGGTTCACATCCTGATCGTCGTAGGCCTGCGTCAGGTCGATGACTTCGCCGGTGTAGCGCAGGCGAATCGGGGTGAGCGTTTCCACCTCGCCCATTTCGAGCGCGATCACGACTTCGTCGATGTTGGCGAAAGAACGGCCTTCGCCCTTCGCCCCCGGTTTCGCTTTCGTCAGATAGTAGAGACCGAGCACCATGTCCTGCGTGGGCACGGTGATGGGCTGGCCTGACGCCGGCGACAGAATGTTGTGCGAAGACAGCATCAAGA
>CAVRYC010000045.1:0-59401 GCA_963725245.1 uncultured Acidobacteriaceae bacterium | reverse complement strand
GGGTACCTCGAGGCTCTGCGCGCGATTACGCGACGCGACAACGCGCTCCTGATCTTCGACGAGGTCATGACCGGATTTCGCCTGGCTTATGGTGGGGCGCAGGAACTCTATGCGGTCCAGCCCGATCTCACCACGATGGGCAAAATCATCGGCGGAGGCTTGCCCGTGGGCGCCTACGGTGGACCGAGCGAAATCATGGATATGGTAGCTCCGCTCGGTCCCGTGTACCAGGCCGGAACGCTTTCTGGGAATCCTCTGGCTATGGCCGCCGGTTATGCCACGCTGACGCTATTTGCGAGAGCACAAGGACGTTTACTTCCAAGCTCGACAAACTCGCCGGCGAAGTGGTCGCCGGAGTTGCTGCCGCAGCGAAAGATGCTGGCGTAACCATGTGCCACAATCGCGTCGGCTCGATGTTTACGTGGTTCTTCGCAGCGGGGCCGGTTACTGACTGGACTTCCGCCGCCAAGTGCGACACCGAAGCCTTTGGACGTTTCTTCCGGGCGATGCTGGAAAATGGAATCTACTTGCCGCCATCGCAATTCGAAGCGGCATTCCTGGGTGCAGCTCACACCGAACACGACGTGCAGCAAACCATCGCGGCCGCCAAACATGCGTTCGCCGCCGTGCATGCGTGAAGATCTCAGAATCAAGATATGACCGGGGGCGCTTTCGCCGGTTGCTGGATCGATGCAATCTCATAATGTGCTGACTTGGCGTCGTGCCGGAACAAATACTGGCGGCGCTCTTCGGGGATAACCGCGTTCTCATAGTTCGGCCCCGCCACGGCGCGAATTGCCTCAATAGAATCCCAGAGCATGATGGTGATGAACTCGACCTCGTCTCCTGCCTCTCTCCGGAGCAGGTAGCTGCCTCGATATCCTTTTACCTTGCTGACACCGGGGAGAAGCTCCGGTTTCAACAGGGCCTCATAGGCGTTGGCGTGCTCGGGCCTGGTGTATCCGTGCCAGATTCTGGCGATCACGTAACCTCCTTCGACTCCAGCCGATCGCTGAGAGTCTTTATCATTTCTTCCACGGTAACAAACTCGTAACCGTGGTCGCCGATAACGCCGGATCAGATTGTCTGTCGCAATCACCGTCTGCGCGCGGTGGGCGCCCATCGCGCGATGTCCGCCATCGTGGAGCACGATCACGTCGCCGCCGCGCATCTGGCGCGCGACTTTATTCTCGATCACCGCAGCCGGCGGAGCAGTCCAGTCATAGCCGGTCACATTCCACATGACCGTCTCCCGTCCGAGTTCACGCGCGATCCTGATCGTCGCCGGTCGTCTTCCCCAAACGGGGGGCGAAACAAATTCGAATGCTCGCCGATGGCGTCCTGCAAAGCCTGATGGCAGTCGGCGAGTTGCTGGCGCGTCTGGGACGCCGACTCAAAAATCAGCAACGGATGCGTGAACGTGTGGTTGCCGATGACGTGTCCTGCTTGCGCCACCGCGCGCGCGATCTCGGGGCGCTGCTGCACGTAGCGTCCGATCATGAAGAACGTTGCGCGCACGCTGTGCTTCGCCAGCACTTCGAGTAGCTTCAGGGTGTGCGGATCGTTCGGGCCGTCATCGTAGGTCAGGGCGATTCGTTTGCTCCCTCGGATTCCGCTGGCAAACGTTCGTCCGAACCACTGGGCCGCTCGGCGCCATGGACTGATACCCAGCCGCCGTAGCAGCGGCAGCGGCCGTCAGTCCAACCAGAGCGGGTAGCATGAAGGGATTCTAGCTGAGTGGGCGACGGGCGTCCCTTCGGCAGGCTCAGGGGCAGGCTCTCGCCCGTCGGCGGTGCGGCAGCCGGCGGGGACGCCCGGCTCTCCACTCTGTTTTTCCCACATCTGCGTCCAGCCGCGAAGCGATATATTCTGCTGAGCAGTTCCCCACTAACAATCATAGTCGATAGCCATTCATGGCCAAGCTTTTCGAGCTTCCCGTTACATTGCGGTTGAAGGTCCCATACGAGTTGGGAAGAGCACGCTGGCGCGGGTTCTCGGAGAGCGCCTGGCTGCCCAGCGGGTCATCGAACCGGAAGACAATCCGTTTCTGAAGGCGTTTTACGAGGGCGAGCGCGGCTCCGCCTTCCAGGCCCAGTTGGCGTTCCTGATTCGCCGCTTCGAGCAACTGCGCGGACTCGATCTGGGGCCGCGGTCAAATAAGACCGTCGTCTCCGATTACATCTTTGAAAAAGACAAGCTCTTCGCCTGCCTCAACCTCAACGATCAGGAACTCGATACCTACAATCGCTACTTCAATTATTTCCGTGAACAACTTCCCACGCCCGACCTCGTCATCTATCTGCAGGCCACGCCGGAAGTGCTTAAGAAGCGGCTGAAGAAAAAAACGTGGCCGGCGAGAAGGCCATCAGCGAGGATTACCTGATGGAAGTGGTGAAGGCCTACGAACACTTTTTCTTTCACTACACGCAGTCCGACTTGCTGATCGTGAACACCTCGGAGATCGATTTCGTCGACCGGAACGAAGACCTGCAGGAGTTGCTGAAGAAAGTCTCCGCGCCGATCAAGGGCACGCAATATTTTCTGCCGCTGGGCAGTCAGGATGCGGCCAGCGCGTAGGAGCGGTCGATCGCCGTTAGCGCGGTTATGGGTTTTTCCCCCATGAGCGAAGATCTCCGCACCCAACTCGAGCCGCTCATTGAGTTCTTTCTTCACCAGCCAACCTGTGTATGGAGCCTTCAAAAGCCATACTCTTCCAGGAAACCTGAGGCACCGGGGGAATTCCCTGAGGCGAGTCTTTGGATGAGCACGGGGGTAGGGGTCCCTTCGGCTCCGCTCAGGGCAGGCTCTTCGACTCCGCAGGAACTTCACTTCGTGAAGTTCCTGCCGCGCTCAGGATGACAGATTGTTGGGAGCGTCGACGATTGCTCGAAGCCCGTGGCTTGCAGCTCGAAGCTGTGGTGTTCCGCTCATGGGATAATGCATCAAGCGCTGCGAGTCGTTTCAAAGCCAGGGGCATCAAAATATGGTGACTGCCATCCAACAACGCTTCTTCTTCGCGCACTACGGACTTACGAACCACGATCTTGAGACTTATCTGGCGGCCGCGCTTTCGGCGGGCGGCGACTATGCCGACCTTTATTTCGAATACCTGACCTCGACCTCGCTGATGGTGGATGAGTCGCTGGTGAAGTCGGCCTCGCAGGGAATTTCGGCGGGCTGCGGCGTGCGCGTCGTTTCCGGCGAGCGCACCGGGTATGCCTACACCGACGATCTTTCTCCGCAACGGATTCTTCATGCCGCGCGCACCGCGGCGCTGATCGCGAGCGCGCCGGCCAAGACGACGGTCGCCGGATTCCAGCAGAAGCCGGCCCGCAGCTTGTACCCCGTGGCGTTGCCTTCAGTGGACGCGGACATTACCGCCAAGGTTGAACTGCTGATGCGCGCCGATAAAACCGCGCGCGGATACGACCCGCGGATCAAGGAAGTACGCGCCAGCTATGCCGACGAACTGAGGACCATCCTGGTGGTTGGCTCCGACGGCACGTTTGCGGAAGACTCGCAGCCGCTGGCGCGCGTGAATGTTTCCTGCATCGCGAAGACCGACGCAGCTCGGGCCGCGAGTCTCGGGACGTGGAACATCCGGCGGCGGCGGGCGGGTTGCGCTCGACTTCTTTTTTGGCGACAAGACTCCTGAGTTCTTTGCCAAAGAGGCCGCGCGCCAGGCGATTCTGCAACTCGACGCGCGCGAAGCTCCCGCCGGAGACATGGAAGTGGTGCTCGGCCCGGGATGGCCCGGCGTTCTGCTGCACGAGGCCGTTGGCCATGGGTTGGAAGCCGACTTCAATCGCAAGAAGACGTCGGCATTCGCCGGCCTGATCGGCAAACGAGTGGCCAGCGAAAAGTGCACGGTGGTCGACAACGGCACGATGCCGTGGCGTCGCGGGTCTTTGAATGTTGATGATGAAGGCCAGCCCACGCAGGAAACCGTGCTGATCGAGAACGGAATTCTGAAGGGATATCTCAGCGACAAACTTTCTTCGAAGCTGATGGGCCTCGCCGATACCGGCAATGGACGCCGCGAGAGCTACGAGCACATTCCCATGCCGCGCATGACGAACACTTACATGCTGGCCGGGCAGGACGATCCCGGAGACATTATTCGTTCGGTGAAAAATGGCGTTTACGCGGTGAACTTCGGCGGCGGGCAGGTCGACATCACGAATGGCAAATTTGTTTTCTCGGCGTCGGAAGCCTATCTCATCGAAGACGGCACAGATCACCGCCCCGATCAAGGGCGCAACCCTGATCGGCAACGGGCCCGATGTGCTGACGCGGGTTTCGATGGTCGGCAACGATTTGAAACTCGATGAAGGCGTCGGGCACCTGCGGCAAAGATGGACAGGCGGTTCCGGTCGGCGTGGGCATCCCGACCATTAAGATCGATCGGCTGACTGTCGGCGGAACTGCGCGAAAAGAAGGCGGGCGGATTCATGCAGTAAGTTCGCATTGCTAGTGGAGTCAACCGGAAGCTTACTATGAGCAAGGTGAAGGAATTCCACACACTCCATCTGTGCGTAAAATTGATCCGCTAGCTGCCGAGTGGGAATTTCGCGACTGCATCGGGCAGTATGAAATCCAGGCGACTGAGTATCTTTTCGACGGGAACGCAGCGTGGCTAGTAGAAGTAGGAGAACTAGACGTACTCGGCCGAAAACGGAAAAATCAGCCTAGCGAAAGTTGAGGGGCCGCGCTTCGAGAAGTCCTTGCGGATCCTGTCTTGACGTGGTAACCTGCGGGGCTTTATCTGGCGAGGCCCGTGGGAAAATTGCGATGAAGCTCGCACTTCCACACCCCCAAAGTAGTCCTAGCAAAGACGCGTGCCCCACATATCGCGTAGCTTCGCGTATATTCTGAGACTCAGCTCCTCCCGCCTACAGCAACCGTGCCGCCACTCCTTGCGCCTTCAGCATCTCCACCGCCTTCGCATCGAACGACACAAACGTCTCTCCGCCCAGCCACCGCCCCTCGTAAGCGATCACTCCGTCTGCAAAATCGCCGCCCGCATCGAGCATCGCCAGGCCAGCATCGACTGCCGGCCGGTTGGTTTCAACATTCCCGGCGGCGAGCACCGTTCGGATCGCCTTGCCGTATATCCGATGGCCGAAAGCCATAAAGCCTCCGCAGCACCCAGGCAAATTCGCACAGTGACGGGAGTGGCGAGGGCGAGTCATCTCGGCTTGGCTCATCTCTCTTGATCGCGACGTCGGTTTGCTCCGGGTCGTCGCTGCACGGCGGCCCGCACCAGAACGTTGGTGTCCACCGCGATCTTCATTTTCTGCCACTAGAGTTTTTCTTGGACCCGCTCATGCCTGCCCATCCCGCCGCGGCGGCTTCGTTGATTTCTTCAATCGTGGCGACTTTCTTCGTCTTGCCGGCAAGTATGCCGAAAAAACTCTCTGAATCTTCCCGGTCGGCCGCGCTGCCCGGATCAATCCGCGCCCGTCGGGCAGAAGATCGAGCTCGATCTTGCCGCCGGGCTTCACGCCCAGATGCTCCATCACCTTCTTACGGAATGTTACTTGCCCTCGCTGAGTCACCGTCAGTGTTGCCATTGCACACCTCATACCATGTTTAGATTATAATGCACTTTTGCATTACCATCAAGTCCCGCAATTCATGCATCCCGGGCGCCGCTTCGCTCCTCAAATCGCTTTGGCATCTTCGGGAGCCTGCCCTGTGCCGATTATCGGAGGGCGTCTCCGTGGTAGATTCAGAGTTAATCAATACGACAACAATGCTAGAGACCGCCGTCAGCCAATCCGTAATTGACCTCAAATCCCTTGCCACCGACGTTGTCAGCCGCGCGATGAAGGGCGGTGCCACGGCGGCCGAGTGTGTCGTCCGCGAAGGCGACGAATTTTCGACCGTGGTGCGGCTGGGCCAAGTCGAAACGCTGAAAGAATCCGGCTCGCGCGCCATCGGCGTGCGCGTCTTCTTCGGACAGCGCGCGGCCAGCACCTACTCCAGCGATTTTTCCGCCGCCGGCATCGAGCGCATGTTGAAGTCGGCGCTCGAACTGGCGAAGATCTGTTCCGAAGATCCGTACGCCGGAATTCCCGAAGCCGCGCAAGCTCGGATCGCTTTCCGGGCGACCTCCATCTTTATCACGAGGACGTTTACTCCTTGCCCGGCGCCGAGCGCATCGAGTACGCGCGCCGCGCCGAAAAGGCCGCGCTCGACGCCGATCCGCGCATCAAGAACTCCGAGGGCGGATCGTTCGACGCCGCCACCGGCAGAAAAGTGCTGGCGAATTCTCACGGCTTTGTCGGCGAATACCGGCGGTCGTACTGTTCGGTCGCGGTTGTGCCCATCGCGCAGGACGAGCAACGGCGGCATGCAGCGCGATTACTGGTATTCCGTCGCGCGCAGCCTGGCGAAGCTCGACCCGGCGGAGCAGGTCGGAAAAGAAGCGGCCCGCCGCACCCTGCGACGCCTCGGCGCGCGCAAGGTGAAGACGGCGCATGTGCCGGTGGTGCTTGATCCGATGGTCGCCAGCTCCATGCTCGAACACATTTTCGAAGGCGTGAATGGCGACTCGATCTATCGCGGAGCCTCATTTCTGGCGGGCAAACTCGGCGAGAAAATTGCCGGAGCGAACGTCACCGTCATCGACGACGGCACCATGCCCGGCGGCTTCGGCACCACGCCCTTCGATGGCGAAGGCATTCCCACGCGCCGCACGGTAGTGATTGAGAACGGAATTCTGAAGTCGTATCTGCTGAATACCTACACGGCGAAGAAACTGGGCCTTGAGACCACCGCCAACGCTTCTCGCGGACTCGCCGGGACGCCCGGGATCGGGCCGGGAAATTACTTCCTCGAACCGGGAACGAAAACGCCGAACCAGATTATCGCGGAGATCAAAGACGGCCTCTATGTAACCGAGTTTCTCGGTCACGGCGCCAACTTGGTCACCGGCGATTACTCTCGCGGCGCCTCCGGCATGTGGATCGTCAATGGCGAACTGGCCTATCCCGTCGAAGAGATCACGGTAGCCGGCAATCTCAAAGATATGTTCTGCAATATTTCCGAGATCGGCAGCGACCTGGAATTCCGCGGCAGCGTAGCCTCGCCGACCATCCGCATCGATGGACTAACCGTAGGCGGAGAGTAGGAAGGCTCAGAGGTTACGAGGTCAGATTGCAAGGAGGTTTCCTGGCCTTTCAGGCCTCCTGCAATCTGACCTCTGACCTTGGGATGCGGCAATCGCGCCGACCTAACTCCGGAATTAACCTGTTTTTAACATTTGCCGTATAATTCGTCGTTAACATTTCTGCCATGCCCGATCAGCCGTTGCAAATCGAAGATCTTCCCGGGTCGCGGGAGGGAATCCGCATCCTGCGCCTTTCTGGACCGCTGACAATTCTCAATCTATTCGGCTTTCAATCCAAGTTGCGCGCCGACACGTCGCGCGCGCTCATCCTGGACTTCACGGATGTCCCACTGGCGGATTCGTCGGGGATTGGAGCGCTGGTCGGCGCCTATGTGGTGCGGCAAAAAGATGGACGCAGTCTGGGGTTGGTGGGCGTGAATCAGCGGATCCACCACGCTCTCGAAGTCACTCGGGTGGAAAACTTCTTTCGTTTCTACGGAACCGTCGCCGAAGCCGAGCAAGCGGCGGCGTGAAGTGGAGAGCCGGGCGTCCCCGCCCGGCTGCCATGTGCAAGGACGGGCGAGACGCCCGTCGCCTCCGCTAATCAAAAGAAAGGCGGCTCAAAAAGAAAGGCGGCCTGCGCGGGCCGCCTTCTTTTTCCGAATTTTGGTTGTGGCCTAGACGCCTTTGACGTTCTCTGCCTGCCAGCCCTTGGGGCCTTTTACGACGTCGAACTGAACTTGTTGACCTTCCTGCAGGCTGCGAAACCCGTTTGCCTGGATGGCGGAGAAGTGAACGAAAACGTCCTCACCATTCTGGCGGCTGATAAAACCATAGCCCTTGGCATCGTTAAACCACTTTACTGTTCCTGTTTCCATGATGTTGCTGTGTTCCTTTTGGGTTGAAGTGTGCGCTGGAACTCGCAGGATAGTGCAGGCAGATCACGCTCAGGCAGGTCACGCTTTAGAGCAGGGTGCTGCTGAACAGCCGCAAAGTCAAACGCACCTAAATTGTACATATTCGCGGGTAAATGGCTAGAAGATTCTGTGCTTACTGCGGTAACCCGTCCCTGCTATCCAACAGCAAACCTCGTCTCTACAGCGTTCCCGGTAGGAAGACATTGCTCTCGCACCTCCCGAAATTGCCCGCTTCTCCCTTCCTGAATTCTCGCATCAAATTGAAAAATAAGGCCCTCGCCTTTTGGCAGGGTTCTTGCTCTCACTATGGCCGTGGAGGATCTTATGCTGACCATACATGTCGAAAACCTGAACGACTTGGCGGTGGTTGAGTGCAAGGGCAGGATCGTAACTAGCGACGCTGTTTTCAAGCTTCGCGATGTTGTGCGAGCCCAGGTAGACGCCCGCATTATTGCGCTCGATCTTTCCGAAGTAAAAGCGATTGGCGGTGGCGGCCTGGGGATGCTCGCGTTCCTCGATCGCTGGGCACGCGACAACAATATTCAATTTAAGCTGTTTAGTCCCTCGCCGAGCGGTTTTGGAAGGGCTGGTGAATAACCGCTTGATTCTGGACTTCGAGATTGCAAGCTTCCACGAAATGATGGGCATCCTTTCCCACTCCGATAACAGCTATAGCCTCGCTGCCTGAGCATCCCGCCCTCCACTAGCCGCCGGGCGATGCTTCATTTGCCGATTTTTGTCATTTGCAACTTGGCGGAGCCTCATTCATCATCAAGTCATGCGTATTCGAACGGGGAACTGGGGCCTTTGTCTCCGCCGGAATTCTTCTTTGGGTTGCTTCCTTTGTAGCTTCTAACTCCCCTAGTTGTCCAGGCCGGGGATGACATTATCGGGGATGTTCGCGCTCAACTGGCGCAGAACTGCTTTTCCGCAGCCGAGTCGGAACTTCGCACCTATAAGGCTCAGCATGGCGTCACCCCGGAGTATCTCGAAGCCCTTCGTGGATGGCCCGCGGAGCGGCCGCGACCAAGCAATGGGACCAAGCCGCCGCCTACGCCAGCGAGACGCGCGTTCTCTGCGGAGCAGCAACTAACACAGCAACCAACGCAAAACAACGACCAAACGCAAACTCGACGCCGAACCTCATCTGCCCATCGCCCTCGGCGCCGCCTACGAAGTTCTCGCTCAGGGATTGGACGCGAAAGGACAGCACGCGAAAGCGGTCAGCCTGCTGCGCTCGGCTTTGGCGCGCTATGGAAATACATCCATTCGAGCGCGGCTCCAGAAGAATCTCAACCTGCTGACTCTGGTCGGCCAACCCGCGCCGCCCCTGCAAGTAACCCAATATCTCGGACCGAAGCCGCCGGCGCTGGCGTCGCTGAAAGGTTCGCCAGTTCTTTTGTTTTTCTGGGCGCATTGGTGTGTGGACTGCAAAGCGGAAGTCCCCGTGATTGCCCGCTTGCGGCAGGAGTTCGGTCCCGCAAGGTCTGGTCGTCATCGGGCCGACCCAACTCTACGGCTACGCTGCCCAAGGAGCCGATGCCGCCCCCGACCAGGAGCGCGCGTATATCGAATCCGTCCGCACGCGCTATTACGCCAGCCTGCAGGATATGCCCGTGCCGTTGAGCAAGCAGAACTTCAATGCTTACGGAGCGAGCACAACGCCGACTCTGGTCGTCCTGAATCGCGCCGGGCAAGTGGAGATGTATCATCCAGGAGCGCTTTCCTATGACGAACTGCGCGCCGCTGTGCAGAAGGCGGTCGCCCGCTGAATATGCTGAGCACGTGTTGGTGACGGGGCTCTGCCCCGTCCAAGCGGAGCACAGCGCGACAAGCGGCTGAGCCGCCGCGGCGGGCTACAGCGCCGCCGCCTGTTCCCGCCGCCGCGCCTGAATCTCGATATAGACGTTGATCAGCGAAACGGCCGCCGGCGTCACGCCGGGAATGCGCGAGGCCTGGCCAAGCGTCTGCGGGACGACTTTTCCAAGCTTCTCCTGCATTTCGCGCGACAACCCGCTGACTGCCCGGTAATCGAACCAATCGGGAATGCGGCGCTGCTCAGCCTTCTTCAGCCGATCGATAGCGCGCTGCTGCTGGTCGAGGTATCCAGCATACTTAATTTCAGTTTCGACCGACTTGAGTTCGTTGCGAATTTCGGACGAAAGATGAGAGCCAGAGAGTCAACCGCGGAGGACGCCGAGTGCGCCGAGGAATTTCGTTCAAAAAACCTGGGCACAGATCCCGAAGAACCGGCGCCAGTTGCTCGATGGTGATCTCCGGCCGCTTCAGCAGTTGCGCCAAGGCTGCCCGACCGCAGAAGACAGATCTGTAGGCGCGGAGCGCTCGCTGTCCGCGAGCGTCTGCCCGCGCCAGCGTGCCTGACGATCTCCGCCGCCATCGCCCCGTCAGCTTCGTCCTCTCCAGCAGCCTGCTTCACTTCCTCCAGCCGCCGCTGCTTCGCCTCAAACTCCGCCCACGCTTCATCCGAGATCAGCCCCACCCGCCGTCCATGCGGAGTAAGCCGCCGGTCGGCATTGTCGATCCGCAGATGCAAGCGGAACTCCGCCCGCGAAGTAAACATCCGGTAAGGCTCGTTCGTCCCCTTCGAAATCAAATCGTCGATCAGAATGGCCGTGTACGCTTCCGTGCGGTCGAGCACCAGCGGAGGCTCTTTCTTCACCTTCAGCGCCGCGTTAATCCCCGCCATGATTCCCTGGCACGCCGCTTCTTCGTACCCTGACGTCCCATTGATCTGCCCCGCGAGAAACAGGCCGGCAATCTTTTTCGTTTCCAGCGTGCGCTTGAGTTCCGTGGGATCGATCGAGTCGTACTCAATCGCGTACCCAGGCCGCATCATCTCCGCGCTTTCGAGCCCCGGAATCGACTTGAGGATCGCCAGTTGCACATCAATCGGCAGCGAAGTGCTCATGCCGTTGACGTAGATCTCGTGCGTGTTCAGGCCCTCGGGTTCCAGGAAAAGCTGGTGCGTCAGTTTGTCGGGGAACTTGACGATCTTGTCTTCAATCGACGGACAATAACGCGGCCCCGTCGAATGAATCTGTCCGCTGTACATCGGCGAACGATGCACGTTCTCGCGAATGATGCGATGCGTCTCTTCGGTGGTAAAGGCGATGTAGCACGGCACCTGCGAGTCGTGATGCGCAACCCGCCGGGTGCGAAAGCTGAACGGAGTCGGATCCAAATCGCCCGGCTGCCGCTCGAAGCGCGACCAGTCAATCGTGCGCCCGTCGAGCCGCGGAGGCGTCCCGGTCTTGAGCCGGCATCCGCGCAGGCCAAGCTTCTTGAGCGCTTCGCCCAGCAGAACCGCCGCCGGTTCTCCCGAACGTCCCGCCGGATACTGCTGCTCGCCGCAGTGAATCAGCCCGTTAAGAAAAGTCCCGGTAGTGATGATGACCGCATCCGCCGAGACGCGCCGCCCATCGCGCAGCAGGATGCCGCGAATGCAGTTCTCAGTTCTCAGTTCTCGGTTCTCAGTAGAGTCGGGTGTGGACTGAGAGCTGAGAGCTGACGAACTGACGAGCTTCTCCACCATCACATCCGCGACTTCCGCCTGCTTGATCTTCAGATTCGCCTGCGACTCCAGCACTTCGCGCATCTTCAGGCGATAGGCCTGCTTGTCAGCACTGCGCCCGCGGCGACCAGACGGCGGGTCCACGCGAAGTGTTGAGCAGGCGGAATTGGATTCCGACGGCGTCCGTGATTTCGCCCATGATGCCGCCCAGCGCATCCACTTCGCGCACCAGGTGCCCCTTCGCGATGCCGCCAATGGCCGGATTGCACGACATCTGCGCGATCAGATCGACGTTCAGCGTATAGAGCGCGGTCTTCAGCCCCATGCGAGCGGCCGCCATGGCCGCTTCGCATCCGGCATGACCAGCGCCCACCACCACCACCTCGAAATGTTCGTCAAACGCCTGCATGTGCGCTGGTTCAAGACCCACAACAACGGAGGGGTACCGCTTGTTAATTGTAACTCGGAAGGACAAACTCGAGAGTTCGATCGGATCAGAGGACGGTGCCACCTGCCAGGCGACTACGCGGCAAAGCTGCGCCGCGCTCTCCTCCAAACCAGGCGGGCCGGCCAGAACAGAATTGCGCCCCACAGCAGCAGGCTCGGCCCGGTCGAAAGCAGGAACAGGACCAGGCTGACAACTCCATCCACCATACTGCGGTACCCCTCGACGGCAGCGTTGCCGAGACGGCTGGAAGTCGAAGGCGGAACGAACTGCAATTCGGCTTTGTAGTCTTCCGAGATCGTGGCATTCAAGGTGGCGAAACCTCACTTGGTTCGCCATATTTTTTCTTTCAGCTTCCATCTGTTCGATTTCGCCGCGCACACGATCGAGTTCCTCGTTCAACTTGCGAGGATATCCGACAACTTTCCGGTGCGATTGCGAAGCAAATCCGTCAGCCGCTGTTCGGTGTTGCGGGCGTTGGTAAGCCGCGCCTCCAGATCGACATACTGCGAGGTCACGTCCTGCCCGCTCTGCGACTCGGATTCCACGCGTCCCAACGCCTTCACTTCGGTCAGCGTAGCGTCGAGTTGATCGGCGGGAACGCGCAACGTCGCAGTGAGGGTGCGTCCGCTGCCCGTGCTGCCACCGGCCTTCAGCTCGCCGACATAACCGCGATGCCGCTTGAGAATTGTTTCGAGGTTAGCCCGAGCCTTGTCGAACTCCTTGGTGATCACGCTGAGCTGCGCCGTGCGGATGATCATCGGGCCATTTAGCAATCAGAGCAGGTTCCTGGGCGGTAATTCATCTGCCTGAGGCGCAGCCTTGAAACTTTCCGGCGGAGCGGTTTTGCAGTTTTGCGAACTGCTGAAGCCTGTCCAGACTCTCTTCCCTGTGCCGGTTTGGCTGCTGGCGGCACGGGTGGAAGCGGCTCAAGAGAAACCGAAACCTGTTCACGAGGTCTAGACCGCTCATCCCCGACTAAGATGCTGATCCGACTGACGAGAACACATTGCTCGCGTTGTGACCTAGGAACCTCACTGTGCCGAACATAACCAGTAGGACGGCTGTAACACGCTCCCACCCACGCGACCAGTCGCCCAGCGCTGGCCCAAAACTTCTTGCCAGCTCGCCGATGCAACGGAAAAACTTTTCGCGATTGCCGGCCGAGCTTCCGCGAGCGCAGTTGCGATTGCTGGAGGTATCGCTCGACTTGGCCGGCTCAACTTCCCAAGTCTTTAGATTCTGAGAAATACTTCGCAATGAGGCAACCAGACCCTGGCACTCCGCGCACGCGCCCAAGTGAGCCGCTGTAACAGCGGCACGCTCGACCGTGAGTTCGCCATCCAGGTAGGCCATCACTTCTTCGGGTTCGATCGGATGAATCATCTTGTTCATATGGCCTCGCCTTCCGCGCGTGCTTAGTTTCACTGCCTCCCGCCTCTTCCCTTGGCCGCCGACAGCGTCGTCGCGATTTCTCGCTCCGGCTCCAAGTAGCTCCTTCAGCGCCATTCGCGAACGAAACAGCCGGGAGCGCACGGTATTCACCGGCAGCTTCAATAACTCTGCAATCTCCGCATAGCTGAGCTGCTCATATTCGCGGAGCATCAGAATTTCCCGCTCCGACTCGTCAAGCCTTTCCAGAGCCTGGCGGATCCACAGACACGCCGTCGGAATCGTCATGTGTCGCCGGTTCTGGCGCGATCTCTCCCGGCGGCGAATCGCGGAATTGTTTGCGCCGCTCCGCAGCCAGCAGGTTCATGGCGATGCCGTAGAGATAAGTCCGGACCAAGAGCTCGCGGCTCGTAGCGATCGGATGCCCGGATGACCGCCAGAAATGTTTCCTGCGTCAGATCCTCCGCCCGCTGGTCGCCCTGCAGCCTCCGCCGAAAGAAGCCGTAGAGCGGCCCACGATAGCGCGCAAACAGCTCCTCAAATGCCTGCTTGGGACCCACCCCGGAACTCCAGCATCAAGGCTTCGTCGCTGATCATCGCTCGACGCCACATTCCTCTCGCGGTCCCTGAAGTCTCTTTCATAACCTGTAATGTCGCAACCCGCTGGAAAGTTCCCAGGGGCTCCAAGAATTCTCCGGACTTGAACCAGCCCGGTACTCTAACTCGCAGATCCTGATAACAAGAATCCCAGTTCACATTCCAGAACCAAAAAAACAACTTCTTTGTTGTCTACATGTTGCCAGTAAGTCCTCTAAACTCAATGATTTTTGATGGTAGTCTCCTGTTACCAACCATGCCTCCTTGCCGACCTGGCAGTCCGGAAGATATAGTTAAGAGTTATCGGGGTAAATTATGGAAACGAAAATCATGGAAACAAAGCCATTTGTGTCTCTGCTCGAAGAACGCATTCATCGCTACGACTTGCTCTGTCATCCCTTTTACAAGGCCTGGTCGGCGGGCGAACTGACCGACGACGACCTGCGCGCCTACGCCCAGGATTACTACTCTCACGTGGAGGCGTTCCCGGGCTATCTGGCGCAGCTTGCCGTCCGGCTGGAAGAAGGCGAACTGCGCCGCGCCGTTCTCGCCAACATGGCCGATGAGAAGGGCGGCGAAGATTCCTTCGTCGAGCCGGAACGTTCGCACTCCGAACTGTGGCTCGATTTTGTCGAAGGCGTGGGCGGAAGCCGCAGGACGAAACGGCGGCCGGTTGCGGGAGTTCGCAAGCTCATCTCCTGGTTCCAGCGTGTCGCCGGCGAAGGCACTCCGGAAGAGGCGCTGGCGGCTTTCTATGCCTACGAATCGCAGGTGCCGCGCTTGGCGCAAGAGAAAGATCGCGTCCTGCGCGAACTCTACGGCGCCGATGAGAAGACCCGCGGCTATTTCACTCTGCACGCCACCGCCGACGTGTATCACGCGCAGGTGTGGCGCACGCAACTGGAGAAGCGGGTCAAGGCCAATCCGGAGACTGCCGAAAAAGCATTGGCTGCCGCCGAGAAAGCGGCCAAAGCTTTATGGACCGTGCTGGATGGCTTCGAGGCGCGCCGCATGGAACGGGTGGCGGCGTAGTTTCAAGTCAGAGGTAAGAAGTCAGATTGCAGAAGTGAAGAATCTTCGCGTTGGTGCGCGTTGAAATCGTAGCTTCTACCATCGCCATCTGCTTCTTACGTTCTGCACCCCCATGCCCCGACCCATCCCCATTGGCGTGCGCGGCGAGGCGGCTGAAACCGTCGAGCTGAAGCACACCATCGCCGCACATCATCCGGAGTTGCCACCCGTGTATTCGACTCCCGACATGATTCGGCTGATGGAAATGGCCTGCTTCCATGCGCTGCAACCGTTTTGCGATGAGGGAGAAATCACGGTGGGGATCTCGATCCACGTCGAACACCGTCGCGGCCAGCGGAATCGGAGTGCGAATTCAAGCCGAGGCGGAACTGGAATCGTTCGACGGACGCTTCTACATCATGCGCGTCCGCGCCCACGACGGCACGCAGGAGATCGGGAGCGGCACGGTCGGGCGCGCCGTGGTGCACGTTCCCAGTTTCGTCAAGCGCATGCGCGACAAAGCTCGCGGCGGCTGACGGCGCCCGAATCAAAACCTTCCGAGGATCCGCCCTAGCAGGCTGCGTTTGGAACAGCTGCGGAGAAGGTTCCGGCAACCGAATGTGTGCCGCAAAATGGGTGCCGCGAGTTGCGCCGCTCCGGCTTGCTTTAGCATCTTGTAAGAAGGCATGATTCGATTCGCCTGCAGCCATGAATCGACCGCCGATCTGGTTTGAACGGAAGTTTGACTTCACCTTTCCGGTGGAGCAGCATCCGAACCTGTGCGCGCGTTTGCGGGGCACGCCGGCCCGGCTGGAAGAAATCGTCCGCAGCGCCGATCGCGATGTCCTGGTTAGAAAACCGCACGAAAAGGACAAGTGGTCGGCCCAGGAACATGCCGGGCACTTGGCGGACCTCGAACCTCTGTGGATGGCGCGGGTCAAGATTACCTGAGCGATGACTACCTAACGGGAGCATCACAGCTTACCGTGGCCGACCTGAGCAATCGCAAGACGTCACGAAGCGCAGCACAACCTGCGCCCAATCGAAGAGATCCTGGCCGAATTCCGGAGCGCGCGCTTACGACTGCTGAGCCGAGTGGAGAAGATCGACCCCGCAATTTTCGCCCGCGCCTCTCTCCATCCGCGTCTGAAAATACCCATGCGACTGGTGGACCATCTGTACTTTGTGGCGGAGCACGACGACCACCACCTGGCCCACATCTGGGGACTGATCAACGCAGGCTAGCAGGGAACACACCAATCAGGAAGTGACGCGGATCAAAGGCTTCGCGTGCGGTAACACTTCGCCGATTTCGACGGCGGGAACCCCGGCATCCTCAGCGCGCGCGTGAGCGGGCCGGCGTCTTCGGCGGCAACCGAGATCAGCAATCCTCCGGCGGTTTGCGGGTCGAAGAGCAGCGTGCGGATGTCGTCGGGCACCGACGGATCGTAGTCGACCAGGCATTCAGCAAAGTCACGATTCGCTTTGAGTCCGCCGGGAATGTAGCCGGCGTGGATGCAATCGAGCGCGCCTTCAAGCACCGCTATGTTAGCGGTGCTGAAAGACGAGGCTGACGTTCGACGCCAGCGCCATCTCGCGGGCGTGGCCGATCAAGCCGAAGCCGGTGATGTCGGTCAGGGCGTGGACGGACCACGATGTGGTGGCCGCGGCGTCGATCTGTCCTGCGGACTTCGCTTGGCGGGACGGACGAATGCGTCCGTCCCCTACGCGAGCGTGATTACTTCGGCGGCGGCCTTGTTTAGCGTGGTCATCGACTTCACGGCGGCGTCGATCCACTCCTGCTTGGCTACGCCTTTCTTGATCGCCGTCGAAATTACACCTGTGCCCAGCGCCTTGGTGAACAGCAGCCTATCGCCGGGTTGCGCACCTTGATTGGCCAGCACGCGCTGGGGATGAATCACGCCGGTAACGGAGTATCCGAATTTCGTTTCTTCATCGCGGATGCTGTGGCCGCCCACCACCGTGCATCCGGCTTCGATCATCTTCGACAAGCCGCCGGCGAGTATGCGCTCCAGAATCTCGAGATCGCCTTTTTCGGGAAAGCAGACGAGGGCCAGCGAAGTCAGCGGCTTTCCACCCATGGCATAAACGTCGCTGAGCGCGTTGGTCGCGGCGATTTGGCCGAAGGTGTAAGGATCGTCCACGATGGGCGTGAAAAAATCCACCGTCTGCACGAGCGCCGTCTCGGGCGTGAGCAGATACACGCCGGCGTCGTCGGCATGATCGAAGCCGACTAGCACATTCGGGTCCTGTTGCCGGGCTAATTTCCCAAGCACCGTGTCCAGCGCCGCCGGACTCAGCTTGGACGCTCAACCCGCGGCTTTAACGGACTCCGTGAGACGGAATGGTTTTACGTCGGGCACGAGGTCATTGTAGCGGAGGGAGCCGTTGCAGAGGTCAGAGGTCAGATTGCAGAGGTGATCGAGCACCCATAGTTCTTACCTCGTGGCAATCTGACCTCTACCTTCTGACCTACTTTGCACTGACCTGCGTGATCTGCAGATCGGGATAGGCGTGGTTCCACTGGGCCGAAATGTTCTCAAAGGTCAGGCGGAAAGGTTTGCTCTGGCCGGGCGCGAGCGGCGACAGATTGAGGTCCACGGCTTCGTCGTACGGTCCGCCGGTGCGCAGAACGCGGATGGGAAGTTCCTCGCGCTGCGCCGTCTGTCCCATGTCGTCCTTGAACGTGATCTGCACCACCGCGTGGATGACGGTCTTATCGCCGGTGTTGGTGATGGCGCCATCGATATAGCTGACGGTGGCGCCCACAAAATTCTGCGCGGCGCTTGTCTTCAGGTCCGAGAATTTCAGGTTCGCGGCATAGGCCGGAGGTGCGGCGGGCTTTTTTTGCTCGGCGCGGAAGAATCAACGCCAGAATGCCGACCACAATCCCTACGATGACGATCCCGACGAGAATCGGACGCAGGCTGGACTCTTGCCGCTCCGTCGTAGGATTTGCGTTCGGCTGGATCAGGCTATCCATGGCGGGATTGTACTACCGCGGGCTGCGTCAGGTATATGCGGAGCTTCATCGAATCGATGCTAGCGGGCACTCCACGCCGGAAGATGACGGTTTCGCGGCATTGCCCGACACCCGCGAATCGCTCACGCGGTAGTTGTTGTAGTCAATCGTCAGCGTGGCGCGCCCGCCGAGACGGATGTAGCTTACAGACTCGTTGCGCCGGGGAAGCCAGAAATCCTGCACCTTCATGTACTCGTGATGAATTTCGCTTTTCTTCGTCCAGAATGAAGGATTCTGGGCCGGCTCGGCGTCAATCCGCGTCACGGCAAAATCGGTGCCGTCGACCCAAACTTTGCCGCGATAGACGTACTTGCTTCTCGCTTTCGGATAGACGGCGAGCACGTATTGGCTGCCCTTGTCGGAGCGATGCTCGATAGCCGATCAGCGCGATAGTCGTAGTTGTCGCGGTTCAGCAGCGTGCGGGCGTGCATTTCCGGTTCGGCGGCTTCTTTTTCGCTCTCCAGCAACCGTTTGAATACGCGGTCGATGATCAGCTTCGATCCCGTTTGCGAGATGACCTTAAAGTTCTTGGTGGAAGGACTGTCATAAGTCGCCTCCACGGTCATTTCGGCGTCGCGATCACCCGGGAATCCGCGATAGGAAAGGCGATAAACGCGGGTGGATTCGTAGTGGCGCAGAGCCTGTGCCCGCTCTTCATCTTTGCGAACGAGATTGTTCACTACCTGGTCGACCGAGAGTGGCGCCGTGGTGATGGAAGGCGGGAGCGGGCTGGAATCGACAGCGCTCCGCGCGGCGCCCACCAGTGCGGCGAACAGTCAGGAGAAGGATGAAAGGAAAATGTCTGATCGTGCTGTGCACCGAACTCGGTATTGAAGCTAAGCGCATGACGTGCCATCACATCATCGAATCGCAGGGCCTAGATTACCATCTTCCGCGGCGCAGCCCGAGCCATACGATGGCGAACCTGAGGGCGGAGCGGCTGCCGTGCAAGATTGTGGCACACGACTTTCGGCAGCGACCGAGCAAATCTGCTCGGGTGCGTGAGCAATTTCACCCACTCTAGAGGAGCGGCCGTTGAAGTTCAGGGAATATTTTCAAGTTACTTGCGAAGAGAAGGGAAATGGCGAGATGATTGCTTCCATCATAAACGCAGCGAGGAGCCCTCCCCTATGTGGACTCCGCGAACCGGAAAGGACGTGTTCATTGGAACTGGATTGCGATCTTCTCCTATGCCGTCTCGTTGGCTCTCAGCCTGGCGGTTTGGAGAGGTCTATTCCGGGCCGTCGAACATCTGGTGAAATAACGTGAAGTAAGCCGGCGAGAATAGCCGCACCTCGGTGACAGAAGCATCCGGATAGTGCTGCAGCCTTTACCGACATATCCGACCGATCATGATCCTACCGATCATCGCATTACCGATCATAGTGCAGCAGCGAGAACACGTCGTACTTCGCCAGTCTCTCGCGACCTTTCAGGAAGTCGAGTTCGACCACAAACGCCAAGTCCGGCAATTTGTGCGCCCAATCCGCTGGCCAGTTCCGCGGTTGCGACCGCCGTTCCGCCGGTGGCCAGCAGATCGTCCACGATCAGAATCCGCTGGCCTTTTCCGATGGCATCTTTGTGGACCTCCAGCGCGTTGCTGCCATATTCCAGCTCATAGCTGATCTTCACCGTTTCGGCGGGCAGCTTTCCCGGCTTGCGGACAGGAACGAATCCCGCATTC
Source organism: uncultured Acidobacteriaceae bacterium (assembly GCA_963725245.1). Classification (GTDB taxonomy): domain Bacteria; phylum Acidobacteriota; class Terriglobia; order Terriglobales; family Acidobacteriaceae; genus Acidiflorens. The sequence continues at coordinate 39,666 of CAVRYC010000045.1, read as the reverse complement.
AGCCGGTAGGCGAGCGCAGGTCCAAAAATAAATCCGCGCGCCTCCATGCCGAGCACCAGGTCAATCTTCTTTGCCGATGTAGTTTTCCGAAAGCGCGTCAATCAAGCCGCGCGAAGCCGACCTTGTCCTTGAGCAGCGTGGTGATGTCGTAGAACAGGATGCCTTTTTTCGGGAAGTCGGGCACCTCCCGGATCAGCTTCTTCAACCGGTCGCAATCTACTGGTTTGGTCGGCATCTCGGTCGACATCTTGGTTTGCATTTTAGAGTTAAGCTCCTCGAACCTGAAATGAATTGAGTCCCGCGACCGGCTCGGCCTCGGATTCCTCTACGTCATCCACCCGCGCCGCGCGCGGCCCTTCCCGCAGACGCGATCGCAATCCGGCCAACTGCTCGCGCGTTCCCATGGCCAGCACCTCGACGCTGCCATCGTGATTGTTGCGGACCCATCCGGCAATCTGCAGGATGTGCGCCTCACGCTCGACAAACCAGCGGAAGCCGACGCCCTGGACACGTCCGCGGACCAGAAAGCGGCGAGCTTGAGTTAGAGATTTCTCGGTGGAAGCCATCGTTCGATTGAAGAGGTCAGAGGTCAGATTGCAGAGGTGAAAACCGCGGCCGAAGGTTCTTACCTCTGCAATCTGACCTCTAACCTCTGACCTTACTACTGCGCCCGCGACAGATACGTGCCCTCCGCCGTGTCCACTTTGATCTTCTCGCCTTCGTTGATGAAGGGCGGCACCTGCACGATGAGGCCGGTTTCGGTCTTCGCCGGCTTGGTCACGCTCGACGCGGTCGCGCTCTTCAGGCCGGGCTCGACTTCCATCACGGTCAACACGACGGTTTGCGGCAACTCGATGCCCACGGCCTTGCCATCGAAAAACTCCACCTTGATCTGCAGGTTCGAGCGTCAGGTAATCCACCGCGTCGCCCAGCGTATCGCGGGTGAGGTGGGTCTGCTCGTAGTTTTCGGTGTTCATGAAGTAGTAGTCGTCGCCGTCGCTATAGAGAAACTCCATGTTGACCTCATCCACGTTGACCTTCTCGATCGGGTCGGGCGAGCGGAAACGGTGCTCGAACATGGCGCCGGTGCGCAGGTTGCGCAGCTTCGCCTGGATGAAGGCGCGCAGGTTGCCGGGCGTGCGGTGCTCGACGCTGAACACGGAATGCAAGTCATTGTTGTGCTTGATGATCATGCCGGGACGGAGTTGGGTCGCTGGAATCGACATTGCTGGTTTACATCTCCTTCACTCTGCTAGGAATTCTGGGCAGCGAGGCATGGCCGGGATCCCCGTGGCCGGCTTTTGGCCTGCCGGGGGGAGTTCGCCGGGGCTTCCGCCGCACTTGGGATTAAAGATTCATTTTACACAGCCGCAGAGCGATTGTGGGAACAGGCGCGGATGGAATGTGGAACTGCAATTTGCCGATTTGTAATTCCGGACCCATGTCACATGACCACAAATTACAAATTCAGCATTCGGGTCTAGAATAGAGATGATCAGGAGGTTCTATATGCGCATTGGAAAATACGAGAGTTCTGACGGCACGGCCGGCACAGCAATCACGTTTCTGCTGATTGGGCTTGGCGTCGGCGCCGCCCTCGGTCTGTTGCTCGCTCCGAAGACCGGGCGGCAACTGCGGAAAGATCTGCGGCGCTCCTATGATGACGCCCTGGAAACCGCCTCCGATTGGACGGACGAAGCGAAAGACCGTTTGGAGGAAGTGGTCGAAAAAGGCGGCGACTTCGCCGACGAACTGCGGGCCAAAGCCAAGCCGCTGAGCGATTTGCTGCGCCGCTCGTAAATTGCGAGCTCGCGGACGGAATCATCGACCAGCAACGGCTCGGGTCGCCCTGCGCCTCCCTGGCGAAGTCAATGGCCAAGTCGCGCGTTGGCGAGCCGGATCTTACGGTTCAGGCTGAGTTTCGTCCTCGAGCGTGCGCTTCTTCTTGTGCACATTGCGGATGACTATGCCCACCGAGAACGCGGAAGTTGTCCTGCTTCTGCTTGCGCGAACGGAAACGCGGTGCCGGTCTGCAAGTAATCGGCCTTGAACCGCAACGCGAAACGCGGATTGATTTTGCGGTCGATGCCGCCGCCGGCCACTAGCGCCCGGCCAGTGCCAACTTCCGTGACCAGTTGCGCCCGCGTGACGGAGTCGCCACGCCGCGCGTGCCCTGATGTCCGTACAGGAGTTCGCCAATCGGCGTCCAGTGTTCATACTTGCGGCGGGCAAATTGCGCGCCGAAAAGAAAGTTGTACTCTCGCGTCGCCACGTTGAACGTGGGAGACGGCGTCGGCTCAGAAGACATTGACCCGAGTGGAAATGGCGCCGGCGACGTGCTCGGAATCTTTGAGGTTCCGAAGTATTGGCCGCCTTCCACTACGAATCCCAGCCAACTGGTCGCGTTCACACCCAGAGAAGCGTCCCAGCCTGGCAACCCCGCCCAGTGTCCGGCGTTGAAAAGACCGGCCTCGGCGTACGAACCGCCGCCAAAGAGTTCGAAGCGCGGATACTGGGGCGCCGCCGCGCGGTTCGGCGGGTGGAGGTGGAATTGGAATTCGGCGGCGGCCTCGGGAGCTGGGGCCTGGGCCGGAGCCTGATCTGGAGCTGGGGCTGGAGCGGGAGCCTGCGCCCACGACATCACACACAGCGCAGCCACGCCGGCCAAAACTCCCAGGTATTTCCTCACGATTCCTCCTTGAAATGCAGTTGCCAGCTGATGCCAGTCCGGCAGCGACTTGCCTTCTGCCAAACCTGAACTCAGTAGCCCCGGAACAATGTCTTCCGTCCGAATACTGACAACTGTGCTACTGGCAACTGGTTCTGTTGGATGCGTCCGGCAAACTATCGAGTATACCGTGTGCGGCGTTGAGGCTCGTGCGGCCTGAGCTTGTCGACGGCCTGACATTGGCTGCTACTACAATCGAAGGCGGCTTGAAGAGAATCCATGGAAATCAAGCTGACGGAAAACGAAGTCCGCGTGCTGGGGTCGCTGATCGAAAAGGACATCACCACGCCGGAGTACTATCCGCTGTCGCTGAACGCGCTGGTGAATGCCTGCAACCAGAAGACGAATCGCGATCCGGTGATGCAGTTGGACGAAGACGCGGTGCGCGACGCGCTGGAAGGTCTACAGCAGCAACGCATGGCCGGCCCCGCACGCGGCGCCGACAGCCGCGTCACCAAGTACGAGCAGCGCTTGCAGGAGGTATTTAACTTCACGCGTCCGGAGATTGCCGTGCTGTGCGTGCTGCTGCTGCGCGGTCCGCAAACCCCGGGCGAACTGCGCGGACGCGCCGAGCGCATGCACCACTTCGAAGCGCTGGACGATGTGCAATCGGCATTGCAGAAGTTGATGCAGCGCGAACCGCCGCTGGCCAAAGTTCTGCCTCGACAGCCGGGAACGAAAGAATCCCGATATGCGCATCTGTTTGCCGGGGATGTAGTGGAAGCGGAAGCGCCGGTGCATGTCAACGCCGCGGTTGAGCGCAATCCGGCAGATGCCGAGCGCATCGCGCGGCTGGAAGAAGAAGTGGCGGAATTGCGGAGAGAAGTTGGCGAAGTGAAGGACCAGTTGGAGAGATTTCGGAAGCAATTTGAGTAGAAGCGCTCAAACGGCCTCGACGCCGACTGTACCTTTATGAAACTCGACGGAGTACCTCGATGCGTCCCCACAATGCTCTCGTTCAGTCGCGGTAAATCCGCAGCGGGTAAGACCAAAGTACTCGCAAGAGCAAAATCAAAATCAAGAGCAAAAGCGTGGTAGAGTACAGTCGCCGACGGTGTGCCGTTGGTAGTCATTCAGGAAACTCGTTAGAACTCGAAATCGAAGGACGTACCCCGTAAATCCGGCAGACGGATCTTTCGTGTTCCAATCTCGGGCGATCTGGATCGCGTACTCCTCGGTAACCACCGGATAGAAAAACGGTTGCTCCGGAAGGCGCGGTGGGAACTCGCGAAAACCGCTTGTGCGGACGAGCTCCAATTCACCTTGACCCACAGGCCTATAGAGCGTTGTCAATTCTGGCACGACTCTAAGAATAACCCGACACGACGAGCGTGGGCTTACAGCACCCGTTCCTGCGTATATCCCGCCGCGCCCAACGCCGAAATAATTTCGGCGATATGGTCGGGCCCGCGGGTTTCCATGGTGATTTCGATCGCGGTCTCACCCAGACCCACGCCGTGGTAGGCGCGGTCGTAGTCCGTCTCGACGATATTGGCGCGATGCTGCGCCAGAATCGATGTCAGGCGATTGAGCGCGCCGGGATAGTCGGGCAGATGGACGCGCAGGCGCACCAGACGTCCATCTTTGACCAGGCCGCGCTCGATGATGCGGGAGAGCAGCGTGACGTCGATGTTTCCGCCGCAGACCAGCACGGCAACTTTCTTCCCGACCAGCGGCAGCTTGCGGTTGACCAGAGCGGCGATGGCTGCCGCGCCCGCGCCTTCGGCCAGAGTTTTTTCGCGCTCCAGCAGCAGCAGGATGGCGTTGGCGATTTCTTCTTCTTCGACGGTAACGATGTCGTCCACGTACTTCTGAACCAGCGGCAGGGTGCGGTCGCCGGCGCGGCGCACGGCAATGCCATCGGCGATGGTGGAGGCCGCCATGAGCGTCACCGGCTTGCCTTCGGCGACGGCAACTTTCATCGACGGCAGGCGCGAGGGCTGAACTCCGAAAACTTGAATTTTGGGATTCGATTCTTTCAGCGCGCAGGCGATGCCGCCAATCAGGCCGCCGCCGCCGATCGGGACGACGACGGCTTCAAGGTCAGGATGCTGCTCGATGAGTTCCAGTCCGATGGTGCCCTGTCCGGCGATGACGGCGTCGTCATCGAAGGCATGCACGAAGGTGAGGTGCTCAGCCTGGCTGCGGCGCACGGACTCTTCGAAAGCTTCGTCGTAGTTGGCGCCGTGCAAAACCACATCGGCGCCGTAACCGCGCGTCGCCGAGACCTTGATCAGAGGCGTGGTCAGCGGCATGCAAATCTGCGCGCGGATGCCGAGCTTGCCGGCGTGATAGGCCACGCCCTGGGCGTGATTTCCGGCCGAGGCCGCGATCACTCCCTGGGCGCGTTCTTCGGGGCTGAGCGAGAGCAACTTGTTCAGCGCGCCGCGCTCTTTGAAAGAGCCGGTTCGCTGCAGGTTGTCGAGCTTCAAATAGACGTGGTTGGCGGTGGACTCAGAAAACGTCTCCGAACGCGCGCAGGGCGAAAGGTAGATGAAGTTGCGAATGCGGCCCAAGGCCGACTGGATGTCGTTGAGTGTGATCATTTTCTGACTGCGTCTGACTGCGTGCTAAGGATGGCAACATCTTACCTGAACAAAGATGCGGGTAGAGATGCGGCTCGCCGCGTCTAGGCAGAGAGAAACGAAGGGAGCAGGGCGCAATGGACCCAAGTACAGCTTTCGTAATGGCACTTTAGGACAGGGGCTACGCCCTTTCGAAACCTATGCAGCCGCGAAAAGACGCGCCAGAATGGGGTTTCAGAGGAGTTCATCCCCTGGGACTCATGCCTACTTCGACTGCTGCCGTTCCCGCCCCCTCTCCCGTGCATCGCAAGACGGTTGCGCGCGTCGCGCTGTTTGATTTGCCCGAGGCGTCTGCCCAGCTGATCACGGAGTGTTTCCGTCAATATGGAATCGAAACGGTTTCGATTGCGCGCGAACACGCGGATCGACTGCAACGCGAAAAGTTCGAGGCCTGCGTTTTGCCCCTGGGAGAAGCAGCCGGCAGCATCATCGAGCTGGCGCGAGGATCGGCTTCCAACAACCGGATCGTCATTTACGGGCTGGGCGGGACCGCGCAGGATGCCATGCGTTATTCGAAGTTGTGCATCAACGCCATGTTTCACGAGCCCTTGGAACGCTCAGCGGCGATGAAGCTGGTGCGCTCGACGCGAATGTTGGTGCTGCACGAATTCCGCCGCTATGTGCGCATCCCCGTCATGACCGAGGTTGGGGTCGTGATGGCCGACGGTGACCGCATAACCACCACCAGCCAGGAGATCAGTTCGGGGGGAATGTCGCTCAAGGGCAATCACGTGCCCGAACAAGGGAGCCCTGGTGGAAGTGTCGTTTTCTTTGCTGACGCTGCCGCGCGTCTGGGTGCGCGGGTACGTCACGTGGAAGAAAAGCAACAAGACCTTCGGAATTCGTTTTGACCCGACCGACGAGCGGCGCCAACGGCTCAAAGAGTGGATCGAGGCCTACCTGGAAGCGTAAAAAGCCGCTGTCAGCTCTCAGCTGTCAGCTTTCAGTTAAACCTTCTTCCCCGGCTACAATATCCGCGTGAGTTCTTCTTCCGCCGCTGTCGAGCCTGAGCCGCCCTCTGTTTTGGAAACGCTCCGATTCTCGCTCGCGGCAAAGAATTCTTTTGTGGTTCATCAGCTGGGCAACCTATCTGGCCATTTCGCTGATCGGTCCGACTCTTCGCTATTCCATATCGTGGGAAGAGCCGCCTTCGCCGCCGGACGCGATTTACGAAAAACCGGTGATCTACTCTTTCTGGCACCGGGCCGTGTTCCCGAGCGCGTGGCTATGGAGAAAGACCGGGATCGCAGTGATGGTGAGCCGCAGCTTCGACGGGGAATACATCGCGCGGACCATTGAAAAACTAGGCTTCGTCGCGGTGCGAGGGTCGAGCAGCCGCGGCGGCGCGAAAGCCCTGCTCGGCTTGCGAAGCCAACTGGAACAGGGCAACCTGGTGGCGTTTACGATCGACGGTCCACGCGGCCCGAAATACGTGGCCAAGCCGGGCCCGTGTTGCTGGCGCGCGCCAGCGCGTTTCCGATGGCGGCATTCTACGTGGCGCTAAGCGATGCCTGGGTGCTGAATACGTGGGATGCGCTGATGATCCCCAAGCCATTTTCGAAGGCGCTGGTGCGCTTCAGCGCCAAGATGCGAGTTCCCGCCGAAGCCGCCCAGGCGGAATTGGACGCGCAGATGGCGGAGTTTCACCGGCAATTGCAGGCGGCGCTCGAACGCGTCACCCGCTTCGCCGAGGAGCACGTCGCGCAAGTAGGATCGCCGGAGTTCCCCGTCATCAAGGGCTAGCCGCCGTGGTGAAAATAGCGCCTCGCTCTTCAATTCAATCACCCAGAGTTTGTCTTCAATTCAATCAACCAGACTTTTTCATCCCGAGTCATCCCGAGTCAATCAACCAGATTTTGTCATCCTGAGCGAAGCGAAGGGATGAATTCACGTTTGAAGTGCAACAGTGTGTTCCAAGAATACCTCGTTGGGAGTTTTGAAACCGAGGCATTTTCTGGGCGTGTCGTTGTAGCGTTGCAGGCAGAGAGCGAGGCGATGGGCGAGCAGAGCGTCGAGGTCGGTGTTTCTGCGCAACAGGCGGCGCAAACTACCAATCGCGTTTTCGATACCGCCCTTCTGCCACGGCGAGTGCGTGTCGCAGAACCAGGTCTAGATGCCAAACCGCCCGCTCAGGAGATAGTGTTTGCTGAACTCCTCTCCGTTATCGAAGGTCATAGATTGGCACACGCGCGCGAGCATCTCTTCCACCAGAGCGCGGAGATTGTCAGCGACCGACTGCGCCGTTCTCACCTTCTGCCGCACCAGCAGAGCGCGCCGCGATCTGCGTTCCTGCATCACCAGCAAGAACTGTCCCGGTTTGCGAAAGCTCATGAGGTCCGCCTCCCAATCGCCCGAGCGCGTTCAGCTCTCCACCACAGCCGGACGATCATGAATGGAAACCCTCTCCAATATGGACGCCGTCTACCATCTCCGTTGGGCAGACGCTTTCCGCGACCGTACTTTTGGCGAGGCAACCAGCGATGCAGCGTTTCGTTGAAGGACCCACTGCGCCAATAAATGTAACCGTACATCGACTCGTAGCCGACGCCGTCGCTGCCCCGTCCCTGCGCCATGCGCCCGCATCTGCTCCCTACCATCCCGCGACGAATTTCAAACCTTCTCCCTAGTCCGCTGACGTTCCAACTTGTCTCTCGACCGCGAGCATGACGACGCAGCATCACTGCTGCGCGCGCTCCGGATCGTATCCCCCTTCCCACTTCTTTACACCTTACTGTTGCGCTTCATTCACGGCTGTCGTCCCCGCGCTCCGCCCCAGACGCCAGCGATGCAGCGCAGAGATTTACCGTCTGCTCCACACGTAATCTCAATCCGCTCCCTGAGCACAACTGCTCATACTTTCTTTTTTCCATCTCAACACCTTTGTACTTGTTGCACTTCATTCTACTCAGGGATCTGCATTTTGGTAGTGCGCTGTTTTGACGTATCACTTTTTCCAGAGAAACCATGCGCCAAACAGAGTAGGCACAAGCCACCCGAGAAAGAGCACGTAAAACGCCACGGCGATTAATCGACGCGCAAGAGCGGGATCGTGCTTGCCCATCCACGTAATGCCGAAGCTCGCGTTGTAGGCGAAGAAAATGAGAGCGAACAGCCAAATTGCTCCGATTGCCAGAAACACATACGGTTTCACGCTATGCTGCCTCAGCTTGTTTCCTGTCCAATAGTCCCACCAATTCTTCCAAACTCCAAATGTGATCCGTCAGGCCAGCTTCCATCGCAGGCGTCACTCTTAGGGTTTGATGAACATTTGACTTTGTATCGAATGTGCCCGGTAGATTTGCAGGGCTGCTGTTTTTGCTCTTTCTCAAAATTAGGTTCGCGCATGATCGTAGGCCGGCGACACGCTGGCGCTATGGGAAGCGGGTGCAATTCCCGCGCTGCCGCGCAACTGTAAGCGAGGAAGCCGCAACCGGTCACTGGGGTGTCTGAAAATGACAACCTGGGAAGGCCGGCTGTAGTAACCGGATGCTGGGTCAAAGCTCATTCGAGCGAAAGCTCACATCCTGACTCGCAAAGCCAGGAGACCGGCGTGAACCGTCCACACAACCCTTTCGCGTGATAAAGGAGACGTGCATGCGGTGTTCTCGTCTGTTCGCCAGTGTCATTTTTTCCATCGTTCACTGTTGCCATCGGCCCGTTGTTCGTCTACGTCCATCGCTTCCGCCGAAATCAAAATCAAAGTCGTCGATCCGCAAGACGCCGCCGTCGCGGGCGCCGAGGTTCAATTGCTCAAGCTGGGCAAGCCCGCTCCCGCTGCCATTCAAAGCACGTCCGCCGAAGGGCTCGCGATTTTTCGCGAAGCGGCATCCAGTTCTTATCGTGTCCAGGTGTTGGCTCCAGGCTTCGCGGCAGAAATGGTGACGCTGGACGCTCTCCGCAACCACCGAAGTCACTACCATCAAGCTCCGCGTGGCAACGGCAGCGGAAACCGTGGTCGTCACCGCGACCCGCACTCCAGTTCCAAGCCAGGCCGCAGGCGCCGAGGTTGACACTCTGAGCAGCCAGCAGTTGGAAGTAATGCAGCCGATTGCCGCGGACGACGCCCTGCGCTTCCTGCCGGGCGCGGTCGTGAACACAGCCGGGCAACGCGGCGGAATCTCGTCTCTTTTTGTTCGCGGCGGCGAGTCCACCTACAACAAAGTGATTGTCGATGGAGTGGCCATCGATAACCCGGGCGAAACGTTTGATTTTGGCGCTCTGCCCCTGGCGCAAGCCGATCGCCTGGAATTTGTGCGGGGCGCGCAGAGCACTTTGTACGGCTCCGATGCCATGACCAGCGTAGTGCAGGTGTGGACGCGCACCGGGAGCACTCCCGTCCCCGAACTCCGCTTCGGCGCCGATGGAGGAAATTTCGGAACGGCCAACGGCTACGCGTCTCTGGCCGGCACCCACCGGACGCTTCGACTATAACTTCTTCGGCGACCAGTTCAACAACAACGGGCAAGGCGTAAACGATGCGTACTCGGATTCGCTGCAGGGCGCGAATGTCGGCGTGGCGATTACCGATCAGGTGCGCTGCGAGTCCGGGTCCGCCACTCCAACAGTCACACCGGAGTTCCCGGGGAGTGGAATTTCAACGGCTACGACCCGCTTGTGCCGTGAATGGCTCACCCAACCCTATGAACCACTGCAGCCCGATCCCAGCGAATGGTCGCACTACAACAATCTTGCTAGGGAGCGTGGAACTCACCGTCGCCGCGCCTAATGGATGGCAACACCGCTTCACCGGCTTTCGATTATCTCTACCGCTACACCGAATTGAACGTCAATGGCGATCCTTCACGAATCTACCAATACGCTCCGGGCCTATGGGCACGTTCGACTACCCGTCGCACGACACGATCACATCAACCGCGTGGGATTTGAATATCAGGGCGATTATTCCGAGCGAACCTCTGGGCAAATCTCGACCCACTCTACCTTCGGAGTTCGCATCGAAAACGAAAACGGATTTGTTGGAGACCTCGACTATCCCCCGCAAACTCCCGGCCAACGTCTGAATCAGGATGCATATCTGCAACAGCAGGTCACGCTGGGCAGGCTTTCCGTCATCGCGGGCGGGCGTTTTGTTCACAACAGCGTATTTGGCAATACGGGTGTGCCCACGGGTTGCTCTGACTCTGCTGGCGTTGCGGGGAGGAGAATTTTTTTCTGGAACGCGTTTGCGTTTTTCCTATGCCACCGGGTTCATGGAGCCCGCTCTCTATCAGACTTTTGCCAATCTTCCATACTACGTCGCCGAACCCTGGTCTGCTGCCGGAGCGCACCCGAGCCTTCGAAGCCGGCTTCCAGCAGAATTTGTTCGCCGGCCGCTGGGCCTTGAACGCCACCTACTTTAACAATCTCTTCCACGATCAGATTGAGGCTGCACCCAATCAGGAACCGTATCAAGGCAACCCGCCGGGGAGCCTGTTCAGTTTTTCAATGTGCAACAATCTCTCGCCCATGGCGCCGAAGTTCAGCTGCAAGGCAGGATCTGGAAAAGATTGTCGCTGAACACGGCCTATACCTACACCTCAACTCAGTATCCTGCAAGCTCCGCTCTGCACTCCGGCGAATTTTTGCGATCCTGTATTTGACACGGGAAATCCCTTGCTCCGTCGCCCCAAGCATTCGGCAACGACGCTCCTCAGCTATCTGGGAAAGCGCTGGGGCGCAAATCTGGGTGGAAGCTTTGTGGGCCGCCGCCCGGATTCCGATTTTGAGAACTTCGGCATCAACCATGCGGCAGGCTACGCGCGCGTCGATCTGGGCGGATGGTATGCGATCAATTCGCGAATTACGGCATACGTGAACGTCCAGAACGCGCTCAACGCTCACTACAACGAAGTGGTGGGGTATCCGGCGCTGACGGCGAACTTTCGCGCGGGGGTCAGGTTGCGCATCGGAGGGGAGTAGACTCTACCGCCGGCTGCCGGCCGTCTCTTTCGGCTCGTCGATCGGATTGAAGATCGTCCGCTCGAAGATCATCCGCCGCAACCGGCCTGCGGGGCGGAGCGGAGTTGCTCCGCCGTTATAGCGGTGGCGCACCTCGTGGAGTTTCTCCACTTCTTTTTCACCGAGCGGCTGCTCGTTGCCGAGCAGGTGCGTGACCAGCGCGATCCTCGCGAAGTGCTCCACGGTTTCCATTTTCATGTAGGCACTTTCGAGCGACGATCCAAATGTCACCACCCCGTGATTCGCCATCAGTATGGCGTCATGGTGCGGAATCAGGGGCTCGAGAGCATCGGTCAGCTCGGGCGTGCCCGGCGTGCCGTAGCGGGCCAGCGGGATCGAGCCCAGTCCGACCACGACCTCGCACACCAGCGGCCGGTTCAGATCGTAACCGGAAGCGGCAAACCCGGTGGCGGTCGGCGGGTGCGCGTGGACGATGCCATGCACGTCGGGGCGCAGGCGATAAATCAGCAGGTGCATGCCGATCTCGCTCGAAACTCTGCGCTTACCGGCGAGGCGTTTTCCGTCCATGTCCACAATCACCAGGTCGGAAGCGCGCATCCTGCCCTTGCTTATACAGGTGGGAGTCACCAGCAGGCGTGTTTCGTCGAGACGCACCGAAAGGTTTCCGTCGGTGGCTGCAACAAACCTGTTTTCGTGCAGCAGGCGGCCGAACTGCACAATCGCAAGACGATGCTGGCGGTCGCTGGCCATTGCGCTCATGGTACAGCACGCCTCGGAAACCTTACAACCACTAGCTGCTCAAAATCTGTAAATAGAATGGGCGCGACGGACGTCGCCGGCAGGAAACGGCGCGGACCGGCTTGGAACCTGCCCCTCAAACCCTATAATCTCCTCGATGCTCGTCTCGGACTTCCATTATGATCTGCCGCCCGAACGCATTGCCCAGGAGCCGTTGGCGGACCGCGCCGGATCGCGCCTGCTGCATCTGAATCGGCAGCCGGGCATCTGGCCGGATCAAAGTTTGGCAAGATCGGAAATTTCGCGAATTCCCCGACCTACTGCGGCCCGACGACCTGCTGGTCCTGAACAATACGCGGGTGTTCCCCGCCCGGCTCTACGGCCACCGGAGCGGACAGCGGGCCCAGCCCCTGAGCCCGCACAATCCAGCGGCCAGAGATTTTCTCCGCGGGCAGGTCGAAGTTCTGCTGACCCGCCAGGTGGCAGACGATCCGAATGAGTGGGAGTGCCTGGTACGGCCCGGGCCGGAAGATCGGGATCGGAGAAAAACTCTACTTCGCCGTTCCTCCGGCGAACCACCCGAAGACGAGCTCCCGAACTGGAAGCCGAGGTCACCGAAGCGACGGCAGTCTTCGGCGAGCGCCGCATCCGCTTCGCCCCAGTCCCCGATTTCTTTGCCCGCGTCGAGCGCATCGGACACGTGCCCCTTCCGCCCTATATCGACCGCGACGACCGGGCAGCCGACCGCGAGCGCTACCAGACCGTCTACGCCCAAACGCCGAGGTCAATGGCAAGGCCGGCGCATCGGTGGCAGCGCCGACCGCCGGCCTGCACTTCACGCCGGAGATTCTCCAGCAAATTCGCGCCCGCGGAATCGAAATTGCCGAGATCACGTTGCACGTCGGACTCGGCACCTTCCAGCCGGTGCGAGTAGAAAAAGTGGAAGATCACAAACTGCATCGGGAGCGGTACGAGATTCCAGCGGAAGCGGCGCAAGCGATCAACCAGGCGAAAGCCGAGGGGCGGCGCGTGGTGGCCGTGGGCACAACCACCGTCCGCACCCTGGAGTACGCTGCGCGAATTCGCAGACAAAGCTCGCCGCGGAACGAACCGGCGAGAATCGAGTAGAAGCCGGGCGAGGCGAAGCCGACGTGTTCATCTATCCCGGCTACCGCTTTCGCATCGTAGACGCGCTGCTGACGAACTTTCATCTGCCGCAATCGACCCTGCTGATGCTGGTGTGCGCGCTCGGCGGGAAAGAGTTGGTGATGGCCGCATACCGCCACGCGGTCGAGGCAGGATACCGCTTCTACTCCTATGGAGATTGCATGTTCATCGAGTGACGAGCACGAGTAACGGTCGCGACCGCGCCGGTAGCATGGGACATATGTATTGTCCGTCCGATCGCATCCAGAGCGAGCTATGCCTGCTGTGTGGGAACTGCAGCGCCCTCGCTCCGTCCAAGCCGAGCGAAGCTCGGCAACTGTCTGTGGTCACGGCAACTCTCGCGATTCGCCATGGCTATGATTGCGCTGCTTGCTCTGGGCCTAACCTTCGCAGCGCAGGCGCAAAGCAAGACCGCGCCCAGTCGCTACGCCAGCCGCCAAGCCCGCCGCCCCGGCGAAGACGCGCAGCTCTACCGCAACACCACTTTCGGATTCCGCTATCAAAATTCCCTACGGCTGGGTCGATCGCACCAAGGAAATGCAAGAGGGAAACGACGCCGGTAAAGGCAGAAGTCCTGCTCGCGGTCTTCGAGCGTCCCCCCGAGGCCACCGGAGACACCATCAACTCCGCGGTCGTGATCGCCTCCGAGAGCGCAGCGTCCTATCCCGGCCTCAAGAAAGCAGAAGACTACCTCGGCCCGCTGACGGAACTCGCGACCGCCAAAGGTTTCAAGGCCGAAGGCGAACCGTATGCGCTTGAAGTCGAGTCGCGCCACCTTCGTGCGCGCCGATTTCATCAAGCCGACAGACGACAAACTCACCATGCGCCAGTGCACGCTCGTCCTGCTCGCGAAGAGCCAGATCGTTTCGTTTACCTTCATCGCCGGCAGCGAAGATGAACTCGACGACCTGATGGACGGCCTCCATTTCAGCGCCGCAAAACCGTCCGCCCACTAGAGCATGTAGCGACGAGTGTTCGTCCGGTGCAGAGACGCCGGCTTGCGTCCAGGCGGTCGCTGAGCCCCGCGTGCCAGCCTAGCCCAAAACCACGTCCCTAAGAGCAACAAAAAGCGCCGTTTATGGTCTCGATTCCAGCCCTCAAAATGAGCGCTCTTTGTGTTAAAATAACGCAAGCTCTGGCGACAGCTAAATAGCAGAAAATTCAATAAGTTGACCTCACCCGAGCAGTCCCGGAATCGTCCCTCCAGCCAGGCGTCCGAATCCGGCATTCTCCACGGAGCAGAATGGCCACGAAAGAATTGCAAGCCGAACTCGTTGATGGCAAGAACACCGACGCGAAGAACGGCGACGCGAAGAACAAGAACGGCAAAGTCGCCAACGGAGATTACACCGCCGACTCCATCAAAGTCCTCGGCGGCATGGAAGCCGTGCGCAAACGTCCCGCCATGTACATCGGCTCGACCGGCGAACTAGGTCTGCATCACCTAGTCTACGAAGTAGTCGATAACTCGGTAGACGAAGCGCTCGCCGGCCACGCCGACAAGATCGAAGTCACCATCCACCTCGATAACTCCATCACCGTAGTCGATAACGGCCGCGGCATTCCCGTCGACAACATGGACATCGACGGCGAAAAAATTCCCGCCGCGCAGGTCGTGATGACCACGCTGCACGCCGGCGGCAAGTTCGACAGCAACTCCTACAAAGTTTCCGGAGGCCTGCACGGCGTAGGCGTAAGCTGCGTCAACGCGCTAAGCGAAGAACTAGATCTAGAAATCTGGCGCGACGGTTTCACCTGGGAGCAGACCTACTCCAAAGGCGAGCCCACCAGCAAGCTGAGAAAAACCGGCGCCGCCAAAGTAAAGACAGGCACCAAGGTTCACTTCGTGCCCGACAAATCGATTTTCACCACCACCCTCGAATACAACTTCGACACGCTCTCGCAGCGCCTGCGCGAACTAGCGTTCCTGAACAAGGGCCTGGTCATCACGCTAACCGACGAGCGCCAGACCGACTCGAAGACCAGCGAAGCCAAGCGCACCGAGTTCAAATACAACGGCGGCATCGCCGAATTCATCAAGCACCTCAATCGCGGCAAGCAGACGCTCCACGACAAACCGATCTACATGGAAGCCGACAAAGACGACGTGCACATAGAAATCGGCCTCCAGTACAACGACGCCTACTCGGAATCCGTTTTCAGTTTTGCCAACAACATCAACACCGTCGACGGAGGCACGCATCTCTCCGGCTTCCGCACCTCGCTGACCCGCACCATCAACTACGCCGGACAGCAGATGGGCCTGTTCAAAGACGTAAAGGAAAATCTAACCGGAGACGACGTCCGCGAAGGCCTGGTGGCCGTGATCAGCGTCAAGCTGCCCCAGCCGCAGTTCGAAGGCCAGACCAAGGGCAAGCTGAATTCCGACATAGCCGGCATAGTGCAAGCCGTAGTCAATGAAAAGCTGGGAGCATTCTTCGAGCAGAACACCGCCGTAGCCCGCAAAATAATCAACAAAGCAATAGACGCCGCA
Organism: uncultured Acidobacteriaceae bacterium; assembly: GCA_963725245.1. Classification (GTDB taxonomy): domain Bacteria; phylum Acidobacteriota; class Terriglobia; order Terriglobales; family Acidobacteriaceae; genus Acidiflorens. The sequence goes on along the minus strand of CAVRYC010000045.1, from coordinate 24,035 downwards.
AGAGCCAGAGAAGCCGCCCGCAAAGCCCGCGACCTGACCCGCCGCAAAGGCGCGCTCGATGGCGGAGGCCTCCCCGGCAAGCTAGCCGACTGCTCCGAGCGCGATCCCAACCGCTGCGAGCTCTTCCTGGTAGAAGGAGAATCCGCAGGCGGCACCGCCAAACAGGGCCGTGATCGCCGCTTTCAGGCCATCCTCCCGCTCAAGGGAAAAATTCTGAACGTGGAAAAAGCGCGCTACGACAGAATGCTGGCCCACGAAGAAATTCGCGCCATGATCACCGCGTTAGGCACCGGCATCTCGAAAGAGGATTTCGATCCCACCAAAGTCCGCTACGGCAAAATCATTCTGATGACCGACGCCGACGTAGACGGCTCGCACATCCGCACCCTGCTGCTAACTTTCTTCTTCCGCCACATGCAGGAGCTGATCAAGCGCAGCAACGTCTACATAGCGCAGCCCCCGCTATTCGGCATCAAGAAGGGTAAGTCGCACCAGTACATAAAAAACGAGCATGAATTCGTCAAGGTCATGGTGAAGCGCGCCTCCGAAGGCCTAATCATCCGCTACGGAGAAGGCGCAGCCAAGTTAGAAGGCGCGGCCCTGACCAAGTTCATCACTGTGCTGAACGAGTATCTGGGATTTCTGGACAAGCTAAACAAGCGCATACGCGAAGAGCAGATCACCGCCCTGCTGCCCAAGCTCGACCTAGCCAAGCGCGCCGACTTCGAAGGCGACAAGAATACTCCGCCCAAGAAAATCGAGAAACTGGAAAAAGAACTAAAGCGCCTGCAAAAAGACCTGAAGCTGAAGAGCGTAGAAACGCGCTTCGACGAAGAACATAATCTCTGGGCACTGATCTTCGTGAACGCGCAGGGCGCCGAGCACATCATCAACTGGGAACTAGCCTCGACCCCGGAATCCCGCCAGCTAATCGCCAAGTTCAAGCAGATCGAGCAGTATCTAGAGCCGCCCTTCGTGGTCGAAAGCGTGCCGAGACCGGCAAAATCGGCAGCCAAAGCAGAAGACAAGAGTGAAGAGGAAAACGAAGGCGAAGAGGAAAGTCTAAGCGCGCGTGAAGGCGACAACGAGAACGAAGGCGAAGACGCCGAGAAGGCCGAGAAGAAAACCGGCAAGCCAGCCCTCAAAGGAAGAGCAAAAGAGCCCGAGATCGTAGAGAAAAACACCGCCCGCGAACTTTTCGACTACGTCCTGAACGAAGGCCGCAAAGAGTACACCGTCCAGCGCTACAAAGGCCTCGGAGAAATGACCGCCGAGCAGCTCTGGGAAACCACCATGGATCCCGAGCGCCGCACCCTACTGCAAGTCCGCCTCGAAGACATAGCCGAGTGCGAAACCATCTTCACCACGCTAATGGGCGAAGACGTAGAAGCCCGAAGAAAATTCATAGAAGACAACGCGCTGGACGTGAAGAACCTGGACATCTAGGTTGTGTAGGACGGACGCCCCCGCCCGCCGCTGTTGATTTTGATTGTGTAGGGACGGGCGCCCCCGCCCGTCCAAGCCGAGCGCCGCTCGGCAGACGTTTCAAAGCGGTTAGCGTTGATCTATCTCAAGAGTGCGCTGGCTGGATTGCTAGCCGTTGTAGCCGCGACAATTGTGCTGTCGATGCTCGTAATTCTCGGGATCGTCATCTACAGCGCCCTTCATTCATCACAGGAAGGGTCTGTGGGTTGGGATCCCATAAGCCTAATCCATCATCCGTCATTGCCTATTGTGGCGCTCATCATCGTTTGCTTTGCCACCGGCTTTTTCTGGGAGTTTCGCAGACTCTCGCATCGGTAAGCTCGCAACGTTCACCACAGAGTTACGGGGACTAACCAGTTACCATCCCAACTGCGGGGTACCCCACTCATTCGCGTTCTCTGCGAATGAGTGGGCGTGCGGCTGGATCGGCCTAAACAATCCTCTTCACTTCGGTCCTTCGAATTTAACGTGGTCGATTTCTTCCTGCGCGATCCCGAGGTCAGCCAAAACCTGCTCGTGGGGAATGCTCTTGTTACGCTTCGACGATTCGCGCGCTTCCCCAAGCGCTTTTTCTGCCATGACTGGCGTTCATCAAACACCATGTCAGCGATAAGCATCGCGGCGATGTTTTACGGAGATGATCTCGATGGAGTCGCCAAAGTCATGGAAGCGGACGCGGTAATCCCCGACACGGAGACGGAATTCCGGAGGTTCGATATCATGGAGCCGCTTGACATCGCCTTCGCCGCCAGATAGAACCCGGGCCAGAGCGTGAAGAATGCGGAGGGCTGTAGCTTGATCAATCGCGCGGAGGTTGGCCTTGGCGTGCTCACTCCAAATGATTTTCTTCGACATGTGTTACTGGTCTGAGCCGTTTGGTTTAAGAGGCGTGCGGCCCATGCGCTCGAAGTCCTCGGAGGTCAGACCGAATTCGGCGAGTACCTCTTCGTGGGGAACGCCTTCGCCGCGTGCGAGCGATGCCTTGGCTGCCTCAACCTCGCGAGCTTCTTCCTCGCTGACCGGTTCATCGTCGTAAGGGGCGCTGGCAAGAGTGCGGGCGAGCGGGTCGAGGATGATCTCCAAGAGCCCAATAACGGCGGAGACCTGGCCGGGAGCCATGCGGTCGATCAGTTCGTGCGCGTGTTGTTTCTCGTCCGTGGAACCGTTTGCCATGAGAATAAGTCTAGCGAAATCTACCGTTCTGCGCTAGATAGCAGGCGATACCGACGAAACCCATGGAGCGCCAACGACGCGTCCAGCACCAGATCACTCACAGACGGTGACCTTCGTGGATCAGTTGCTTAACCGAGATGCCTTGCAGGGGAGTGCGGTTCTCCTCGACAAAGTCGAGCATTTCCCGCACGGCAGCCTGATAGTGGCCGTTGCTATCTCCGGCAACTGACGAGCATTCCTTTTCCCGGAGAGCGACGAGGGCCTGAGCAATTAGTTCCTCCGAAGATCGAAAATGACCCGACTGCAACTCGTCGTTGACGATGCGTTCCTGCTCGGGAGTCAGATTGATATTCATGATCGAAAACTTCTATGCCGATCAAATCATAGCAGTTTCCCAGGCGCTCAGACTCTCGCCGGTTGACATCAGGTTATCGCGAGCAGTTGGTTAGTAACTTGAGAGTAGACAGGGCTGTCAGACCCCAAGGAACGCAAGGAGACCGGTAATCGGGCGATTTTGATCCGCCCCGGACGACAGACTATTTCGCCCCGTACTTCACCTCCGGATAAGCCCGGTCAAACAAGACCCACAGCGCGCCGATCACGACGAAAACCAGGTAGCTGCCCTCGGGCCCAACCGAGCCGCCTGCCAGCCAAGTGGGACCGTGCAAGCTGGAGTTGATCAGGTGCCCGGGCAGAAGCGCTCCGCTGTCGGGAACGGAGTACAGATAGCTCTCGCCCCAATCCCACGCCATGTGGAAGCCGACAGCCCACCACAAATCACCCGTCCGGCGCAGGGTGAGGCATAAGAAGAAGCCGATGAGGCCCGCCGCCACGAGGCCTATCTTAGCTTCACCGGGATTCGCCCCGTGGATAGCACCGAACGAAATCGAAAGCAGCGCCGCCGCCGGCCAAAAACTCATTCCCCTGGTCAGCACCCACTGCGAATATCCGCGCAACAGAAACTCTTCAAAGAATCCCGTCAGCAGGAAAAACACCGCGTAATACAGCGCGAACTTGACGATGCGTCCTCCGTGCAGATTGAGCGACCCGAAGGTGAAGGCTCCAGCCGCTCGCAACCCGAGCATAAGAACCGTCAGCCCTGCGATTCCCCAAACCGTTCCTACCCAGAAATTGCGGCCAAACGCCCCGCGCGCCGGAAGCCCAAAGTCGGCGAACGGCCGGTCCTCAATGCGGGCCATGGCAAAGCCTGGCAGAATCGCGGCCAGCACCATGGTGATTTGCGTTACCATGCTCCACCACACCGGCCCACCCGCCTCCGGATGGACAAAGCGCATGAACGCGCCTTCGATGAACAGCACGGTGACGGCCATGACCAGATAAATCAGCCAGCGGGTTCCCGCATACATGCCGTCGGGCCCGACGAAAACTTCGCGCAGGGGCGATTCCCGGCGAGCGTCTGCGAGCATTGATGGTCCGAGCGTCGATTGTTCGAGCTTCGATGGCGCGTTGGAAGCGAGCGGCGCAGAGTCCGAGCTAGGCTGCAACGTCGGCGGTTCACCGGAGTGTGGAAGCGGCTTGGTATCCATCGGTGTCGGGAACATGGTAAAACACTCGGTCTCCCTCTGTTACGCGAATGTTGCGACGATTTCTTCAATCCGATGCTTTCCGCGCCCCGCAATTTGCCGCGGCCGCGCTGCTGCTGGTCTATCTTCTGCAGTGTGTCTGGCTCGTCCGCGTGCAAACGTTGCATGGCCTGCTCCCGAGCTCCGACCAGGCTTTGCGCATCTACCAGGGCCTCGAGCAGTGGGAGAGCGGCGCCATCGCGGGAACTCCCGAGTCGTTGCGTTCTGAAGCCGCGACCGGTGTGCCTTCTGCCGGCCGGTCCGGTCATCTCCGCGTGCGCGATGGTTACGATCGGGACCGCTCGCCCCTCTATTACCTCGTCGCGGCTGCACCGCTTCTGTTGCGCCCCGACGCGTGGTTGCCGGAATCATCCAGGCCGTTGCTGGCCGCGACCCCGTACCTGTTCTTCGGCGTCATGCTCGGAGCCTCGCTCTGGTACGTTGCGCGCCGTCTCTACGGCAACCCTGGGGGATACATCGCCCTCGCGCTCTACTGCTTTTCGCCGGCCATGATCGTGAACGTCGCCGGCGCGCAGAGTGCGGGGGAAATGGGCGCCGTGTGGGGAGCGTTCGGGACGGTCTTCACCGCCATCGCCGTGGCGCACACCCTCTACGCTCCCCGCGAAGTTGTGCTCTGGAACTGGCGGCGCATTCTGCTTTTGGGGTTGTCTCTGGCGCTCGGAACGGGCAACCAGTTTTCGCTAGGAGTGCTGGCGCTGGTGATTTTGCCGCTCATGTTCTGGGTGGCGCCGGTCCGGCCACGCGCCGTGCTTGCTATCTGGACCACTGCGATGGCGGTCGCCGTGGTGCTGCTATTTGCCGCTTACTTTTTTGAGCCTGCGCTGTTCGGGCAAGGAATGCTGCACGCGCGCTGGGTAGACTTCGAGTCCGCCGCGTTTGGCAGGCCCGTCTCGTACCGCAACGTACTGCAAACGATCTTCGCCAGCAGTCCGCCGCTAATGATTGCCATGCCCGTGGCGCTGATCGCCTACCTCGGATGGAAGCGCACTCGCTATTTCGGCAACACTGCGCCGCTCCTGATCGCGGTGCTGTTGCTCATTCTCGCGCTGGCCGCTCCCAATTTCCCGGGGCAAGGATTCCATCTGGCCACGCTCGTCTTCCTCTTCGTCTTCGTCAGCGGGGTGTTTGCCGATCTGCTGGAAACTCAACAAACTCTGCTCGTGACCTCTGGCCTGTGCGGATTGTTGGGCGCCTCCGCCATCTGGAACCTGCTGCAGTTGTGGCGCGCTAATTTCCCGTAGAGACAGCGTGTGCAGCCACCGTCTGGGACTACTCTAGAATTTTTATATGGCAGAATTTCGCCCGTCCGAAAAAGATCCACTGAAGTGGCCATCGCCGCAGGAACCGCCTTGGAGGACGTCGCGACGGATCGGTATCCACACTTCTATTGCTGGCGGCGTTGAGAATGCCGCTGAGCGAGCATACCGGTTGGGCTGCAGTACATTTCAGATTTTCTCTACCAGTCCACGGCAATGGCAGCCCTATTCTCTTGGCCGAGGGCAATGCGTAGCAATGAACCGGCTGCGGCAACGGTACGATCTCGTGCCGTTGGTGATTCATTCGAATTACCTGACCAATCTGGCGGGCACGAACCCGCCTTTTCTGAGGAAATCGATTGAGGCGTTTCGAGGCGAACTGGAGCGTGCGCTGGCGCTGGGCGCGGAATATCTGGTGTTGCATCCGGGATCATTTCGCGGAGCGAGCCGCGACGAAGGGCTGACGCGGACCGCCCTTTCGATCGCGCAAGCAGCTGAGGGTATGGATCTGGCAAAGGGTGGTCTGACTATCCTTATTGAAAATACCGCGGGCGCGGAGTACTCGCTGGGCGGCACTTTCGAGCAGGTGGCGGAATTGTTGGCGCTACTGCGGCGAACGGTTCCAGTAGGCGCCTGTATTGACACTTGTCACACCCACGTCGCGGGATATGACATCGTCACCGGGGAGGGGCGTCGGCTCACGCTGCAGCATCTGGAGCAAACTGTGGGCTTCAAGAACGTGCGCGTCTGGCATTGCAATGACGCAAAGGCGGAACGTGGCTCGCGGTTAGACCGCCATGAGCATATCGGCCGTGGGAAATTGGGATTGGACGTGTTTCGGGCGCTGCTAAACGATCGCCGGTTGAAGCATGCGGCGTTTATTGCGGAGACGCCGATTGATGAGCCGGGAGACGACTTACAGAATGTGCAGACGCTGAAGGGGCTGGTTAAAAAATAGTGTCGCACTTGCAGTTTTGATGCGGCGAATCTCTTCAGAGTTCGCGCGGGTTAGAATAATTACTCGCAACATCTGGCAAGGATCAAGCATGAGCACCACGACCCCGCCTCCCATATCGAAGACCATCTATGTAACTCGCACCGGCCTCCCGCTCAGTTTCAAGTTCGAATGGCCTTTCCGCCATGCCACCTCCGGCGCCGACTTTGACGTCCTGCACGCGGTGATCACGCTGGAAAATTCCGGAGGTTTGCGGGCGCTTGTAGCCGTGAACCTTTCCGCCACGCTGCGCGAAGTGCTACCTTCACTCGAACCGAAAGACACGGAAGCTCCCCTCATCAACGCTCTGCGCAAGGAGGTCGACCACAAGCAGACGGAGTTCGTGAAATCCGGCAAACTGGTGCCGCTGCCCTTGTCCAGCCGTCACTACAACTTCAAACTCAAACAGTGGGTTTTCGGCAAGTCCACCGACGAAGAAGTCGCCTGCATGATCGAGCGCAAAGTCTATTGGCAGACGCGTCTGGTCGGCGGAGATGTGTGGCTGGGCGACCGGACCGAAGCCCTCTACCTCGATACCTCCACCGATCACATCGCGGAAATCGCCGCCGGACTCGCGCACCAGGGGCTCTTCACCATGGCCCGGCGCTACGCCACCGCGCTTCCCGCCCTGATGGATCAGAAAGACCGCTTCGAATCTGAGATGGCCTCCGCCCGTCAACAACTGGAGGAAAAACACGCCTTTGAGCGAGGCTAGGAAGGAAGAAGTTGCCAGCCCCTAAAGTTGCGGAGGAAGGTTGAGGCATCGCTAGTTACAATCTCAGTACCATTCCACAAACACCAACGGGGAAAATTCAGCCACTATCATCAGACTTCGAACCGCTCGGCGGCTGATTCTGGGACTGCGTATGCCCGGTCTGAGGGCGTTCGATCGCCGGAATCGTGCGCAAGACGTAGCTCCGATGATAGCAATGCTCACAGCGGACCGCTTGCAGTAACAACAACGGAAGCACGTATTTCTCAAAGAAGCCGCGAGGGCGGGAGCGATACGCTTCTTGCCCCCCACATCCCCGGCAGTGGAATTCCTCGAAAAACCGGCTCCCAGTTGGGCTGGCAACGGGAGTCACGGAATACACTCCTGGATACAAGTATTCTAACCCTGTTCAAGACGCAAAGTTGCGGACAAACGTTGCTGATAAAAACGCGCCCTCCGCTCACCGATATCCCCAAGATACCCCTGCACTTGTAAAGCTGCTTTTCGGCGTGCTAAGGTGCGCCGTCGCTGCTACTCTAAATCGACAATGAAATCCCTGTTGGCTACGAGGATCCAATGAGCACTTTTGCGGCGAATACGGAAGCCCCCCGCAAGCATCGGCCCTATGTTCCGGAATCGATGCAAATGAAGGAGTTTACCTTCCGGGCCGTACTGATCGGGCTGTTCTTGACCGCCCTGCTAGGCTCGGCGAACGCGTACCTCGGCCTCAAGGCGGGAATGACGATTGCCGCGACCTATCCGGCAGCGGTGATCGGCATGGCGCTGCTGCGGTTGCTGAAGGGCTCGCTGCTGGAAGAGAACATCGCGCGAACCGTGGGCTCGATCGGCGAGTCGGTAGCGGCGGGCGCCATATTCACCATCCCTGCCTTCGTGATGGCTGGGATTTGGCCGGGGCTCAACCGAGACCAGTATTGGAAATCCGTAGCCTTAATGTTGATTGGAGGAACACTCGGCATCCTGTTCGTGACCCTCTTGCGCCGGGTCATGGTGGAGGATCCAGATCTGCCGTTTCCCGAGTCCGTGGCCGCCTCCGAGATTCACAAGGCCGGACAGCAGGGAGCGAAGGCCGCGAAGATTCTGTTTGCCAACATGGGCTTCGGCGCGTTCATGTATCTGCTGGGAGCGATCAATGTTTTCAATCCCAGCAACACTTTCCCCGTGAAGATCAGCGCTCTCGGAAAGAAACTGCTGCTCCGCACCAGCACGAATCCCAACGTGGCCACGACCATCACCGGCGGCGCCACGCTGTTTACGGCACCCGACATCAGCCCTGCCTATCTGGGCGTCGGATACATCATTGGCCCCAGACTCGCCGCCTTGAACTTCGCCGGAGGCTTGCTGGCATGGGGCCTGCTGGTACCACTCCTGACTTTCACCATCGGTCCGTACATTCAGGCATCGACGCCCCAGGGACAATCCATCGCATGGCCCCTGCTGGCGCAAGCTATCTATTTTTCGATTGTGCGGCCAATCGCCGTCGGCGGCATGCTGGTGGGCGCATCTTACACGCTTTTCAAGATGCGCAAGCAATTGGCCCTCGGCATGGGCCGCGCCGTTTCCGATTTGAAAAAGTCGGCGGCCGCGCACTCCGCTGCCAATCGCACCGAGCGCGACCTGCCAGCCAAAGCCGTTTTCGCCGGAATCGCCGTGGTGTTCGTCGCCATGATCCTGCTCTATCACTTCTTTATCGGCGGCGCGGGGACGCTCTCCGCTTCCAAGATCCTGGTGGGTTCGTTGGTCGCGGCCGGCGTAATGATCGTCGTGGGATTTTTCTTCGCTGCCGTTTCCGGCAACCTGGTCGGGATGATCGGATCGTCGAACAATCCCGTGTCGGGACTCACGCTTTGCACGCTGGTGATCGCAGCGCTGCTGATGGTCGCGCTGGGAGTCTCCGGCGCGGGCGGAGTCGCCGCCGTGCTCGGAGTTGCGGCCGTAGTCTGCGTCTCGTCGGCGGTCGCGGGAGAGATGCTGCAGGACCTGAAGGTCGGACACATCCTGGGTGGAACGCCCTCCAAGATGCAGATTGGAGATCTTTTCGGCATCGTAGTGGCATCACTCGTCCTTTTCTTCCCGATCGCGATCCTCGATAGGGCATACCACTTCGGCAGTTCGGCGCTCCCGGCCCCGCAGGCGGGGCTCATGGCCATGCTCGCCAAAGGAATCGTGGGCGGCGACATGGCGTGGCCGCTGGTGATCGTTGGCATCCTGTTGGGACTGGCAATGATCATGATCGAGGTGAAAAGCGTGATGCTTTTCGCGGTCGGTATGTATCTGCCGTTAGGCACAACGTTCGCCATTTTTATCGGAGGCGTGATTCGCTGGCTCACCGACAAATTGCGCGATCGCCATGGCTTGAACGATGCGCAGAAGGCGCGGGTGGAAAACGCAGGCGTCCTGACCGCCTCGGGTCTGATCGCGGGCGAGGCGCTATGCGGCCTGCTCGTCGCGGCCCTGGTGGGCTCCGGCCGCGACGTAACGCTCGTCCAGTGGACCCCGCCATTTTTTCTGGCGCTGGGTGCGCTTGCCGTGCTGGCGCTAGTGATGATCCGCGTTCCGCTGGCGAACGCCGGCAGGCCGGAGGATCCAGCCCCGCCGACGGCGATCATGTAACGCTCGTGGGGGATGCTCGTGTGGGGACGGGCGCCCTCGCGCCTGCCCTCGCCGTCCCCAAGCCGAGCGCAGCTCGGCCCCACCACGTTCATGTGAGCAACTCAGGAATGTCGATTGCAGAAAATATCGCCCAAGTGCGGGAGCGGATCGCGGCAGCAGCGCGTCGCGCGGGCCGCAACTCGGACGAAATCACACTGATGGCTGTGAGCAAGACTTTTCCGGCCGAACGCATCCGCGAGGCGTACGCTGCCGGGCTGCGTGTTTTCGGCGAAAACAGAGTGCAGGAGTTCGCGGGAAAGGCAAATACTTTGCGTGACCTGAGTGACATCGAATGGCACCTGATCGGACATCTGCAAACAAATAAAGCCGCGAAGGCGGCGGAGTTATTCGACGCGGTGGATTCCGTCGACTCGGTGCGGACGGCGGAGAAACTGAATGCGTTCGCGGAAAGCGCGGGCAAGACACTATCCGTCCTGATCGAGATCAATGTCGGTGGCGAGAAAGCAAAAAGCGGAATCGCACCAGCCTCTGACGAACTGGAGCAAATTCTGCAAGGCGCCCCGCGATGGGGAAATCTGAAAATTCACGGCTTGATGACCGTCCCGCCTTACACAGAAGATCCCGAGGGCTCGCGACTCTATTTCCGCCAACTCCGGCAGATTCGAGACAGCATTGCCGCACGTGAGCTGCCGAAAATCGGCAGCGCAGTTCTTTCCATGGGCATGTCGCATGATTTCGAGGTAGCGATTGAAGAGGGCGCAACGTGTGTGCGCGTGGGGACGGCGATTTTCGGAGACAGAGCTAGAGCTCAACCCTAAAGAATGTAGAGCGGACACTCTTGTCCGCTGCTCCAGATCTTGGGGTAGATACTGATCGCCATATTGCAAGGTCAACAGCAACGTCAAAAGCAGCGGACAGGAGTGTCCGCTCTACAATTTCGATGGCAGCGATAACAAACTCGCCCAGCGGAGCGACCTTCGCGGTCAAAGTCCACCCCCGCGCAAAGAAGAATGCCATCACCGGCGAAGTAGGCGACGCCCTGAAACTAGCCCTCACCGCCCCGCCCGTAGACGGAAAAGCCAACGAGGCTTGCATTGATTTTTTTGCAAAACTTTTGAACCTGCCGCGTTCCTCCGTTACTATTGCAGCCGGCCAGACCAGCCGGAATAAAGTGATCCGCGTGGCGGGTTTGTCGGCAGAAGAAGTCCGAAAGCGTTTGAAAATCTAAGCCGGCAGTCGGGAGCCAGCAGCATCAGGAGCAACGATCTGTCAGGAGCAGCGTTTGACCCTTTCCGAACGCTTCCACGAGATCCGCACCGGCTTCGAGCGGCCCTTCTGGGTCGCGAACATCAGCGAGATCTTCGAACGTCTTTCCTACTACGGGGCCTTCGCTTCCCTCGCCCTGTACCTGCAGGAGAAGCTGAATTTCTCGACCGAGCAAACCGGGACTCTGACGGGCTTGTTCGGCGGCATGGTATGGTTTCTCGCCATCTTTGGCGGAGCGGTCGCCGACCGCCTGGGCTTTCGCCGCGCGCTTTCGATAGCCTACCTGATCCTGGCCGCCGCCTATTTCCTCATCGGATCGATTGCAGCGTCCTGGCTGGCGCCGGTGCGCAATGCCGTCCCACTGGGATTATTTGTCGGCTGCATTCTCATCCTCCCCGCACTCGGCATCTCGATGGTGAAACCCTGCGTGGTGGGCACCACGGCGCGAGCCTCAAAGGAGAACGTCCGCTCCATCGGCTACTCGATTTATTACACGATGGTCAACATCGGCGGCGCCCTGGGCCCTTTGTTCGCAGCATGGGCTCATCGCCACCTGGGTGTCGAGAATGTTTACCGCGTCGCTGCGCTCAGCGTCTTCGCGATGTTTTTCGTGGTCATCATCTTCTTCCGCGAACCGCGCAAGGTCGGGGATGCGCCTCCGCCTTCGATCGCAACGGTCGCCCGCAACTTCTGCCTCGTCGTGGGCAATTACCGGCTTGTTCTGCCCGTGTTGCTGTTCGCCTTGTTGTTGCGTATCGGATTGGCGATCTATCCCCAATACAACGTGCCTTGGTGGATCTGGTGTGCACTGCTGGTTCTAGTGCTCGCAGGCATCAGCCGCTTCATGTGGTTCCTTGTGATCTTCACCGGATACTGGGTCGTGTTCTGGCAGCAGTACATCAGTTTGCCCGGCTACATTCACGGCTACATCAACTCGAATGCCAACGTCGAAAACGATTCTGGTGACCGACGGACTGACCGTGATCCTCCTCACCGTCGCGGTAAATTTCATGACCCGCAGAATCCCTGCATTTCAGGCCGTGATTCTCGGCACGGTGATCACGGCTCTCTCGTGGGTGATCCTCGCACTGCGCCCAACGATCTGGGGAGCGGTGCTTTCCCTGTTTGTGCTGGCCCTGGGCGAAATCATTCTGTCTCCGCGTTACTACGAATACATTTCACGGCTCGCGCCTCCTGGACAGCAGGGCACTTACATGGGCTTCGCGTTCCTGCCCATCGGAATTGGCTCGCTCATCGGTGGTTGGTTTGGCGGCACGCTGGTGCACCACTTCGGAGAAGTCACTCATCAGCCGGAGCGCATCTGGTGGAGCGTGACGGCGGTCGGGCTGGCCACGGCGGCGCTGCTCTGGATTTATGACAAGACCTTACGGATGGTGGCGCAGCTCCCGCAAATAATCGCCAGTGGAGCGACGAGCGTCTCGCCCGTCCAGCGGTTCGGCGGCCGGGTGGGGACGCCCGGCTCTCCACCGGCACTGGCGAGACCACGATCTGTACAGGTACGGCCGTGGGCCGCCGGACAGTCCACGCCGGAGAGTGAGGAGATCATGTCCGAACGCAAAATCACACCTGACTACATTGCCGACCACATCCGGCGCGTGTTGAAGGATGGCGGGTCGGCGCCGCACTCGGAAGACGTGCAACGCTTTTTCAAAGAAGAAGTGCAATCGCGCGGCTGGTACACGGCCGAACTGAGAAAATTTGCGGTGCGGTTCCGGCGCAGCATCGCCCGCGAACGGGGAATGGATTTCCTGGTGCAAGTCGCCGACAATCTTTTCTCCGGCCGGATTCTTGAAGAGAAGGTGATGGCTGTTTTCCTGCTCGAAAAACAGACGAAGAATTTTGGCGACAAGGAATTCCAGCTTTTTGCATTCCTGGCTCGACCGCGTCACCAGTTGGGCCGATCACGACGCGCTGGCGCATTATCTGCTGGCGCCGATGGTGGCCGCCGGCCCCGCCCGTTGCCGCCAGGTTTTCCTCTGGGCGAAATCGCGGAATCGCTGGCGGCGGCGCGCAGCGTGTGTGGCACTGATCCGGGGAGCGCGCGAGCGGCGGTTCTTTGCACAGATCGTGCGCCTTTCGAATCAATTGCTGCATAACCAAGACGAAGACGACATGGTGCAGAAGGGATTGGGCTGGCTATTGCGCGAGACGGCCAAGGCCGATCCGAAGCGCACCGTGCCGTACTTGATGAAGATCCGCAAGAACGCGCCGCGACTGGTGCTGCGGACGGCTTGTGAAACGCTGCCAGTGGCCACGCGGCAGCGCGTGTTGCGCGCGGAAACAAAACCTTAACCACAGAGGACACAGAGGTACACAGAGGCAATCAGATTCTTGGGTTTCCCCGGGTACCTCGTGTCCCCTGTGGTAAAGGTTTTTCTTCGGCACGCTACTCAGCCGCTCTCAGTGACCTTCCTCTTCCAGAAATTTCTCCACTTCCAGCGCCGCCATGCAGCCGGAACCAGCGGCGGTGATGGCTTGGCGATAACGGCGGTCCTGCACGTCGCCGCACGCGAACACGCCCGGCACTCGCGTGAATACGTTCTTCTGCGTAACCAGGTAGCCATCCGCATCGGTTTCGAGTTGGCCTTCAAAGATCTTGGCGTTCGGGATGTGGCCGATCCCAAGAAACATTGCGCTCGTAGGGAAATCCCAGCTTTCTGCCGCTCTTCAGATTGCGCAGGCGCAGGGCCGGTGACTTCCTTCTTGCTGACATCGAGAACGTCGTCGACCACGGTATCGGTGAGAAACGCGATCTTCGGATTAGCACGGGCGCGATCGAGCATGATTTTCGAAGCGCGAAACTGCTCGCGACGATGAATAAGCGTCACCTTGGTCGCGAAGCGCGTCAGAAATGTGGCTTCTTCCATGGCGGAGTCGCCGCCGCCGATCACCGCGATTTCCTTGCCCGAGAAAAAAAAGCCATCGCAAGTCGCGCAGGAAGAAACACCGTGGCCGATCAGCGCCTGCTCGTTCGGCAGGCCGAGCCAGCGCGCGGACGCTCCGCTGGCGACGATGAGCGTGCGGGTCTGAATGGTCTCTTTTCCGAAACTCAACTCGAACGGATGCTTGCTCAAATCGGCTTTGACCACGTGGCCCATGCGATATTCGGCGCCGAAGCGCAGCCGCCTGCTTGCGCATGTTCTCGATCAGTTCCGGCCCCTGGATGCCTTCGGGAAAGCCGGGGAAATTTTCCACCAACGTGGTCATCGACAATTGTCCGCCCGGTTCATGGCCTTCGATCACGAGCGGCTTGAGGTTGGCGCGGGCGCTGTAGAGGGCGGCGGTGTGACCGGCGCACCCGGAGCCCATGATACAACATTGCGTATGTCCATAGTGGTTAGGAAACAGTGCTATTAGAAAACAATGCTAGTACCGTGACTGCGTAATTTGTACCGTTTCGCTCCTGAGAGTAGCGCCGCCGTCCCGGCAGCTGTTCGGCGGACGTCCGCGCCCACCGCGCCGAGGGCGAGACGCCCTCGGGACAGCCGGCAAGATGCCGGCGCTACTCGTTCGCCACGTCGTAATGATCACGCGGTTGCGGCACTAGTAGATAGATTCTGAAAAACAGATTTCGCTTCAGACCGCAAGCCAACGGAACAAACTACGGATTCTTCTTGCTGCCCGCGCCCGCCTTGGTCGTAGTTCTGACCGAGTTCTCACGCCCAGGCGAGCCAGTTCCTCGGGCACCATTTTGCGCGCGCCCAGAGCATCGCGATAGCGCTCCATAATCGAAGAGGCGGAGTGGAAGATCGGTTCGTACGCGCTCTGATCCGTCGCCGGATTTCCCTCTTCTCCCGAGCACCGCGCCAGCACCACCGACGATTTTCCAAAGCGCTCCAGCTTGACGCGCGAAACCGGCGTACTGGAAGACAACATCGCGGTCGCGGAAACCACCGCGGAAGCGCTGTCCTCAATCGAAATCTGCATCAGGTCGTTGGGCTTGGGCTCGCGCACGCGCAGCACGAGCGTCTCCACCATATTCTTCGAGTCCACGCTGAACGAGTATTGGACGTTGCTGAACAGAGTGGCGCCGGGGAACTCGCGCCGAACCCGGACCCAGTCGGCCGCCGAAACCGCACCGGGCGGTAAGGGTTGCATGCCGGGGATCGGAGTGCTCGGGTCGAGTATGGAGCGCCCGCGAGCCACTTCGAAGTCCGCGGCGAACGCCGGCTTGCCCGGTACTTTGGCCAGCGCCGACGATAATTCTTTCTGCTCGTCGGCCGAAGGCGCGCACACGTTGATGACGTTCACTTTCACCGGGGGCTGCTGGGCGAAAGCCACCGCAATCATGGCCATCGTCATGATCAGAATTTTGTGAGGGAACACGGCGAAATTGTATCAGGGGAATGCAAAGGTTAGAGGGCAGAGGTCAGATTTCAGAGGTGAAACCCTATGAGTCGAGGCAAGGTTACCTCTGCAATATGGACCTCTGACTTCTGCAATCCTAGTCGGCTGCCCCGGAGTCGGCCTCGATGGCGCCATGGCGGCGCAGCAACTGCGGCAGATTCTGCGAAAACGCGGAGCGCGGCAGCACCATGTCACATCCCGCTTCGTGCGCTTTCAGCTTCAAGTCGCCCTGCACGTGCGAGAGAAATCCAATGATCGACGTCCCCTTCTTCAGCTTGCTTTTCAGTTTCGGGATGAGCGTCAAAGGCTTGGCATTGGCATTGTTCAAATCGAAGATAATCAGGGAAGGCTTTTCTTCGCCGTTGCTCTTCATCCGCTCGGTGAGTTCCTTCTCGTTCTTAACGAACTCCACCTTCACGTTCATCTTGCGGCCCGTTTCCTGAATCTTGCTCAGAAAGAACAGGTCTTCGACAAACGCGAAAACGCGCGAAGCCGCATCCTCTCGCGGAGCGGGTAGAGGCTCAGGATCGGCCACCGGGTAAGACGCGGAAAAACCGGGCCGGCGCGGTCCTCGTCCCTGGTTGCCGTTGCCATTATCCGGGCCCATATTGGCGCGGTAGCTGTGATCCATGGGAGCGGTAAAAATGCCCTGATGCTCCTGGCGGTCGCGGCCCATCGGGCCACCCGCGCCTCGTCTCGGCGGACGCCGTCCACGGCGCCGTTTGTGTTTCCCTCCTCCTGCGGAGGAATGTCCAGGTCCTGCATTCATATTTTTTCTCTTGTTAGTCTTCGGAGTTGATCCCCGAAGTTAATCCCCGGCCTGGATCACAGGCCCGATTGTTTCGTCTTTCCTTTTTCCTTGCGGTCGGCACGTTAGTCGGCACTCTAAACGTGTGGCGCAACGCGTAGCTCACTGCGCGTGGCTCACTGCAAACCGGCTACCGGCAGACCAAACCCCACATCGGCTGGATGCTATTCGAGAACGATGTTCAAACTATCTTTTAATCTAGGCGCCTGGAGTTTTACTGGGCGCGAACGGCCAGGCTGGAAGCTTGGCCATTGGGAACACTTTGATGTTACTCATGAAACCGCCGACTGCGCAAGGGGGAAGTGCCTTTAGTTTTCCACATCTGGGACATTACCTTGGAATCCCGAGCACCTCGTTTCCGGCTTGCACCGGACCGGAAGCATGCATGGTTGTAGGGTTCGACCGCAAGCGCCGGTTGGTAAATCCTTCAATTTCCGGAAGACGACATGCCGCGCGGTTTTGCCTGAAGTTCCGCCACGGCTACGCCGATATAAGAGGTGTGAAACCCGCTCCTGCCAAAGAGAAAACCTCTCGGTCGAACTCGCTTGCGCTGCCCGGACAGCGCTTCGTTGCCCGCCAGCCAATTCTCGACCGCTCGCAGAATGTGTTCGGGTACGAACTTCTTTTCCGCAACGGTGTCGAAGACTACTTCAACGCCGATCCGGAACTTGCGGCCCGCTCCACGCTGGATAGCTCCCTGCTTTACGGTATCAACATGCTTTGCGATAAGCGCCGCGCTTTCGTGAATTGCACCTGTGAGGTTCTGTTCAAAGATCTGATTACCTTGCTGCCCCCACACCAGACCGTGGCCGAGATTCTGGAGACGGTTGAGCCCGAAGACCGCGTCATCGCTGCCTGCAAGCGGCTGAAAGCGGCCGGCTATCTCATCGCCCTCGATGACTTCGCGCCCAACGACCCGCGCATACCGCTGGTCGAGTTTGCCGACATCATAAAAGTCGACATCCGGGCAACCAAGCCGGAAGAACGGGCTGGCATGATGCGCCGGTTTGGCTCCCCGGCGTGCAAAATGCTGGCGGAAAAGCTCGAAACGCCTCACGAGTATCGTCAGGCCCGCGACATGGGATTCGTCTATTTCCAGGGATATTTTTTCTGCCGGCCCGAAATCGTCATCGGCCGCGAAGTTCCCGCCAGCCGCTTGCACTATATACGGCTGCTCGAAATGGTCTCCCGCAGGGAAATCGACATGCGAGAACTCGAGAAGATGCTCAAGCAGGAAGCCTCGATTTGTTACCGCTTGCTCCGCTACCTGAATTCCCCGCTCTTTGGATTTGCCCTCGAAATCAAGTCGATCCGCCATGCCAT
Organism: uncultured Acidobacteriaceae bacterium; assembly: GCA_963725245.1. Lineage (GTDB taxonomy): Bacteria > Acidobacteriota > Terriglobia > Terriglobales > Acidobacteriaceae > Acidiflorens. Next base: position 6,415 of record CAVRYC010000045.1, on the reverse strand, counting down.
CGCCGTTCTGGGAGAACGGGAAATGCGGCGTTGGATCCGGCTCGTCGTCACTGTGGGCGCAGCCGAGCAGAGGTGCAGCGAACTGGTGCTGATGGGATTGGCTCGCGCCCGTTTTTGCGAACTGCTCTCCAACCGGCTGCAATCGAACACCGATTTGTTCCTGATGGGCCTGCTCTCCATCATGGACGCCATCCTTGAGGTCAGCATGGAAGTGCTCCTGGAACAACTACCCGTGGAGCGCGAAACGAAGACGGCGCTGCTCGGCCAGAACAGTAGCCTCAGACCCCTGTATCAACTCATGCTGGCCCAGGAATCGGGTGAGTGGTCGCAATCGAGCGAACTCGCCAAACAATTGAAACTGCCCGATGAAGAAGTCGCCTCAACCTGGTGGCAGGCCCTGCGGTGGGCACAAGAAGCAACCAGCAGCGTCTGAAATGCCTTCGTGGGCATCGGCAGTCATCCATTCTTATCGGCCGTCATCCATCGGAGAAGTCAATTTCTCAAGTTCTTCGGCGGCCTCATTACGACCACGCACCGCTAACCAAAATTTTTATTTAGCTCAGCCAAAGTTTTCATAAAGATTCTTCATGAATTCTTCATGGCCCACACTCTACCGTTCAAGACGTCGAGAATCTGCAAGAGCAGAGTATGCAAGGTTAACGAGCGGGCAAGGTTTCCACATGACGATGACGATTGATCGAGGGGATTTGGAGCTCAGTCTTCTGCGTACGTTTCTCGCAGTAGTTCAGCACGGGAGTATGGGACGCACTGCAGCAGCGGTTGCGAAGACTCAACCGGCGGTGAGCCAACAGATGCTGCGCCTGGAAAAGGTCATCGGCAGGAAACTATTCTACCGAAGCCGGGGTGGCGTGAAACTGACGAGCCACGGCGAACTGCTGGTAACGTATGCCAATCGTGCCGTCGACCTCAATGAAGAAGCGCTGGCGCGGCTCCGCGAAGAATCCGCCTCGGGGCCAGTGCGCCTCGGCGTCAGCGAGCAAACGGCGCTCGCCGGACTCACGCCCGCCCTGAAGCGATTCCAGCGGATCCATCCCAATGTTGAACTGAAACTTATCGTCGCTGCGCCGGGAAAGCTCGAATTCCTGCTCACGCAAGGGGAACTGGACTTTGTCATCAGCGATCCCACGCGCATGGCAGGCCGGCCCGTCATCGAGTGGAGATCCCGCTTAGCCTGGCTTGCCGGCACAGATTTTTCTGCCGATCCGCTGAAGAGCCTGCCGCTCGTACTGTGTGAAAGCACGAACTGGTGGCGCGACAAGATCCTTTCTTCCTTGCGCAGAGCGGGGTGGGAATGGCGTGTGGTGTTCGAAAGCGCAAGCCTGGATGCAACCTTGGCAGCGCTCGACTCTGGCTTGGGGGTATCGGCGCTGCTCCCGGAAACAGTCCGGAATCCGGGGATTTGTGAGGTCAAGGCCGCCGGGCTGCCTGTGCTTCCCGAGGCTCGATTCGGAATGTTTCGCAGCCCGACGGCCCCCAATCGAGCCCGGGTAATGATGGAAGCGGCATTGGCAGCTTCCATCCAAGCGGCAACCGACAACCGTCTGGCGCATTCCGTGGAAGGGCCGGCATGTCCGTCCGATGAGAACAGGCTGCAGGTCGCCAATGGTTTGCAGGAGTTGAGTGGAGCACAGCTATAAGCTACAGAACGCGTAACCAACGCTCTGCTCCCTCCATGGTTGAGCGGGTTACGGGGCGCAAGACTCTCTTCGCGTACATCATTCAGGAATGCCCCGCTGCTGATCCTCGATCGCGAGCTTTTTCCGGGTGCCTGGTTGGCACTCGCGCGAATCTAGCCTTTTCAAGTCTTACCTCTTCAAACCTTAATAGATTTTTTATGGGCTCTTTACGAGATCTTTGTGCACTTAGGTATCCAATGACAAACGTCCCCCACGCAAACAAGCGCGAGCAGGCCAAAGGTTAACCTTATGACACATATGTTGATCATTAGTACTGCCTATTGGCCAATTACGTGATCGTCCTGACAAGAATTATCTATTGGACGCGGCGACTAGCTCCGCTTAGTTTGTAGACACTCCGATGATTTCACACGAATGGAACGCGGAGATGAACGGCAGCCGTAAAAGACGAAGTTAGGCGGTAAGTTAGGCAGTAAATGAACTGGTAATGCTTTTCACTAGGCGGCGGTCATGCGGTGAAGAGTAACTTCAAACCGAAAGGGATGTAGAGATAAGAAACTTATGAGAACTTTATTGCGTAAGGCCGTAGTGGCTTCGACTTTCCCTTCAATGCTTGTTCTAAGTCTCGCGGTTGGTCAGGCTCCGCGGTGTTACGCGCAGGCTCCGGCGCAACCGGATGCTCCGGCGAAAGTCGCAGCCCTTCACGATCCCGCGGCTGCCCCTGAAGTATCTCCCGCTCGACCCGCGGCCGCCCCCGATCCGGCAAGTTCGACCGACATCGCAAAAGAGCTGGCCGCCATGAAGATTGGCCCTGGGAGACCGTGTGGAACGAGCGCCAGAGGGCGTATCTTGTAGGCAGTTCTCGGAGTCAAAGCGCTCAGCCTGGGGCGAAGCGGAGCTTGAGGCCGAGGGCGGTGAGCACGGCTCGGCGCCTTGTCCGCAGACAAGTTCAAGCGAGTCGGCGCGGCTCTGATGGGTCTGGGTCGGTTCGCATCGGCACGCATCTCTGAAGCTGGCAAGCGCGCCGATGAGATGCACAACGGCAACGTCCGTGCCAAGTGGAAGAACACCGCCAGGGCTTAACTGCCATTCTTGCCGACCGAGCCGACTTGATCGGTTTTTCCCTTTCACAACCGTCCAGCGTTGACTGGCGACCGCTGGCCGCATGGAAGGAATTCGTCGGTTTGAACTCCCTTGAGAGCCGTTGGGCTTCCGCGAGGTGTGCGGGCGACATGGATTGCTCCAGGCTATCCCTGACTTCTTGTGCAGCAAGGTCGCCTTGGGCTGCTGCGAGATTCATCCATTGGAAAGCCTGCACGAAGTCAACTTCGATGCCCACCCCTACATAATAGGCCCAGCCAATTCGTTCCTGACCGTAGCGGTCGCCTTGCTCGGCGGCTTTACGGAACCAATTCGCAGCTTCAGCGGCATCCCTCGGCACTCCGTCACCGAACCGATACTTGTTTCCGAGACGAATCTGCGCCGCGGGGTAACCCTGCTCAGCCGCTTGCCGGCACCATTTCGCCGATTCGCAAGGATCCTTGGGCAGGCCGAAGCCGTTGCTGGTACATCATTCCGAGGTTATCCTGTGCCGCGGCGTCGCCCCGTTCAGCAGCGGCGCGAAGCGTTCTGCAGCTTTTCGGAACCAGGTTTCCGCCGCTGCCGGGTCCTTGGGCATGCCCCAACCGTTAAGGCAACACTGACCAAACCGGAACCTAGCTCACGGGGTCGCCCTTCTCCAAGGCAGCGTGCATCTCCTCGACTGAACGAGGCCCTGTCTCGAACACCTGAAACGGGATGGGGGCGTTGAGCTGAGGATGCACACACCCCGAGAGGAGCAGTGCAGCCAGGACATGGCCAATGACGTAGCACGAAGGACCAAGCAATGACGAACGACGAATGACTTTCATTGTCCTGTATGATTCGGTTTTCACGCTCACTCAGGCACAGCCCGTGCCAGCGGTTCGCAAATCTGCGCATGTGGTTTTTATTAGAGCGTGTTTGGAAAATGCCTCTGATCATTAAGCAGCGGGCGAGAAGCTCGGCTTTAACGTTATAGTTGTACCATGCCGTACTTGGTATAGATGAGAGGGATGCAAACGCATCCGGCTTATCCAACTGACCTTACCGATGAAGAATGGAACCAGATCAAATCGCTCGTCCCGCAAGCCAAAATCGGGCAAAGGCAAACGCGGGCGTCCGATTGAACTGGATCGCCGCACGCTGCTCAACGCGATCTGCTACAGAGTCAGCTCCGGTTGTGCGTGGCGGCTCCTGCCAAGGATTTCGGCCCTTGGCAAACAGTCTACGGCTACTTTCGCCAGTGGACCCAAGATTGGACTTGGAGCTTTATTCACGACACCCTGCGGGACTGGCTGCGAAAGACCGAAGGCCGCAACGTGGCACCGACGGCCGCCATCATTGACAGCCAATCGGTCAAAACCCCCGATCAAGCCGGAGAACGGGGCTACGACGCGGGAAAAAAGATCAAGGGCCGCAAACGTCACTTGGCGGTCGACTCCCTGGGACTGGTGCTGGCCGTCATGATTACCCGCGCAGCCATGCAGGATCGCGATGCCGCCAAGAGTTTGATCGGGACACTGGTCAAATGGTTTGGGCGGCTGCAAATCATCTGGGCCGATGGCGGCTACTTGGGAGCCTTGGTACCGTGGGTCAAGCCGGCGGCCCTTCGGCAAGCTCCATTTCGAAATCGTGCGGAGTTGCGACCGGGTCAAAGGCTTCAAGGTTCTGCCCAAGCGCTGGATTGTCGAGCGAACCTTTGGCTGGTTCTACAAATCGCGGCGACTTCGCACCGATTATGAAGTGCGCCTGGATCATAGCGAGGCGATGATTCGCATTTGCATGATTCGCATCATGGTCAGACGTCTAGCTGCCGCATGAAAATGCCATTTTCAAAACACGCTCTTAGGGTAGTTAGCTTGTTTAGTCGTGCGCCTTGGCGGTGTCGTAAAACCGAACGTGCGAAACTTTGACCGCTTGGTGAAGGACCTCCGTCCGCTTGTATCATCAGAAAGTAGTTTCGCCAGTGCGCGAGCATCTATTCGTTGAATCGGCGATGTGCATTTGTTCGGACGTCCAAGATTCCGACCCCCTCCAGGACTTGGGGCAAACGGCATAAATGCATGATCCTCAACAGGTTCTAGTGCGAGCGGCAGTGTGGCACAGAAAGTGTTTAGACCCACGTATTGCTGATAACTGAGGCGACAACATGAACGAAAGCTGTGACCCAATCGAGATCGGACGACCGCAGGGCATCCGGCTGAGGAGATTACTCCAGGGAGGATTGGCACCTCGGGTGACGGGCAGATTGTCTTGAGTCACGAACGAACACAGCCATGGGGCCGCGCTAATCACCAACTGCCGAGAGTTGCATGGAACTGCACGTGCTTTGGACCGGACCTGCCCCGCGTTGGTTCCCCGCCCACGCAGCTTCAGCTATTGAGAAGCCCAACCATGTCCTACTTCATAAATCCTGTCCCAGAAGAAAGGTGCGTCTTTCTCACCCATGAAGGAGAAATGCCGCTGGGCGAGCTAGCTACCGCGCTTCAGGAGGTCGAGGACTTGTTGACCTTAAACCGGTGGACCGGCGTGATGGTGGATGTAACTACCTTGCGCTCCGTTCCCAAGGCCGAGGAAGTGTTCACACTAGGCAAGACAGTTCCCCGGCACCTGCCTCGAAACACCAGAGTTGCTTTGGGAATAAGGCCCGATCAAACAAAGCACGCTCGTCGGATCGAGCAGGCGGTTCGGCGCGGTGGAACCTTGCTGATGTACTTCACCGAGTCCGAAAGGGCCCAGCGATGGACGCGCCGGCTCACGCCAGGGCGATGTGACGGGATGTACAGTCCCACTAGAAGGCGAGCGACGCACTGGCTCAACCGCAGCGAGGCTAAGAGCTGGAAATGCGTATGAAACCACCGTCCATCAAGCCGCAAGGAAGCAGCCGGACACAGCCGGCAAAACGTCGAAGCGGATCAAAACACTTCTGGTGGACGACTCTCCTACCATGCTCGAACTCTCGAGGAGGATCATGGCCCAGGAACGGGGAGTCGAGACTATCGGCACTGCTGCTGATGGCCACACAGTCTGCTCTCGGCTGCGAGCCTGGAACCGGAACTGGTCCTGATGGATTTGCACTTACCCCATCCCAATGGTGCCCAGGTGACCGAGGTCCCGAAGGAATTTCCCCATCCACCGGGCGTTTTTATAGTCACCTCCAACGACACTCAGCCTGCCCGCCAGATGTGTGCGGCGGCTGGCGCGGACGCGTTTATCGCGAAATCGGGACATTTTCCTGCCCAGATACACTCGAAGCTGAAGGAGTGGTTGAACGAACGCCAGACAAACGCCAGTCGCGAACGAGTCCCCCTGACTTCCACGTCGAGGCTCGGACGGGTGCACGTCCGGACCAGGCTCGATCCTCTAAAGCAGGCCAACCCGAGGACCTGAGCCATAGCGGCGAAAAGCTTTCAAGCTCAGCGGCTGTCCGTCCGAAGGCTCTGCCTCGACGCCGTCCGCGATACAAATCTCCATGCACCCGCTTTCCAGCGTGCAGCCAACTCTTTTGGGAAGCGCGCGTACCCCCTTACGTGCGTGCTCGTCCCCTGCCGCCGAGCATTTCGGTCACCCGCGCTGCGACCAGCCGGTCCCGTCCTCTCCGGCATCCCGTTCGTGCGCTTCCCGACCCCTTAGCTCTCGGAAATAGCATCCTAGATGAAAGGAAATACAATGCCACG
>CAVRYC010000044.1:0-36274 GCA_963725245.1 uncultured Acidobacteriaceae bacterium | reverse complement strand
TAAATGATGAAGCAGATGTGGCGTGCGCCTTCCCCAACGTAACCGCGCGACCACGATGGAGGGACGGGCGTCATCGCCGTCCGGCCGGGCGGGGACGTCCAGCCCTCCACAAGCTTGGATTATTTGGCCGGTTGTTGCTGCGTCATGCAGTGCAGCGCGCCGAATCCCCAGATCAGATCGCCGGAATAAATCGGCACGATCTCGCGTGTAGGGAACAGTTCGGCGAGAGTGTTGAGCGCGATGCGATCGTTCGGATCGTTGAAAACCGGCACCAGCACCACGCCATTCGCGATATAGAAATTGGCGTAGCTGGCGGGCAACTGTCGGCCCTCAAATACGACCGGACGCGGCAGAGGAATTTCAACGATGTCAAGCTTCTGCCCATCGGAAGTGCGCGCATTTTTCAGACGTCCCAGGTTCGCATGCAGGGCGGCATAATTTTCACTCTGCTCATTCTGCTCGATCATCGTGACCACGGTATTCGGAGCGACGAAGCGGGTGATGTCATCGACGTGGCCGTGAGTGTCATCCCCGGCGATTCCGCTATCCAGCCAGATGACGGATTGCACGCCAAAATAGTCGGCGAACAGTTGTTCATAAGCGGCGCGATCCATGGGCGGGTTACGTTGTTGATCGGTGGACAGTAGACACTCCTCAGTGGTGATCAGAGTGCCGCATCCGTTGACGTCGATCGATCCGCCTTCGAGCACGACGCGGTGTTTTTGGCTGAACGGCTGCACGGGGCGAACGCCAGCCGCCTTCGCCATGCGCTCGCCAATTTTTTCGTCGAGCTTGTAATTCGGATACTTCGCCCATGCGTTGAACTGAAAGTGCAAAGCGAGCAACCCGCGAATCGGCGTCATCGGCGGGCGGCGTCAGGAAAATGCAACCCGAGTCGCGCATCCACACGCGATCGGTGCGCCAGCGGTGAAAGCGAATATTGTCGGCGAGTGTGCCAGAAAAGCCGCCCGCTTTTTCGAGCACCGTGCGCGCCCGCTTTTCCCAACTCGCGTCATTGACGATCAGGTCCACACCGCTCATGCCGCGCCAGGTTGCGGACGATCTCCGCATAGACCCACGGGATGTTTCAAACTTGCCTGGCCAGTCGCCCCGCAAATGTGGCCAGGCGAGCCAAGTAGACTCGTGCGGTTCCCACTCCGCAGGCATGCGGTATCCTCGTGCGGCGGGCAGGAGTTTCGCGCGCGCGGCGGATGATCTAGCCATTGTTCGTCCGGTCATTTTAGGTCCATCATCTTAGGTCAGTCACGTTCCCTCTTAGCTGCGGTCACTTTTCGTCAATCATGCGGCTGGTGATGGGAGCGTAACTGTCGATACGGCGGTCGCGCAGGAAGGGCCAGTTGCGGCGAATGTCCTCCAGATGATGCATGTCCACTTCGCCGAGCAGAATTTCTTCCCGGTCGTGCGAAGCTTCGGCGAGCACGCGGCCGAAGGGATCGCAAAAGAACGACCCTCCCCAGAATTCGAGGCCTTTGCCAGGGACGGAATTGCCGCGAATGTTGCCAGTCTCCAAGCCGACGCGATTCACCACGCCAACATAAACGCCATTCGCGATGGCGTGCGCCCGCTGGATGGTGCGCCAGGCGTCATGTTGCGCCACGCCAAATTCGGCCTTCTCCGCCGGATGCCATCCAATAGCGGTCGGGTAAAAAAGAATGCTAGCTCCCTGCAGTGCCGTAAGCCGCGCGCCTTCGGGATACCACTGATCCCAGCAGACGAGCGTGCCCAGTTTTCCGGCGGAGGTGTCGAAGGCTTTGAAGCCAAGATCGCCGGGAGTGAAATAAAATTTTTCGTAGTAGAGCGGATCGTCGGGAATGTGCATCTTGCGGTAGATGCCGACGAGCGCGCCGTCGGAATCGCGGCCGGAATCAAAGACCGCGACCGTGTTGTGATAGAGTCCCGGCGCGCGCTTCTCGAAGAGCGACGCGATCAGCACAACTTTATTCTGCCGGGCAGCGGCGGCCAGCTTCTCCGTCCCCGCGCCCGGGATCGGCTCCGCGAGATCGAACAAAGCGGCGTCTTCGCGCTGGCAAAAATACTGCGTCTGAAAGAGCTCGGGCAAGCAAACAACGTCGGCGCCCTTCGTGCCGCCTCCGATACGCGATCGAGCGCTTTGGCCAGATTGTCGGCGGGCTCGGGGCCGCATGACATCTGGACCAGGGCGACGGTGAACTTGTCTCGCACTTTTTCCCCAACCTTGTTCCTCTAACCTTGTTTCTCTTACCTTGCTTATCTCTCAGGATGACAGCGTGGATTTATGCCATGAACTTGTCGGACGCCACACTAGGATATCAAAGTGGTCGATGAGGACGTGAATGGTATGACTTTGTGCTGAGCGTTGAAAATCTGCGGGTCTAGTCAGCCGCGCTTTCAGAGGAATTGCCCTGATGAAGGCGCTTCACGTAGCAGTCCTGATGAACAGCTTTGCCGTTTTCATCGGTGCACGTATCGGTTTGCAGATCGATTGGCTGATCGCAGATTGGGCAGTCAATTCTTGGCTGGACGAGAGCGTTCCACAAGACACCCCCCTTAATCTTCTCCCACGAGCAAATTTACACAGTGCTGCAATACTAATACGAGTTCGGATGCGTTTGCGGTACGGTAGCGCACACTTCGCCTCAGTGATCCCAGGGGCTTCGGCTTGGCGCTGTCTTCTCACAGGGGCCTCGGCCCTGCGAGGCCTTTTCTCAACGCACTCTCATGGCACTACCGAGATTGTGAAAGCGGGTCGCCGCGTTTCTCTCACTTCTAGTAAATTGTTTCTTCGGTCAAAATCGGTTTCTCATTCTGGAGGTTCGTCTTTTGAAGCACAAAACTGCCGCAAAGCACGGTCATCATGACCGAAGGCGCGGGCATCGACCGCAAGCTGCACGATCCGGTGGCCGACCGGCTGATTCCGCTGGAGCCGCTCGATCTCGCCAAGATTCATTCCATTGACGACCTGGTGCGCGCGATGTCGAGGACTGCGTTCACCGGCCGCCAACTCGGCGAAGCCGCCGACGTGCTGGAGGCGATGGCGCGCGACAAAGAATGCTTCGTCGTCATGACGCTTGCGGGCGCGATGACCGTGGCCAAGCAGGGCCTGGTGATCGCCGAGCTGATCGATCGCGGCATCGTGAATGCCATTGTTTCGACCGGCGCGCTGATGGCGCATGGGCTGGTCGAAGCGACCGGGCGCGCGCATTTCCGGCATAATCCCGAGCTCACCGACGAGGAACTCTACGAGGCCGGATACAACCGCGTCTATGACACGCTCGAGCCCGAGCAGAACCTCGACGACGTGGAGCGCGTGATGGCTGCGGTGTTCGGCGGCTGGGACTCGGACGAAGTGATGTGCTCGTATAAGTTGAACCGCGCGATCGGGGCGCATCTGGCGAAGCACGCCAAAGGTCAACGCGGCATTCTGAAGTCGGCCTACGAAAAAAATGTTCCGGTATTTGTGCCCGCGTTCTCCGATTCCGAGCTCGGCCTCGATTACGCGTTGACTAACCGTGAACGCGATAAGAAAGGGAAGCCGCGATTCCGCTTCGATCCCTTCGAAGACCTGGAGCACTTCGCCGCAACCCTGCTGAGTCAGAAGCGCCTGGGAATCTTCACCATCGGCGGAGGCGTCCCCCGTAACTGGTCGCAGCAATTCGGGCCGTTCATCGAATTGCGCCACCGCCGGGGCGGGGAAGACCTGCCGCTGAAACGCTATCACTACGGACTGCGCATCTGCCCGGAGCCAGTGTTCTGGGGCGGACTTTCGGGCAGTCCCTACAGCGAGGCGGTTTCCTGGGGCAAATTTGTGCCTCCAGCCGAAGGCGGGAAGTTTGGAGAAGTTTTCGTGGATGCCACCGTAGGCCTGCCGCTGATTGTAGCCGCCGTGCTGGAGCGGCTGAAGAAGAAGCCTGCGGGGAAGAAGACGCTGGCGAGGGCGGGGGAATGAAGCGGTTAATTGGGGCGTTAGTCAGCGCGATAATTATCTGCACACTATGCGTTGCTCAGGGGGAAAGCAGCGTTCGCGGAAATGTCTTCCGCGAAGAGAGCATGGGGCTAACGTACGAGTTTCCAGAGAGATTCAGCCCCAAGGTCGTCGAGAACAAGAAACTCTTCGGTCACGACACTACTGGCCGCGAACGCATGATTTGACCCTGGGATACACCACAGCGCGGTGGTGCACACAAAATGGCCTTTCTTTACGACAAAAGCAGCGGAGTAGCGACAGGACGCACGATACTATTGCCCTAGCCTATATTGGCGAGATTAGGCAGACGTGGCGGGGCGTGACAGGCGTCAAGATGGATGCTCCAACCAAGGTTTCCAAGCCGAGCTATGACTATTGGCGGCTCGATTTTTCCGCTCCGGATCAAGTGCCCCGTTACAACTCAGCAATCGTGATTACGCTGTCCGATAGACGAATCCTCGTGGTCAGAGCAGGTGCCCCGTCGCAAAGTGAGCTCGATAGTGAGGTCGACTCGCTGGCACGGATGCGCTTCGATAAGAGCCAGAAGGAGTAGCCCTTCCACTTCGCCGGGCAGGCCCCCCAAGCGTGATTGCGACGACGGACCACCTAGACGGGCGAGGACACCCGTCCCCACACGAAACGATGTGCCACAAGCTCGATCAATCATTAAATCAATCAAAGATGAGCACCGCCGAAGCAATCACCGTCGTCCACAGCCCGCGCTTGTCCCCCACCGCCGATTGCGTCACGTTGGCCGTGCGGACGATCTTGTTCGAGATGCGATAAATCTCCTTCTTCTCGTCCCACGAGCGGTCGGAATCGAACTCCACGTTCAGAGTGGTGGCCAGCATTTCGGCGGCGAGTTCTTCGGCGTAATCTCCGGCCGCGTCTTCGGTCTCACCGAACGAGTGGTGCTCGCTCAGGTATCCGTAAGTATTGCGATCGGCCGGGATGGCGACGCCGATCGAAGAGGCGAGCAGGCGATGCGGCTCGTGAGTGGAGTTTTCGGCAACCACCGCGAATACGACTTCTCCGGGGTGCAGATACGTCAGTCCCTGCGAGCGTGGGACCAGCTTGCAGTTGGGCGGAAAGATGGAAGAGACACGCACCAGGTTTTGCGCCGCGATGCCGGCGTCGCGCAACGCGAGTTCGAAAGAGGTGAGGCGCTCCCGATGTTTCCCCACACCTTTGGTGAAGAAGATCTTCTTGGGGACCATGTCCTTGCCCAATTCAGTTGCCTCCAGAAAATTTTGAGTGGAGCGGCAAATCTAACACAGGGATTTATGAAGAGTGTATGAAAAAAACAGGAATGTCCCACTTTGCCCAACGTCCGCTCCGCCGATTGGCGGCTTCAGCAACAGTCGCTAGGTCGATGGTCGTTGGTCGTTCGCGAACAACCGCTCTGGCGACAAAGCCAAACGAGTAGCGACCAACGACCAACGATCACGACTTTCCCGCAGCCGTCAAGCCGCGTGAGCACCGGCCTTGCCCGCCGCCAGCGCGATGATCGCCGGTTTCACCAAATCGCGGAAATCGGCAAATCTCATGCGCACCAGTTCACGGTGCGAACCCGCGTTGAAGGCAATTTCCTTGTCCTCAGCCAGCGCCTGGTCCACGAAAACATCCATGCCATAGAGATTGCCGAAGGGTGGCATGGACCCGGTTTCGCAATCGGCAAAACGACCGCGAAATTCGAGCTCGCTGGCCAGTTCTACTGAGCCTGCTCCCAAATATTTCTTGAGCCGGTACAAATCCACCCGGAACGAAGCCGGCACCACCGCCATGGCGAGACGACCATCCACCATAACCATGACGGTTTTGGCCAGTTCCTTTCCCGGTGTGTGGGTGAGGGCAGCAATCCCCTGGGCCGTATAGGCCACTGAGTGCGAGATCACCATGTATTGAATGCGGTTACGATCCAAGAACTCCCGAAGCATGGAAAGAGGCACAGACACCTCCCGTCCGACCGCAAGCGGGAACGCTTCTCATGAACCGAAGCATGCTCCGCGGGTCGGCGCCAACTCAATTATGCGCCTGTCGGAGGGCAAGGAGTTAGTAAAATTTTAGAGGCTGGGGCTGACCCAAAACGGGAAAACGCAGAGCAAGAATTGGCAGGGGTGAGCGAGGAATGTTCACTTTTGGCCGCGAAACGCCTCGAAGAACGGGCGGTAAGAGACCAGCGGGTCCTTACGCGGCTTCTTTCGTAACCAAGGAATGCGCGGCTTGTCTGGGCTGCGATCCCATGATCTTCATTTCTTGCCAGTCGTAGCCGAATTCTCTGCCACAGTCCAGGCACACGACGTAGGTCCCCGTCCGCGAAGCAGGGCTACGACGCGAACCGGCGCGCACCGTGATCGGAAAACTGTAGCGAGCGTGCCGGCAGCCGAACATGGCGTCCATCAGCTTTGAAAACATCGGTTGACCTCCACAGAATAAACCCGACAAAACTGGCTCATCCCCTTTGCCTGAATACTTAAAGATGAACTCTAACCAATTAGATTCGAGGAGCGCGGAAAAGGTTCGCGCCGCTGATAACACAGTAGGTACACCCGCGAAGGCGGACCGGAATCAAGTCACTTGCGGGCATTCAAGGGAACGACTTTCAGGAGAACGACTTTCAGCGGAACGACAGCGGCGAACGACTGGAAAGAGGAGCAAGACCGGGCGCTCAACTCGGCGGGACGGACTTCTTGTGCCCCGCACACTTGGTCATGATGGCCGATCGGAGCCGCACCCGCAAATCGTCGGGCAGTTCGTAGAGCTCCGAGTTGCGGTAGATTTCGATGGTTTTGCGAGTGGTATCGCAGACGACGTAGCAGTTGTGGCACCACGCCAGATGATCGTCGAGTTCGGACTTGGTCCGGGCGTCCAGCGCGCCATCGAGGTAGTTGGTCAGCTCGTTTAGAAACTCAGAACACTTCACTGGTCGCCATCTCCACTGTCACCGTCTCCACTCGCCCGCTTCTGAAAGAATCGGCTCAGCCGCTCGCGCAATTGCAGGCGCGCTCGCAGCAACCGCGACTTCACCGCCGGAACGCTCAGCTCCAGCGCTTGGGCCGTTTCTTCCGTCGACAGCCCTTCCACGTCACGGAGTACGAACACCGTTCGAAACCCCGCCGGCAATCCCTGAATGGTGCGCGTCAGTATGTCCCGCAACTCCGCCTGGTTGTACATCTGCTCCGGATTGGGGCTCCAATCCGCAACCTCGCGGGGCAGCGAGTCATCTTCGGTTTTTACGTCTTCGTCCAGAGAAACCGTGCGTTCTGGCTTCCTCCGGCGCAACTTCATCAGGGCTTCGTTAACCGCGATCCGCACCAGCCAGGTATAAAACTTCGACTGTTCCTGGAACTTCGCCAGGTTCCCATACGCCTTGAGGAACGCTTCCTGAACCACATCTTCAGCGTCCTCGCGATTCTGCGTAATGTGCTGTGCTATGCGGAAAACGTTGCGATCATAGCGCCGTACTAATTCTTCAAACGCTTGATCGTCGCCGCGTTTGGCCCGCCGGACCAGCGCCATTTCGTCGCTGACCGGTTGCTCTATGTTGGGTTGGATGGTACTCATTCGTAACTTGATGCAGATTTTTCCAGACAGCGCGATTCAATCCGCAGTTATATTGTACTTGCTGACCGTGGTTTTCGCTGTGTTGTTTCCACGCGCGCCTGCCAGAAAAGTTCCTCCCGCTTAGCGATTGGCTGCCGCAGGTAAACGAAAGCGTGTGCGTGAGAACTACTTAACGGGCAATCCGGTAGAACCAAAATCATCGAGAATTCAGCTCCGGAGGGGCGTCCTAGCTTAGCCCAGCGCTTCAGCGCTGGGAAAAGTGGAAGAAATGATTCAAGTCCCGGAGGGACGACCGAAGTTCTCACGTAACCAGAAGGGCAAGTACTAAGGTGTCCCGTGAAAGCCTGCCATCGGCCCTATAATCAAAGATTAGAAGGTTACTCCTTCTCCCCACAAAGAGGTCTACCTCGGAGCACGCATGAAGCAGCACGGTTGGATTGAACCCATTGTGGAACGGGTGGTGGGCCAGGTGCTGGACAGCCATGCGGCCCAACTACGCACCGAGATTGTCCGCCGCGTGATGGAAGAGATCGTAGCCGCACCCACCACTAACAATGCTGCGCCCGCCTCCGGCGCGGCAGAGCTGGCGCGCGCCGTCGCCGAAATTCAGTTGGGTGCCTCACAACGGGAGATTCTGCGCGCGTTGCTCGATACTAGCGCCCGCTACGCCGCCCGAGTCGCGCTCTTTGTCGTAAAGGGCAACCATGCCATCGGATGGCAGGCACGTGGCTTTGCCAACAACGAAGCGATGAAAGATTTCGCGCTCGACGAAAACGCTCCCGCCGTCGTTAGTGTGATCGGCCGTGCCAACGGTGATCGCGCCCTGGCGAGCGTGCCGGTTGCCGACCTCGACCCGCGTTTCCTCGAGGTATTCGGAACGCCAGCCAGCGGAGAAGTCTGGATTTTTCCCTTGATGTTGAAAGACAAAGTTGCCGCACTGGTCTACGCCGACAGTGGAACCGCGGCGGCGGGTTTTCTCGACGCCGGCTCGCTCGAACTGCTCGTGCTTTCTACCAGCGCATGGCTTGAGGTCAATTCGCTGCGCAAGCAAGCGCAGAAGGAACCGTCCGCGGCGCACGCCGACAGTCATCATTTGGAGAGTCATGGCGTCCCGGCGGCCGAGACGCCGTCATCGGCTGCGAACACTGTGGCGCAGTTCAACGATCCCTTCGCCTCTCATGCTCCTGGCTACGCCATGGCGGCAGCGGCGTCAGCGGGCGAAGCCTCGGCCTCAGCCACCGCCGCAGTTGAGGCTCCAATTCCAATTTCCATTCCAATTCCAGCGACGGCCGCCGAGGGCATGACCGCCGAAGCCCAAAGCACGCTCGCCGAACTCCAGAAACTCCAGACGTCCAGACCGAAGTCCAGTCTGCGGTTGCCGAAATGGAGCCTGCGCTGGCCGAGCCGCTGCCCATCGGCCATGCGGAGACCGGGACAACTCCCGACCCGTCGCCGGTTTCCTCGATCTCGCCCGACGATCAGGGCGTTCACCGCAAGGCCGAGCGTTTCGCCCGCCTTCTGGTCGACGAGATCAAACTCTATAATCAGGTCAAGGTCGCCGAAGGCCGGAAAAATAAGGATCTCTACGACCGTCTGAAAGAAGCGATCGAGAAAAGCCGTGGCACGTACCAGAAGCGTTACGGCAATACCGTTGCCGCTTCCGGCAATTACTTTCAACATGAAATAATAAGAAGTCTCGCAGAAGACGACCCTTCCATCATGGGTGCCAACTTTCGGCAGTAGGTAGGTTTGAGTGCGCCGTTTTGCAGTCCTGGTTCTTGCTGAAATTTTCTTCCTGCTCTGGCTCGGCTTTTTGCCCGCCGCAGCTGCCCAGTCCCAGTCGTCTACTCCAACTGACAGCGCTCCAGCCAAGAGCGCGCCCGCTCAGCGCGCGCCGGCAAAAACACACGGCGGCCAAAAACACGCCGGCAAGAAAGAAGCCCGCCGCTTCCACCAGCACCCGCACGAACACGACTAGGAAAAAGCGTAAAACCATCTCTCCGCGCGTGCGCCGGGTGCGTCGCGCTTTTGTCGCCTCCGCCAGTCTTCGTCTCATGGCGCAGCAGTTGTTGCAGGACCGCACTCCCACCGCCTATGCCGGAGTCGAAGCCTACGCCCGCCGTCACGCCAAGGAGGATGCCGATGCCGGAGCGCTAGCCTGGCTCGTGATCGGCTACGCCCGCATGCTCGATCGCGACTACGCCAAAGCCATCGACCCGCTCAACCGGGCCAAGGCCGGAGCCAGCGAACTCGGAGACTATGTTGCCTACTACCTCGGCGACGCTTACCTGAAAACCGCGCACAATGCCGAGGCGCTCTCCACGCTCGCCGATTTCAGCAACAACTTTCCCGATTCACTTCTGATCCGCGATGCCCACCTCGTCTATGCGACCGCGTTGCTGGAGGAAGGCCGAGCGCCGGAGGCAGCGGCTCTGCTCGCAAAAGACCGTGCTCCGGTGCGCAGCGATATTGAACTGGCGATAGGGCGCGCCTACGAGGCGGCGGGCGATAATCGGAAGGCGGAGAGCGCCTTCCGCAATCTTTACTTCAACCTTCCCAACAGTTTCGAGGCGGATATGGCGGGAACGGAATTGCGCAAGCTCGGAATCTCCGGCTCCCTCGCCGAGCGCCGCACCCGCGCCGATCTGTTGTTCAAAGCCAAACATTACAGCGACGCGGCCCACGATTACCGCGAGCTTATTAATGAAAACCAACTCAGTCCCGAGGAGCGTCCGCAAGTGCAGTTGGCGCTGGCGGGAGCGCTCGAAAAAAGCGGCGGCAGCCACGATGCGCGCCAGATTCTGCTTGCCATGGGAGTGCAGACCGCCGACACCGAAGCCGAGCGCCTCTACCTGCTGAGTGAGACCGCGCGTTCCACCAGCGATGAAGAAGCCGTGCAGCGAACCCTCAACGAATTGCGGCAGTTTGGTCCGGCTAGTCCGTGGCTCGAACAAGCGCTGTTTTCGGCCGGAAACATGTACCTGCTGAAGCGCGACTATGACCGCGCCATCGATTACTTCCGCGAGTTGCAGCAGCGCTTTCCGAATGGCGGCGCGCGCATCCTACGCGCACTGGAAGGCTACATGGCTGGCTTTCCGGCAAAGCCGAAACGATGAGGCGCGGCAAGGTTTCGAAAATCAAATCGCGCTCTATCCCAATTCCGCGGAAATTCCCGCCGCCCTCTACTGGCGTGCGCGTCTCGCCGAAGAAGAACACAACCCGGCGATGGCGCGGGCGTTTTATCAGAAACTCTCCGACCGCTTTCACAACTACTACTACGCGGAATTCGGCCGGCAGCGCCTGAAAGGCTTGCCGAGCGGAGGCGCCGCGTCGCAAGCAAGCCCAACCGAACCACCGCCGCACTACGCGCTGCTCGATCGCGTTCCTCCGCTGTCAACCGCCGGAAAAATTACCGCCACCGACCCTCCCGACGACAACCTGCGAGTCGCCCGAGCGCGTCTGCTCTCAAACGGCGGCCTCGCGGATATGGCAGTGCGCGAGTTGCAGGCCGCCGCCAGCCAGGAGGGTGGAAGCTGGGCGCCGCCCGAAATGGCCCGCGTCTATCAGGACGGCGGCCGCTACGATCGCGGCATCGAAATCATGAAGCGCTCGACCCCCAACTATTTCGCCGTCGACATTCCCGACCTGCCGCGCCCCTACTGGGAAGCGCTTTTTCCCAAAGCCTACTGGCCCGATCTGCGAAAATATTCGGTGCTCAACGGCCTCGATCCCTATCTGGTAGCATCGCTAATCCGCCAGGAATCCGAATTTAATGCGCTGGCTCTCTCCCGCGCCAACGCCGTCGGCCTGATGCAGCTTCTGCCGAAGACGGGCAAGACCGTAGCCAAGCAAGTCAAGCTCAAGGGATACAGCGCGCCGCAACTGTACACGCCAGCCGTAAATCTCGAACTCGGCACGCGCTACTTCAAAGATATGGTCGACAAGTACAACGGACAGTTCGAGTACGCGCTAGCCGCCTACAACGCCGGCAGCGACCGCGTAGGAGATTGGCTGGGACAAGGCCACTACCGCGATCCGCAAGAGTTCGTCGAGTCCATCCCCTTCACCGAAACCCGAGAATACGTGCAAGCCATCCTGCGAAACGCGAATGTGTACCGCCAGCTCTACGGGACGCCATGAAAATTCCTCGGGACAGCCGCCGGCTGTCCGCAGGGGCGAGCCCTCGGATACCGTCAGTTTTCATTTTTTTGCACGAATCAGGGCTGGCGTCCCCAACCGCCGATAAATGAGGATTCACCATGGCGCAAAATCATTACACTACCAAAACCAAACAACGTCCAAAAAACAGTAACCGCAAAGACCCTTCAGCAGCCACCATGGCGGCCCTGCGCCAACTCGAAGCCGCCGCCAAAAAATAGGCAAGGGCCGTATCATAATAGCTCCATGGCATTTCCCATCCGAGTCTGCGCGATTTGCTTCAGCTGAGTTCGAACTGAAGCCGGGTAAACCCGGCTTCGCGAACCGCTGCCCGGCGTGTAGCGAACCCGAACCTGCCGGTCCCATAACCAGCAGGGCTATGGACGCCGATGAACGTAAGACTCTGATGGAAGCGAATGAAGCTAGAAGGCGAGCCATGCGTGACCTCCTCTATCGCAAAGACAGCTGACAGCTAACGGGCATGCTCTACGCCGACTGTTGGCTGGGCGACTTGGTAAACACGATCTCAAACACCAGCAGCCCCGCTCCCACCACAATCGCGCTGTCGGCCACATTGAAGGCCGGCCACTGGTGCGGGCCTATATAGAAGAGCAGAAAATCCACCACGTGCCGGCTGACGAGGCGGTCCCACAAATTGCCGACCGCGCCGCCCAGAATCAACGACAACCCGATTCCAGTCGAGGTCAGGCTGTGGCTGTTTTTCCAGAGCAGCGCGGAGACGATCAGCAGCGCAATCACAGAAAACAAAATCAGCAGGCCGACTTTCCATTCCGAGGGAGAATCCGCAAAAATGCCAAACGCAGCGCCCGGGTTCTCGGCGTGGATGATGCGAAAAAATCCAGGAATGACCGGGATGCTGTCATGCAAGGAAAGCCGGTGCGCGATCGTCCACTTGGTGACGCGATCGAGAGCGACGACGAACAACGCGATCAGGAAATGATATTTGCGCATGGACCGAAAAACTTCTTTTCTTTATCTAGAAGCTATCTCCTTAAATAGGTTTGGGGTAGGTCACGGCTGCAGCCGTGCCGCTCCGAGCCAACAATGACACGGGCTTTAGCCCTTGAGGGATGACTCAGTTTACTTCACCGGTTCATTTAGACGGCTCCTACCTATAGCTTATCGCGTTTGCGGAAGCCGCGGTCACGCCCCGCCAATTTCTTTGAGCACGGCGCTGCAGCGCTCGCACACCGTGGGATAGTTCTTGTCCTCGCCCACGTGAGTCGAGAAATTCCAGCAGCGCTCGCACTTCAGCCCCGGAGCTTTGCTCGACCTGCACCACAACCGGCGAGTCTCCATTCCCCGATCCTTTCTTCACTTCGACGGCGGAGACGATGAAGAAGTACCGCAAGTCATTCTTAAAGCGCTCCAGCACCGAGAACACCGGATCAGCTGCCGTCAGCGTGACCTGCGCCTGCAGATTGCCTCCGATCAGTTTCTGGTTGCGCGCCTCTTCCAGCGCTTTCAGCACCGTTTCGCGCACGGCCAGCACGTCTTCCAGTCTTCACTTTGCTTAGGGTCAGGGGCTGATCGCAACTTCGTTCGCGCCCAGCAGGTCGCCCGCCGCGGGGAAGATCGCCAGATGCACGCTCTCCAGTCTGCCCTGCGACTGGCGGCAAATACTGCCAGACTTCTTCGCAAGTAAAGCTCAGGATCGGCGCGAGCAACCGCACCAGCGCTTCGCCGATGCGCCAGATCGCAGTTTGCGCCGCCCGGCGCGACACGCGATTTGCGCGCCGAAGTGTAGAGGCGGTCCTTCAACACGTCGAAATAGAAAGCGCTCAGTTCCACGCCGCAGAAATTATTGATGCGGTGATAGATCTTGTGGAACGCGAACTCTTCATACGAGCGCTGCACTTCCGCCGATACGTCCACCGTCTGCCGCAGCATGTATTGGTCAAGTGGCTGCATCTCGTCGAACGCGACCGCATCCTTCACGGGATCGAATCCATCGAGATTGCTCAAGAATGTAGCGGAACGTGTTGCGAATCTTCCTGTAGTTTTCGCCCACGCGCTGCATCAGGGCTTCGGAGCCGACGACGTCTTCGCGGAAGTCGACCGAAGCAGTCCACAGGCGCACGATCTCCCCGCCGAGGCGGTTGGCGATGTCAACCGGGTCCACATCGTTGCCCCGCGACTTCGACATGGCCTGGCCTTTTTCGTCGAGCGTCCAGCCGGGCGTGACCACGCCGCGATACGGAGGCGTGCCGCGCGCACCCATGGCGCAGAGCAGGGAAGACTGGAACCATCCGCGGTACTGGTCGCCGCCTTCGAGGTAGAGATCGGAGGGCCAAGGATAGTGAATCGGGCTCGGCCGCAATCAGCGCGAGATAGCTCGCGCCCGATTCCAGCCAAACGTCGAAGATGTCGGTTTCCTTTTCGAACTTCGCGCCGCCGCAATGCGGGCACTTTGTTCCGCGCGGGAAGAATGGTGTCGGACTCGGAAGTAAACCAGGCATCGGCGCCGGAGCGGGCGAATAGCTCGACGACCTTGCGATTGATGGCGTGGTCGTTGAGCGGCTTGCCGCAGCCTTCGCAGAGAAAGACGGCGATCGGGACGCCCCACACACGCTGGCGCGAGATGCACCAGTCGGGCCGGGTTTGAATCATGTTCGAGAGCCGCTCTTCGCCCCACGCCGGATCCCATTTGACGTTCTTGATCTCGCTGAGCGTGCGCGTGCGCAGCGTGTCGTCTTCCTTCGACTTTGCCGCCCGGCATGGGCGTTTCCATGGAAATAAACCACTGCTCGGTGGCGCGGAAGATCACGGGATTGTGGCAGCGCCAGCAGTGGGGATAGGAGTGCTCGGTTTTTTCCGTGTGCAGCAGCGCGCCGCGGCTTTTGACCAGGTCGATGATGGGCTGATTGGCGTCCCAAACGCGCTTGCCTTCGTATTCGGGCAGGCCGTTGCGCAGGATGCCTTTTTCGTCGACGTTGCTGGTGGCGTCGAGGCCGTACTTGACGCCGGTGGCGAAGTCCTCGGCGCCGTGCGAGGGCGCGGTGTGGACGACGCCGGTGCCGGTGTCCATGGTGACGTAGTCGGCGAGCACGCCGAGAACTTTGCGGTCGAGAAAAGGATGCTGGAAGTTGAGGCGCTCGAGCTTGCGTCCGGGGAAGTGGGCGAGCTCGCGCGGATTGGCGAGGCCGCACTTCTCGGCGGCGTCTTTGGCGAGCTTGGAGGCAACGATGTAGACCTCGCCGCCGGATTCCAGAGCCACGTATTCTTCGTCGGGATGAAAAGCCACGGCCATGGACGCGGGCAGCGTCCAGGGAGTGGTGGTCCAGATGATGGTGAAAAGTTTCTTGCCGGCGAGCGCCGCGTCGAGTTTCGCGGGATCGTCGAGCAACGCGTACTTCACCCAGACGGTCGAACTGGTGTGGTTTTCGTATTCGACTTCGGCTTCGGCGAGCGCGGTCTCGTCGTGCATGCACCAGTAGACGGCGCGCAGGCCCTTGTAGACGAACCCATTTTCATAGAAAGAGAAGAAAGTGTGAGAGCACCACCGACTCGTACTGCGGCGTCATCGTGGCGTAGGGCTTGTCGAAGCGGCCGAAGACGCCGATGCGCTTGAACTGCTGGCGCTGCAGGTCGAGAAACTTCTGCGCGTACTTGCGGCACTCGGCGCGGACATCGGTGGGGTGCATCTCGCAGCTTCTTGCCGCCGAGTTCTTTGTCGACCTTGATTTCGATGGGCAGGCCGTGGCAGTCCCAGCCGGGGACGTAGGGCGCGTCGAAGCCGGCCATGGTTTTGGATTTGACGATGAAATCCTTGAGGCACTTGTTCATCGCCGTGCCCAGGTGGATCGGTCCGCTGGTGTAGGGCGGCCCGTCGTGCAGGATGTACTTTGCCTTGCCCTTGCGGGCCTGGCGAATGCGCTCGTAGATGCCCATCTGCTCCCAGCGCTCCAGCATTTTGGGCTCGTTCTGAGGCAGCTCCGCCTTCATGGGGAAGTCGGTTTTGGGCAAATTGATGGTGGATTTCAGATCCATCGGCACTGGCAAGGTTCTCCCAACTGATTGAATCTTTTCATTATATAGGGAGCGCGAAAGGACACGTCTATTGGGAGCTGCCTCACTGGGAACGAATTGCAAAAAGTACTGTTTCTGCGTCAGCGAAAAGCGTGTACAATTTTCACCAGATCGAAACCTGCGCGCATCTAACTGACTGGGGAGATAGTCGGGTGCGGCAAGGTTCGCTCCGTCTTCGCAAGCGAACTTTTTTGCAAGCTTTGAGGAGCGCTCGCGCATCTAAATCAGCGATCTCCTCGTACCGTGAACTTGGGGTTACTGCTCGGGAAAATATGCCAGAATTCGAAACACCGCAGAATCCGCAACCGCTGGGTCCAGAGCCGGAACTGCATCTTCTGCTGAACAATCAGACTCTGGACGAGCCTCTCTGGAAATCCCTGTTCCGCAATATTGACGACTTCTTCTTCCCCAAGAAACTCCCTCCGCTGGTCCTGACCTCGAAGCCCGTCCCGGTGCGCGACATCTGGGGCTTCTACAACTACAAGGGGCGCGGAGCGTTCGGCTCAACCGTCATCCACGTGCTGGCAGTGGCCCTCATCATCGCCGCCACCTACCTGGGACGGAAGATCGTCGCTGTCGCCAAGCCGAAAGAAACCGTCTTGTTGATCGCGCCCGATGATCTTCCCGCTTTGCCGCCTTCGAAGACCGTGAGCGGCGGCGGCGGCGGTGGTGGCGATCGCGACAAGCTGCAGGCATCGCAAGGGCGTTTGCCCAAGCAGTCCATGCAGCAGTTCACTCCGCCCATGGCCGTGGTGCGCAACCTCGACCCGAAACTGCCAATCACGCCGACGATCGTGGTTCCCCCCGATATTCACCTGCAGCAGCCGAACATGCCCGACCTGGGCGATCCGCTTTCGCATCTGCCGTCGGTGCCCTCGAATGGAACCGGCTCTGGCGGCGGCATTGGCTCCGGTAGCGGTGGCGGCGTCGGTTCGGGCGAAGGTCCCGGATATGGTCCTGGTCACGGCGGCGGCACCGGTGGCGGAGCGTTCCACGTTGGCGGCGGTGTTTCCGCTCCCAAAGCAGATTTATGCACCCGACCCTGAGTATTCCGAGGAAGCCCGCAAAGTTAAGCACATGGGCACAGTCGTATTGTGGCTGGTGGTCGGTCCCGATGGTAAGCCGCGCGACATCCGGGTGGCTCGCACTTTAGGATTGGGTCTGGATGAAAAGGCCATCGAAGCTGTAAAAAACTGGCGCTTCGAGCCGGCTTATAAAGATGGCAAGCCGGTCGCCGTGCAGATTAACGTCGAAGTCAATTTCCATTTGTACTGAACCCAGGCTGTGCCGGAAAAGTTTAGGAGCCCAGAAAACGGCCGCGCAGGCGGCCGTTTTTGATTGAGTGTGAGGACGGCGCTGATTGAGTGTGGGGACGGGGTCCCTGCCCGTCCAAGCCGTGCGCAGCACGGCTTCCGCCGCTTATTCCTTCAAATCCACATGCACCACGTCTTCCACCGGAAGCCCCAGGAACCGCGTTCCCATCTTCCTGAATTTCTCCGCCGAATCCGTCGCAAAGAACTTTAGCGTGGGAACGCCTCGCCGCTCGCTCCTTCTTTGATCTGACGACGTCTCGGCTGAAGACGGCAGCGGTTCAATCCGCAGTTGACGCGCCACCGTCCCGCGCCGTCGACTCGGCAGAATCCACGATCGCGACGTGCTCCGGCGCCACTCGCCGCAACAGTGGCTTGATCAGCGGATAGTGGGTGCAGCCGAGCACCAGCACGTCGGCATTAAAATCGCCCGCGTCGTCCGAAAAGGCCTCCGACAAATAAATCCTTGCCACCTGCTCGGTCACCGGATGTTCCACCCACCCCTCTTCGACCAGCGGCACAAACAGAGGACAAGCCTTCTCCCGCACCGCGACTTTTCTGGCTTCGAGCGCGCGCCGGTAGGCATGGCTGCTGATGGTCGCCTCCGTGCCGATGACGACGACCTTCCGCGTACGAGTGGCCGCCGCCGCCGCTTCCGCTCCCGGTTCGACCACGCCGATCACTTCCACGCCCGCCGCGGCTTTGATCTCGTCCAGCGCCAGCGCGGTTGCCGTATTGCAGGCGATCACCAGCAACTCCGCTCCCTGATCCTGCAAATAGCGCACCGCCCCGACCGCGTAATGCGCGACCGTGGCCGCTGACTTCGATCCATAAGGAAGCCGCGCCGTGTCGCCGAAGTAGAGATAGTCGGCGTCGGGAATGCGCTCGACCAGCGCCCGCAGAACGGTGAGGCCGCCTACGCCGGAGTCAAAGACGCCGATCGTCGGCCTGCGTGAATTGGGCACAGTGGTCAGAGTTCATCCTTCCGCGGTGGTTGGACCGATGACCGACCGGATTGCGGAAATTCGATTTGCCGGAAAACCTCCCTGGCGGGCGTGTTCACGGATCATCTCTTCATTCGGCGCGATATAGACGCAGTAGATCTTGTCGTCGGTGACGAAACTTTCGAGCCACTGGACCTGTGGACCAAGCTTCTGGAGAACGCCGCAGGACTTCTGCGAGATGGCCTGGAGTTCCTGCTGCGTCAATTTGCCGGCGTTGGGAATCTCGCGCTCAATGACATATTTCGGCATGATGCGCTCCTGCTGTTGAAGTTCTGGATTTTGCAACTCCCCGGATTCTAGCACTCGCTCGAAGTTCTGCCAGACACCACAAACTTTCTAGCGCAAGGCGCTCACTTTCGTCGGCGTCTCGACCCGACATCCTCAAACGAAAACGCGATCGAAACATTCGGATATTCCTTCCCGCCGACCTCCACATACGGATAAACAAAATAGTTCAGCGGCGGTCCCTCCTGCGCCGGCGCAAGTTTCAGATCGCGTCCTTCCGTGAACTGCACCCGATTCACATCGTGCGCGCCGAAAAAGTAATCATGCTTTTCCTGATGCTTCCATGCCTCCGAAATGTCTACCGGGACCCAGCCCGTCGAATCCAGATAGAACTCCGCCCAGCAGTGGTATCCGGGAATCTCGGCGGAATGTTTATCGGCCGGAAGCGGAAAGCCGATCTGAAAGCGCGCCGGAATCTTCTCGGCCCGCGCCATCGAAATAAAAACCGAATGAAAATCGGTGCAGTTGCCATGCTTCGAATCGCAGGCCCAGAGCGTGTCGCCGTGTCCCCAGCCCGTGCCGCTCTTGTCGTATTTCATGGTGCGAAAAACGTATTCGTAAATGTCCCTCGCCTTTTCCAGCGGCGTGGTCGCGCCTTTTGTTTCCTGCGCGGCCAGTTGCGCCGGAACTCCCGTCACCGGCACCAGTCGGTCGGCCTCAAGAAATCGCGCCAACTCGACTCGTGACGCGGGCGCAGACCGCGCGTCACGTAACCGGTTTTCCGTTCACCAGCACCACGTGCTCTCTCCGCACCACGTCATAGTCCACGGAGAACTTGTACTCGCCCTTGTCAGCCTTCGAAGTCTCGGCGTACAGAACTTCGTTCCGATATTCCGGCTGGTGAACCTGCTTGAGCGGCAAGTCGCCGCTCTTGGAAGCGACCTTCACATCCTGGAAGGCGTCGGAGTGGGCCAGCGGAATCCAGACCCGCACGCGCTCGCCGGGGCTGACATTTTTCACCGTGAATGCGTAGTGGAAGTTGAAGTGGCGCTCGTTCTGAGCCAGAGCAGGCTGAGCGAGAGCCGGCAAAGACGACAACACAAGCAACAGGAAAAGCAGGGACCGACGCAGCATGACGCATCCTTTCGACGAATGATCGCTTTCTGATAAACGCTGATGAGCAGGGGAAACGGCCGACGGACGTTTTAGGCGGGACTATCGTCAAGTGAAACCGCGGCCGGAAAGTCGAGGCGTGCACCGCATAGTTTCGCAGTATAGTTCGCAGTCTGCCTGTTGCGCGATCTATTATTACGTTCGGTGGAGTATTACGTTCGGTGGACGCCGGGCGTCCCCACACGGCAGGACGGGCAAGACGCCCGCAACTCCACTATATGATTCATCGCGCGTTCGCGGCCCCAGTTGCCTCACCCAACCACCGCCCGTTATCCTTCTCGCCATGCCCAGCACTCTTGTCGAATGCGTTCCTAATTTTTCGGAAGGCCGCGACCCGGCCAAAGTCGATGCCATCGTCGAAGCCATGAAGATCCCCGGCGTCTATCTCCTCGACCGCGAGATGGATTCCGACCACAACCGCTCGGTCATCACCCTGGTCGGCGAGCGTGAAGCCATTCAGGAAGCCGCCATTCGCGGGGTAGGGAAGGCCGCCGAGTTGATCGATCTCACCAAACATCAGGGCGCGCACCCGCGCATGGGCGCAGCCGATGTCGTGCCCTTTATCCCGATCGACGGCGTCACCATCGAAGACTGCGTCGCCATGGCGCGCCACGTCGGAGCCGAGATTGCGAAACGCTTCCAGATCCCGGTCTATCTTTACGAAGCCGCCGCGGCCACGCCCGAACGCCAGAACCTGGAAAATATTCGCCGCGGCCAGTTCGAAGGCATCCGTGCCGACATTGCGACCAATCCCGCGCGCAAGCCCGATTTCGGCGAGCCCCGCGTGCATCCCACGGCCGGCGCCACGGTCGTAGGCGCGCGCAAGTTTCTCATTGCCTACAACGTCTTCCTCAATACGCCCGACGTCGAGATCGCCAAGAAAATCGCGAAAGCCGTGCGCTTTTCCAGCGGTGGCCTGCGCTTCGTCAAAGGCGCGGGATTCCTGGTGCGCGGCCTGGCTCAGGTTTCGATGAACCTGACCGACTTCGAGCAGACTCCCATCCACCGCGTCTTCGAATTCGTGAAACGCGAAGCCGCGCGCTACGGAGTCATCCCGGTTTCAAGCGAGATCGTCGGCCTGATTCCAAAGAAGGCGCTAGAGCAGGCCGCGGAATGGTTTCTGCAAGTAGAAAATTTCGATTCCTCGCTGATCCTCGAAAACCGCCTGGCCGCGGTCATGAGCGGCAAGATGGCCATAGGCGGACTGCGCGCCGGAGTCGAGCCCTTCATCGAACAACTGGCCGCTCCCACCGCGACTCCCGGAGGAGGCAGCGCCGCCGCCGCCAGCGGCGCCATGGCCGCCGGACTCGCAAGCATGGTCGCGTCCATGTCGCGCGGCAAGAAAGCGTATCTGCAGTACGAAAGCCAGCTCAGCGAAGCGATCGCCCGGCTCAGCCAGCTTCGCGAAGAACTAAAGGCCGCGATCGACGCCGACGCCGAGTCCTACAATCTCGTCATGAAGGCCTACAAGTCGGCAAATGCCAGATGGCAAGTCAGTAGAGGGCAAGGCCGATGCAAATGCTAACGACGGTGCCGCCGCGATCAGCGCCGCGCTCAAACAGGCGACCAGCGTGCCTCTAGGCGTTGCCGAAAAAGTAGTCGAGGTGGCGCAGATCGCGACCAATCTGAAGCCGATCACCAACCCAAACATGAAATCCGATCTGACGACCGCAATCGCACTGGCAAAAGCTGCCCTCGAAGGCGCGCTCGCGAACGTCGAGATCAACCTCGAGTCGTTGAAGAAGGATTCGCCGAAAGACGAGTCGTTTGTGGCAGAGACGCGGAAGAGAGCGCTAGCCCTGAAGGTGTAACCATGCTGGCGGTGAAGTGTGCCTCAGGACCTGCATCCAAAGCGGGGCGCACTAGCCCCATGGTTAGTGAAGTCGACTCCTGGTCCACCACCCGTTAGGCGGCAGTAATCATTTCCATCGGCTCGGCAGTCTCGCCGACGGGCTCGCGGACGGGTTCGCGGATTGTCCGTAGCGCTTCCGCAATCTCAACGCTAGTGATGCTCCCCTTGCCGACCAGGTCGCCGAGTGACAAAATACCCGCGACTTCATGTCTCCCATTCACCACCGGCAGGCGGCGCACCTGATGCTCTTCCATCAGTTCCAGTGCGTAGCGAACATCATCTCCTACAGCGCAGCAAATGGGGTCCGGGGTCATGCACTCGCTGATCCATATATCCGCCGGATCTCTGCCACCGGCCACTACATGCAGACAAAGGTCGCGATCGGTGACCATCCCGACCAGCCGTGGATTAGTCGGATCCAGGACCACCGGTAAAACTCCAATATTTAGCTGTTGCATGGTCGTGGCAGCTCTCACGACAGAACTGGACGGGCAGCAGAATGCTGGGTTTTTAGTCATTACCTCATGAACTTTCATAGCTCACCTTCCGAACACTCGACGTGCAAAATAAAGGTAGTGCAAACAATAGAGCGCTGAACGCAAACTGTCAGTGAGTGAGATCACAAGGCTGAGTGAGGTGCCGACGTTGCTCATTGATGAGTCGCTGGTCAATGGAAGAAGTGGCTGCATTATCCGTTTTTCGCGCAAACTCATGCGATTCTTAGCGTTCTAAGACCATGCCGGAGAGGACGCACTTTAGTTACGCTCCGGCCTCGCGAATTAGGGACTAGAATGGGAAAGAACAGGTGGAAAACCGCCAAGGATCGTCAGCGTACGGTTCACGGTTTGCATCTAAACATCTCAGACCCATCTTGAGGGATTTCACTTTGAGGATTTCTATGAAGAATTCGTGTTTGGCGGTTTTGCTTCTGTGCGCAACGGTCGGCTACGCCATGCCCATCGCATCGTCGGCGCGCGCCCTGGTACCTGCTGAAATTCAACAGCTGATTGGCGTCGACTACCGGGCGCTCAAGGATTCGCCCACCGCGCAGGCGCTCAAAGAAAAAGTGCTGCCCGACAACCTGAAGGAACTGGAGAGCGCCCTGAAAGGCATCGGTATTGATTCCGACCACGATCTCGATCAGCTCAATTTCGCCTCTTTCCGTACTGAAAAGAAAGGCATTCAAACCATCGGCGTGGCGCAGGGATCGTTCTCGGCCAAAGTCGTCCTCAAGAAGTTGAAGCTCAAGAAGATCACGGCCACAAAATACGGCAATGACCGCATTTACCCAATGGACAACGGCTTAGTGATGACCTTCCTGGACGATAACACGCTGGCCTTCGGCGTCGAGTCCTCATTGCACAGCGCGCTCGATACGCGCGACGGCAAGCGCCCATCGCTTGATTCCAATCCGGTGATGACCGACCAGATGGCGGCCGTCGATAGCGCGCCCCTCTGGAGCGTCCTCGACCAGCAGGGAACTCAGACCATGATGTTTTCGGTGATGGGCGATGCTGCAAAAGTAGGCGACTACGAAAGCATCAAGAAGCGCATTCTCGCTTCTCGCTACACCATGAACTTCCAGAACGGAGTAAATTTCGATCTGAGCGTTAAAACCGCCGACTCGATCACAGCCGCCACTCTGTCCACGATCCTAAAGGGCGTTATGCTTTACAAGAAGCTCAGTGCCAGCCCGATCGAAAAGACTGCCATTGACGCCTCCACCGTCGATTCCGACGGCTCCAACTTGCAAGTCCACTTCAAGAGCGACGATCAGAAGTTCCAGTCCCTGATGAACTCGCCGCTGTTCGCCGCCGTTTCACATTGAAGTTTCGTACGCTTCCTGTAGAGACGGGGCTTGCCCCGTCTTAACAGCAGCAAAAGTGGATACAGAGAAACGTTCCGGTGTTTCTCCGGGACGTTTTCTTTTCTGCCGAGCTTGATCGACAAAGTGTCGTAGCTGCCAGTAATCAGCCCGTTGGGCAATGCGATTTAGGCAGCATGTTGACAAACGTTTCAGGCGCACTGTACAACTCTCGTGCGTTCAACGTTAAGCAGTTGCGTATGCGAGTCCAATGCGCCCACATCCACATTGGGTTGATTATGCGGTCATCGGCATTTACTTCACGTTTGTTCTGGGGATCGGTTTCGTACTGAAAAAGTACATGAAGACCAGCACCGACTTCTTTCTGTCGGGCCGGTCCATTCCTGCCTGGATCACGGGATTAGCTTTTCTTTCCGCCAACCTCGGCGCTCAAGAGGTGATTGGCATGGGCGCCAGCGGCGCCAAGTACGGCATTGCCACCTCGCATTTTTACTGGGTGGGCGCGATTCCCGCGATGGTTTTCGTCGGCATCTTCATGATGCCGTTCTACTACGGTTCCCGGGCGCGCTCGGTGCCCGAGTATCTGAAGTTGCGTTTCGACGAAAAAACGCGCGGACTGAACGCCATCTCGTTTGCGGTGATGACGGTCTTTTCTTCGGGCGTCTCCATGTACGCCATGGGCAAGCTGCTGCAACTGCTCCTCGGCTGGAATTTCAATGCGGCCATCATCGTATCTGCGCTGATCGTATTGGCCTATACGTTTCTCGGTGGCCTCACGTCCGCGATTTATAACGAGGTACTGCAATTTTTTCTGATCGTGATCGGTTTTATCCCCCTGGTGTTTTTGGGATTGAAGGATGTCGGCGGATGGGATGGCCTGAAGACCCGCATAGGAAACGACGCCATGGTCCATTCCTGGAAGTATCTGGGCAGCCCCAGCGCGAATCCCATGGGCGTGGAATGGTTCAGCATGTTAATGGGATTAGGCTTCGTGTTGTCGTTCGGCTACTGGTGCACTGATTTTCTGGTAGTGCAGCGCGCCATGGCAGCCGACTCGATGACATCCGCCCGTCGTACCCCGCTGATTGCCGCCTTTCCGAAGATGTTGTTTCCCTTCCTGGTGATTCTGCCGGGAATGATTGCGGGCGTTGTTTCCGCGGGGAGCATGGGCGGCAGCATGACTGGTGACGTTTCGGCAGACGTTCCGGGAAGGACGGGGCGGCAGTTATCTCCGAGCGAGCGGCAAGCGGCGGAATCAGCCTGAAGGGTGGAAAAGGGATCATTCCACCAAAACTCGACGAAAGTGGAAAGCCTCTCATCAAAGACGGCAAGGCCGTGCTGGATTACGATCTGGCGACTCCCATGATGCTGGTTCGTTATTTTCCTTCGGGATTGCTCGGATTGGGATTGTGTGCCCTGATGGCTTCGTTTATGTCTGGGATGGCCGGCAACACGACTGCCTTCAATTCGGTTTGGACCTACGATATTTACCAGGGCTACATTAATAAGAGTGCGTCCGACCAGCATTACCTGTGGATGGGGAGAGCGGCTACGGTTTTCGGTCTGGCAACTTCAGTAGCCGCCGCCTACGTTGCGCGCCAGTTCAATAACATCATGGACGTGCTGCAGTTGGTCTTTGCCTTCGTGAATGCCCCGCTGTTTGCCACCTTCCTGCTCGGCATGTTTTGGAAGCGCGCAACCGGCAATGGTGCCTTTTGCGGGCTCCTAGGAGGCACCGGTGCGGCAGCCGTGCATCATGGCCTTACCCTTCCCGCGGGCTCGGCGCCCGGCGTCAAAGGTGGGTTTTTAGGTTTGGTCGTGCATCGTTATCCGAGCGAGATGGCGCAAAATTTCTGGACCGCGATCTTCGCTTGGACGACCTGCTTCACGGTGACCATCCTCATATCCCTGCTGACAAAGCCGCGGCCGGATGCAGAACTCAAGGGATTGGTTTACGCGCTGACGGCCCGGCCGAAAGATGAAGGGCTGTCGTGGTACCAGAAGCCGGTAGTACTGGCGGTGGTGGTGCTGACGGTCCTGGTGGTGCTCAATTGGATTTTCTGGTAACAAGGGAAATTTGTGTAATTCCGTAATTTGAAACCCCGTCA
This sequence comes from uncultured Acidobacteriaceae bacterium, assembly GCA_963725245.1. Lineage (GTDB taxonomy): Bacteria > Acidobacteriota > Terriglobia > Terriglobales > Acidobacteriaceae > Acidiflorens. Next base: position 11,041 of record CAVRYC010000044.1, on the reverse strand, counting down.
AGGTTCAAAATCACAAAATTACCCGATTACCAAACTGCGAAGGGGGGAGCCGAGGAAGCAGCATGGGATTCGATATCCGATTGCCAATCGGCATGATGTTCAGTGTTTTCGGCGTGCTGGTGGGTGGATATGGAGCGGCGACGCGTGGAAGCGCAATGTACACGCGTCATTCGCTCGGCATTAATGTCAATTTATGGTGGGGAATTGTCATGCTGATGTTCGGCGTGGGAATGCTGCTGCTCGCGCGCCGTGGGTCTTCGGCGGTTCGAAAAGCAGCGTCGCGCCCGGCTGCGGAGAGTCTCAAGGACCGTATCGTCAAATAGGATCGCATCCTTACTACAGCATGTTTCAAAAATACGTTTTGGGTAGGGCACGGCTTCAGCCGTGCCGCCATGGATCAACAAAAATGCGGGCTTTAGCCCCTGAGGGACGCGCCGTCCAACCTGAAAGGCATTTTTGAAACACGCTCTAAGAAAGCGGCCTGAGAAGTCGCCCGAGAAGTGGGCACGAAGCGAATGAGGGTTCTAGTTACAGGAGGAGCGGGCTACATCGGCAGCGTGGTTGCCGAGGAGCTATTGCAGGCAGGGCACCAGGTTATCGTCTTCGATAACCTGAGTCGCGGCCATCGCCAGGCCGTGCCGAAAAACGCGGAACTGGTGGTGGGCGACACGGCGGACCGCGCTCGCCTTGACCAGTTGCTGGGATCCCGCGGGATTGATGCCGTCATGCATTTTGCGGCGCTGATTGAAGCGGGCGAGTCAATGAAGGCCCCGGAAGAATTCTTCCGCAACAACACCTCGAATGCGCTGACCCTGCTCGAAGCGATGCTCGCCGCTCGGGTCAAGCGCTTCGTTTTCTCGTCAACGGCTGCTCTCTACGGCAATCCCGAGCGCATTCCGATTGAGGAGGACGATCCCGTCCTTCCGACCAATGCGTACGGCGAATCGAAACTGCTGGTGGAGCGAATGCTCGCGTGGTTCCACCAGATTCACGGCCTGCGCTATGCCAGCCTGCGATATTTCAACGCCGCCGGCGCGTACCGTCCAGACCAAGGCGAAGCACACCAACCGGAGACGCACCTCATCCCCCGAATTCTGCAGGTCGCGCTCGGTCGGGCGGAACACGCGAATATTTTCGGCACCGACTACCCCACGCCCGATGGCACTTGCGTGCGTGACTACATACACGTCGCCGATCTAGCGCGCGCACACCTGCTGGCGCTGCAAGCGCTCGAGAATTCCAGTCCATTGATCTACAACCTGGGCAACGGACAGGGGTTCAGCGTGCGCGAGGTAGTCGAAGTGGCGCGGAGCGTCACCGGACATCCGCTTCCCGTCATCGAATCGCAGCGCCGCGCGGGGGATCCGGCGGCGTTAATTGCGAGCTCGGAGAAGATTCGGCGCGACCTGGGCTGGCAGCCCAGGTTCCCGGATTTGAAATCCATCGTGGAAAGCGCCTGGCAGTGGCATCGCACGCATCCTGACGGATACACGGGATGAAATGGCACTCCGTGAACTTGGCAACCCATAGCAGGCTACGGGGCCGGCATCTCGGGTGAGCCCCACTCGGCAATCCTGCTCCATAAAATCGTCATCTTGAGCGAAGTGGCTGCTCCGCGAAGCGAAGCAGCCGCGCAGTCGAAAGACCCCTACCTATCCGAGTCAGGAAGTCATGCGCATAGACGAAGGGCTCCGATCGCGTCATTGTGATACCATCTCGAACAAATAAATTCCTAGGCCTCTGCCAAAGGCGAAAGGGCTGCCACTGTGGCGCGCGACGAAAAGTCTGGCTACAACCGTTTCCTCTTGCTGGTAGCGGGACTTGGCGGCTTGTTGTATGGCGTGGACGTCGGCATTATTGCAGGGGCTTTGCCCTATCTGGAGGCCACGTCCGGGTTGAATGCCGGCCAGCTTTCCATCGTCGTCGCTGCCGTGCTCCTCGGTAGCGTGATCTCAACCCTGTTTGCTGGCGCGCTGGCGGACTGGATGGGGCGCAAGCCTCTGATGCTGCTCAGCGGAGTGCTGTTTGTCTGCAGCATTCCCATCATTGCGCTCTCCCATGGCTACGAGTCGTTGGTTCTTGGCCGCCTGTTACAGGGCATCAGCGCCGGCCTGATCGGCGTCGTAGTCCCGCTGTATCTGGCGGAGTGCCTGGCGGCGACGAACCGCGGCAAAGGCACCGGAATCTTCCAGTGGTTGCTGACACTCGGTATTGTGACGGCGGCCATTGTTGGCATGTTCTTCAGTTTTCGCGTCGAAGAGGTGGCGAGGCTGGGCGATCCCGCGAGACTGTTCGCCTTCAAAGATACGGCGTGGCGCAGCATCTTCTGGGTTTCGCTGCCGCCCGGCATTTTGTTCGTGATCGGCAGCCTGATGGTATCGGAGTCTCCGCGCTGGTTGTTTCGCCGCGGGAAAAGGGATGCCGCCTACGCCGCGCTTCTCCGCTCCCGCACCAACGAGCAGGCGGACGTCGAGCTGGCGGAAATGGAACAAACGGCCGCCGCCGAGAAAGCCAAAACCTCAACCGGAGCCCAGGTCGTCGGCGCGAAGGTCGTCGGAGAGACGGCCAAGGAATCGCTTCTGCGCCGCAAATATGTGATCCCCTTTGTCCTGGCCTGTGTCATTCTCGCTTGCAACCAAGCCACCGGCGTCAATTCCATCATTGGTTACAACACCAACATACTTCTCCAGGCCGGTCTTTCCGATGTACAGGCTCATTGGGGCTACGTTCTTTTCACCATCGTGAATTTCCTGACGACCATCGGCGCCGTGCTGCTGGTGGATCGCAAGGGGCGTAAGTTCCTGCTGTCTGTCGGCAGTGCTGGCATTATCGTGTCGCTAATCTGCACCGGCATGCTGTTTCGGCGAACGGAAAGACTGCGCGTGGATTCGCGGGATGCGGTTCAGTCCATACTCGATGCCGAAGTTGACGCCGGCCAGAAGGTCACGTTGCTGTACGACAAGAAGACTGCGGATGCGCTCCTCGCTGCCGAGGGAGATGCTGGCAAGGCGATCGGCAGCAGGCCGACATCGCTGGTCGTGATCTATTCGTACGGAGATTTCCGCGCTGCGACCAGGGTTGCGCGTTCCGACGACAAGTCCGCCAAGCCGATTGAAATCACGCGCGAAAGCTGCGTGCCCGCCAATAAAGTAGTCGCGTTTTTCTCGAACCCGTTCAGCAATCTCGAGGCCGCGCGCCAAGCGCCGCTAAAGATCGACAATGCACTGATTACTCCCGTGCCGAGCGCGGACAATGGCAGGCTGGTGGCGATCAGTCTTTTTGTCTTCATGGCGTTTTTCGCGATCGGTCCCGGAGTCTGCGTGTGGTTGGCGCTTTCCGAGTTGATGCCGACCCGGATTCGCTCCAACGGCATGAGCATTGCCCTCTTGATTAACCAGGCAGTTTCAACCACCATTGCCGCCATGTTCCTGCCGACCGTCGGCAAGCATGGTTACGCGGCCATGTTTTTTGGTTTTGCCGCCTGCACCGTAATCTACTTCATCACGGCCGCGAGTATTCCTGCCGGAAACGAAAGGGAAGACGCTGGAAGAAATCGAAGCGCATTTTGAGGGAGCCGCCAGGAAGTCTGCTCTCTCAAAGACGTAGCGCATGCTCATTCAGGCTTGATTGCATCTCTGCGCGGCTAAGAGGGGTCAATTTCGCTTCCTCTTGAGCCGAATCAGCAACTGCAATGGATTACAAGCACGTGTGATCGGGGTCACAGAACCTCCGCCCTCAAAAAGTGCAGTATGAGAATTTGTAGACGCAGGGCTTGTAGATGTATTCTCTTTCAGTATCCGAGCCAACTAAAACTCGAATGGAGCTTAAAGATGAAGAGAATTGACGTCGCAGTGTTTACCGTCGCAGCAGCATTGGCTGTAGTGCTCGCCCTCCCCCAATCGGCGCATGCGCAAGACGCAGCGGCACTCTACAAATCAAAATGTGCGATGTGCCACGGCCCTGATGGAAAGAAAACGGCCGGCCACGATCTCACATCTGCCGCCGTGCAAAAAGAATCGGATGCCGATCTAGATGCCGTCATTACGAACGGCAAGCCCCCCAAGATGCCCAAGTACGGAGATAAGTTGAAGCCGGAAGAGATTAAGGGCCTGGTGGCTTACATCCGGACGCTGAAATAGTCCTGGCTGGTTCTTGCCATTAAGCTAGGAAGATTGTCGAGCGCGCCGGTTGATCCGGCGGCGAGTGTTGGAGTGTGTCCAACACGACCGGCGCATAGAGGAAAGGAAACTAGCGGTTTCAAATGACTCTGCGAGAACGCATCCGAGACTGGGCGCAGCCAATCTATTATCTGGGGCAGAATCCCATTACCCTGACGGGCGCGGTGGTCACCACGAGCACGGCGCTCACCACCATCGCCTTCTGGTTCTATGACATCTTCTTGCCGGGGCCGCCGCATCCTTATATTGGCCTTCTAGTCTTTCTGATCCTCCCGGGCATTTTTGTACTCGGTTTACTGCTGATTCCACTTGGCATCTGGCTCCGGCGGCGAAGTCTGCTCGCGAGCGGGAGACTGCCAGAGATTTTCCCCGCCATTGACCTCGGGCAGCCTGTGGTGCGGCGCACCTTGGAGTACGTGGCCGCGGCGACCGTGCTCAACCTGCTCCTTGTTGGGACTGCATCGTACCAAGGCGTGCAGTACATGGATTCGACGGAGTTCTGCGGGCAGACTTGTCACACCGTGATGGATCCCGAGTTTACGGCCTATCAAAATTCTCCCCACTCGCGGGTGGAGTGTGTCGCGTGCCACATCGGGCCGGGCGCGTCGTGGTTTGTGCGATCGAAGCTTTCCGGTCTGCGGCAGGTCTTCGCGGTAACCTTCCACACTTATTCGCGCCCCATTCCTTCGCCGGTAAAGTATCTCCGCCCGGCGCGCGAGACCTGTGAGCAATGTCACTGGCCGCAACGCTTTACCGGCGGCAAGTTCCTGGTGAATACCAGCTACAAGGACGACGAAAAAAACACACCGCAGAAGGACGTCTTGCTGCTGAAAGTGGGCGGAGGCACCTGGCGGGGTTCGGTCGGCATCCACGGGCGCCACCTCGCCGACAACGCGCGCATCCGCTACATTTCGACCGACGCCGAGCGGCAGACGATCCCGGCCGTGTTTTACACCGACGATACGGGGAAGACCACCGAATTCATTTCCAGCGATGCCAAGCCCACCAAAGAACAATTGGACAAGGGAGAGCATCGTGTGATGGATTGCGTGGATTGCCACAACCGGCCCACCCATGCCTTCGACTTGCCCGAAAATGCAGTGGACAAGCAAATGTCGATCGGGCGCATTAGCCCGGAACTCCCCTACATCAGGAAAAAGGCGGTCGAGGTTCTCAAGGTGGATTATCCCACCCGCGATGTCGCACAGCAGCGCATCACTGGCGAACTCAACAATTTCTATCGCACCAATTACCCGCAGATCTACGCGACGCGGCGCACGCTGGTGGAGCAAGCGGCCAGGAAGTGGCGAATATCTACCTGCGCAACGTCTTCCCAGACATGCGTCTGACCTGGGGCACTCACCCGAATAATCTTGGGCACAACGATTCGCCGGGCTGCTTCCGCTGCCACGACGGCAGTCATACCAGTGCCGATGGCCAGACCATCACCAACGATTGTTCCGCGTGCCATGACGTTCTAGCATCGGGGGAAGAAAATCCCAAGGTTCTGTCCGACCTGGGAATGAAGTAAGCATTGCTGGAAGCTGGTTCTAATTCGTTTTGGGAGGGCATCACAGCTGGCACGGCTTCAGGTTGCGGAAAAAGTCGGGCTTCGTGTCAGGGTATGCCTTTAGGCATACCGCACGTCGCTGAAAATGATTCCGGCTTTAGCCGCTGCGGAGCGGAAGAGCTCAGTCCACGCGGGTTGGAAGGGCACGGCTTCAGCCGTGCCGCTTAGAGCCCGAAGAATGGGCTTTAGCCCCTGAGGGACGTGCCTTCCGAGTTGCAAGGCATTATGAAACCAGCCCGAAAGTTTGACATGGCTGAAACAAAAATGGCTGAAACAAGAAATGTGCGAAGACAAGTGCCGCGCCGGTCTGAGAATTATCGTTGCGACGCTCGTCGCCACGGTTTTCTCCCTGCTGTTTGCGGCATGGCCCGCCCGCGCCGCCGACCAGCCCGGAGCGGAATGTCTCGCCTGCCACGGCGACAAGAGCATGAGCACGACGCGAGCCGGCAAAACGGTTTCGCTGTACGTGGACGGGAAGAAGTTTGCCACTTCCGTCCATGGCAGCTTGGGGTGCACGGGCTGCCACGCCGACCTGGAAGGAAAGGATTTTCCGCACGAGAAGCCGGCGCCGGTAAAGTGCGGCACGTGCCACTCGACCGAGCAGGAGCAACATGCGCGGTCGCTTCACGGGAAGGCGGTTGCGCGCGGCGATCCGCTCGCGCCCCGCTGTGTGAATTGTCACGGAAACCACGATATCGTTCCAGTGAAGGACCCGCGATCAGCGGTGGCGCCAATGAAAGTGCCCTTCATTTGCGGCCAGTGCCATCGCGAAGGAACTGCTGTTTCGCGCAATCGCGAGATTGCCCAGAACAATATTTTGGAGAACTACTCCGAGAGCATCCACGGAGAGGCCTTGCTGAAGAAGGGACTGGCGGTGGCCCCGACCTGCGCCACTTGCCACACCGCGCACTCGATCTTGCCCCATACCGACCCCGCTTCCTCGATCAATCGCCGGAATATTGCCGCCACCTGCACCAAATGCCATACCCAAATCGAAGCGGTCCACCGCAAGACCATTCGTGGAGAGCTTTGGGAAAAACAGGCCAACGTCCTGCCCTCCTGCCCGGACTGCCATCAGCCCCACAAGATCCGGAACGTCTTCTATGAACTGGGTATGGCCAACGCGGACTGCCTGCGTTGCCACGCCGACGAGAAACTGCGGCGCGCGCGCGACGGGCAATCCATGTACGTCAGCGTAGGCGAGGTGAGCCATTCGCGCCACAACAAGGTTGCCTGCAGCCAGTGCCACTCGGAAGTAAACGCCTCCCGCGTGCGGGCTTGCGAGACCATCACCCACGCGGTGGACTGCACCGCTTGCCACGATGAAATTGGCAAGCAGTACGTGGCCAGCATCCACGGACAGCAGGTTGCCAAGCACGATCCGAATGCCCCGATCTGCAAGGAATGCCATGGCACGCATGCCATCCTTGGCAAACAAGACCCGCAGTCGGCGACCTTCGCGACCAACGTTCCCGGGCTTTGCGCGCGCTGTCACCGCGAGGGCCAGAAGGCTGCCGTGCGCTACACCGGAACGCAGCACGAAATCATCACCAACTACACCGAGAGCATTCACGGAACTCTACTCAAGAACGGCCTGACGGTGACGGCGACCTGCACCAGTTGCCACACCGCTCACCACATCCTTCCCCGAACCGATCCGGCATCGAGCGTGAACGCAAACAACGTGCCGGACACGTGTGGCCAGTGCCATCACGGCATCGAGCAGCAGTTTGAGAACAGCATCCATGCCAAACGAGTGAGCGGATACAGCAAGCCACTCCCGGTTTGCAACGATTGCCACACGGCTCATGCCATTCATCGCACGGATGAGAATAGCTTCCGGCTGACCGTGATGGGGACGTGCGGACGCTGCCACGAGGAGATCGCCAAGACTTATTTTGATACCTATCACGGCAAGGTCTCGAAGTTGGGATACACGAAGGCGGCAAAGTGCTATGACTGCCATGGAGCTCACGACGTCCTCAAGGTGACGGATCCACGCTCGCACCTTAGCCGGGCCAACGTCGCGGCTACCTGCGGTAAGTGCCATGCCGGCGCGACCCGGCGCTTCGCCGGATACCTGACGCACGCCACTCACCACGACCCGAAAAAGTACCCGTTCCTCTTCTACACCTTCTGGGGCATGACTACGCTGCTCCTGGTGACATTCGTGGTCGGTGGCATGCATACGCTGCTCTGGCTGCCCCGAGCTTTCCAGATGCGCCAGGAGTTGCGCGCCGCGGAAGCGAAACTCGCGGCAACGCCCGAAACTCACGCCGCCAAGGAAATCATTAAGGAGGGCTCCGATGCCTAAGGGCGAAGTTCCAGAACGCCAGTTCGTCCGGTTCTCCCGGCTGCAGCGCATCCTGCACATCTGCATGATCGTGAGCTTCATGTGCCTGGCGCTGACGGGGTTGACCCTGAAGTTCTCCTACACGAAATGGGCCGCGGTGCTTTCTCATCTGCTCGGGGGATTCGAAAGCGCGGGCAACCTTCACCGCAGTGCCGCCCTGGTGATGTTCGGAGTTTTCATTACCCATCTGGTGGACTTGTACCGCCAGAAGAAAAGGGAGCACGGTTCGTGGCTCGCGCTGCTGCTGGGACCGGGCAGCATGATGCCGAACCGACAGGGACCTAACGGAGTTCGTGGGCACGCTGAAGTGGTTTGTGGGCCGGGGCGAGCGGCCTGCCTATGGCCGCTGGACGTACTGGGAAAAATTCGACTATTTCGCGGTGTTTTGGGGGATCGCGGTGATCGGTTCTACCGGCCTCACGCTGTGGTTTCCGGTGCTCTTCACGCGCTTTTTGCCGGGATCGTTCCTCAACGTCGCCACCATCATTCACAGCGACGAGGCGCTGCTCGCCACGGGCTTCATCTTTACCGTGCATTTCTTCAATACCCACCTGCGCCCCGAAAAGTTTCCCATGGACATCACGGTATTCACCGGGCGCATGCCGCTGGAAGAATTAGAAAGAGACAAGCCCAGAGAGTATGAAGCGCTAGTCGCCAGCGGGCAACTGGAAGAACACATGGAGGAGGCTTATCAACCAATCGTCACCCGCACGATTCGAGCCTTCGCCTGGGCAGCGCTGACCGTGGGATTCTTCATTGTGCTGTGGATCATCTATGCGATGTTGTTCGCATACCGCTAGAGCCGATTTGCGGTTGACGGTTTGCACTTGAACTTTTGCGACTTGAAGTTTGCAGTTGAATTTTTGCACTTGAATTAACGAGAAGGGTCTGGAAATGCGCGCGACTCGGGTTGCTTTGATTTACCTGGCTGTGATTCTGACTTCGGCCTTGGCCGCGGCTGCGGCCGCCGCAGACCAGGAATGTCTGGCCTGCCATGGCGAGGCGGGAATGAAGTCCGCCGCCGGGAAAAGCATTTCCATCGACCCGGCCAAGCATGCCGCCAGCGCCCACGGAGTTCTCGGCTGCAAGGACTGCCACACCACCATCAAAGAGTTCCCGCATCCCGCCAAAATCGCCAAAGTGCAATGCGCCACCTGCCATGCGGACGAGGCCAAAGCCTTCCCCGCCAGCGCCCACTCCATCCTCGGCGAATCCGCGTGCGCTTCGTGTCACGGCAGCGTGCACGAACTCACCACGGCGGAAAACCTGATTCCCGGAAAGTGCACGGAGTGTCATGCGGACGAAGTGAAGGACCTCGCCTCCAGCATTCACGGCCAGGCCGCGAAACACGGCGACAAAGACGCGCCCAAATGCGTCTCCTGTCACGGTCCCATCCATGCCGTGAAAGCCTCCAGCGAAGCCGACTCGACCGTGGCTCGCAAGAATCTAGCGGATACCTGCGCCAAGTGCCACAGCGATGCCGGCTTTTTGTCGCGGCACAACATTCCCGTGGCGCATCCGGTGGCTTCCTATAAGCACAGCGTTCACGGGCGCGCGGTCGCGCTCGGCAAGGATGCGGCAACCTGTTCCAGTTGCCATGGCAGTCATGGCATCTATCCCGCCACCGATGAGCGATCCAAGGTCAATCACTGGAAAGTGCCCGAGACCTGCGGCCAATGCCACAAGGAAATCGCCCGCGAGTTCAACGAGAGTGTCCACGGCGTAGCGGTCAAGTCCGGCGTGCGGGATGCGCCCGTTTGCATCGACTGCCACGGCGAGCACCTGATCATGGACCCGAGCAATCCGGCCTCGCCCTTGAATGCCGAGAATGTCTCCGCCCAGACCTGCGGGCGTTGCCATGGCGATCCCCGCCTGGCGCTGCGCTATGATTTGCCCGCCGATCGCCTGCCCTCCTACGCCGGCAGCTATCACGGCCTGGCCCTGCAAGAAGGGAAAGTGAGAGCGGCGAATTGCGCGTCGTGCCATGGCGTGCATTCCATTCTTCGCTCCAGCGACCCGCGCTCCACCGTCAATGCCGCCAACCTCCCGAAAACGTGCGGGCATGTCACCAAGGCGTGGCCGAAGCCAAATTCGTCATCGGTCCCATCCATGTGCAGACCGGCGCGGGCCCGAATAACCCGGTGGTGGAGTATATTCGCTGGACCTACCTGGTGCTGATCCCGGTGACGCTGGGCTTCATGGTGCTGCACAACTTGCTGGACTTTCTGGCGAAGCTCATTCGCCGCCGCCCGCGCAAGGAATCCGGCGAGATGGTGATGCGCATGAACTTGTGGTTCCGCATCGCGCACTGGGGCATCATGGTGAGTTTCCCGACGCTGGTGTTCACCGGATTTGCCTTGAAGTATCCGGAATTCTGGTGGTCCAAGCCGCTGCTGCTCTGGGAGTCCGCCGCCGGCTGTGCGCGGCGGCGCTGCACCGCACCGCAGCCGTCGTCATGCTCCTGGCCACGCTCTACCACTTCGTGCATCTGGCACTGAAGAAGCGCGACCGCTCGTTCCTGTGGGCCATGATCCCGACCATGAAAGACGCCACCGACATGGTGGACGTCTTCCGCTACAACCTCGGTCTCACCAAACAGGAGCCGAAGTTCGCGAAATTCAACTACGCGGAGAAGATGGAATACTGGGCCTTCATGTGGGGAACAGTCGTCATGGCCGTCTCCGGTTTCCTGCTGTGGTTCAACAATTTTACCCTGCGCCATTTTCCGAAATGGGTGACGGACGCGGCCACGGCCGTGCATTGGTATGAGGCGATGCTGGCCACCTTCTCCATCCTCATCTGGCACTTCTACATGGTGATCTTCGATCCCACTGGTCTATCCCATGGATACCGCCTGGCTCAACGGCAAAATCCCAGCCGACCATTACCGCCATTCCCGCCCGGAATATTTCCGCGCCCTGGAACGGGCCCACCTGGTCG
>CAVRYC010000043.1:0-43951 GCA_963725245.1 uncultured Acidobacteriaceae bacterium | reverse complement strand
TTGCGGCCATCGATCAGTTGATCATCACGCCCAAACGTAACCGACAGCGCAGACTTACAATATGCCCGGTACGAAAATGTCTTTCTGCTTGGGGCAATCGAGAGGTATGCCCGTCAACCAAGATTTTCGTCCTAACTCTATGATTCCAATAGATGGGAGTGTACCAGTAAGCACTGCTTTCCTTCCAAACAGGCAAGAAATTCAAAGAACCTAACAGATTGCTGAAAAAGTCGCGTTTCCGTACCGCAGTCGCACCGCAGCGGCTAAAAGCCGTCGCTGAAAACAATCCGCTTATCGCAGCGGTAAACCGCTGCGCCACCCAAAATCAAATCAAACGAAAAATGAAAACAGAGTTGTCCGCACCGGTTCACAACCGCGATGCTTTCGCGCGCTTGCTTTCGGCCAGTCGCAGCGGCGCCGTGGAAGCCAGTTCTACGCGGTTCCTTCCTTTATTCTTGGCGCGATAGAGAGCCTGGTCGGCTGCCTGGATCACCTGCTCGGGCTGGCGATAACGGGTGCTGGGCTCGGCCACTCCGATGCTTACGGTTACTGATAGGATGATCGGGTCAGGTTTGCGCGGCGTTGCGCTCCGCTGGCGGTCGTTCTTTCGTCCCTACGTGAACCTGCTTTCTTCTTTGCGGGCTTTCTGCGATCCAACTCGATCGGCTCGGCGATTGCTGCTTTCTCGGCGCTTGCGTCGGCCGTTCTCTCGGCACTCTGCTGCGGCTCTTCTCTCGGAGCCGCGCACATGGAACGTGGATTTCTCGATGATCTGGCGCAGCGCGTCGAGATGGTCGAAGGCTTCTTTGGCGGAGGTGTTGGGGAAGACTATGGCGAACTCTTCGCCTCCGCAGCGGAAGGCCTGGCCGTCGCCTCCGACTTGCGATAGACGCTTGGCCACCATGCACAGCACCTGATCGCCTACGTCGTGTCCGTAGGTGTCGTTGAACTTTTTGAAATGGTCGATATCGACTATGGCGATGGCGTATTGCTGGTCGAGTGAAAGCAGCGACTCGTTGAAGGCGCGGCGTCCGCGGATGCCGGTTAGTTCGTCGTGATAGGCGAGCACGTAGGAAGTCTCGATCAGCGAAGCGGCGAGGATGAGAGCGGCGGTGGCTACGTAGGCGTCCGACGCCTTGCCGACCGGGGCGAATTGGAGCCACAAGAAAACGGCTGCCACGGACCACACAAATCCGGGTTCGATCGGCTTGCGCGTTTGAAAAAAACGCCGGACGAACACGGCGATGGCCGCTACGAAGCTCAACAGAATAAATCCAGAGCGGGATGGCGGCCACGCCGGGATGATGGGGATTGGCGGGGCTATTTTCCGGCCGGCACAGCACGGCGAAGACAACCGATTCGAGGAACAGCAATCCAAAGCGGGGAGCGATCCCGGCAATGATCAGGCCGCGCTCGCGCATCGCGGCGAACACAATGAAGTTCAGTGGGATCAAGCAGGGCGGAGAGGCTACGGCGATGCGCCCGGGTCCGGACGCGAGCATCCAGCGTTAATCTGACCGGCGGAGAAGAAATCGACCGCGCGATGCGCCAGCAGCAGAACCAGCAGGGAAAACAGAACGCGGCTGGAATTGAAACGCCAGGCCAGAAGCAATCCGGCAGCGAACACAGCAACGTAGTAGAAGGGCAGCGAGGGCGCGACCTGGACGAACAGAGAACTATTGACGAGCGCCGCCGTCAGCGCCAATAACAAGCCGCCGGGGACCAGCCACGCCTTCCAAGTTCTCCCGTTCACTGCTTCAGAATACGGCAGCGGGGCGGGGAGGCGGTTATGTTTTGGGCACCGGCGCGAGCCGCTGCTGACTTTGAAACTGCATCGGCCGATGACGCTCACTATGAACGATGAAAGGAGCGGTCGATCTGCAGTATCGAGTCAGCCGGCTCGAACTCAGCGTCGCTGCCACTCGGAGGGATCCGTCGCCTTAGCAACGCGGGTCACTCTTCTTCTGGTTCTTTCTTTTCCTCGATTGCCATGTCCTTCAATTCGCTGGACTCGAAAACGTCCCCACATTCCTGGCATTCCACATATTCGGACTCTTCGTCGCGGGAGACGATCTGCACCTGAGGATGCTTGCACTGTTCGGGGCTGGCTTTCTTCTGGGAAGGTGCGAGGGCTGGCTAAGCGTCATAAACTTGTCGACTGTTCATCTCTCGAGAGGAATGTGAGTTTTTGCTGAATTTGCGATATTTTGAGGCGGCGAGCCGAGGATGTCAAGTACCCCTAGTGCTGCACGTCATCGGTTACGTCCCAGAATTTCGTTCGCCTCGTCAAGGCTGGTCTATCGCTTGAAGTACATCCATGCGGCAAGTGCCAACAAAACAATCATAGCGATCCAGAGGGACGAATCGCTCATTCCCGTTTTCTTAGCCATGAACCACATTTTAAGCCCGACATCGCGTCTATGCGGAACCATATTGTAGTAGACATCAGGCCACAGCCCTCAGAACACGCGGTCGTGAGTGGAGGAGTGTCGCTCACGGCATCGCAAGCTGGCGAACAACGCCGAATTATGCCTCTGCGGGCGGTCATTATGGACGGCGATGCCCAGCGCCTTCTTCTTCTGTCCGATCAGCGCGAGCATCTCCCGTGACCTCGGTAATTAGGCGCGGCCTTGGTTTCGTGGTGAACTTTCCCTGTAGAGAATCCGGCAATATCTAGTGGCGCGGGGACGCGGCAAGAACATGGTAGGAATCTCTAGTGGAGATAAAAATGAAAACTCTGCTCTTTGCCTTGGCGCTGGTTATCCTATCGGGGATGGCGCAAGCACAGTCTATGGCAAGAAAGTATCGGCATTTGTTCGCGACGGCAAAAGTGTGATTTCTGGGCAGCAGCACCTCAAGGTGCCGGCCTATCACACCTCCACATATTCTCGGCGACGGTTTAAGATACCAGCCTCGATTGGCTGGCGGATCACATGCGAACGTCCCCCTGATCCTGCAACCTTCCCAGCAATCCCAGAACGGGTTGAAACGTTCATTTTGACCATTACTAGTCGAATGAATGCTTTTACCGTGTTGGCACTGATGTTCATGCGGGTGGCGATCTCTTTGCTGGTGAGACCTTGGAGGAGGAACTCCACGGTTTCGCCTTCTCGCGGCGTCAGACCAAACTGTGCAGAGACTTCTGCAAGCGCCGAATCGCTGTTCGCTGTATCCCGCTCCAGCAGCACAGCGAAAGCAGGTTGTGGGGAATCGTACCCGTTACAGGCGACTGCAAGACTCTTGCAAATGTAGCGGCGCTTACCGGACGTGAATTCTTTCACGAAAGCGCCGTGATGGTTATGGTCCAGGAGGGTGGTGCGTACCCGATCCGCAAGAAAGACCTTGGGTTGTTTGATCCGATCCGCCCCGCTGGGGAAGCAAAGGATTTGAAGGGCAGGATCGTTCGCTGCAATCAGATTCCATCCACCGTCTAGCAGCAAGAAGCCACTTTCGCTCGGAGCCATCATGGTGTTCTCCCGTGACCAGAACCCTCTCGGTCGAAACTCCGATCACGTAGATATGCCTGAATTAAATTCCGGCTTTAGGCGGGGGGAGTGGCGCTTGACAGCCACGATACTAATGGCCGGAACTCTCGCACACAGTATGTGGCGCTGAACGCACCTTGTCAATAACACTTTCGTCGACCCTCGCGTTCTGGGATTGCGGCGGTTATGCTTCGCCAGTCGAACGTTGACATGACGATGCACTACACCCACAATAGCCGCAGGGCGAGGGAGGCTCAAGTTCGGTTCATCGAGCGTTTCCCCCCGAATGGCGGGGCTGCAGCCGATGTGGAAGAGCAGTATGACGATGAGCGGGTGCCAGGGCAGGTGCAGTAAATTGTCACGAAATGCGCAAGTGCAGTAGAATGAGGGAACGGGCGGGAGTAACTCAGTGGTAGAGTGCGACCTTGCCAAGGTCGAAGTCGCGGGTTCAAATCCCGTCTCCCGCTCCAGTTTTTTGGAGCCCAGCATCTGCTAGGGCTTTTCGTTTCAGCGTGTCGTTCTAGAGAACTATTTCGAGAACTAATCGGCGCGGTAGCCAAGTGGTAAGGCCGAGGTCTGCAAAACCTCTATCGTGAGTTCGATTCTCACCCGCGCCTCCAACTTTCACCATCAGTACATAATCAATTGTGGACATCAGAATACTCTTAGCTACGTTCCCATTCTCAGTACGGTATAGAATTAGATTGTCCGGCGAGTCCAGACCATGCGTGAAATCGACATCCGCCTTGCTCTGCGCGCAAAGCTGGAAAAGTTGCATCCGGGCGAGTCCGATACTCTGCTCGGGCAAGAGCTAGGCCTATGCCAAGGTTTTGCGCGGGTAGACCTCGCCGTCGTGAACGGAACCGTTCACGGGTATGAAATCAAGAGCGAGCAGGACACCCTTGCCGAGGCTTCCCGGCCAAGCTGAAATCTACAGCCGCACTCTGGACTTCGTGACAATCGTTGTTGCGACCGCACATGCAAGAACAATCAGCAATTTCGTCCCAGCCTGGTGGGGCATCTGGAAGGCGGTCCAGGGCGATCGGGGAGTGCGATTTCAGAGTTTGCGGGAACCTTCCAAGAACCCGCGTATCGACCCGTTTGCGCTAGTTCAGTTCTTATGGCGGGATGAAGTGCTTCAAGCTTTGACTGATCGTGGTTTGGCCACTGGCATGCGAACGAAACCGCGCAAGGAGCTATGGAGCCGCCTCGCATCAGAGCTGACATTGGAAGAACTCGGGGGTATTGTCCGTGACCGCCTTAAACGCCGCGGCGTAGATTGGCGATCTCCCGCATCACCAAGGTGAGATGATGGTTGGTTCCTACCTTCCTCCAGGTTGTCGCATTGCCAGGGCCCGCCATACCGTCTGCGCAGTCACTAATGTATTTATCGCCCCAACTGAACTCCCTACCTTCGTATTCCGGGCGCTGGACAAGTTCTTTGCACAATTCGAAATATTGATCGAATCCATACTGGCGGACGTTCCTGCCCTTGACGACCAACCAACTGTCTCGCGTCGTATATCGGATGCTGGCGCTCATACGCATCGTGCGCGGATCGAGTTCCTTCGGGACTGGGTGGGTTATGGCATAGTCTCCGAAAATAAGGTCGCGGCGCGGCAGAAGATTTGGCCGTCGTTGCAATGTCTTCCATAATTCCCATTCGCGGCGAGGTAACGTGGTAGTTGTTGCTGCGTCCACGTCGCTCAAATCTTCCGGAAACGAGGCCGCCGCTAGGATCATGTACCGAAAGTTCTTCTTAGGAATCATGGAGAAAACCGAACGGGCCACCAGTAGAGCGCGGCCTGGGTCTGAGCCGAGGTCTTCCAGATCAATAATCAAATCAATTGAGCTGACACTGACTCGCCCCAATCCGGTTAATAGAGGTCGACCTCGATCTCGGGATATGTCGTCTTCGGGATCCCCTTCGCTCAACGCCCGCAAACCGGCCTGTTCAATTTCGATTCTCGCCCAGCGCCTCCAACATTTAGCCGAACTTGCACGCGAAACCACTGGCACCGCCTTCACCCCGAGGATCGCACAGCTCGTAAGGACCGCATCGAGAGCAATACGTCCGTCGCTTAGTTGTTCTTCATCTTCTCGCCACGGCAGGTCGACGTATAACCAACCATCCGCCAGACCTTTTCGTTAACACGAGATCCCTCGCTGGGCTCGGGATTTCGCCTGCGGGCTCCTCGCTTCGCTCGTACGCCCGCAATCCACGGCTCAAGTCAGCGCGAGCATCGGGATTGAGCATTTCGAGAGCGGCGAACTCACCCTCTTTACCTTTCAGCATCGGCACGTACATTGGTTGTTTGACCATAATTTCAGCTTAAGTTACTGTAAGCTCCAACTTCAGATTGGTGGCGCGCGATGCTCCGGTCAAATCCGGAAACAATGAAAGATGGTTAATATTCATTCGGTTGAGCGCGCGAAGACAAGTGAGACGATCTGTGTCCGGGATCTCGATTCTCACCGGCGCGCCTCCAAAATCTCGTCCAGCCTTCAGCTCTCTAGCCGATCAGCTCTCAGCCAAGCCGCTTGGCTCACCAAACCGCTGATTTTCGTCGGACATCGGGTCGATGAATTCAATACGGGAGCGCGCTGCTTTGTATCCCAGGTTTTCTCAAGTATTTCTTCGCTTTTCTTGGTCACGGCATTTCGGGCGAGTCCATATACCACTCTATAATCGGTTGGATCGGAAGCAAGTTCTTCAAAGGCGAAGTACGCAGCTGCAAACGGAGATCGGGTCCAGTCGAGAAGTGGGTCGCCAAGCCAAAATGTTGGCCGAGCGCCCACCACTCGTTTTCCAGGAGAGAGGCAGGGTTGTAACCTCGTCTTCCGCGAGTTGCGTACTTGAAAGACTCAGACGCTCGGCCAGTCTAGTCTCAAGTACGGAAGGTCCGGCCGTTAACAGGCCGAAGCTCTCCAAATAACCGGTCAAGCGACGAACTAAGGCTCCAGTCTTTTCGTCGCTGGCCACGCCGAGATGTATGCGGGTTTCGAGGCTATCGACGGATCAAAGACTTCAGCCTCAAGGAAGTCAAAGAACCTCGACCACGAAGCCAGACGAAACGTGACTGTGCCTTCCGCGGTGTCCCCAACAGGAGAACGTTCCCATCCAGCGGGCTCAGTGACCCTATATCAGGTTCTGGAAAAAAATCCCATCCGGGTCGCGACATTTCGTGCGGCCGGATGGAACCCGCCCATTCGTGGTCAAGGCCAGCCTACAGCCGCGCGCACACCGCCTTGGTCTGCGTGTAGAGATTGAGGACGTCTTTACCCATCTCGCGTCCCCAACCGGACTGCTTGTAGCCGCCGAAGGGCAGCGCGGCGTCGAAGATGTTGTAGCAGTTGATCCAGACCGTTCCGGCGCGCAGTGCGGACGCCAGCCGGTGCGCTTTCGAAATGTCCTTGGTCCAGATGCCCGCCGCCAGGCCGTACACCGTGCCGTTGGCGCGCGGCATGAGTTCCTCCGGATTGTCGAAGGGAATCGCCGTCACCACCGGGCCGAAAATTTCTTCCTGCACCACCCGCATGTTGTCTTTCGTGTTCACCAGCACGGTCGGCTCGACAAAATATCCCTTGTCGCCGAGCTTCTTTCCGCCCGTCACCGCCGTCGCGCCTTCCGACAAGCCAATCTCCAGGTAGTTGCACACCCGCTGCAACTGCTCCTCGGAGACGAGCGGTCCCATGGCCGTGTCCGGCGCCAGGCCCGAGCCAACCCGAATCTTCTTGGCCTTCGCCGCCACGCCTTCCACCACGCGATCAAATACCGGCCGCTCCACGAAGAGACGCGAACCGGCGCAGCAGCATTGTCCGTGATTGAAGAAAATCGCGCTCGCAGCCCCGCCGATCGCCACGTCCATGTCGGCATCCTGGAACACGACGTTCGGCGACTTGCCGCCTAATTCGAGCGAAACTTTTTTCAGATTTCCCGTGGCCGCGTGAACGATCAGCTTGCCCACTTCGGTCGATCCGGTAAAGGCAATTTTATCGACCAGATCGTGCGCCGCCAGAGCCGCGCCCGCCGTCTCGCCGTATCCCGGAACGATGTTGACCACGCCCTCGGGGAATCCGGCTTCCATAATCAGCTCGCCCAGAAGCAGCGCGGAGAGCGGCGTCTGCTCGGCCGGCTTCAATACCACGGTGCATCCCGAGGCCAGCGCCGGCGCCAGTTTCCAGGCCGCCATCAGCAGCGGGAAATTCCACGGAATAATCTGGCCCACGACCCCGACCGGCTCGCGCAGCGTGTAGGCGTGGTAGTTGGCGCCGGGCGTATACGGCACCGAGAGCGGAATGGTTGTGCCTTCGAGCTTGGTCGCCCATCCCGCCATGTAGCGGAACATATCGACGGCGAGCGGAACATCGGCGCCACGGGCAATGGTGAGCGGCTTGCCGTTATCCAGTGTCTCTAACGTGGCGAATTCTTCGGTGTGCTCTTCGAGCAGGTCGGCCAGCTTCCACACCAGCTTGCCGCGCTCGGAAGCCGTCAGGCGCGACCAGGGACCGCTGTCGAACGCCTTGCGCGCGGCCTTCACGGCCGCATCAATGTCCTGCCGATCGCCTTCCGCGACTTGCGTCAGGACTTCGCCGGTAGCAGGGTTATAGGTTGGGAAAGTCTTGCCCGACGCGGCATTCACCCACCTGCCGTCGATCAGCATTTTGTGCGGCTTCTCAATGAAGTCGCTGACGCGTGAATCAATTTGGATTGGGGAAATTGCGATGCCCATACATCCTCCTTAGAACGAGATTGAGTGAGAGAGTTTCGTTGCGGCGAAATGGCCCTGAGAAATAGTAATCCCGCCGGGATGGCGAAGGCAAATGGAGGGACGGAATTCATCACTTTCGGCGAGTTCAAGCATCACTGCATGGGCAGAGACAATGTGAGATTCGTATGCATGGGCAGAGGCAATGTGAGATTCGTATCAGGTCATCGCTTCAGCGATGACGCCAACGCACGCAAAAAAGAGACCGCCTTCAGGCGCTGGGGTTGAATGTCGATTCCGATTCGCAATGCTGATCGATCGCACGTAATTGCCAGCGAACGTACCTTTCTTCGTGACGTCCTCGACTTGGGGGAAATGCGGACTTCTGCAATCTACTCGAGCGGCTGGGTTATTGATCGATGTGCTCTATCACTATCGCAGGGAGCGAAAATATCTTCTCCATGAATTTGTCGATCATGCCCGACCACTTCCATTTGCTGATCACGGTGGGCGCTGAGATGACCGTGGAGAAGGCGGTTCAGTTGATCAAGGGCGGCTTTGCTTTTCGGGCTGGACGCGAACTCGGGTTCCGCGCTCCGGTTTGGCAGAAGGGATTTTCGGAAGTCCGGGTGAATGAGCGGGAGGCTTTCATGGGAGTGCGCGAGTATATTCATGGGAATCCGGTGAAGCGATTCCTGGTGGCGGTGGGCACAGATTATCCATATTCGTCAGCGTATTCGGACTTCGAGTTGGACCCGCCACCGCAGCGCCTAAAGGCGCGTCCAGACGGTGCGGCGTTTGGCATCGCTAAAGCGATGCCCTGATACGAATCCGCGATGCGAATCTCCTGATACGAATCGCACTTGCCCCGATACGAATCGATGCCCTGATACGAATCCTTGATACGAATCCCTGATACGAATTCCTTGACACGAATCCCCTGATACGAATTCCCTCGTATGAATCCCGTGGCACGAATCTGCTGATACGAATCGCACTTGCATTAGAGTTGCTTAGAGAATCCCGCCAGCTACTTGATCTCCTTCATCGCCATAAGCGTCCCGTAGTCGCGGCCGGAGGGGTCGACGGCTCGCGCTACTACTCCGGCAAAGGCTTCGCGAAATTCGGGAAACTTCGCCACCAGCGCCTTGATCACGGCCGTGTTTTCCTGAAACGTGCGCGTGGTATTCGATACATCGGCGGCTTGATACTTTACGACCACGTCCAGATCGTTGCCCACGGCCAGCGGAAACATATCGGTCAAATGATAGACCTTGCCGCCGGCGCTCATATCCAGAGTGCTTCCGTTCGCGGGCACATCGGCGGGTTGCGCTGCCTGGGCCTCGTCGTAAAGTTTGTCGGTGGCGAGCGTGCTCATGAAGTCCACGGGAGCGGACAGGGCGATCGCCTCACGGTAATACAACCAGGCGTTGTGAATCTGTGCCTTAGCCTTGAAATCGCGGGCTTGTTGCGTGAACCATGCGGCATCGTGTCCGGACGCCTGCGAGGCTTTGGCGTAAAAACCCGCCAGTTTCCAGTCGGCGCCCACCTGCTGCAGGACGAAAGCCAGCGTCCTCGGATCCTGGCCGCCGTTCACGTCGAGAATGGTCACGCCGTATTTGCCGGGCGGCAGATTATTCAGGACAAATACGGCGCTGTCTTTCGTCTGACCCGACCGCCCGAATACTCCGCACAGAAATTCAGCGCGTGCGAGCGGTTCGGGGCCATCGGCGGTCAGCAAAAAGGGCGGCCGAACCGTTGCTTTTGCCCCGGTGAAGGCGGCCTGGTTCTCTTTGACTGCGGCTTCGATTCCGGTAAAGCTGGCAGCCACGGAGGCGATGGAGTTCTGCTGCAGGGCAGCCACATCGCCGCGCGCCGACATTTCGAAATAGCGCTGGGCCGCGGTTTCGAGCGCCGTGCGCACCGGGGCAGCCATGTCCGCGGCGCTCTGGCAGGTTTGGGCGTGGGCCGATGCTCCGAGCAGCAGCAGCCACAGCCATCGCTCTGGCCGGCGGCGGCGTCGATTCCGAAGCGTGGGTTCTGAAGCAATGCCCAAAGGGAAAGCCTCCGCTGGCATTTTACGCGCAGTTAAGGTCGCAGGCGGTCTAAATGCTTGCAAGGGCTATACCTGCAACGTGGTCTAGGTCATCTGTACGCAAGAAATAAGGCCGTGCTGCGTTCTATGGCGGTGGTAGAATCAGCCATAGCGCAGTTTCTGCGGAACCAGCAGCCGCGCGCAAAAACGGGGAGATTCTTGATGCCGCGCACACGCAGATGGATTGCTTTGGGGCTCTTGCTGGCAACTCCGGTTCTTCTTGCGCAGACTTCGGCCCCGGCCCCGCCCGCCGCGCCGACAGCCAGCCCCGGCCCGACCGCCGCGCGACCTCAACCGCGACCCCCACCCCGCAGCATAAGTCCCATAAGGCCAAGCCCCCGAAGACAGCTCGTGCTGCCGCCCTTACAGAGCGGTCCGCTGAGTCAGTTGCCGATGGACCAGATCCCGGCAACGCCCGCGAAGGTCAGCTATGAAGGCGGGTTGCTGGCGATCTCGGCCCACAATTCGACGTTAAGCGAAATCCTGCGCGATGTGCGCAAGCTGACCGGGGCTTCGATTGATATTCCTCAGGGCGCAAGCGAGCGAGTGGTCGCGGACCTGGGCCCGGGAGCGCCACGGGATGTGCTGGCGGTATTGCTCAACGGCACCTCGTTCAATTACGTGATGCTGGGGTCAAACTCAGATCCCAAGGCGGTTTCGAGCGTGATCCTTATGCTAAAGCCATCGGCGGCAGACACCCAGACCGCCGCGAGCGGTAACCCAGGGACGACGCCTTCAAACGGCGTTCCCCCGGTTCAGCCGTTCAACCGGCAGCCTAACTTCCCGCCGCCCCCGCGCGGAGCCGGGAATGCACAAATGGCGCAAGACGACGATAAAGATGATGATCAGGATAACGCCGAAGACAACGCCGAGGATCAAGCCCAACCCCAGCCCGCACAGCCTGTACAGCCCAGTGCCCAGGATCAGCAGCAGCAACCGCAGCCAGGTCAGCCCAACGCGGGGCCGAAGACCCCCGAGCAGATTCTGGAGGAGCTCCGCAGACAGCAGCAGTCCGGGGGAGCCATTGTTAATCCTACTCCGCAGCAGCAGCAGCCGCCAGCCGCCGCCGCAGGAGTAGCCGGTTCTCTCTGGGCACCCAACGGAGACACTATTCGTTATAGATATCATAGATAAAGGTTGCGACGGTGCGCTTAGTCGCCGCCCACGTGGCTTTGATGGGGTACCAATGCCGCAAGGACATGGGATGATCGAGAGGGGTTGACGGCGGCCAACACGCCGCAAATCGCGCAATACGCTCCGAATACACCCAGAATCACGCTTAAGATTGCAGTGCTGCTGATTAAGAAACCTACTAAGACTGCGTTCACGTTACCAGCCCTTGCTGGCAGCCACCCTGTGAAGGACGCGGCTGCAAATAATTTACTTTATCCGCATTTGACCCCCGCCGCTGTTAACAACTAAGATACGGAAATCGAACTGCGTATCTCCACTCTCCAACATTTCTTGGGACCCGTCCACGTTACGGAAGTCCACAAAGTATTGCGTAAATGGCCATCACCCAGATTTCGGTGCGCGGCGCGCGCCAGCACAACCTGAAGAATATTGACGTCGAGATTCCTCGCAATACTTTGACGGTCATAACGGGTCTGAGCGGCTCCGGCAAATCCTCGCTCGCTTTCGATACGATTTACGCCGAAGGCCAGCGGCGCTACGTGGAAACGCTTTCGGCCTATGCCCGCCAGTTTCTCGACCAGATGGAGCGACCCGACGTCGACTCGATCGACGGCCTCAGTCCAGCGATTTCGATCGAGCAGAAAACCACCAGCCGCAGTCCGCGTTCCACTGTCGGCACCATTACCGAGATCTACGATTACCTGCGCCTGCTCTACTCTTCGATCGGCGTGCCCCATTGCCCGAATTGCGGCAAGCCCATCAGCCGCCAGTCTGCCGAGCAGATCGTGCAGCGCGTCATGTCGCTTACGCCCGATGATCGCGTCATGATCATGGCGCCCATCGTGCGGGGCCGCAAAGGCGAATTCAAAAAAGAAATGGAGAAGCTTGTCCAGCACGGTTTCTCCCGCGCCCGCGTCGATGGCGAACTGGTGAACCTGGAGGACGACCTCGCGCTCGACAAGCGCAAGAACCACACCATCGAAGTCGTTGTGGATCGCCTGCTGGTGAAGCCGGGAATCGAACACCGCCTCGAACTTTCGGTCGGGCTGGCCATGAAACTTGGCGGCGGTCTCGTCCAGGTCGCCGTCGTTAACGGAGACGAGACGCTCTACTCCGAGCGTCTCGCCTGCCCCGACTGCGGTATCAGCGTTCCGCAACTGGAGCCGCGATCGTTCTCGTTCAACAGTTCCTATGGAGCTTGTCCCGAGTGCCACGGCCTCGGAAGCCGCTACGATTTGGATCCTGGCAAGGTGATTGTCGATTGGTCGAAGCCGCTGCTCGATGGCGGCCTGGGTCCCGGTTCGTCATCGCAGAACCTGATTCACGGCCTGCAGTTGGTGGCCCAAGCCTATCGGCCTCGACTTGACGACGCCCTTCGAGAAATTTCCCGACAAGATTCAGAACCTTCTGCTGTACGGCGAGCCGCAGCGCGGGGGCCAGCGCGAGGGAAAGACGGGGTTTCTGGGAGTTCTCGGCCACCTCAGGCAGAATCTCGACGCCTCCACTTCCGAAACCTATCGCGAATATCTGCTCGATTTCATGTCGGCCACCGAATGTTCGGTGTGCCACGGCAAGCGTCTGCGTCCGGAAAGCCTGGCCGTCAAAGTAAACGGCATGTCGATTGCCGATTTCACCAGCCTGCCGATTGCGCGCGCTCTCGATGCTGCGCGCAACATCAAACTGACCGGCAGGGAACTGACCATCGCCGGACGCATCGCGCACGAAATCACCGAACGCCTCGAATTCCTGCACAACGTCGGACTCGGCTACCTGCCAGCTCGGCCGCTCCGCCGCCACACTCTCCGGCGGAGAAGGCCAGCGCATCCGCCTCGCGACGCAGATCGGATCGAAGCTGCGCGGCGTCCTCTACGTCCTCGACGAACCTTCCATCGGCCTGCACCATCGCGACAACGGGCGCCTTCTCGCCGCGCTCGAAAACCTGCGCGACCTCGGCAACACCGTGCTCGTCGTCGAGCACGATGAAGAAACCATCCGCCGCGCCGACTATGTCATCGACCTCGGCCCCGGCGCCGGCCGTCATGGCGGCGAGTTGGTCGCCAGCGGAACGCCTGCCGAAATCATGAACTCGCCCGCCTCGCTCACCGGCGCCTACATCGCCGGACGCCAGCGGATTGCCATGCTTTCCGAGCGCCGCAGTCCGAATGGGAAAGCCATCGCCATCCTCGGCGCGCGCGAGAACAACCTCAAGAATCTCGACGTAGTGTTTCCGCTCGGCGTGATGACGGTTGTCACCGGCGTTTCCGGCTCCGGCAAATCCACTCTGGTCAATGACATCCTGTACCGCGCGCTTGCCAAGCAGCTCTATCGCTCTCGCGAAGAAGCCGGCGCGCACAAATCCATCACCGGAGCCGAGCTGATCGACAAGGTCATTCGCATCGACCAGTCTCCCATCGGACGCACCCCGCGCTCCAATCCCGCAACTTATACCGGCATCTTCGCGGCGGTTCGCGACCTCTACGCCATGCTGCCCGAATCGCGCGAGCGCGGATACAAACCCGGACGCTTCTCCTTCAACGTTTCCGGCGGACGCTGCGAAGCCTGCCAGGGCGAAGGCCAGCGCCGCATCGAAATGAATTTCCTGCCCGACGTTTACGTGCAGTGCGAAGTCTGCGGCGGACGCCGCTACAACCACGAAACGCTGTCCGTGTGCTACAACGGTTACTCCATCGCCGACCTGCTCGAGATGCCCGTATCGGATGTGCTGCCGATTCTCGAAAACATTCCGCAGGTCAAGCAAAAGCTGCAAACCCTGGTCGATGTCGGCCTGGGATACATTCACCTTGGTCAATCTGCCGTCACTCTCTCCGGCGGGGAAGCCCAGCGCATCAAGCTCGCCCGCGAACTCGGCAAGCGCCAGACCGGAAAAACTCTTTATCTGCTGGATGAGCCGACCACGGGATTGCACTTCGACGATGTGCGCAAGTTGCTCGACGTGCTGCACCGTCTCACCGATCTCGGAAACACGGTCATCATCATCGAACACAACCTGGACGTCATCCGCAACGCCGACTGGATCGTCGATCTGGGCCCCGAAGGCGGAGAAGAAGGCGGCCGCATCGTGGCCCAGGGCACGCCCGAACAAGTCGCGCGCGTGAAGAAGTCCTACACTGGCCAGGCGCTAAGCGCGTATTTCACGGGGTCGGAAAAGAATGGGTCGGCAAAAAATGGCTCGATAAAAAATGGGTCGGCGAAGAATGGCTCGGCGAAGAATGGCTCGGCGAAAAATGGCTCGGCGAAAAGCGTGCTCGCGCCCACTGGCACCGGGGAACTCGCGTGAACTTTTCTCCCGACGATCTGCCCGAGAGTCCGGCGCCGAAGCCTACGGATGCCGCGCCCGTGTGGGGACGGGCGCCCTCGCCCGTCCCAGCCGAGCGCAACGCCCGTCAGCCCGGTGTTGGCTTGACGGGTGGAGAGCTCGGCAGATGGCGCAAGTCACGGTCCTGAACTTGAACTTGTACCCACTCTGCTCGATGAAGCGCCGCTCGATCCGGCGTGGAGCGGCTTGGATGTCTTCCGTCTGGCGATCATGGCGATCGTCGCTATCATCGCCTGCTTTCTTGCCATGCTCGCGGTGGTGCCCGGCGCAACCGTCAAAGCGCGAGTTCTCCGCCTCAGTGCGCTGCCTGAACTTTTCATCGTCGCCCAGATGCTGGCCTACCTGTTGCTGCTCGGCTACATGTACATACTGGTTACGAAGGAAAGGGGCAGCCCGCGCTTCTGGAAAGCCCTGCACTGGAATTGGCCCGCGAACATCTGGCCGTTCTTGGCGGTGGGCCTCGCCATGCAAATCGGTTGTCTGCTCCTGGCACACTTTCTTCCGTTTCCCAAAGAGACTCCTTTTGACGAGCTCCTGAAGCGCCACGCGACGATTGTTCTGGTCTCGGTTTTTGCAGTGACTCTGGGCCCTCTCATGGAAGAATTGTTTTTCCGGGGATTCCTCTACCCTGTGCTGGCGCGGCGCTTCGGAATGGGCACAGGAATTTCCGTGACCGCCTTAGGATTCGGCCTGATGCACGCCTCTCAGTACGGATACTCCTGGGCATCTGTGCTCTTAATATTCCTGGTGGGCATGGTTCTGGGCGTGGTGCGGGCCAGAACGGATTCAGTCGCCGCAGGCTTCCTGGTGCACACGGCTTACAATGGAACCATCGCTGTATTGATGTTCGCGGCCACCAGCGGATTTCGCCATCTGGAAAGATTGACTCAGTAGCCGGCCTCAGCAGCCGGGCTGCGGAAAAACGCGCGATTTGTATCCGGGTATTCTTTCTCCTCGAACTTTTTCCCTCCGCCTGCGTATCATACTCAGGAGGAGGTGTCCCCATGATCGCCTTCCTGCTGTGGTGTTTTCTCTTCGTGCTGTGCTGGCCCCTGGCGCTGCTGGCACTGATCCTCTATCCCATCGTGTGGTTGCTGTTGCTGCCCTTCCGCCTGCTCGGAATCGCCGTCCACGGAGCACTCGCCCTAGTCTGGGCCGTCGTGATGCTTCCCGCGCGCTTGCTTAGCGCACCGTTTCGTCTTTCGCGAATCTAAAGGCGCTGCCGGGCTTTGCCCGGCTGGACGGCCGACCACCCCAGCCCGCGAAAAGCACGCTCTGGAGACCCCGGCGAGGGCGGCCGTCCCTACGCTAGCTCTTCATGGTTTCTCGCGGCTAGGTATTTCTGCAGAAATTGCAGGCTCCTTAGACCTGCGTCGCGCCAGATGGTTTGGTCCTCGAATCCGTGGCCGACGCCGGGATAAATTTTGATTTCGTTGGGGATTCCCTTTTTCTCCAGCAACCTCTGCAACTGGTAGGCCTCTTCGACGGGGACGGTCGAGTCGGCCTCGCCGTGGAGGATTAGCACCGGGCAGAGGCGTCTCGTGAAAAGGTTCATCTCTTTGGGCATGCCTCCGAAGAACTCGACGACGGCTTTCACGCGATGGTCGATGGCGGAATTGGCGAGCGAGAGGTAAGCTCCGAGCGAAAAGCCCAGCAGAGCGATGCGCTGGCCATCGACTGGCGGCTGCGTTTCGACAAAACTGGTGGCATCCCAGAGAGTTTTCATCCACAGCGGAAAGTTGCGCATGATCTTCTGCTTAACGATGGTTGGCTTGTCGGCCGATTCAATTCCGGTGCGGTCAAAATAATGAAGCAGGTAAACCGCGAATCCCTGGGACGCGAGCAGGCCGGCGTAGCGCTCCATGCCGGACACGCCGCCCCCGGCGCCGTAGAGCGCAATGACGGCAGGAACGGGGCCGTCAGTTGCTGTCGGCAAGTAGGCGTCGAGGCGGATCGGCTTACCGCCGCTCTGGAAAACTTTCGACGATTGTACGATGGGCGGCATTTGCCAATTCGCTAGGTGCTGGGCGATTTGATCGCGCCTTCCTGATCGCGCCTCCCTGATCGCTTTCGAAGACGTGACAATCCGTTATTCCACCACCCGCGCCTTTCGCGCCCACAGCCAATTCAGCAAAGCCGCCCCGACCGTCGCCGCCAGGATCAGCGACTTACTCAAATCCACCTGCGTCGCCAGCGCCACGGCAATCACGACCCCCAGCACCGCCAGCACCTGCCCCCCAGGCAACCGGAAACCGGCGGCCAGCGGTTGCTTTCGCCGCAAAGCGATCACGGCGGCGCAAACCACGGCGTAGTAAAACAGCCGTGCGACCACCGACAGCGTCACATTCCAGGCAAAACTCCCCACGATCGCCAACCCCCAAACTGCCACCGCATAGAACAGAATCGAAAACCAGGGCGTGTGAAATCTGGGGCTGACTGCGGCAAACACCTGTGGCAGATCGCCACCTTCGGCGAGCGCGAAGGTGAGGCGCGGCATTCCCAGCAGCTTGGCGCTCAAATAACCGTACACCGAAACCAGCGCCCCGATCGCAACCAGCGCCGCTCCGCGATAGCCCATGGTGATGCGCGCCACTTCGGCCAGCGGACGATCCGTAGTCGCCCCGGGCCCCAACACTTCGACCACCACCCATTGCACCAGGGCATAGATCACGGTGCAGGCGATCAGTGCCACAAACAGCGCGAAAGCGGCGTCCCGCGCCGGATTCTTGGCTTCGCTCATGGGCGCCAGCGCCGATTCAAATCCGCCGTAAGCGAAGAACAGCAGAACCATTGCCTTCATCCAAGCGCTTGCCGGCATCGGAGCCACCGCACTCGTCGCCCGATCAGAAGATCGCCGGGTGGATGATGGTAACCGCGGCTCCCGCCGACACCACCATCAGCAAGGGTAGAATTTTCGCCACTGTGAACACATTGCTTACCGCCGTGCCCTGCCGCGCACCCCGAACGTTTACCAGCGCCAGCACTCCCACCAGTAACGTCAGGATCACAAAACGCGGCCATGGTTCTTTCGCCGCCGGCCAGAATTCCGCCAGATAAATGACAAACAAATTCGCATTCGCCGCCGGAGCCGCCGTCTGTGCCAGGTAGAGCATCCAGCCGACCAGATCCCCGTCAGACGCCCGAACGCAGTGCGCGCATACAGGTAAGGTCCGCCCGCCTCGGAAAACTGCGAGGCCACCTCGGCAAAGCAGGCCATAATCACGCCCATCGCAGCTCCCGCAATTAACACGGCGATTACGCTGCGTTTGCCGAGAAGCCCAGCCACCGTGGCCGGCAACCCAAAAATGCCACTCCCGATAATCGAGTTGACCGCCAGCGCGGCCAGGCTCCAACGGCCAATGGCCCGCACCAAGGTCAGTTTGCGCTGATGTCATCGCGAGACCGTTTGTACCACACCCAACCTTTCCCTTGAATTAAACTTGCTAACGGGCTGTAACAATTTCTATGCCGTACGACAATCCGAAACGGCCCCCGGGAGCGTACCGACACTGTGGCCGCATCCATCTCCGATATCCGCCTCTTGCTGAAAGTCAAGGCCTTGCCCAGGTCGTCCGACTCGCGGCGCGTCTTCATCACCGGAGGAACCGGCTATATCGGCACCGCTCTCATCCCCATTCTCCTCGAGCGTGGCCACCGGGTTCGCGCACTGGTCCGCCCCGGCTCGAAAGCCCAGCTGCCCGCCGCTTGCGAAGTCGTCTCCGGCAATGCGCTCGACGCCAACAGTTACCGGCAACTCATTCGTCCGGCCGACACCTTCATCCACTTAGTCGGAGTCCCCCACCCATCCCCGGCGAAAGCCGCCGAGTTTCGCGCCATTGACCTGGTCTCCGCTCGCGAGGCCATCTCCGCTTGCGCCGAACTCGGTATGCATCATTTCATATATCTCAGTGTCGCCCACCCTGCTCCAATGATGATGATGAAGGACTACATCGCCGTGCGCTCCGAGTGCGAAGAGATGATCCAGGAACGTCATCTCAATTCCACCATCGTCCGCCCCTGGTACGTGCTAGGACCGGGACATCGCTGGCCCTACGCCTTGCTGCCCTTCTACAAGGTGTGCGAGTGGTTCCCGTTCACGCGTGCCACCGCCCTGCGCCTCGGTCTGGTTACTCTTGACCAGCTAATCCTCGCCTTGGTCGAGGCTGTGGAAACGCCTGTGCTGGGCATTCGTATCGCCGGTGTCCCCGAAATCCGCTCCGCCGGCCTGAACTTGTCCCGCGAAGTAACCCGCAAGACCGCCTGAACGTAATCGCCTGAAACGGCCTGTCCGCGCGGCTTTCGACCGAAGGTAACTTCAATTACCGAAGCTCATGCACACGGGGAATCTTTTCGCTCCTGCGCCGGGATGCGATCTTGAGTAGAACGCGTTGCTCAGGAAAGCTTGGTCAGGACGGAAGGGACCTTATGGACCGCGAGAGCCGGGAAAGCATGAAAGAGATTCATCTCCGCATTTTGCGCGTTACCGAAGACCTGCGCATGATTCAGCGCGAACTCAACTGCGCCGCCATGCAGGCCCCCACCGACCCCGAACTCATGGAAGCCCTCGCCGATCCGCCCGAGATGGAATCCATCCAGGTCCTCAAGTCCGCTCTCGACCAGATGCGCCACTTCCTTTGGTTCTACATGCAGGTCGTGGCCAGCGACTCCGAAATGGGCGAGAAATTCCGCCAGACCCTGCGCCAGGACACTCCCCCGCAAGCCGCCGAAATGGAGCAGCAGTTCCAGAACGCCACCGACGCCATCATGCTCCGCTATATAGCCGACAGTAAGTTCCGCAGGCCCAACTAAGCTTAAGCTAATGTGGGGCGGACACTCCCGTCGACTTCCCCCCGGTTCGCGGCCAGCCGCGTCTCTACGAGAAATCAGAAACCCCTTTAGCGAAGCGGAACTTGGCTTATGGAAGCGGCGGCTGGCAATGTAGGGACTAGGCGGATGAGCAGCTGTCCGGACGCGCCTATTACACTGCTGGCTGCTCGGGCACCAACTCCACGCCGGAGGTGATCTGAAACGCCGGCTTTAGCGAGCGGTACACGGGACACCCCTCGGCGTATACGCTGTGGACGCGATCCACGGTTTCGCGGACTTCGCCGGGGTTCGCGGCGCGCAGGCGAAACGTCACGTGCACCCGGCGGATGATCAGGACCTTGTTTTCTTCCTCGACTTCACCGCGCACGTCAGCAGTGAGGCGGCCTTCCTTAGCGTTGATCTTGCGCGCATCCAGCGCGCCGGCAAAGGTGCCGAGCATTCAACCGCCCAGTCCGGCGACGACGTAGTCGATCGTGGCCGCGTGCGACTCGCCGAAACGCGACATGTCCAGACCGTAGTGCTTCGCGATCTCGCTGTGTACGCTGAAATAGACGGGCTGAGCCTCTCCGGGCAAGCGCGCGACGCGCAATGGGCCCTTGATACGCTCGATGTGAATGTTGGAAACGTAGGCGACGTCGGGCATAAAAACCTCGGTTACAATGTAGCGCGGGCCGCGGGCTGGCAGGGCCCAAGGCACCACTGCAGTTGGCCTTCCGGTGCTACCCCAGTAATTCGATCGTAATCCGGAATTGTTTCTTGATCTCGAAAACAGGAGTCCATTGTAAACCCATCGCGCCCGCTTGCGACAGTCATGCCCTCGCAGACGAAAGGCATCCACTGATCTCTTGGTCTAATTAAGGATACCGGCCTGACCAGCCCCGTTCGCGGATTTCTCGGGCTGGAGGCTGGGCGTCGAAATTCGAAAGTCTTCGCGGCCTTCCAGAAAGTCACACACGCCTTTTGCCGCGAGCTTCTCCGCACAAAAAAACGGGCGCGCCGAAGCGCGCCCAAGTTACAGGAGGAAACAACTTCACAAGCAACAACGTTCAGCAGGACAAACTCAATCTCCGCCCCAATCTCAGCGCCCAAAACCCGCCGACTGCATCGCCTGCCGCGAGATGTCCGAGGTCGACGCAATACCCTGCATCCGCAGCTTGAACTCATCCGCGTTCGAAGCGCTCTCGAGAGCAGTCTCGTAATTCACCAGCCCCGCCTGGAACAAATCCCAGAGCGACTGGTCGAAGGTTTGCATGCCGTACTGCGAGGTGCCGGCGGAAATCGCTTCGCGGATGGCGCGCGTCTTCTCGGGCACCAGAATGCATTCCCGGATGTAAGCCGTCGTCACCATCACTTCGACCGCGGGCACGCGGCCCTCGGCGTCTGACCGGCGCACCAGGCGCTGGCTGACAATGGCGCGCAACACCGCCGCCAACTGCAGCCGGATCTGTTTCTGCTCCGGCGGCGGAAAAATGGCAATGATTCGGTTGATGCTTTCCACCGCATCCAGCGTGTGCAGGGTGGAGAAAACCATGTGACCGGTTTCGGCCGCGTGCAGCGCCGTCCCGATCGTCTCCAGATCGCGCATTTCGCCGACCAGAATCACGTCCGGATCCTGGCGCAGAGAAGCGCGCAGCGCCGCCGAAAACGATGGCGTATCGACTTCCACCTCGCGCTGGTTCACGTAGCCTTTCTTGTCGCGGTGCAGAAATTCGATGGGGTCTTCAATGGTGATGATGTGCTCGGCGCGAGTCGAGTTAATGCGGTCCACCATGGCGGCCAGCGTCGTCGATTTGCCCGACCCCGTCACCCCGGTCACCAGCACCAGACCGCGCGGCATGTCGCAGATCTGCTCTACCACTTTCGGCAAAAACAGTTCGTCGAGCGCGCGGATCTTCGTCGGAATCACGCGCAGCACCAGCCCTACGTTGCCGCGCTGCTGAAACACGTTCACACGGAAGCGCCCCAGTCCCGCAACGCCGTACGCCATATCGATTTCCGTGGTTTCTTTGAATTTCTGCTTCTGCCGCGCCGACATCATGCTGAAAGCCATATTCAACATATCTTCGGCCGATACACGCGGCTGGTCGGTCAGCGGCACCAGATCGCCATCAATGCGCAGGTGCGGATAGTTCCCGACCTTCAAATGCAAGTCGGAAGCGCGGCGCTCCATGGCGATGCGGAGTAAGTCGTCGATATTCATGCAGGCAGGGCTCCAGCTACAGTGCCTATCATGACTCGTTCCGACGCCGCGCACGAGATGACGGAAGTAACAGCACCATTAGGTCGTGCTGCCTTCCGTCTAGCAGCCCGTGGCGCAAGTCCGCTTCGTATCAGGGCATGCCTTCAGGCATGCCGTAAGCCCCCCGCCTTATGAATGCGCCTTTAGGCGCTGGATTTGGGCGCTTGAGTTTCACCACAGGCTGCTAGGTCGCTGCCGTCGTCGGTTTAGTTGGTGTAGGGACGGGCGTCCCCGGCCGTAAGGCCTTTGCCTATGAACCGAGCACTAGCTATCGAGTTTTCTCCCAGCCGGTTACACACCGACCGGCTGCTTCGCTCCCACCGGAACCGGAGTGAGCCAATCGTAGCGATCCGCCTTTTCGCCGCGAACGATGCCGTAAAATTCCGCTTGCAGAGATTTGGTCATGGGGCCGAGCTTGCCCTTGCCCACGGTAATTTTGTCGACGGAGCGAATGGGCGTGATTTCAGCGGCGGTGCCGGTGAAGAAGACTTCGTCCGCAATATAAAGCGACTCACGAGGAATCTGCTGCTCCACGATCTTGATGCCGAGGTCGCGCGCGATCTGCAACACCGAGTCGCGCGTGATGCCCGGAAGCACGGAGTTGCCGAGCGGAGCCGTGTGCAGCACGCCGTTGCGGACGACGAACAGATTTTCGCCCGAGCCTTCGCTGACGTAGCCGCTCACATCGAGCGCGATGCCTTCGGCGTAGCCGTTGACGATGGCTTCCATTTTGATGAGCTGCGAGTTCATGTAGTTGGCGCCAGCCTTGGCCATGGCGGGCAGAGTGTTGGGCGCGATCCGCGTCCAGGAAGAAACACAAACATCCACGCCTTCGCTGGCATCCGTCCCCAAATACTTCCCCCAGGGATAATTCACGATATAGATCTCGGTGGGGGAGTTTAAGGGGTTGACGCCGGCTTCGCCGTATCCGCGGAGAACGATGGGGCGGATGTAGCAGGGCCACACGGCGTTGCGTCTCACCAGTTCGATCATGGCGCGCACGAGTTCATCCCGCGTGAAGGGAACTTCGGTGCGGTAAATGCGGGCGGAGTCGAGGAGACGCTGCATGTGTTCGGGAGCGCGGAAAATCGCGGGGCCGCTGGGCAGCGCGTAGCAGCGAATGCCTTCAAAGACCGAAGAGCCGTAATGCACGACGTGCGACATCACGTGGAGCGTGGCGTCGTCCCAGGCGATGAACTTGCCGTTGTGCCAGATTTTCTCCGTCTTCTGAATCGCCATGCAGACTCCTTCGGTGCAAAAATTCGCGGAAGCGGCCGGAGATTCTCCGACTCGTCGAAATTTCTTCCAGAATGGAATTATAACGTGGAAGCGGGCTTGCCCAACGAAATCGGGGTTCACAGCCCGGTTTCGTATCAGGGCATCGCTTTAGCGATGCCGCAAGTTCCGAAATCAACCGCCCCTTTAGGGGCTGGGCAGCAAAGTCGGCCCGATTCGACGAGACCGAATCGAATCCCACTGGCACCGCGGACGGTCAGCGAATCGCAATGATGTTGTTGGCGACGACCCACCTTCACCGGCGACGATCATTCGCATGGCAATGCGTTCCGCTTTGTAGTGGTGGCTGCGATGCAACAGGTACACAACGCCAACTCCCGCGCCAAAACCCAACGCTGAGCCGGCTGCTTCTCCGGCCGCACCACGGGTCACGAAGGGGCGCATGATCGGATTGACTTCGCGAAGACCCTGGTTCAGGCCGCGCTGCGTGGTGATGGCGTCGGCGGCGACCAATCCGGCTAAGATGCTGAAGTTCACTTTGTTCTCGACCGTCAAGAACGGCGGTTGGCTGGGCGCATCGGGGAGCGCTGAGCTGCCCGCCGTGAAACTCTGCGCCTGCATGGCGACACTCAGCAAAAGAAGCGAGAGGAGGTATTTCATCTGGTCTCCGGTGTTGCCGGTAATTAGCGGTTAGGTAAGGTGAGAGTAAGTCGGAAGAACACCGTAGTACATGGCCCATTTCGTGTGGGTGAGGGGCCTTTTGGTAAGAGTAACTGTACGGTCCCGGCAGGTTACTTGCGATGACTCTTAACCCCTGACGAGTGTTACGCAGCCTGTTAGTAACTGTTACCTTGGTTCCTATGAGCCCGGTGGTTTTCCGGCACCACTTCGCGAGGCGAGCCGCAGTAGAAATCGAGTCGCAGTGGACAGCGCGCAGAGGTAAGCAGGTATCTCCGACGACGGATGCGCCCAGCGGCGGAGCACCCTCGCCCAAGCGAAGCTGGGACGGTCGGATGCTTTTATAGAACCCGCAATAGGGTGGGCATGGTTCGCGAACCAAGGCGAGGCTCAGGGCGCGGGGGACGCCTCCTGAAGTAAGATTAAGAGGGATGGACACGGCTGCCGTACGGGCGGAGCAACTCGAGAAAGCGCTGTTTCGGGGTGGTGGGCTTACTCTGCAGAATGGCGATTACGTGCGGGAGGTCCGCACACTCACCGATGCGCTTTTGCGGGTCGATCTCGGGCCCAAGGATTTGACGCGAGAGGCGCTCGGAATCAAGAGCGAGCCGGGTTCGGCGATCATAGTGGCGCGAGAGCCGGGCGTGGCCGCCGGAGTTGCGGAATTGGGGCTTTGGCTTGAGCCTCTTGGCGTTTCGGTGCGCGCCGCGAAAAAAGATGGCGATGTTTTCGACCGCGGGGACACGCTGCTGCGCCTCGAAGGGGAGCGGAACAATTTGCTGTCGCTAGAGCGCGTGGGCCTCAACATCGTGCAGCGCATGAGCGGAATCGCGACCCTGACGCGCTGCCTTGGAGAGCGGGTTCGCGGCCACTCTCCCACGACTCGCGTGGTCGCCACGCGCAAGACTTTATGGGGGCTGCTCGACAAGCGCGCGGTGCATCTTGGGGGCGGCGGAACGCATCGAATTGGCCTGGGTGACGCGATTCTCATCAAGAACAATCATCTCGCGCTGCTGGCGAGCCGCGAAGAAGAAGCGGCGCCGCTCGGAATCGCGCGGGCATGGAACTTCCGCAAAGATGCGGCCTTCATCGAAGTGGAGGTGAGGGGCGAAGCGGCGGCGCTAGCGGCGGCAGAGACTTTCCGCCGGGTGCAGGAAGAGGCGTCAGAGCGCTATCCATGCCTGCTGATGCTGGACAACATGATGCCGAAAGAGATTCGCTCCATTCTCGACCGCCTTCGGAAAAAAGATCTTTGGGATTACATACTCACGGAGGCGAGCGGCGGGATTTCAGAACAGAATGTGGAGGCTTACGCGGACACCGGCGTGGACGCGATTTCCATGGGAGCTCTCACTCACTCGGCGCGCGCCCTTGACCTTTGCCAAAGGATTTCATAGCGCATTCAAGAGAGGTAAACCCGATGCGGGATACAGAAGTGCTGGATGCAGGAGTGCTGGATACAGAAGCTTTGCCGTCGTTCGAGGCGCGCTACACGATTCCGGCGATCGAGACAATTCACGACGGGCCGGACGAAATCCGCAAAAAGCAGCAGCGCGTGCGGGAGCTCTGCGCCAAACATAATGCTATTTTGCTGGCCCATCACTATCAGCGCCCGGAAGTGCAGGAAGTCGCGGACGCGGTTGCGGACTCCCTTAAGCTTTCGCAGGCGGCGGCGAAGACCAATGCCGACGTGATCGTCTTCTGCGGCGTGCACTTCATGGCGGAAACGGCGGCGATCCTGTGTCCGGAGAAGACCGTGCTCTTGCCCGACCTGCGCGCGGGATGCTCGCTCGCGGCTTCGATCACGGTGGAAGAGCTTCGGATGTGGAAGGCAAAATTGCCGGACGCGGTCGTGGTCGCTTACATCAACACGTCGGCTGCCGTAAAAGCGGAGAGCGACTATTGTTGCACCTCGGCCAACGCCGCAAAAGTCGTTCGCGCCATCCCGGCGGACCGGCCCATTCTTTTTCTGCCCGATAAATTCCTGGCTTACGTGGTTGCGCGGCAAACGCAGCGCAGCAATATCATCGCGTATCCGGGCTACTGCCACGTGCACAAAAGCATCCGGCCCGAAAATGTCGTCGAAATCCTCAAAGAGCATCCCGACGCCGAACTTCTCCTGCATCCCGAGTGCGGATGCGTGAGTTCGTGCATGGCGAAAGCCGTCGACGGCACGCTGCCGCAAGAGCGCACCTTCTTCCTTTCTACCGGAGGGATGCTGCGTCACATTAGCGATTCGCCGGCGAGCGAGTTTGCCGTGGGAACGGAACTTGGCATTTTGCATCAGCTAAAGAAAAGCTTTCCGGAGAAGAAATTTTATCCGGTAAATCCCGACGCCGTCTGTGCCTTCATGAAGACCATCACGCTCGACCGGGTCTTGCGGTCGCTGGAGACGATGTCGCCGCGGGTGACGGTGCCGGAAGAAATCGCGCGCAAGGCGCGGCGGGCGATCGATCGCATGCTGGAACTCGCGTGAAAGCGCCCACAGGATCGAAGCCGGTGCCCCTACCGGCGCGCGCCGGCCGTCTGCAGTTGGGCGACTTTTGCGCGCGGGGAAGTTTCCTGGTAGCGGGCGATGCCCTTGTAAAGCGCTTCTGCGATTTGCTGGCGGTAAGTCGGGCTCTGCAGGTTGCGCTCGTCGTCGGGACTGCTGACAAAAGAAATCTCGGTAAGAATGGCGGGCATGGTGGTGCCGGTCAGCACGACAAAAGTGGAGTCCTTGATGCCCCGGTTGCGAATGTCTGGGCTGTTCACGGCTAGCGTGGCGTAGAGAGAACGCTGAACACTTGTCGCGAGACGGCGCGACTCCTCGATTTTGTCGTGCAACTGTTCGATCGATAGCGATACCGGCGTTGGCTTGGTGAAGGTTCCATCCTCATGCTTTTCGGCTTCACGCGACCCCGGAGCCGAAAACAGATCGCTGTAGTAAGTTTCAACGCCGCGCGCCGCCGTCGAGTTGCTGTAGTTGGCGTGAACGGAGACGAACAGATCGGCCTGTGCCTGGTTAGCGATGTCCGCGCGCTGATCGAGGGACAGGTAGGTGTCGCCGGTTCGCGTGAACAGCACTTCCGATCCCAATCGCGCCTGCAGCAACTTGCCCAGACGCTGAGTCACGTCGAGCACCAGATCCTTTTCCGTCAATCCCTGCCGTCCAACCGTGCCCTGGTCCCAGCCGCCGTGTCCGGCGTCGAGCACGATGCGAAATTTTCCGGCCCTCGCCGGCAAAGGCTGGCTGGATGGCTTCACCGCCAAGGCGGCCACGGGAGCCGCGTTCAGCGGGGACGGCGCTCGGTCCACGGAGGCGGACGTCAATTTCGGAGTTGTGCCCTTGGGAACGAATTGGTTCGCAGCCAAAGCTTTCTCGCTGCCGCGCAGCTCAACCACCAGGCGATAGGGGTTCGACTCCATGCTGACGGAGAAGTTCGATCCGCCTTTGGTGTCGAGCACGACTCGCGTTACGCCGGCGACGGGCTGAGCGATCCGCACACGAGTCAGCGAAACGTCGCCGACGTCCATCGTCTTTCCGTCCCATTCGGGCGGCAGAACCGTGTCGTGCAAATCGAAGTAGATCCGCTCCGGCGACATCAAACGATGCACTTCGTAGGGAACCTGGTCTTCCATGTCGATGACCACCGTGCTTCCCACTTCCGAAGACCAGTGACGCACGCCCGTGACTTTCGGCAGTACCGCCAACTTATCTGCGGCCACGGCGGTGAGCGGCGCCGCATCCGAGCCGAGCTTTCCGGATTCATCAGATTGTCGGAGAACTCGAGAGATAGAACCTCCTGGGGCGCTGACGGCGTCGTCGCCGAGTGCGGCGAGATTGCGGTATTGGCGGCTGCGACCTTGGTGACCGCCGTCTTCCCATGATCCTGCATCCCCCACCACGCTCCGGCCGAAAATAACGCGGCCACGGCCACCAGACCCATCACCACACTCAATCCCGGCCGCGAACTGCCGGGAAGAGAGATGCGGCGCAGGAATGGCAAGGCGCGCGGCAGTTCGATAAGAGTCGTCGGCTCTTCGATCGCAAATAGTTCATCCACCATGCCCGGCTCAGGCAATCTGCGCGACCATCGGGCTCGGGCAACTCGACTTGGGCCGCGGGAATGACAACCGGCTGCACCAGCGCGGCCAGGCCTGGAACCACTTCTGGAAACGGAGGCGCTGCGTTTGAAACTTGCCGCGTCGCGGGAACGGGAGACGGGGAAAGCCCGGTCTCTACGACGGTTGGGCCGGGCTCGATTTTAGGAATCTCGGCCGCCGCTTCGGCAACTAAGGGCAGTGCCGCAGCCGCTTTCGCCTGCAGGACTTCAGTAGCCACACCAGACAGCCAGTGGATGCGCCGATCCTGATCTTCGGGTTTGAGCGCCGAGAGAACCAGTTCCGCGAACAGATCGAAACAGCGAATGTCTTGATCGCTGAAAGCGCGAACCGTGGTTGAAAACGCCTGCAGCACGCCCAGTTGCTGGTGCCGGCCACGCAACGGAACCAGCACGGTGGAGCGAGCTTCCAGCACGCGCGAGAAGTCCATCTCTACGCGAGCGTCGATTTCACAATCGTCGCAGCGAAGAATGCTTCCCGATTCCAGGCAGTCCTGCAGAAACTCGGATTCGCCGATCAGGCGAACCCCGCGCGCGGCGGCGAGCGGTCCCGCGGCGGCGCGGCACACCATCTCCGGTTCTTCCGCCTTCGGTCCATTCCGCCTTCGATCCGGCCGCGAGCGCGACCATGACGCCATCGGCCTGGGTGATGGCCTGAGCGCGGTCGCAGATCAATTGCAGTACTTCGTCCAGGATGAAGCATTCAGTCTCGAACAAGTCGCGATCGCTGGCGCATCCGCGTGGCTACGCGCCGGTTCCGTATCTGCTCGTGGAGTTCGGAGAAGGCGAGCAGGGCGCGCAGGGCTTCCTGGCGGGCAAGCGATTCGAGAACGCGGTTGCCCTCCTGCAGTGGAAAGCCAGGGTCGGCCGTCGCCGACGCTTCCCATTCAACGCGGGTTGGAGTGGCACTCATGCTTGCGCGGTCAGGACCACAAAAATCCGTATTCATCGTATCCGGGCTTAGCGAAAGGCTCAACCCCACTTTTGGGTCAACCGGCCAAGCCACGGGTACACGTTCAACCGGCGACCATCACCAGCGAGCTTCACCGGCGGTCTTATCCGCGAACGAAAGTCACAACTCTAAATTCCAGCGTAATATTCTTGTGGGGGTACCGCAATGTCCCGCAGTACACGTCCAACTGCGCATTGGCAATGCTGCAAGCGACGCCGCCGGAGTCGGATGCCCGAGCTACGACCCTTCAGCTTTTGCCCTCCGCGGCGATTCGTCCTATGGTTATGGTTAGAAGCAGCAACGAGCCCGGAGATGGGATGACCGACGCAGTCGAGCAGGAAAAACCAGAAAAACTCAAGAAATCTAACTGGTGGTGGCCCGCCGGAGTCTTGGCCACCAGTCTGGGTGGCATGGCCGTGGTTGCGTTCCGAGGCTGCTGGCACCGCAAGATGAGCTGGCCGGTTGGCGTGCAGGGATATTCCTACCAGGTTTGCCTGGGCTGCGGCGCCATGCGGCTTTTCGACGAGAAAACCTTCAGCGCATTTGGCCCGTTCCGCTATGACCTGGACGAACTCATCGCTTGGGAAAAATCCACGAAAGCGAAATCCCCTCCCGCGGCGGACGACCAGCGCCGCGCGTTGTAGGCCGACCCTCAGTCCACAGTTCATCGTCCGCAGTCCGCATTCCAATGAAGGCTACGCCAGCGCTCAGGCTCCGACCGTCCGGGCCTGGTTCTTGTACCACTCCACCGTAGGGCGCAGGCCGTCCTCAAAGTTCACCAGAACCTTGTATCCCAAATGCTTTTGCGCCTGCGTGATGTCCGCCAGCGAATGTTTGATGTCCCCACCACGCTCCGGACCGTACTTGACGCTGCCCTTGTAGCCCGTCAGTTTTTTCAAAGCCTCGAAAGTTTGATTCAGCGTGGTGCGCTGGCCAGTGGCGCAGTTGAAAACGCGCCCGGCACACTCCGCCGCCGGGGCCGCGCAGGCCAGCAGATTGGCCGAGACCGCGTTGTCGATGTAGGTGAAATCACGGCTGGTTGTGCCATCGCCAAAAATCGTGGGCTGTTCTCCACGCAGCATCTGCATACTGAATCTGGCGAGCACGCCCGAGTATGGCGAAGAAGGATCCTGCCGCGGCCCGAAAACGTTGAAGTAGCGCAGGCTAACGGTTTCGAGGCCATAGCAACGGTAGAACGACACCATGTAAAGCTCGCTGGCCAGCTTGGCCACGGCGTAGGGTGAGATCGGGTTGGGGATCATGGCTTCATGCTTCGGGAGCGTCGGCGTGTCGCCGTACGCCGAAGATGAGGCGGCATACACAACTCGCTTCACTTTCGCGTCGCGCGCCGCGACCAGAACATTGACCGTGCCGTCGACATTGGCGCGATTGCTGGCGAGAGGGTCCAGCACCGATTTCGGGACCGATGGAATGGCGGCCTCGTGCAGCACGTAATCGACGCCGGCGCACGCCTTGTGCATGGCCTCCAGATCGAGAATGTCAGCTTCGCGGAAGTCGATCCGGTGCAGCACTTCGGCGAGGTTCTCGCGTCTGCCGGTGGAAAAGTTATCGATGCCCCGAACCTGCTCGCCGCGTTCCAACAGAGCGCGCACCAGCGAGGACCCGATGAAGCCGGCAGCGCCGGTCACAAGATACTTAGCCATATGCTTGTTGATGATAACGGATGAACTGCGTCCGGCACAGAGAGCAACGCTCTCAGCAGAGTAACTTCTGCTTCCGGAGTCCGCCAAACGGTCGCCAGTCGCTGACATCCCTGGAGGAAGGATTCAGGACCGGCGAACCCATTCTGGCGGTCTGGTATAACCTTTGGCGGCAACTGGGCTGCTCTTAGCGGGCTGCTAATTCAGTTCACAGGATCGGCAAGACCCTTGCGGGCAAAACTTTAGCCCGTCTGGTTCTTTGCAGGTTCGGGTTCTCCTGACTCTGTGAGGATACGACTATGATTTGGGCAGAGCAGCTTGAATCTGGCGCCACAGTTCCTCTTTGCCAGCTCCGGTTTTGGTCGAAAACGCCACAATAGGCACCCCGGCATATGCTTGCCCGAGCGTGTGCATCGACTGCCGCAGCTGGTTGCCAGAAAGCCGGTCGCACTTGGTGGCCACAATTACATGCGGCCGTCCTTTGGAGGTCAGGAATTCCAGCAACTGGCGGTCGCTTTCCTGGGGAGGAACGTTCGAATCGACCAGCGCCAGGCACAGCGCCAGGCTGGGGCGTTGGTGAAGGTAGGGATCCACAAACCGGGCCCAGTCTTCGGAGATTTCGCGGGAGACTTTAGCGTAGCCGTATCCCGGCAGGTCGGCGAAAAGCAACTCGGGCGCGGGTTGCCCCGCCCTGCGGACCTCAAAAAAGTTAATGCTGCGCGTGCGCCCCGGAGTATTGCTGGTGCGGGCCAGCTTCTTGCCCACCAGCGAATTGATCAGGCTCGATTTGCCGACGTTGGACCTGTCCCAGAAAAGCGATCTCCGGCACGCCGGGGGCAGGGAAGTGCGTCAAGTCACTCGCCGACAGCATAAATCGCGCCAGAACCCGCATACAGACAGTTTCCAGTGTGAGGGTCGAGCATGGCAAGCGGCGACGAAAAATAAGTTCGCTAAAGCAGGTTAGCCAAGGTGTGAGGACTGACCTCGGACCAGTTGGTGATAGAGAGAATCCGGACTCCAGCCCCGCAGAGGCGATCCAGCATAGCCCAGCGCCTCAGTGTTGCGTGAGAACTCGTTTTTCGGATACCCGGCGGAACGAAATGCCAAAGGAATCCAGCCCCGGAGGGAACGAAATGCTAAGAGAATCCAGCCCCGGAGGGGCGACCGAGCTTAGCCCAGCGCTTCAGCGCTGGGAAAAGCGGAAGCAATGATTCAAGTCCCGGAGGGACGGCCCAGTTCTCGCGCCCATGCTACAGCCCGAGCGGTCGCTTGGGATGCACGTCCTGTTCCTTGATGGGATGCAGTTTGTGCCAGAGCGCAAGCCCGCCCGCGATGACCAGTCCAATGAGAACGCTGATCAGAAAGAACCAGCGATAAGCCGGCAGAGCGATCAGCAGAATCGCGACGACAACAATCGCGATGATGAGACCCGCCGATCCCTTCAGGCTGAATCCAGACCGGCTGCCAGATTCCGGCTCCATGACCTTATTTTAGCGCCGCCTTGTAGAGACGGGGCTTGCCCCGTCTCCCGCAATCCTTCGGCTGGCAATCTTGCCGCCGCCAGCCTTCCGGCCTCGGCCAACTCTCTTCTTTCGTTTCATTTACCCGCAATTGTCTTATATATACGTAAGTACAATAATACCTGCAAAATGTTCCACGTGGAACACTACGGAACATTCCGGGAGTTGTGCCTTTCTTACTGCCGAGCCGTGGGAATCTCCGGGGCGGGCGGGGTCGCGATGGGAGCCATGGTCTCGGTCTCCGATGGCATCTGCGGCAACGGGCCCTCGAGGGCGACGGCCAGCACCTGGTCCATGTTGTCGACGAAATGCAATTTCATTGCGGTGCGCAGGTTCTC
Source organism: uncultured Acidobacteriaceae bacterium (assembly GCA_963725245.1). Lineage (GTDB taxonomy): Bacteria > Acidobacteriota > Terriglobia > Terriglobales > Acidobacteriaceae > Acidiflorens. The sequence goes on along the minus strand of CAVRYC010000043.1, from coordinate 11,637 downwards.
CGGGACCTCGGCCACATCTTTTTCGTTTTCCTGCGGCAGAATCACTTCGAATAATCCGGCGCGATGGGCGGCGAGAAGTTTTTCTTTCAATCCGCCGATGGGAAGCACCTTGCCGCGCAGCGTGATCTCTCCGGTCATCGCTATATCGCGGCGCACGGGAATCCGGCTCAGCGCGCTGGCGAGAGCGGTGGCGATGGTGATGCCGGCGGAGGGGCCATCTTTTGGAATCGCTCCTTCGGGCACGTGCACGTGAATGTCCAGGTTGCGGTAGAAATCGCGGGGCAGTCCGAGCCGCGCCGCTCGCGAGCGAATGTAGGACATGGCCGCCTGCGCCGATTCCTGCATTACGTCGCCCAGTTGGCCGGTTAAAGTGAGCTTGCCTTTGCCGTCGACCACCGCGGCTTCGGTGCTTAGAATTGACCCGCCCACCTCGGTCCAGGCCAGGCCGGTTACCAGGCCGATTTCGCTCTTCTCGTGGGCCAGCGTGTCGCGGAACTTCAGAACGCCGAGCCAGTCGCCAATCTTTTCCGGTTGGATCGCGGCCGCGAAGTCCGCGCCTTCTTTCACCACCTTGCGCGCAATTTTGCGGCAGATGTTGCCAATTTCGCGCTCCAGGTTTCGCACTCCGGCTTCGCGGGTGAAGCCGCGAATGATCTGCCGGATGGCGTCGTCGGAGAACTGCACGTTCTTCTCCGTCAAGCCCGCCTGCAACATCTGCTTCTTGACCAGGAATTGTTTCGCGATCTCGACTTTTTCCGGTTCGGTGTAGCCGTGCAGGCGCAGCACTTCCATGCGATCCTGCAGCGCGGGCGGAACGGTGTGAATTACGTTTGCGGTGGCGATGAAGAAGACCTGCGAGAGGTCGTATTCGACGTCGAGGTAATGATCGACGAACATGAAGTTCTGTTCGGGATCGAGCACTTCGAGCAGCGCCGCCGAGGGATCGCCGCGGAAGTCCATCGACATTTTGTCGACTTCGTCGAGCATGAAGACCGGGTTCTTGGTGCCGGCCTTTTTCATCATCTGGATGATCTGGCCGGGCAGGGCGCCGATGTAGGTGCGGCGATGGCCGCGGATTTCGGCTTCATCGCGCACGCCGCCGAGCGACATGCGCACGAACTTGCGGCCGGTGGCTTTGGCGATCGACATTCCGAGCGAAGTTTTGCCCACGCCTGGAGGTCCGACGAAGCACAGAATCGAGCCTTTGGGATTTTTTACCAACTGGCGGACGGCGAGAAATTCGAGGATGCGCTCCTTGATTTTCTCCAGGCCATAATGATCTTCGTTCAGAGTTTTCTCGGCACGCGTGATGTTGCGGATTTCCTTCGACCGCTTCTTCCACGGCACGGCCAGCAGCCAATCCAGATAGTTGCGCGAGACCGTCGATTCCGCCGACATGGGCGGCATCGCTTCCAGCTTTTTCAGTTCCTGAATCGCCTTGTCGCGAACTTCCTTGGGCATGCCCGCGGATTCGACCTTCTTCTTCAGTTCGTCGAATTCGCTCTTTTCGCCGCGGCCGAGTTCCTTTTGGATCGCTTTGATCTTTTCGTTGAGGTAATACTCTTTCTGCGCCTTTTCCATCTGCCGCTTTACGCGCGACTGGATGGTGCGGTCCATGTTGAGCTTTTCGATCTCGACGTCGAGCACGTCGCCGATGCGGTTCAAGCGCTCAGCGGGATCGAAGATTTCGAGCAATCCCTGCTTTTCTTCGATCGAGAGCTGCAGGTTGGCGGCGATGGTGTCGGTCAGCTTCGCCGGATCTTCCATGCGCACGGCCGCGATCATGGTTTCGTAGTTCAGCGACTGGCAAAGCTTTACATACTGCTCGAACATGCCGGTGACGCGCTGCATGCCGGCTTCAATCTGCGCCGTCGTTTCGGTGGCATAGCGGGCGACGCGCACGGTGGCCTGCAAATAGCCTTCGGTTTCGACGACCTGCAGAATTTTGCCGCGCTCGATGCCTTCGACCAGAACCTTGATGTTGCCGTCGGGAAGCTTCAGGCTCTGCACGATGTTGACGATGGTGCCGACCTGGAAGATGTCCCCGGCCTTGGGTTCGTCGATGCAGGCATCGTGCTGGGTGGCGAGAAAGATCTTCTTATCGCTGGCCAGAGCCTCTTCTAGCGCGCGTACGCTCGACTCCCGGCCCACCACGAACGGAGTCATCATGTACGGAAAGATGACCACGTCCCGAATGGGCATCATGGGCAGTTTCTTGCTCTCGAACTTTTCCTTAGGGTTCGGCAACGCGGTCTCCCGTCTCTGGGCACTTCTAACTTTAACAGCCTGTAGTGAAACCAGCGCCTAAAGGCGCATTCATAACGCGGCATTTGCGGTATGCCTAAAGGCATACCCTGATACAAAGTACCCTGATACAAAGCTCACGCCCCGATACAAACTTACGCGCACCGCCTTGCACCACGGCTTGTTCGCTTGCCGCAGCTTAGCTTGCGCAGCTTATCTTGCGCAGTTTAACTTGCCGCTTTTTCGATCATCGCCAGCGAGACGTTCCGCTTCTCCACCATCTCGCGGGTCACTTCAAATTCCTTAACCTTCTTCTGGCTGGGCAGACTATACATCAATTCCAGCATGAGCTCTTCGAGAATCATGCGCAAGCCGCGAGCTCCAACCTTACGCGCCATCGCCTGGCGCGCAATCGCCCGGTTGGCGTCATCGCTGAACTTCAGCCGCACGTTCTCAAACTCGAACAGGCGCTGATATTGTTTCACAATCGCGTTCTTCGGGCGCGTCAGAATTTCGACCAGCGCGTTTTCGTCCAGTTGCTGCAGCACTCCCATGACCGGCAGGCGCCCGACAAACTCGGGGATCAGCCCGAACTTGATCAAATCCTCGGGCTGCGCTTCCGAGACGAGTTCAAAGTTGCGCAGCGCCGCCACGCCCGCCTCGGTCTCCGTATCTTCGCCCATGCGGAAGCCCAGAGCTTTCTTGCCGATGCGCCGCCCGATGATTTTCTCCAGGCCGACGAAGGCGCCCCCGCAAATGAAGAGGATGTTCGTGGTATCGACGGGCGTGAATTCCTGGTGCGGATGCTTGCGCCCACCCTGCGGCGGAACGTTCGCGATCGTGCCTTCCAGAATCTTCAGCAACGCCTGTTGCACGCCTTCGCCCGATACGTCGCGCGTGATCGAGGGGTTCTCGTCCTTGCGCCCGATCTTGTCGATTTCGTCGATATAGATGATGCCGGTCTGGGTGCGGCTCACGTCGCCTTCGGCCGACTGCAGAAGCTTCAGGATGATGTTCTCGACGTCCTCGCCGACGTAACCGGCCTCGGTCAGCGTGGTCGCGTCCACGATCGCGAAGGGCACATCGAGCATGCGGGCGAGGGTTTGCGCCAGCAGCGTTTTGCCGGTTCCGGTGGGCCCGATCAGCAGAATGTTCGACTTGGTCAGTTCCACGCCATCGCCGGTGCGCTGGCGGTTCATGTAGATGCGCTTGTAATGGTTATAGACGGCGACGGCCAGCTTCTTCTTGGTCTGCTCCTGTCCGATGACGTACTCGTCGAGGAACGTTTTTACTTCCTGCGGCTTGGGCAGTTGGTTCGGGACCGCAGCCGCGGGAGTCGCGGTGCGATCGTCTTCGAGGATCGAGTTGCAGACCTGTACGCACTCGTCGCAGATGTATGCCCGGGGATAGTCGCTCGGCGATGAGATCAGCTTGGCTACTGCGTCCTGCGACTTGTGGCAGAACGAACAGCGCAGCATCTCATCCGAACCCGATCTGGTTTTCACTCGGCCTTACTCCTTTTCTGGCGCCTGGCCGCCCTGGCATCCTGCTTCAGCGCTTTGACGCGGCAAGCCGCGTCTTAGGATCGACCTTGCGAACTGCCGATCAATTGCCGATCATCCCTCTATCTCGTCTTATAGATGATATCGTCAATGATTCCATATTCCTTAGCCTGCTGCGAATTCATGATGAAGTCGCGCTCCACGTCCTTCTCCACTTTATCCAGCTTTTGGCCGGTGTGCTTGGCCAGTAACTGATTAGTAATCTCCCGCATGCGGAGAATTTCGCGGGCATGAATGTCAATGTCGGTCGCCTGCCCGGAGAGCCCGCCCATCGAGGGTTGGTGGATCAGGATGCGCGAATTCGGCAGCGCCAGCCGCTTTTTCGCCTCGCCCGCCGAAAGCAGCAGCGCCGCCATGGAAGCGGCCTGACCGATGCAGATCGTGGTCACGTCGTTCTTCACGTACTGCATGGTGTCGTAGATCGCCATGCCCGCCGTGATCGACCCGCCCGGCGAGTTGATGTAGAGCTGGATGTCCTTCTCCGGGTCTTCCTGGGCCAGGAACAGCATCTGGGCGATGACGAGGTTGGCGATGTTGTCATCAATCGGCGTGCCAATAAAGATGATGTTGTCGCGGAGCAACCGGGAATAAATGTCATATGCCCGTTCGCCCCGGCCCGTCGACTCGATCACCATCGGTACGAGCATCATTTGTGGGTCTTTCGTGTTCACGTTTACCCTTTCCACACTCCAGCCCGGAAGTCGGTCTCGCGGCGGCTCAGGGGAGGATCGAAATGGTCCGCGCTTATTACTTACGCGGACTGATGATACAAAAAATCGAGGGTCTTTTCGTTGCGGATTCTTGTTCGTATCCTATCGAGGCCCCCATCCCGTGTCAAACGAGCGCGTACGGCTTCGGACGTCTGTTTTGATTGTTTGGCCAGCGCTTCGAGTTCGCGATCGAACTCTTCATCGCTGACCTGGATATTTTCTTCCTCCGCCACTCTTTCCAGGAGCAGCGCCGCTTTTACATCGTGAATCGCCTGCTCGCGTTGTCCCGCGCGCAGACGCTGCAAATCCATTTTCTTCATCTGCTCGGCGGTCAGGCCCTGCGCCGCCAGCGCGCGCAGTCCCCGCTCCAGCCGGATGTCGATCTGTTGTTCGATCAGCGAATCGGGAACCTCAAAATCGTTGCGCTGAATCAGTTCTCCGACGAGCTTGTCCTTGGCGGCATGTTCGGCTTCATGCTTGCGCTCGGATTCCATTTGCTCGCGGATCGTCTTGCGCACATCGTCCATCGTCTGGAATTCGCCCAGTTGCTTGGCGAACTCGTCGTTCAGTTCCGGCAGGCTCTTCTGTTTGATCGACTGCACCTTTACCGCGTAACTGAACGCCTTCCCCGCCAGGCGCTTGTCCTCGGTATCTTCCGGATAGTTCACGTCGAAGGTCCGCTCATCTCCGGCGATCGAGCCGCGCAGGTGTTCGGTGAATTCCGGCATGGTGTTCTTGCCGGCGATTTCGACCAGCACTTCATCCATGTGAACGGGCTGGCCTTCGCCGGACTTTCCTTCGCCGGACTTTGTGCTTCGCCGGACTTTGGTTCGGCCTTGGGATTGCCATCGAGCGAGACCTGAGCGAAATCGCCATCGGCGAGGGCGCGGCCCTCCACCGGATTGAAACTGGCATGACGCTCGCGCAGATCGGCGAGCGCCTGCTCCACATCCGCCTCGGAAACCGCGATCTCCGGTTTATCGGCGCGCAGCTCTTTGTAGCCTTCCAGCTTGATTTCCGGCAACACCTCAAAGGCGGCTTTGAAGCGCAGCGGCTCGCCTTCGTGCAGGCGCAGGTCCGTCACCCGCGGCTGCGATACCGGATGCAGGCTCAGCCTCTCGGCCTCCCGCCGGAAGAAGCGCGGGACGAGCGCCTCGACCATGTCGGTCTTGATTTCTTCCGAAAAACGCTGGCGAATAATCGACGCCGGAACATGGCCGCGCCGGAAGCCGGGAATGCGCGCCACCTTCTGATATTTCTGGATCAGCGTATCGGTCTGCCGGTTGACATCCTCGACCGGAATCTCAACCGCAATCTCGCGCTTGGTGGCGCTGGCTTTCGTCGTACTTTCCGGGGTTGTCAATTTCCGGCGTCGTGCTTTCCTTGGTCGTGCCGTCTTTGATCTCAGCAGGGCTCACAATTACCTTTCCGCGTGCGGCAGCAGAGTCGGGAGGGAAGGGGCTCCGCGGCGACGCCTTGTGCCGTAAGCTTGAGTGTAAAGACTCCCGAAGAGCAACGTCAAACGGCGGAGGGGATGTCAAGTTTTTTCTGGTGAAGCCCTGGGCTTGACCGCTCAAGCCGGCGCCGAAGTCGGTGATAACTCAGCAGCGTGCCGCTCGATACAAATCTCACGTTCGCCACGGGGCCCTAACGGTTGGGAAGAGTAGTGATCTCGCTGCAGTCCAATAGATTGCGATCCGCCGTGACTAACGTTAGCCCCAGCACCTTGGCAGTTGCCGCCAAAAAGCGGTCAGCCGAATCGGCATGGGGAAGGGCAAGGGACAATCCGGCCATAACAATCTCGCTGGTCAGCGGCGCTTCTCGCAGTTGTTCGGTGTATCGCTTAGCCCAGCCATAGGGATTCTCGACACGTACGCGGCCTTTCTGCATCAGGGTAAGGGCCTCCCAAACACTCACGGGCGATATCCATAGTTCGTTGGCGGTATTCGAGAGCTCGGCCGTAACCCGCCGTCCCAGTTTCTTCGGTTCCAATTGGCTCCACAGCCAGATATGGGTGTCCAGAAGAAAATTCACCGGCGGTAAACCTCCATCTCGCCAAAATTGATGACCGGCGATACGATGTCTCCGACGATCTTTCCCGTTCCCAAGCCGGCGCCCACAAACTTGCGGGTGCGATCCGGGCCGGCCGCAATCACTTCCGCCACCGGCTTTCCGTGACGCGTGATGCGTAAGGGCTGCCGTGTCTTCTGGACCTCGGCAATCAAGCCCAGACACTTAGCCTTAAACTCCGAAATGGAAATTTCGTTCATACCGTTACCCCGCACGTCCGCTGATCGTATTTCTTATGTGACCATAATATTAACCATAGTCACTAAACTAGTCAAGTATCTACGTCCGTCCCAAAGGGGATCTCGTTGCATTGAAGTCTTGCGGATTTACCGGGCCGCTCAGGATCGGCCTTAACCCGGGGCACATTGTGGACGGTACCACAATGGCGCAAGGTGGACACGTGAATTGCAGACGCGACGCACATGACAGAATGAAGGCGGAATGCCCGTCCCCACCTGGCTCAAGATCCTGAACGCGGAAGTCATCGCCTGCACGCGCTGTCCGCGTCTGGTCGTGTATCGCGAGCGCATTGCCCGCGAGAAGCGCCGCGCTTACCGCGATTGCGAATACTGGGGCAAGCCCGTTCCCGGCTTCGGCGATCCCCATGCCCGCGTCCTGGTGCTCGGACTCGCTCCCGGCGCCCACGGTTCCAATCGCACCGGCCGCCCTTTCACCGGAGACGCCTCCGGCAAATTCATGTACCCGGTGTTGTACGAAACCGGATTTGCGAATCAGCCCACGGCCACTGACCGCAAGCGACGGGCTTATTCTGCAGCGATCTTTACATAACCGCCGCCGCCCGCTGCGCGCCGCCCGATAACAAGCCTCTGCCCGAGGAACTGGCCAACTGCGCTCCGTTTCTGGAGCGCGAAATCGAGGGACTTAAAGACCTGCGCGTCATCGTTGCTCTGGGAAGAATCGGATTCGACGCCTATCTCAAATATCTACAGCGAAGAAAGCTGATCGCCGGCAAGCGGGAGTATGAATTCCGCCACGGCGGCGAATACGCCCTGCCGGATGGGCGCGTCCTTTTAGCGTCCTACCATCCCTCCAACCAGAACACGCAGACGGGCAAGCTGACCAAAGAGATGTTCCGAAGGATTTTCAAGCGAGCGCGCGAACTGGCCGATGAATCAACCGGGCGGATCCCGCGGTAACGGACACCTCTGGGCCGGCATGGGGGCCCCGTCGCTCCGGGATGTGCCGCCCTTATTTCACCTGTAGAGACAGGGCTTGCTCCGTCTCCTCCCGCGTGCCACGCCCGCAATGTTGCGGTCGGTGTGAGACGCGGCAAGCCGCGTCTCTCAGGAAATTAAGGAGAGGTGAGGCGGACGGGCGAGGACGCCCGTCTCTCCAACCGGACAGGAGGCGGGGTTGCCCCCGCCGTCCTCAGATGCCGCTTCAGAATCCTACGAACACAGGCTCCGGCTCCAGCAGAATTCCCCACGCTTCCTGCACACCGCGCTGGATTTCATCTTTCAGTTCGACAATATCGCTCGCCTTCGCGTCCCCGCGGTTGATCAGCGCCAGGGCATGCTTGTGCGAGATCCCGGCCGCTCCCGCGGCGTATCCCTTGGAGAACCCCGCGTGTTCCACCAGCCATGCCGCCGAAACTTTTTTTTGCGCATCGAGAGCGGGATAGCTGGGAATCTCGAGTCCTTTCGATGCGGCGCGCGCGGCCAACTCTTGGAATTGCGCTTCGCTAAGCACGGGATTCTTGAAGAACGATCCGGCGCTGCGGCAATCGTCGTCTCCGGGAACAATCAGCATGCCTTTGCTTCGCCGTATTTCGCGCACCGCCGCGCGGGTTTCGGCGAGCGATGGCGGCGTCTTTTTTTCGGCGGGGCGTTCGGAAAAGTTTTCCTGAACACGCCCGGCAAAATGCCTTTGCAAATCGGCATATTTCAAACTCGGAGCCCCACCCCGCTGCAACCGGTAATTCACCCGCAAGATAATGTAGCGTCCACGTTCCGTGCTGTTAAAGATGCTGGCGCGATAACGGAATCCGCAGGCCGGCTTGGGCAAAACCACAATGCGATCCTGTTTCAAATCGAGGGCGCGCACCGATTCGATGGTGTCGGCGACCTCCTGCCCGTAAGCGCCAACGTTTTGCACGGGCGTGCCCCCGACGCTGCCCGGAATCCCGCTCAGGCACTCGACTCCCGCGCAATTCTGCGCGACCGCCTGCGCCACAAAGTCATCCCAGTTGACGCCTGCGCCCACGCTGAAGAGCACGGCGTTACCCGTGGTGTCATTTGTAGTTGGACTGGCGATTCCGCCGATCGCGATTTTCAGCACCAGCCCTGGCCAACCCGAGTCGGCGACCACCAGGTTGCTTCCGCCGCCCAGCACGAACAGCGGCAGGGTCGCGGCTTTCGCGAACTGCACGGCCTCGCGAACCTCGTCTTCTCTCCGCAACTCCGCAAAGAAGCGTGCTGCCCCGCCCACCTGCAAGGTGGTCAATGGCGCCAGCGGAACGTTCTCCTGAATCGTCATGAGTGCTAATTTCCCTGTATATCGAGTTGAGCATCTCATGTCTGCCTCGGCAGGCATATTGAGAACGGAGCTACATTGCGAATCGCGATGGCGAAACAATCTTTTTGGGGATTCATCCCGAGTCTGGATTGTATGACGAGGCAGGATGCAGCCCATGCATAAGACCTCGACAGGAACGTCCTTCTTCGGACGACCGTGTGGCAGCGGGGCTGCGCCCCTTGGACGGGGCAGAGCCCCGTCCCCACACAAATAAGGCTCAAGACCATCGGAGCCCGGCCCGGCCAGTCCGTCACAAATCTAAGTAAGCTGGATCACAGCGCGGACCGGCTGGATTGGCGGATCATATCCAAGGTCGGTGCCACGATCCTGCCACAAGTGGGTAATACTGGCCGGATTCTGGTTCCGGAACGATGTGACGGCATGGAACTCAAACCATTCGCCGTGCGAGACCGTGGAGTACTCGAATGAGCACAGAACGGTATCTGACCGCAGCCATAAGCCATGATCTAGCCGAGTCGCTCACCCCTGCACAGAAAGATGCGCTGCAGCGGGCAGTTGCCAAGATTGTCGCGTTGGGCGAACAAACAGGGGTCAACGCGGATGAGATGATTGAGTTGCTAAAGGCGGGCCTGACCGTCGGCGAACTGCTGGAGTACCTGGTGGCTCGCTCTGGAGAGGTTGCCTAGTAGGGCAGGTCCAAGGTTTCAAAGTTTCAGGGTTCCGCCATGCCAGATGCTGGTTCAGACCTTGCAACCTTGAAACCTTGAAACTCTGAAACCTGTCTCTTAACCGTTTGCCGCCGGCCTTGTGATTGGGTAATCTCTAGCGATGCTTTCTCGCCGGGAAATCAGCATCCCTGAAGGATGCCCTTCGCGACGTCCAACAAGGCGTTCTTCCTCCAACCGCCGCTGTGCGCGTTGATTATTTTCGGAGTGATCGCGTTCGGTTCGACAATTGTGGTTTCCGCCCAGGAAACACCGAAGCCGCCGCTGCAGACGCAGCCCAGCCCTTCACCGGCGGCGCAACCTCCTGCCGGTCAGGCTCCGAGTTGCTCCGCGCCACCTGCACCCGTGGCCCTCTACAATCTGCTGCAGAAGCAATCCATCGTTTTCCCCGACATCGCTTACAGCACGGAACGGCTTTCGGCAGGGCAAAAATTTCAGCTGTTCGTGGACAACAGCGTTTCCGTGCACACGATGACCTGGGCGGTTCTGGGTTCGGCGGTCGGTCAGGCGGATGACTCGCCTACTGGCTTCGGACAGGGTTGGGATGCATATGGCAAGCGCTTCGGGTCCTGCTATGGCGCGCCAGGCATCCAGCGAATTTTTCGGGACGTTCTGCTGGCGTCCGCGCTGCACGAGGATCCGCGTTTCTATGCGGAGATCAATCCAGCCTTTCTTCCACGCCGTGAAGTATTCGGTGCAACGGGTCTTCATCATGCGCAACGATGAGGGTCGTGACGTCGTAGCCTGGTCCAGGCTGGGGGTCCGCTGATGGCCGAGGGTCTGGCGAATGTCTATTGGCCAGACCGGAACCGCACGCGTTGGAGATACGTTGTTTCGCTATGGACTGGATTTGGCGAGCCAGGCGGGCGGAAACATGCTCCGCGAGTACTGGCCGGTTTTCCGCGAAGATGAGCCACGCGCCCCGGCGCCGGCACTGACCTTCGGAAAAAAACTGTCGACGACGCCGGGAAAAAGGCGGCCTTCGTTTTCGGCGATGCGCATCGAAGACGCATCGCAAGTTGAAGAAGCGCGGTCATGCGTTTGGCTTACCAGGAGACAGAAACAGGAGATCGAGAAATTGAGGAATCGGATACTGTTCTTGCTTGCCTTTTGCGGGCTCATCGCATCGGCTTCGGCACAATCGAATTTCAATCATTTTAACTTTACCGCCGGCGCCGGACTTGGCATCGGCCGCGGCGATGTCGCCGTCTTTTGTCGGGAACTCTTTCCAAGGCAGTGCTCGGAGGCGGCTGGAACTTCAGCCGCATGTTCGGCGTCGATGCCGAATACATGTACTACGACCTCGGCTTCAGACCCAGCGTGATCCAGGGTCAGATCCTGCCCATCCCAGCGGCCATATGCAATCGGTAAGCCTGGACGGCATCGTCAACGTGCCCCGCCATCTCGGCAAAGCTGGGCGCATACGGAATTTTTGGCGTAGGTTTCTATCGGCGCAGTGTTTCGGCGAACCAGGCAATTCCTCGTACCAGGCGTCCACCTGCCAGCCCGCGTGGATTCGATGGTGGGATATTATGACCGCGGTACTCAACAGGCGATCCCACCCCCGGGGCTGCGCAATCTCTGTCCTCACTATTCCAAGGATGCGGGCGGCTTCAATTTCGGCGGAGGAGTGACCTATCCTCTGAACATCTCCACAACGCCAAGCTCTTCCTGGAATTCCGCTACCATCGCGCTTATCAGAGCGACGGCCAGACTATCGTTATGCCCATCACGGTTGGCCTGCGCTGGTGAGACGAGGCTTGCCTCGTCTCTGAGGCTAGACGCGCTGAGCCGCGTCCCTATTTCCGATGTTCTGGTGGAACCGACCCC
>CAVRYC010000042.1:0-54982 GCA_963725245.1 uncultured Acidobacteriaceae bacterium | reverse complement strand
GGGTTGGTCGCGTTGGTAGCTCACCCAGTCTGCACCCGAGATTTCGCTCTTCGTGATCGTCCACTTGTAGCCCTTGAAATCCAACGGGGTCGTCTCGCTCGTGGCTTCCATTCGGATCGGCAATTCAGTTTTCCGGTTTCGCGCGGCAGCAATCGTGGCCTCGTCGGCTGCGCGATTCATCTGCACAAGCTTATCGGCATCGCGATTCACGATTGCGACAATCGCCCGTAGGGCCTCGTAGTTACCGGTGACACGAGTCGCGTAATCTTTCAGCATGTGCATCTCGATCAACAGCGCAGGACGGTTCTGCAGGTTCACGTAAGCCGTGGAGAAACGTGGTGTGCTCTGATACTTCGCAACACCGGTGTTGGGCGTCTGACCCACAAAGTCGATGAACGGAGCTGCAAGGTGCCCCGCAGCGGCGTTCACGCGCCGCTCAAATTCAGGCGCAAACGCTTCGTTCGCCCACTTTGCCAGCGGAGCATAAGTGGTTGGGTCCGTATCCATCAAATAAGTGACGTCATATTGATAGTCAGCACCGTCAGTCACGTGATCGTCGACGAAGAAGTCCGGTAGCCAATGATTCCAGTACCTCAGAAACGCGCGCGTCTCGGGCGCCTCGGCCTTCATGTAGTCGCGATTCAGGTTTCGGTCAGTGGCGTTTGTGCGCCAGCCTGTCTGCTCCGGACCGTTCTGGTTGATGCGGTTGTATGTGCCGAAATACTCGTGACCGTCGGCGTTGTAGATGGGCACGATGACCAGTACTGCACGATCAAGGAGCGCAGCTTGCGATTTTGAGATCAGCATGTCGCGTAGCAGCGCCAGGGAAGCATCCTTGCCGTCCATCTCGCCCGCGTGGACGGAGTTCTGTATGTAGATTACCGGGCGATTCGCCTGGTGAATGGCCACCGGATCAAAAACGTCGTCCTTTGAGACGATCACCGCAAGAAGATCACGGCCCTGACCTGTCTTTCCAAACGACTCCACCCGCACCTGCCGCGACGCGGCCTTTGCGATGCGCGCAATGTACGCCATCGTCTCGTCGTAACGCGGAGTCGTGCGGTAACACGACTTTTCCGATGGCGTTGACCAGTCGTCCACCTTGGGACATGTGGCCGCCGTAGCGACGCGAGGTGGCTGTTCGAGAAGATCAGCATTTGGAAGTTCCTGGGCAGATGCGCAAAGTGCCAGCAGCAGAAAGAGCGGGACAAGACGTGCCATCCCCTATGTATCGCACGAAAACCACGCCGCGATCAACGCCAAGGGCCAAAGGCTGAAAGCCCCTTGCCGTTGCACGAGCAATATTCGGATTAGTACCCGGAAGTCGACTAGTGTTTACCGATGGAGCGATTCAGCCGTTCACTTGAGCAACTCGTCAACGATGGCTTCGACGTGAATGATGGTTGTATCGAGAAACTCGATGCCCGGACTGGCCGTGTCGCGCAATAGTAACGGCAGCTCCGTGCCGGCGAGGACTAACGCTTCAATGCCGTCTTCGCTCCTCATCCTTTGCGCAATGTTCAGAATCTCCGTCCTGGTTTCCGGCAAAAATCGGTTATTCAGCAGTTCACCAATGTACTTCCCGTGAATAAATTCCTGCTCTGATTCCTTTGGTCGAACCAGGGCGATCCCGGCCCGCTGGAATTCCTCCGGGTAGAAGCTCGCTCGCATCGTAAACCCCGTTCCAAACAGGCCCACCTTCTTCAGGCCGAGCGCCTTGGTGTAATCACAAGTGACGCGCACAATGCTGAGAAGAGGGATAGCCGAACGGCGCTGGACCTCGTCGAAAACGAGATGCGGCGTGTTCGCCGCGATGAAACCAAAGTCCGCGCCTGCACGCACCAGTAACTCCACACCGGTGGTGAGATAGTCGGCCAACTCGCCGAGCCGCCCAGCATCAAGCAGCGCGATCCCCTTATCAACGTCGAGGCTGTTGATGATCACGTGCGGATATCCCCCATCCGGCTTGAGGGCGCGAAAGCGCGCAATGATGGAGCGATAGTAGTCAACCGTAGATTCAGGCCCAAGCCCGCCGATCATCCCCGAGGTTCGCATGTTACCGGCAAGAGATGCGTGGCGGGCACTGTAGGATTCGACTATAAGGGCCTCGTTGACCTTACAACTGCAGCAAAGGGTGTCCTGTTGCGAGCGGATCAGGGGCTCACGGGGAATTATTTCAGGTCAGAAGTCGGCTTCGAGGAGATCCCCATCGACCTCCTAAAGCCCGTTACTGCCGACGTAAGAACACTGCGCGACGTGTTGCGCTCTATCACCCAAGCCTGCCGCGATCAATCGACGTGTGCTAGTATCTGCGGAAATCGGCATGAACTAGTCGTCGGCATCAGCTGGGATTCCTTCTTGTTGGGAAGGCGTGCTGATTCGCTGGCGAGGTTACTGGGCGACACAAACTTTCTGAACCACCTGGAACGCCCCATGGTATCGACAACACGCCCGGAACGATTTAGGTTTGCTCGGCACAAGCGCAGTCACATCGCGCTGACAACAATTGCGTTGTTGCTGGTACTCGACCTTGGCCGTTCGATAAATGCACGCGTTGGCTACGCCACGCCCGTATCGGAGTGGCGGCCTAGTCCGTCCGACTATGCGGATCTGACGTGGCCCCCCGGAGCGGACCTGCCGCCCAACATACCTCTGGGCGCACGTGTCTTTGCGCGGAGATGTGCCGTTTGCCACGGACCTGACGGACGCGGAAACGGACCCGCGGCGCCGTCCCTGATCCCCCGGCCGCGCGACTTCACGCTTGGGTTGTTCAAGTTTAAGTCAACACCACACGAGCAGCCGCCGACTGACGAGGACTTGAAGCAGATCGTCGCGAGCGGACTTCCAGCGAGCGCCATGCCGTACTTCCGCGACCTGTTGAGCGACAGCGAGATCGATGCGGTCGTCGCACATGTCAAGCAATTCTCTAGTGCATTCAGCGGAGCATCGCCCCAGAGGATCGTCGTTCCGCCGCGTCCGGCGACGACAGCAGCGATTGTCGAGCGTGGCCGGCACTCTACATCGCCCAGGACTGCGTCGGCTGCCACGGTCCTGACGGCCGGAAGGGCGGCTTCCTTGTGGATTCAAGTACGAATCACCCTACAACAGTTCGCGATCTTTCGGCCCCGTGGACCTTCCGGGGAGGCAGCGATGCGAATCAGATATGGCTCCGTCTGACCACCGGTATTGGCAATTCCATGCCCAGCTACGCATACGGACTCACGCCCAGCCAACGCTGGGATCTCGTCAGCTATGTGCAGTCGCTTGCGCGTGTAGCGCCGTGGCAACCTGGGGGTCGACTCGACGGGCCTGGGCAGCGGGCCGATCTGCTTCGGCGCGGCGAGTATCTTGTGCATGCGGAAATGTGCGGGCTGTGCCACACGCAGATCAACCCCACCGGCATCTATCGTGGCGACGATTTTTACCTTGCCGGCGGAATGCGAGTCGGCGCCTATCCACATGGCGTGTTCGTCTCGCGCAATTTGACCTCCGATGACGAAACCGGCGTGGGAAAGTGGACAGAGGCGCAAATCGTCAACGCCCTTCGCAATGGGCGGGCGCCCGACCGTCTACTGAATCTTTGGTGCATGCCGTGGTTCTATCTCCATTACCTTACCGAAGATGACGCCACGGCGATCGCGCGATATCTCAAGGATCTGCGCCCGGTCCACAATCGGATTCCTCCTCCGCTTCACTACGGCCTTGTCGAAACGATCGCGTCGAAGCTGACTTGGCCGCTTCCCGCCGCCGTTGTCACGGTGCTGACGTACGCGGACGGTAACTTCGGCCGAACCGATTCCCCAGTTCCACAGCACCGGACGCAGACAATGCTGGTCGACTCGCAGTGGATAGTGCTCATCGGCGGCGCACTCCTGTTCACCTTAGCAGGACCGCGAGAACGTCGATTTCCTCGAAGCGTGCGCGGATGGCTGACTCTTGTCATCAGTGTGGTGGTACTGCTTCTGCTGGGACTGGGTGGGTGGGTGATTTACGCCCTGCCGACACTTAGTTTCATTCCACCGGAGCAGATCGTCAGTGGGGCAACTGCGGGTATTCCTGAACCCGACCCGGCTGGTTTCAAGACGCTGGGGCAGAAAGCGCTGGTCGAGCGGGGGCGCTATCTGTTCACCGTCGCTTCGTGCGCCTTCTGTCACAACCCGAACGGAGCTGGCGGGCAGAAGATCAGTTGGCGACCCTTTGGCACTTTATGGAGTCGCAACCTCACTAGTGACGTGCGAACCGGAATCGGCGCGTGGACGGACGAACAAATCGCCCGAGCCATTCGAAGCGGCATTACTCCCGACGGTCGCACGCTCCATTGGCAGGGCATGATCTGGGACCACGCTTCGAACTGGGACGAAGAAGATATCCGCGCGCTCGTGGCATACCTGCGAATGCTCCCTCCCGTCGCCCGGCAAATCCCACCGGCGCGGCCACCGGCGCCGGACGACTGCGCGGTGTATACGTTCTGGGTCGCGAACAGTACCGTGCCAGGGTGTCGCTGAGGCCTCCGCGATCATCATTGGCGTATATGTACGCGAGCCCTGTCCAAGCTCTGGTTTTCTACAAGAACCGTGATCTGATCATCGGTAGTAATTCTCAGCCATGCGTTGGGTTTGAAGACCTTGAATGGTCCCCCTGACGCCGGTCCCTGCACTTGTCCGTGTGTGGGTAAACAGAAACCGAGAATGAGGGCTCCGCCAGTCTGAGTGCTTGTCTTCAGAAACTCACGGCGGCTAACTTGCGTTTGAAGTATCATCGGGCGTTCTGTCCTGCGGCGCGCTGGATCGCGCGCCGAATCCTCTGATAGGTGGCGCAGCGGCAAATATTGCCGTTCATGGCTTCGTCGATTTGCTCGCGAGTCGGATGCGGGGTGCTGGCTAGAAAAGCAGCAGCCTGCATGATTTGCCCTGACTGGCAGTAACCACACTGCGGAACCTGCTCGGCAATCCAGGCGCGCTGAATCGGATGGCTGCGATCGGGCGAGAGGCCCTCAATCGTTGTAATCTTCTTCGCTCCCACCGAACTAATCGGCGTTTGACACGATCGGACTGCCTCGCCGTTCAGGTGTACCGTGCATGCACCGCACAGCCCCATGCCGCATCCATACTTTGTGCCCGTGAACCCAAGGGTGTCGCGTAGCACCCACAGCAGCGGCGTGTCAGGTGCAATATCGATTAGGTGTGACTTCTCATTTACTGTGATAGCGATACGACCCATAAATCACCTAAGGCATCGAGACTTGATTTTCACGGTATCCTGAATCGTTAGGAAGGCAACACATACTTGGGGCGAATCGTTGACTGCGTGTGATGAATCGTAGCGGTCTTCAGAAGTAGTTCGCCACGATGCTTATGGGTCTACGAAGCCCCACTCGCAACCACTGGACGCATAGTCCGTGTGCCCGACTCATGTCATCCGGCGATCATTGCCGAGTGAGACGGACAAACCGGAGGTTATTCCGGGCCAGAAGTCCTCTTCGGGGAGATTTGCCTAATGTCCCTACCCGCTGACACCGATCTCCGCGAAGCCCGTTTCCTGTTGGCCGACAAACTGGGACTTGTATTCGATGGCTCGAATCGGGTCGCGAACCACCGCTTCTATGGGTGACCTTCCCCGGGTGTTTATTCTATGAACTGACTCTGTGGAAACTGACCGTCATGCCCCAAGGGAAGAAGTACACGCACTTCGATGACGCGTTTCGTCAGCGAATGGCGCGGGTTCAAGGACTGTTCTCACAAGAGGATGCTCCCAATGGTCCCAAGTTTCCGGATTTTCCGAGCAAAGGACGTGTGATGTAACGTGTAGTAGAATGAAGGGACTAATTTCAGTCGGGGAGTGGCTCAGCCTGGTAGAGCACCTGGTTCGGGACCAGGGGGTCGGAGGTTCAAATCCTCTCTCCCCGACCATTATTTTCAATGAGATAAACTGCATTTCTGGTTTTTCCGTCACACCGCTGTAGACGATTTTGTAGACGGTCCGGTTTTTCTGTTTTTCCAATTGGAGTTCAAGTCGAACGACTCGCGAAGGATTGAGCGGGAGAGCGCGAAGGATCAGAACCGGAACGCCCGCTCGGAAAACTTCATGTAGATCACCGCACACACAGACATCCAATTTTTTATGCCGTGTCGGCCTTCGCAAGTATCGGACTTTGAGCCCGGCCCGGTGGACGGCGTGGTGGAAGCGAGTCATGTTGGGCTTCCAATTCAGCCAAGACGTGGACCAGATATTTCCACCCGTATCCGATACTGGATTCCTTGACCACCCGACAATACTGGCTGTAGCGAGCTTGATCATCCATGTGACGGCCCTCGGAAGATGAAGTGCGGCCTGAGACTGCTGAATGGCTATTCATGTTCCTCTCCTTTTGTGGCTGCGAAACAAATGCTCTTCCAGAACCCGGGTAGCGCGCGGTTGATGGTGGCAGACGTTGGTCTGGCTGGCACGAGATCCAGCCGGTTCTGCAGCGGAACTCAGGACTGCGGGGACGATCCCCCAAAGTCCAGTGGCTCTTGGCTTGGTTGTCCGTGGGTTCAGTTCAAAAGGAGGCGAAAAATAGAAGGCAGAAAATAGGTTGACGTTTGCAGATCGAATGAAAGTTTCACGACGGGTGGATGTTCGTTCTCGTTGTGGGTAAGCCGGGAGGCCGCCGCTGCCACCACCCCCGCTCCCTCCCCCATGCTCAGGCGGTGGGGAAGGAGCCACGAAATCAAATTGGGACAACACTCCCACACATAACACGCTTCCATGCATACACTCATATCATCTCCACATCGCTCGATCCGACGACGCGTACGCTACAGGCGCGCATCGAGACCAACAATCCCGGCGAGAAGCTGAAAAGAGATATGTACGTGGTGGCGACGGTAGAAGCGGGCACGATTGCAAATGCCGTTGCGCTCCCGGACGCCGCGATCCTGCGCGATAGAGAGAACCGGCCTTTTGTTTATGCGGCAGCAGGTTCGAACCAGTTTGGCCGGCGTTCGGTCACGCTCGGAGAAAGCCTGAACGGACAGACGGAGATTACCAGCGGTCTGAAAGCTGGCGACCAGGTCATCGGGAATGGCAGCTTGTTCCTGCAGTTTGCGAACTCGCTGCAACGTTAGCAGGATCGCGCGCTTTTTGACGTTACAACAACTCTGGCAAAAAGACAGCGCAAAAGGATAGTGTCCACCAGCGAATTCCGCTCGTTCCTCGCCGGGGCTTCCGTTGCCCTAGACGACATCCCCGAAAAAAATGTTGCGTACAGTCACAGCCGTCATGAAAATCGCGGGCAGTGCAAAGTAGAGTGTGATGAGTTGCGTCATAATGTTCTCCTTACTTGGTTAGTAGAGCCTGTCGGACACCGGGATGCGGCTCTGACAGGTCTTCGTCTGAACCGGGACGCCCGCAGGTCGGGCATTCCGTTTGTAGGGGGAACGAAAGTACGTTGGTCGCCATGGCCAAATTCTACGGGAACGTGGGAATTTGGACAGGTACCTTTGGGTCAATTCCGCTAGTAATCGAAGTAACGTCACTGAAGAAACCCTACACCCAGACAACCACAGCCGTCGCCGGTCAGTCGTGCGCTCCGGTGGCCGAGACCTCATTGCAACTTCGCGTACTCCGCTTTGGCTTCCTTCAGGATGGGGATGTCGGGATCGGCGTCTTTCCAGAGGGTAAGGAAATCTTTGTAGGCGCTCTTTGCCTTCGCCGTGTCGCCAGTCATGGCGTATGCACGAGCAAGACCGAGATGGGCGAGTGCTCCCAGTGGGAAGTTGATAACGATGCCTCGGTGATCGAGAAACTTCTGGAACTCGGCGGCTGCGGCAGTGCCGTTATGGGCTGCCAGATATGCTTGGCCGCGAATGTAAGCCGGATACAGAGTCCCCAACTGGAATTGTGACGGTCCGCCCAACTCATAGGGAGCGGCAGCTTCCAACGATACGAGGGCCTGCGCGGAATTGTTAGCGTCCAGTTCGATGGCTGCCTTAATGGTCGGCAACCAGTAGACCTTCAGTATCGTTTGCGATGGGTAGCTCTTTTCCAGTTCTCCTGCAATTGCCTTTGCCCGCCCGGCCTCGCCGACTCGTGCCAGCGTCAGGGCAGAAAGCAGTTTTACATCTCGGCCCGGAGCCAGCGCCAACGCGGCCGCAACATCCTGCTTCGCAGTTGCGGCGTTGCCGAATTCCGCTTCCCGCAACGCAGCATTCACCTGCCACATTGCAGCCGCCTCTTTCGAGTCGGAGCGCACGGCGGCATCCACTGCGCGCCGGGAGAAGTCCCGTGCTTTAGCTAGCTGGCCGTAGTATGCCTCGGTGTCGGATTGGGACGAGAGCAGTTGGTCTTCAGTTCCGGGCTTGCCTGCGGCCCAAGCTACTTGCCTGTCCATTTCTGCCCTATCGCTCCCCATGAAAGCTAGCTGATAGATCATGGAATGTAAGACATCGCCCTCGAACTTGCGCTCTTGGGTCTGCTCAATGATCTTCTTAGCGTCGTCCGTCCGGTTGAGAGCGAGGTAGATGCCCGCGAGGTTGGTATAGCCAATAAGGTTCGCTTCCAGATGCTGGCTCTCTTGGGTTTCAGTCAAAGCCTTCTCGTACTGCCCTAGCTGGGAGTAAATGAATCCCAAGTTGTTGTGCGGCACCGAATCTTGCGGATAACTCTTGGCCCATAATTCGTATGCTTGACTGGACTGTTCCAATTCCCCGGTTACGTAGGAATAATACAGAGCAGCGATGCGGTATTTTTCTCGTTCGCTCACCCGATCCCTCAGAGCGTAGGCTTTCTTGATGTTCTCCGCAGCCAGACTTGCCTGTCCCAGATTGGCGTATACCAGACCGAGACTGGCATAGGCCACAGCGAAATTGGGGTCAAGTTCGAGGGCGCGTCGGTAGAACGCAATCGCCTCGGCATTTCCTTTCGCACGGAAGGTCGTTATGCCCATGCTGAAGGCCTTCAGTGCCTCCAGCGATGTTGTCGTTGCTTCCACCGGAACGTCGAATTTCTGGACGGAGGCGAGCGATTCCCCGAGTCTAGCTCGCAGGCTGACCGCCGCCTTACCCAGTGCTTTCAGCACATCCTGCTTGCCCGCAGCCTCTTCCTGTTCCTTGGCCAGTGTGTCGCCGCTGTTGCAACCGACTGCATCGACGCCAATCACATACTGACCACCTAAGTTGGAGATTGTCCCCAATATGATTGCCTTGCTGCCTGTACGGATGCAGAGTTCCCGCGCAATGTCACGTGTAATACGCTCGTTCGACTTTTGACCCATAAGGTGCAGCGTTTCTTCCACCCTGCGGTCCGAGAGAATATTGAGGAAAGGAGATTGCCCAAGCTCCACCGCCAAAGCCTGCTTCAGTGCATCGTCAAAGACGGCATCCCCGGTCTTGTTGTCGAAGTCGGCGAGCACCACTGTGTCTTTCTCCGTGAGCGGCGTAGCCTTGGCCGCGGGCGTTGCCGAACGCGAACGCAGGTAGAGGCCAACGGTAACCAGTCCCGCGATGATTACGACAACCGCCGGGACAAGAACTTTCCAAAGTCTGCTCCGCCCGGCTGCCGGAATGGCGGTTATCGGAGCGGCAGCCGATGAAGATGACGAAACCGCAGCAGGAGCCGAGCCAGAGGCTGGGGCGGCTGGCGATGTTACCGTCTGAGACCCGCTTTCCTGCGCCACTGGCACCGCCCCAGAACTCGCCGCTGGCACATGCCCTGTCTCCGTGTCCCGCTTCAGCCGCAGCAACTCAGAGCGCATCTCCTTTGCGCTTTGATAACGTAGTTCTCGGTCTTTCTCCAGCGCCCGATTGATGATGTCTTCAAGCTTGGGTGGAATGTTGCGATTGAAACGAATCGCGGCGGGTGGAACAGAATCGAGTATTGCTTTGAAGATGACCGCAGAGCTTTCGCCATGAAAGGGCATTACTCCCGTCGCCATCTCATACAGCACCGCGCCGAAGGAGAACAGATCGGTGCGGGCATCCAGTTCCTTGGCACGCGCCTGCTCCGGCGACATGTAGGCCACCGTCCCCACTGCCGCACCGGGACTCGTGAGGTTTGGATCGGCTGTACCCGTCGCGGTTGCTTCGCCCACCGCTCTGGCCGCGGTCACCTTCGCCAGCCCAAAGTCCAGAATCTTGGCGTGGCCACGTTCCGTTACAAAGATGTTCGCAGGCTTAATATCTCGGTGGACGATCCCCTTGGCGTGCGCAGCATCGAGGGCATCGGCAATTTCGATGGCCAACGAGAGAATCTCCTCGGTTTCCATCGGACACCCACCGATCTTATGCTTCAGCGTCATGCCATCCAGAAACTCCATGGCGATGAAGGCTCTGCCATTTTCCTCGCCGATGTCGTGAATCGTGCAGATATTCGGGTGGTTCAGCGCCGATGCAGCTTTGGCCTCACGCCGAAATCGCTCCAAAGCTTGGCGATCTTGGGCTACGTCTTCGGGTAGGAACTTGAGAGCGACGAAGCGGTCCAGCCGCGTGTCCTCAGCCTTGTAGACGACACCCATGCCGCCACCGCCGAGCTTTTCAATGATGCGGTAGTGCGAGATGGTCTGGCCGATCATTCGTGGCGAATCTTACGTGGATGAAACGGGCAAGTCAATGTCCGTTGCAGGATGCCCTCTACAAGAAGGGCTCCGGCTATGCCTTCATCTATATCCCTCCTGCCGCGACGGTTTTCCCCGGCGAGATCTATCGTGCGCCACGAAGCTGGACCGAGCGGAGTTATCATAAGCTCAGTTATTCCACGAGGTCCACAAGGTGGTCACTTCGCGGCGTGGGGAACCGCTGGAATTGTTCAGTGACGAGATCCGAGCAGCGTTCAGATCCGTGCGCGAGTTGGCTGTGCACATGTGGTGACGGGGCTTTGCCCCGTGCTTTCAACAATGACTGAAAATTCACAGGAGGGTTTATGGCAACTTCAAGAATCGCAGTAGTACCAATGAAAGTTACGCAGATGAAAGTGGCGCAGGTTCCTAAAGCGGGAGCAGATTTCCAGATCGTCGAGCGCGAGATTCCTAAGCCGGGTGCAGGACAGGTGCGCATCAAGGTGCAGGCCTGTGGCGTTTGCCACAGTGACGTGCTCACGAAAGAAGGCTCTGTGGCCCGGAATTCAGTATCCCCGCGTTCCAGGACACGAAGTGGCGGGCATCATCGATGAAGCTGGGCGCGGGTGTTTCCGCGTGGAAGAAGGGGCAGCGCGTCGGTGTCGGCTGGCACGGCGGCCAGGACAACACGTGTCGCGAGTGCCGGCGCGGAGATTTTCGCAATTGCCGGAATCTGAAAATTCCGGGCATCAGCTATGACGGCGGATACCAGCAATACATGGTGGCTCCCGTGGAGGCGCTGGTGGCGATACCGGAAAGTCTAAGTGACGTCGAAGCAGCGCCGCTGCTCTGCGCCGGAATTACCACCTACAACGCGCTGCGGCACAGCGGTGCGCTTCCCGGCGACCTGGTTGCGGTGCAGGGTATCGGCGGTCTGGGTCACCTCGGAATTCAATTCGCGAACAAGTTTGGTTATAAGGTCGCGGCGATCGGGCGCGGGTCCGAAAACGCGGCGCTCGCAAAGAAACTCGGAGCGAGCGTGTACATCGACAGCAAAGCGACGAACGCAGCCGAGGAATTGCAAAAACTGGGCGGCGCACAGGTAATTCTGGCGACGGCCCCAAGCTCGAAAGCGATGTCCGAGCTGATCGACGGTCTGGGGCCGAACGGCAAGCTCATGGTGATCGGTGCGACATTTGATCCCATTGAGGTCACACCGGTACAGCTCATTACTGGAAGTCGAACGATTCAAGGCTGGGCCGCGGGAACACCAGCCGATTCCGAGGACACGCTGCGCTTCGCCGAACTAACCGGCGTGCGTCCCATGATTGAAACCTATCCGCTCGAAAAAGCGGCCGAGGCTTACGCGCGCATGATGAGCGGCAAGGCACAGTTCCGCGTCGTTCTGACGATGTGAGGTTGGCCAATTTCCAGGAGAACCCAATTACCGGGGCGACCCGAGCGTCAGCAGCCACGAAATAAAAAGGGCAGCCCCGGTCATCTCGAAGGTCAAGAAAGGATCAAGATACTCATGTCACAGCACGTGTTCTATCGCACGATACAGGTTGACGGGCTCTCCATCTTCTATCGGGAAGCCGGACCGAAGGACGCGCCAACGCATTCTCCTGCTCCACGGACTGCCCTCTTCGTCGCGGATGTTCGAGCCGCTCTTCGCCCGGCTTTCCGATCGCTATCACCTGGTCGCGCCCGATTACCCAGGCTTCGGACACAGCGACTGGCCGGACCCGAAAAAATTCGCGTATACCTTCGATCACTACGCCGAGATCATGAATCATTTCACCGAAGCGCTCGGGCTCTCGCGCTACACGCTTTACATGCAGGATTACGGCGGCCCCGTGGGTTTTCGCATGGCCTTGGCGCACCCGGAGCGCGTAGAAGCTCTCATCGTTCAAGACGCGGTCGCGCACAACGAAGGCCTGGGGGCGAATTGGAAGCCGCGGCGGGCCTTTTGGGCCGATCGCGCTGCCAACGAAAGCACGCTTCGCACAAATCTGCTGTCGCTAGCGACGACGCGTACGCGCCATGTCGGAAACGATCCGAACGTGGAACGCTACGACCCGGATCTGTGGACCGATGAATTTGCCTTTCTCAACCAGCCCGGCCAAGCCGACATTCAAAGCGACCTGTTCTACGACTATCGAACCAATGTGGACGCCTACCCGAAATGGCAAGCGTGGATGCGCGAGAAGCAGCCGCGCCTGCTGGTGATCTGGGGTAAGTATGACCTCTCGTTCGACTCTCGGCGAGCCGGAAGCGCTATCGCCGGGATGTGCCGAACGCTGAAGTTCACGTTCTCGACGCCGGTCATTTCGCATTGGACACGGCTGCAGATGAGATCGCCGCATTGGTCCGAGACTTTGTCGGTTCTTCACGTTTAGGGTTGCTGGCGCGGCAGGTTGGCTGAGGCCGCTATGAGAGCGCCTGGGTAAAGCGATCATCTGGCCGGGCTGGAGACGACTTACCTCGGGGTGTGGTCGCGGGTGATGCGCGCTTCGATCCTAGACACGAACTTCGGTGTGTGGCCCTGCAGCATTTGCCGGATGCCAGGCCCAAACTCGTGATAGACGTTCATCCCCGCGTCGCTGCCAATCGTCGAACCAAAATTGCTGAATGTCGCCGAAGTGGATCGCGCCCAATAGGGACGGTAAGCAGTGTCGGAAGCGACCGAAGTCAGCACCCCGAGGAAATACGAGGTGTTCAGCCTCCCCTTTCCGGAGCCGTCACGGGTGACAAAAATGCGCGAAGCTGCGTACGTGGCCCGGCCCATAAAGCTGCTGCTGGTCGAAGGGTGATAACGCAGGTTGTGCTGATAGAGGGCGGTTAAGCGGGGCTGCGATCCGGGAGTGACATGTCCCAGTTTTGTTCCGGGGATTACGCCCGCGCTGACGCCAACCGCGCCCAGTGTCAAAGGCGAGCCCGTTTCATTTTCCTTGACGAACGTGGGAAAGACGAACGCGGGAAAGACGAACGTGGGAAATCTCTCTGCTCGCCTGGGAGGCTGTATCAACGACGGAGCATCAGGAAGTGATCTCCACGTACCCATCTCCGGGCGCTGCACTTCTGGTGAGTTTGAGCCCTCAAACTGTAACCCCTGAAGCAAGTCAGCTGAAGGACTCTTCTGACCCAAGGCCCCGCAAGCAGCCAACAGGATAAGAGAAACGACCCGGATTGGTGCAGTTCGCTTTACCATAGCTCGGTCCTGCAAAGCGGCAAGCGACTTTCCCGCTCCTCGGCGATTCGGCTGGAAGCACACTTCGACGTTAGCACTCCCCGTGACACTCGTCTGAGCAAGATTGCTCACCCCCGGGAGGCAAAGGCAGCCGCCCCAGCCACACGTGGCTTCTGCGAAACCACGACCACCGCTCCTGATCGGCGCCCCTGACGGGATCAGAAGGGAGCCGCTAGCGCTTGCTGCACCTCCAATTGCACCGGTCGCGCCACCGAACTCACCTCCGGATCGTAATACTCATAAACTCGCGACTTAAAAGTCCGCGCCCGGATCGGATACTTGGCCCGCAGGCGGAACTTCAGCTCTGACCGTCTCCCCCGCGGCGAACGAATCGAAGTACAGGATCGCCTGCGTCGCCGTGAGGCTGAACTTCGACAGGTGGCCACTCTTCCGGCCCGCACTCTTTTCCTGGTAGTCCTGCAAGTCTTCGCTCAGCAGGTCGAATCCCGGCGGAATGCCCAGATCCACCATCACCATGTTGGCGGTCTTATCCAGATTGTTCTTCACCGTCGCGGTGGCCGTGGCAATGTCGTCCTGCGCCAGCTGCGTGCGGTCGTAGGCCACGTCGATGGAGAGCGCCTCGCCCGCCGGCTTCTGATCCCAGGGAAGGAAGTAGCTTCCCACCACCTGGTAGGCAAGTCCGCCCTTGCCCTCGAACTGGATTGCCACTGTGCTAGCGCTTTTTGCGCATCGATGTCCTTTGAACACGAACTGGTGGAGCAGATCGTTGTTCTCTGGCGTCAGCATAAGCTTTTCGACGGGCTTGCCGTTGAGCAGTGACCACCACCGTGCCGCGCACATCGGCCGCACCTTTTTCCGTGGCGAGGAGCAAAGCCCGCAGCGCCATGATGGTCGCTTGGGTTGTGCCCCATGTTCCGGCCGCGTCTTTCTTCGACGGCGATGTAACTCATGGCCTTGCGCGCCGTGCCCGACGCCTCACCCCACTTGAGCAGCGCCTGTACCGCCAGTCCCGTGGTCTCTACGCTGGCGCTCGCGCCGCTGGCGTAGACTCCGGTTTCGTCTGCGTTCCACCAGACTTGCTCATCCTTTTCGGTGCGCGCGTCGAGTAGAAGCTGCATCGCCTGCCGCGTGAACTCACGATCCTTTCCATGATCGCCGTTCCATAGTCGGTGGCGAAGTTGGCCACCACCGCCAGAGTGTAGGCGTCCACTTTCGCGTTCATATGCTTTTCGACAAACTGCCTGGCCTTTTCGACCGCCGGTCCCTGGTATCCCGTGTTCTCGAGCGACCAGGCGATGTAAGCCGTGATGCGCAGCACGTCCGAGTTGTAGCGGTTCGTGGCGCCTTCATTGATGAAGGAGGTGTCGGGCTTCCAGCTTCCATCCGCCTGCTGTTGTCGCGGCGAGCCACTGCTGCGTTCGCGAGATCAGTTTCGGGTCCACGTCGTAGACCTTCGACATGTCGTAGAACTCCATCAGCCCATAAGCGGTGAGAATTTTGTTCGCCGGGCGCTTGCCGAACCAGGAGAATCCGCCGCCCGGAACTTCGAAAGTCAGCAGCCGCTGATAGCCGTTGGCGATGTATCCCTCAGCCTTGGCGTGGACTTCGGGAGTCAGCTTCTTGGTGCGCTTCATGTAATCGAGCGCTAACACGTTGGGGTAAGTGCTCGACGAAGTCTGCTCAAAGCAGCCACCCGGCATGCGCAGAATGCTGTCCATCCCTTCAACGACCTGGCTCAGCGGACCGGGATAGAGCCGCACAAAAATCTTGCTGGCCTCGGGAATCGACGTTCGCCGGGAAAGTCGATTTCGTGCTGCACTGTATTTTCCAGACGGCCATTGAAGACAAGATTCTGCTCTCGTCCGTTGGGAATGACTTCGATTTCGCGCACCACGATGTCGGCACGATTCGGCTCCGCCTTTCATGCGCGCCGAAAGCGTCAGCTTGAACTTCCCGATGCGCTTGGCTTCGAGCGTGAACTGCGAGCCGCCCACGCGGGATGAATCGACCGTCGACCGATTTCTCGGCGACGTCATCGACCAGCGAGAACCAGTCTGTCCGTCTTCGAGTTGCAGGTTGACGTCTCCGCGCGAGCCCGAGTAGTTGTAGATGGCCACCGGGATCGAAACGCGATCGCCCTGAGTGAGCGTGACCGGCAAATCGAGATCGACAAAGAAATCCTGAAAGACCTTCAGGCTCGAAGTAGACGTGCCCAGCGCGCCATGCTGCGTGGAAGCGATCATCGCCATGCGCCACGTCGTGATGGAATCGGCCATCGGAATCATAATGCTGGCGCGCCCATCCTTATCGGTGATGATTTCCGGATTGATGTAGAGCGCCTCGGGGAAGTAGGAGCGCACGTGCGCGCAGAGGCGCCGGAGCTTCTCCTTGGCGAGCTGTCCGTTGATTACGCGTCGGACTTGAGTACCTTCATGCTCCATGACGCTGCGGTTCATTGATCGGCAGGTCGGCCCGCATCCGACCGCCAATGATGCCGCCAGCCACGCCGCCGGGAACGCCAGCAGCGCCTGTCTGACCGAAATGGCCGCAGCTTGGGCCTGAACGACCATGTTTTGCCGCGGTGACCTCAACCACCTGGGAGGATGCGCCAACCGACAGCGTTGCGGAGAGCACGGCTCGGTCGCGCGCGTGCAGAGTGAGTCCCTGCGAAGCGATCTTGAACCCAGCCATGGACACTCGAACTACGTACTCACCCGGCAGGCAGCCCCGACAAACTAAATTGTCCGGCTGCATTGGTCGTCGCGGTGCGAGGCTTTGCGATAGAGATTTCGTGCGCCTCGACGCTGGCTCCCGGCACCACAGCGCCCGTGGGGTCGGTCACCGTTCCCACGATCTCCGCCAGACCATTGAACGGTCCGCGATCGTGTTCGATCTTGAGCGTCAATCGCGGTCGGCTTCGAACCGGGCAGAGCCAACCACCCATTTGCGTTGAAATAGCAAAAAAGCCTGCATGTCATCGCCGGTGTTAAGTTGCCGGTCCGGGCCTGCGCTGCGCAGCACGTAATACGTTTTTGTGGAATCCCAGCGCGCGGGTTCGAAGGTGAGGTTCGTGCCCCAGGCATCGCGAAACTCCGTCCACACCGCGTCGCGCGAGCTTCGCAAAGATTCTGAGTCGGATCACCCCACTTCGGATTTTCCGCGTAAGCCTGGCTAAGATCTTTTGCTAACTGATTCGCCTGTTTCTGAAAACGTGCCTGGTAGCGCCGCGCATATTCGCCGATACTTGGCCATAGGCACGTCCCCGCCGAATTCCGTCTCAAACTTGTTCGGATTCACGATTTCGGTCGCCGAGAACAAAGCCCGCGCCGCCCGGTCGCGCTGTTCGATCTGCGACTTCTCCACCGGTTCCACAATCTCCGGCATACCGATGGAGTGGATCTCATAGCGCGGCTTCATCACTTCCTGCTCGAGATAGAAGAAGACCTTGGCAAACCCTGGCTGCTTCTCCGCCAGCGCGAACACAGCTTCATCCACCACTTGCAATCCGAGCGCGGCATGGACGCCCTGGCCGCGCGAGTTGGTCACGCGGAAACTGGATTCGCGCCTCGCCGCCCGGTTTATAGACAGGCGCATCCGCCACCGTCTCAATCTTCAGTTCGTCCGCCGGTTGCACGAAGATCAGGCGATGGTCCCCGACCGGGCGTGCGTCCCTGCCGAAGAGGTACGCGCTGAGATCGACCGTCCCCGCCATTTCCGGCGTAGCTGTCAAAGAAAGTTCCGCCTCGCCGTTTTCAAGCTCCAGGTCGCGCGTCAGCACTGTCTGTCCTTCTTTGACGATGTCCACGTACGCGGCCCCTCGCGTCTTGGTGGAAAAGACCTTGAGTTGAATGCGCTCACCGGCGCGGTAGACGGCGCGCTCCGTGCGCAGCAGAATCTGGTCTTCACCCACGCGACTCTGCAACTGCAACTGTGCTTGACGCGTGGTTTCCTTCTTGATCGGCAGCGTCAATCTCCAGAGTTTCGCTACCGGCTTCCCGCCTTCACACGAGCCATGGCAACGCCGCCATCGTCGGTGGCCACATGTTGGTCGGAATTTCCAGCGGCGTGAACGATCACGTCGGTCTTCGCGGGAGTTCCGTCGGGATAAGAAGTCAGGACAAATACCTGGTTCTCGAGATTCGGAACCAGCGTTCCGCCCTCCGGAACCGCTGTGATCAACAGCGGCGATTCGCTGACGGTGATCGGTTCGCCGCGAGTTTCCGTATGACCGGCGGAGTCTTTCACCGTAGCCTCAATCAGCACGCGAGCCGCGCCGTGGCTGAGAGGCCGCCCGGCAAAGTATTTAGGCAGTTGAATGTCAAAGCGATAGGACGCCATCGGAGTCCGTCTTGCCCTGTGCCGACGCCACTTCCACCACCGCGACATCCATCGCGGAAGCCTTGATGCCGATTTCGGCGTGGTCCACCGGCTTGCCAAAAAAGTAGTTGGAGCGCACCGTGCCGGTGACGTGATCGCCCGGTTGGTAGCCGCGCTTCTGCTTCTTGCCGTTCTCGCTGAATTCCACGGCCACCTTGAATTTTGGCAGTACGTATCGTTCGACATTGAGCGCGATCTCCGCCGTATTCGTCGGGCGCTCCGTCGCCCGTCTCGAACCGACATCAGCGCGCGCAGGTGGTACGTGCCCAGATTGACTTCATCGGCCAGTCCAAATTCGGCCGAGGCAACTCCGAACTCGATCGGTCTCGGTCGCTTTCTTGAATACCTTGTTGCCGCGAGAATCCTCGAGCTTCGAAAGTCAGCTTGTGCTTGGCCGCCGCCTCGTGATCGGAGCGGTCGAGCGCCAACGCGCGCACATGGATCGTTTGGCCCGGCTGGTAGATTGGCTTCTCGGTCGTAAGAAGAATGGAAACCTTGTCTTCCAGCCGCACTGGCTGCGTAAACTCAGTCGAGCCGATCGGAGTATCCACAACATAGCGCAACTGGTAACTGCCGACTAAGCCGGCAGGAAACCGGAACTGTGCCTCGGTCGTTCCGCGTCGATTGAGCTGACCCGCAAAAAGTTGACGGGGTTTCTCGTCGGCAGCGAGCAAATTCGATTCGTACCGAGCCGCGACCGGCAATGACTTCATTTTTCGAGTCGGTGACGATCACGCGCACTGCCGCCGCGCCGCCGCGTCAGGTAAGACTGCTGTCCCAGGATGTGAATCACCGGCGTGCGCAGGATCTGCGAGATGGACTCCGTGCCCTCCAATCGCGGCAGTCTGCCTATCGGCATATTCAAAGCGGTAACGAACGCGATGCCACACCAGATCGTCCAATGGCAGCGGCTTCTCCAGCTTGATCTGGTCTTGCCACCGTCCTTGTCCCGCGGCCACTTCAACCTGCCGCTCGGCGCGGCCCAGCACGTTGTCTTCCGGATCCAGGACTTCAATGGTCAACTGTCCGGCTCCGGAGCGGGCAGCATGGTAAGCAATGGTCAGGTGCAGCAATCCATGCGAATAGGTTGCGACGGTAGCAGGCGCGCCGCCGGACGCCTGGAATGGCTGCACAGCGACGAATGCTGTGATCGTCAGAAATACAGTGAGGATAAAAATGAGGAATCTTGCCGGGTTTCCGTGTTGATTGCCGTTGTCCATGTCATCTCCGTGAAGATACGAAGACTCTTTGTCGATACACATGTGTCATCCTAGTTCAACTAAGAGAACGCGCGCCGGGGCCGTTCTTGCGCGGACCCGGATGCGGCGCACCGCCGTTCGTCCGAACCATTGAGCCTGAACAGGACTATCGGTTTAGATGCCTTCTAACGGCGCCTTCGAGCAGTCCTTGCACGAGTGCCAGTTGAAGTGTCACTGCGACGAGCACGGTGAGGTAGCGCGGTCTCTTCCGAGTCGTCCAAAGAGTTCTATATCCATTTGGACACCGCCGGTAACGACACAGTTCCGGATGACAGAAGATGACAGGAAATGACTGCTGACGACGCAGATGGGTTTTCTGCCTCTGTCTTCTAGGACGATGCAATTGCAGCGCTTAATTTTCGCAACTCGGCACTGTCCAATGCGATGAAGCGAAACGGCTGCAAACCCATCGGAGCGGCGGAACAGGGGCTGAGCAGTTCAGCCATGGCGAGCACCGATCCAATGTGTGTCGAAAACAGCAGTTCCACAACTTCTCCTGAACTGAGCGGTTTGAGCACTCGAAGCAACCCGCCTGTGACAGAAATGGTCTGAACTCTGGCGGATGAGTGTTGTCCGTCCCTAAATCGGATCGTCGCGGAAGGCATGCCTGGAAGTCGCACACGGACGGGACGCCGCATGCAGAGCGATATGGGGGAGGTCACCATGCAAGGAAATAATGCTACGGAGTCGATGAGTCAGGCGAGATTACCAAGGCACAGTGTACGAGCCGAGCATGGAAACGGACCGTTCGTGTTTGCTCGCCGGGCACTACCGCGGTTCAGCCCGCATAAGCGTATGGAAGCGGCGCGCTCTTGTACTTTTTGTACCCCAGCGCGGTCAGTCGAATCACACCTCGAACCTGTTCTTCCACCAGTCCTTCATTCCTCAACTCCGCGATTGCCAAACGGGCGGAAGAGGAATCGACAGTTTGCTTGGACAAGATCACAAACTGATCGCGATCCTGTTCGTAGCGGAGAACGAGCGTGACGAGAAGGCCGTCCCGGATGTTTTGCAGAGGCATGACCCGATCTTAGGCACATGAGCAGGACCACGGAATGGCCCTTCGGTGGCGGTCGTGGTGACGTGTGTTCATGCTTGTGTTGTCCTTCTGGATGCCTGGTAATGAACATTGGTAACCGAGCGCCAGCCAGGTCGTGCACGGATGGTCGGCAAACAAGTAGGTAAACAGCGCTTGCCTAGCGATTCTCTTCAGATTCTGAGGCTTCAACCGCGTCTTCGTCGCATCGTCGGTCGAAGGCGCGCGCGGAGGATGCTGCAGCGAGAAATTCCGCGCTGCTTGACCTGGAACGTCTGCCCTAGGCGCTCTCCGCGACGACGCCCTGGTATTGCTCGCCCAACCCTTCGATGCCCAGCCGTATCTGGTTTCCCGCTCTCAGATAAACCGGTGGCCGCTGCCCCATGCCGACTCCCGGCGGAGTACCGGTGGAGATAATGTCGCCGGGTTGCAGGCTCATAAATCGGCTAACGTAGCTGACCAGTTGGCGAACGCCAAAGATCATCGTTTGCGTCGATCCGTTCTGGTAGCGGTGGCCGTCTACCGCGAGCCACATCTTCAAGTTTTGCGGGTCACGGACTTCATCGGCCGTCACCAGCCACGGCCCGATTGGACCGAATGTATCTGCGCTCTTGCCCTTTACCCACTGCCCCGTGCCTTCGAGTTGGAACGCGCGCTCCGAGAGGTCGTTGACGACGCAGTAGCCGGCCACGTATGACATCGCGTCGGTCTCGCTAACATATTTTGCCGGCGTTCCAATGACCACGCCTAACTCGACTTCCCAGTCCGTCTTAGCGCCACCCCGCGGAATCACAATATCGTCGTTCGGCCCACAGATGGCGGATGTGGCTTTCATGAAGATAACGGGCTCGCTCGGAACTTTCATGCCGGCTTCAGCCGCGTGATCGGAGTAATTCAACCCAATACAAACAAATTTTCCCACGCGACCAACGCAGGGACCGAACCTGGGCTTGCCTGGCGGCTGCCTGAACGAGCGGTAACTTTGCCAGGTCAATGCTTTTTAAGGACGCGAGAGTCGCGGGCGACAGATACTCGCCCGTGATGTCGGGCACTGTCCCCGATAAGTCGCGAATCTGACCGTCGGAGTCGAGAATCCCAGGCTTTTCCTGGTGAGGCAGTCCATAGCGTAAAAGCTTCATAATATCTTCTCTCGAGTTATGACTTACACACCCTAAATACTGCGCGCGGCGTCAGAGCAGTGTCATCAACAATATCACCTCTCCTACTCCGAAATGCCCCGGCGTTGAACCGATATGACGTCTGCGACTGCCCGCAGCAGATCCTGCACTGAGCGGTCCCAGTAATCCCATGCGTGCCCGCCAGCCGTCTCGTGATACTCATAGGGAACGCCACGAGATGAAAGCTGGGCCACGAAATTGCGATTGACCGGCAGAAAGTCGTCCCCACTTCCACATGCCAGATATAAGTAAGGAAGATCTTTCGGGCTCACACTCTGGAGCAGGGAAGACAAGATGTTGTCTGCCCGTACCACGCTGCCCGGTGGCCCGAAAACCTTGAGGAGTTGATCGCGAAACTCCGGCTTCTTGTCACCCAGATCCTGGGGTGCGTCTAGTGCACCGCTGAGACTGCCGGCGAAGGCAAAGTCGTCGTGATACCGAAGCGCGATTTTCAGAGCTCCGTATCCTCCCATCGAAAGCCCGGCAATCGCTCTTGCACGACGAGAACGCAGCGTGCGAAACTTGCCGTCAATTTCCGCCACCAGGTCTTTGGCAATGTAATCTTCGAACTTGTCCTTAGGGTCGGTGGCTGAATTCGTATACCAGGAGTCACCGGCATCCGGCATCACCACGATCAATTCGTACCTTTGGGCACAGCGTTCCAGGTTCGTGCGGGTATCCCAGTTCAGATAGTCTCCGTAGAGACCGTGGAGAAGGTACAACACCGGAAAACGTCCGCTGGCTGTCTGGTAGCCGCAAGGAAGCAGAATGCGGTACTTCATTTCGCGATCGAGGGCCGCGCTGTGAAACGCGCCATCCTGCACTCGCACGCAGGATCCCGGCATCTTGTTGGAGCGGGGAGCCGGCTTGCGCTGCACCTGCGCCGCCCCCGTCGCCGCCAGCACCACTAACAGACATCGGATAAGAACTTTTTTCACGCGCTGAATCTCCTCCCAGGAAATACAAAGTGCTAGGGGTTGGTTCTTACAAAGGCCTTAATGGTCCCGCACTCTTTCCCTTCGGCTTCGCCAAAAGGACGGATGACATAGTCCCCGGCGGCGGCCGGAACGATAAAGGTCTCGGCGTAGTGCACCACAAAAGGCTCGAACGCGCCGGTTGGACTTTCGACCACGGCTTCGCGTCCTTCGACCAGGTTGAGCACATTGACGCCACCAGTTCCACGGTGTGGCACAGCACCCGTAAACCAATGGCGTCGAGTCTCGATGAACTCGCGTTCGTGAAGCCCGGTGCGCTCCTCTCGCCATCCCTCGCCCGAACCGAGTGGCGTTATCTGATTCACCAGGTTACGACGCACCCAGTTTGTCGTGCGGTCCCACTGGATATTGGCTTCCCCGTGATCAAGGTGAATCGGCCTGGGCAAACCGTTCAAGCCGAGCCGTCCCCAGTCCCACAGCTTGAAAGTGAAGATGTACGGGGTGGAGCTGATCTCGAGCACCATGCTGTTCTTTCCGGAACAATGGATGCTACCGGCCGGGAGCAGGAAATGATCGTGCTTTTTCGCGGGCCACACGTTAATGTAACTCTCCGCCGGGAAAGGGGGCCCGCCACTTTGTGCGGCCCTCAAATCCCGTAACATGGCTTCGCGGTTGATATCTTCACGCAGTCCCAGATAGACACAACCGTCGTCGCCGGCGTCCAGCAGGTAGTAGCTTTCGTCCTGCGTGTAATTCATGCCGAACTTATCCTGGATGTATTCGGTCAGGGGATGAACCTGAAGTGAAAGGTTGCCGCCGCCCATAGTATCGAGAAAGTCAAAGCGGATGGGGAACTCTTTGCCGAAGCGCGCGTGGACCGCCTCACCCAGCAATTCGTGAGGATGCTGGAACACGAGATTGATCGAGGGGATCTCAACTTTCACGTTTCCGAAGCCCAGCAGCATGCTGTTCTCTTCCGGAACGCAGTCAAAGCACCAGGCGTGGTTGGGAACTCCCTCGGGTGAGAGCGCGCAGACCTTTTCCATCCAGTGGCCGCCCCAGGGCCCGGGATCAAAGTACGGAACAACCCGAAAAGGCCGGTGGGCTGCCATGCGCAATCCTTCGCGCAACGCATCTCCCGAGATCATCTTAGGCATGTTCCGGTCGTTCGTATCCAGCAGAAAATCGATCTCGGGAAAGACTTTCTGCTTGAGACGATCCGCCGCCCGCCAGTCCACGAAGTACGCGCGCTTGTATTTCTCGGCCACGGTTGCGGAAGCGTTGTCCGCCCCAAGGTTGCCGATCTGGTTGCGGCGATACCGCATCTGGATTTCCCAGCGCGCCATGTCGGCGAAGATCAGCACGTCGGCTTCGGAGACAACGTGAGCGGCGCCGGTTCCGACGACCAACACCAGTCCCCCACTCTTGGCAATGGATTCGCGGGCTGCCGCCAGTTTTTGCGGATCGAAGAAGTCGTCAACGACAATGCCATTCATCCTGCCAAAAACAGGATCATCGCCCAGGTATTGCGCGACCATGGCATCGACTTCACAGGGATTCTTGAATAGGTCGCTGGTTCTGACCGCCAAACTGGGACAGAGACCTGCGGCAAGCGCATGTTCGACGGGACCATCGAGAACTCCCGGGTAGTATTCGACGCACAACACGGTGCGCGCGTTCTGGCTAACGCCGCGCAAACGTTCATTGATTGCGACAATGATCGCGTCGATGATCGCGCTCCACCCAACCTGGCAACCGGACGGCGACGCCGAGACGGGAACAACGGGAAATTTGTCGTAATTCGAGCGCAAAGTCATCCGATCGATTCAGAGAGTAACGGGATCGCTCCCAGCAAGCCCGCGTTGTTTCCGAGTTCTGCCACTCTTACTTTTACTTTGCCCCAGGGAGTCCAGGCGTGTTTCTCTACATAGGCCTGCACAAACGGAATGATGATGTCGGCACTCTTCATCACGCCTCCGCCGTAGACAACAATCTCCGGATCATAGGCATGAATCAGTCCCGTCGTGCTCGCGGCCCAAATATGCAAACAGCGATCGCGCAGCGCAGCCGCCACTCGGTCTCCCTGCGCGGCGAAGCGGAAAAGCTTTTCGAAGTTCACCGGTTCATCCTTCCCGAGAGCGCTGTCGGCGTATCCGGGCCAGTCGCGCGCCACCAGTGGAACCGACCACCCTGCGGCCTCGGCCTCGGGACATCCGATGTTTCCACAGGTACAAGTTCGGCCGTTGAAAAGCACGGGGAGGTGCCCGCCCAGGCAGCCGGCCTGCGCGTGTTTACCTCGAATCAGCTTTCCCCCGATCATCGCCGCGCCGCCAATGCCTGTTCCCAGTGTGGTCATGACCACATCGTCAAAGCCGCGAGCCGCTCCGGCATATTGTTCGCCAAGCAGTGCCATGCGAGCGTCATTTTCAATCTTCAGGAGGAGGCCGAATTCCTGCCGCGACCATGCCATGAAATCGATCCCGACCGCATCATCATATTTCTGGTTGGTTGAAACTACCCGGCCAATGCGGGTATCCGCCAGTCCGCAAAAACTGAATGCGAGCCCGGCACACTCCTTTGCGGCGATGGTGGTCTTCTGGAGAAGCTTGCGAAAAGTCTGCGCAAACACTGGCAGAACCGGCTTCAGTCCTTGCGTGCCGTCGGTACTAACCACTTCCTCGGCGAGAATTGCACGATCGTCCAGAACCGCGCAGGTCGCGTGTGTGCCGCCGAGATCGATGGCAAGTGCTTTCATAGCTTCCTCCTAGACCCAGCGGCTCGCCGCCGCCAGAACGAATACCGCCAGTACCAGCACAGCCACACCGCCCAACTGGATGCGCAGAGGCTGTTTGCCACTGCCTTTCCATTCCCCGGTGACAAATCCCAGAATGCTTGCGGTGATGACGATCAGCGACATGAACAATGGCCAGCCCAGAATCGTTCCCCAACTACCGAGCTTGCCAGTTGCGATGCCATAGAGTGCCGTACTCGCGAACCAGAAAAATGCCATGATAGCGGCAAGCAGCCAGTAAGACGCTGTGCCGGGGAGGCTGTAACGATGAGCCGTCTTATTCTTACTCAGAAGATAAACACAGTATAAGAAATTGGGAATCGAGCCGGCGAGCATCAGCGGCAGCCAGACAGCATTTCCCGCCCAGACTTCGGCAGCTCCGTGCCTACTCGCTCCTTCCAGCAGCGGCCCGCCGAAAACGAGCCCGAAGTTCACCAGCGCAGCTCCGAAACCGCAGAGGATCGCAAAAGTCAATCCCCGGCTCATATTGACTTTCTGACGTCCGTCACGCGCCGCCATTGCCGCCTCCCGGCGATGCCCCGCGACGGCGCAAGTCGCGACTCCGACGATGACGAGCGCGACGCCTGCAATAATGAAGAGTCCGCCAATCGACAAAAGCTTTTCGGGGTGCAGGCGAAGCAGCGGAATGATGCTGCCCACGGCAGCCGAGGTTCCCAGTACGATCGAAAATGTCAACGCAATTCCGATAGAATCAACCGCCAGACCGAACAGAACCTGAGCAATCCCCCATCCTGCCCCGAAAATCGCGACGGTCACCACCAGTCCTGTGGCGACTTCCCCATAGAGTTGCCCAAGATGCGGGATGGTGGCGAAGGCCGCCAGCGGCGGAAAGATCACCAGTGCGAACAAGGTCCAAACCAGCCACGTATTTTCCCAGTTCCAGTTGTGGGTGAACTTCATGGGCAAGGTGAAGCTCGCATTCATTACACCCGCCAACAGCAAAATCAGGAAGCCCACGCCGGCTTGGTCCATGTTCTCTCCAGTTCTTAGGGAAGTTCTGATTGAGTCCCCGGGGTCCTCCGTGCACCCTGTGT
Organism: uncultured Acidobacteriaceae bacterium; assembly: GCA_963725245.1. Classification (GTDB taxonomy): domain Bacteria; phylum Acidobacteriota; class Terriglobia; order Terriglobales; family Acidobacteriaceae; genus Acidiflorens. The sequence goes on along the minus strand of CAVRYC010000042.1, from coordinate 28,609 downwards.
ACCCTGTGGTTAATGCCTTTTGCAGACACTTAATCAGAGCTTCCCTTAGCTCAAATCTTCCATCTGTAGAGACGGGGCTTGCCCCGTCTCACTTTGCGGCAGGAGACGCGTCAAGCCGCCTCTCTACGGGAAATCATCCCCCGCCCAAGCCCAATTTCTTCAAGCCGGTGGCCTGCAACTCTAATTGCTCTCCTCGCTCTTCCGTCACAACGATCCTGTCTGCACTCACCTGAATGTCGCGAATCGAGCGCCATCCGGAACTGACTTTGGAGAGAAAAGCGACATACGGAGCTCGCAGCTCCGATCTTGCGGGAATTCGCCGGAACGTGGGAGTGTCGAACAACGATCCGCGCGCAAACGTTTCCTCTTTTCCAACCGGCATTGGAGTCGAACTAAACTCCAGACCGCGGGCGCGCGTCTTTCCATTCCAAGGCGAGCCCGTGCGAGCAACGTTTTCCTCCCAGATGGCAACCCAGGGAAAGTCTGAGCGGCGGAAACAGTAACCGAGCAGGAGCCCAAGTTGCCAGTTCAATGCCGCCACAAATCCGAGCTTGCGCTGTGGGTCGAGCAACACTCCTACGACGAAGCCCTTGCCGTCTCGTGCAAACGGACGCGCGAGATTTACCATTCCGCCCTCGATTGCGGGCGCCTCCGGCCATGTGAACTCTTGATTGTCTCGAACCAGGCTTGCTCCCTCGTAACCATGTGGCCAAGTAATGGCCCGAGTTCCGGGCAAAGCGATAATGCTTTCGTCCGGATGCAGCAAGGGCAGACCGAGGGTGACGTGCTCCGTCCAGTGAAAGAAATGATCCTGCGCACGTTCGTTGGCCACTCTTTCCTCGACATACACAACGGATTCGTTGTGTCGCAAACGGAGTTCGCGACGGAATCGCAGACCGGCGGCAGGCAAGCGCGCAGCCAGCGAAAGCCGGGCTTCCGCGCTGCTCTGCGTAAGCCCTAGCAACTTCCAGCGGGAGTTTGCGGCTTCTCCATGCAGAGCCAGTCCCTGTGCAGCCTCGGCTTCGGACGGTCCTCCAAAATAGTCCACACAAACCGCATGTCCTGTGAACGAAGCGAGAAACTTGCCCACCGGCGTCGGGACCGTACTTGCGAACATGCTTGCGGAGATCGCCGCTCCGGAATTTATCGGGGTCCAGCGTGGGCCAGGGAGCTTCCCACAGTGCATTCACGCTGCTGCCTGTCGGATCAAGAAGACGAAAATCAGCGATGTGTCCGCCTCCGGTAAGCGTGGTCAGTTGCACGACGCCATTGCTCAGGCGAAACGCCGGCCGGTTGCCCCATTTCGTTTTCGTGGAGGTAGGACGGTGCTCTTTCATTGCTAGACCGTAAAGCCTCCATCGATGGAGAAGGCGCTCCCGGTTACAAATCCTGCGTCGTCCGAGACCAGAAACAACGCGGCCTTCGCGACTTCTTCGGCCGTACCAAGACGCCCCATCGGCTGTCGTGCGACAAATTGCTTTCTTGCCTCTTCAGGGTCCGCAAATGCCGCCAGTCGCTGATGCAGCGAAGGCGTATCGATGGTCCCAGGACAAATACAGTTCACACGAATTCCATCCCGAACGTAATCAATCGCCATGCTTTTCGTTAGCGCGAGGACTGCACCCTTCGAGGCACTGTAAGCAGCTCGATCAACCACGCTGCGCAGCGCGGTTGCCGACGAAGTATTCAGAATCACTCCGCCGCCGCGTTTGAGAAATATTGGGACAACCGCATGAGACATGAGGTACATGCTTTTAACGTTGACGGCCATCGTGCGGTCCCAATCCTCTTCCGTCGTCTCATGAACCTTGCCGCGAGGCACGATGCCCGCGTTGTTGAACAAAATATGGATCGTGGCAAATCTCTCCGAGGCGGCGGAGACAACGCGCTCGACATCCGCCGCGCGAGAGACATCGGCCTGGATAGCCAGAATCGGACCGCCGATGCGCCGCACATCTTCGACCACCGAGCTGAGTGTTGCCGGTTCCAGATCGACGGCGACAACCTTCGCGCCTTCCGCGGCGAATAGCAGGCAGCAAGCCCGTCCAATGCCAGCCCCCGCACCCGTAATGACTGCCACTTTGTCCCGCAGTTGCACTCGCACTCTCCTAACTCTTGGCGGCGGCGCCCGTACCGCCCTCCTGAAACCCCATACCTCCCGTTGGAACCAGCATTCCCCCATCCACCACCAAAGCCGCTCCTGTGATGAACGAAGCCCAATCACTGGCAAGAAAGGCGATCGCGGAAGCAACCTCTTCCGGCTTTCCCATCCGGCCCAGAGCGTGCATCCGATCGCACGTGGCCAGGACCTTCGCCGGATTGGCATCAAGATTGGCGGCCCAGCGCAGCATCGGAGTATCGATGGCGCCCGGGCAAACACAATTCACGCGAATGTTCTCTTGCGCGTAATCGAGAGACATGGCCCGCACCAGTCCGAGCAGTGCGTGCTTGGCGGTAACGTAAGCGGCTGAATTGCCAACAGCAGTAAAGCACTGTACCGACCCGACGACCACAATGGCCCCGCCGCCGCGCTTTTTCATGCTGGGAACCACATGCTTGGCGCTGTGAAAGCAGCCTTTGAGGTTCACGGCCATGACTTCATCCCATAACTCTTCCGTGGTTCCGATGACGTCTCCGTAACGCTGAATACCGGCATTGCTTACCAGTACATCGATTCCGCCGAAGTCGCGAACAACGGAAGCGACGGCTTGCTCTGTTTCTGATGGCGACCCGACGTTGCAAGGGTAAAATCCAGCTCGCCCTTGCTTGCCGAGCGCCTGCGCTGTTTTCCGGCCGGCATCGGCGTCGACGTCCAGGATCGCAACCGCAGCGCCCAGTTCCGCAAATTTGCGCGCGGTCGCCTCACCGATTCCCATGGCTCCGCCAGTTACGGCAACGACTTTGTCCCTGAAGTGGATGCTCATAGAGCGCCTCATTGTGATTTGGCTGATCCCTCAGGGAAATCTGGACTGGTTCGCAATCGCAGGGTTACGATCTCGAACGGTTTGACCTCGACTTGGAAACCATGGATTTGGGAACCATGGATTTCGAAGCTATGACCGTCAACCTTCAGTTCCTGCAAATTGTCCTCGAGCAGGGAACATCGCCAGACCTGGTCCACCTTCACATAAGCGCTGCGAATGCTGACGGACTGCGGCTTTCCCGCTGTCTCCTGCAAGCGCAGGATGCTGCCTTGGCCGTCTTCCGCCAGTTTCCAGGTCGCGACGGCAACGGAGGCGTTATTGACTTCAAGCAAGCTTGCTTCATCGCTCGGCAACTTGCCCGGCGCCTTACTGGGCAAGATCGCAGCACCCACTTGGTCGACTTCGAATGGAGTCATCGCCTCATTTCCCAAACGTGTAAGATCCGCGGGATCGAGCGCGCGTCCGCTTACCAGGCTGTAGTGGAAGGTAAATTCTCCGCCCTGCTGCGGCGCAAAATTCGTGCCCCAATAGTTGTTCATCACCCACGAAAAAATTGTGGCCGACTTGGGACGGAATTCCGTAGGCCAGTTGCCTCGAACGATATCGCCAAAATTTACCAGCGGCGCGTCGTGCGGAATCACGGCCGCCATGAATCCAGCGTCGTGTATCGCGGCCCAGTGCTGCACGGCGTACCACTCATGGCTTCCACCGGGCAGTTCGTCTTTGGCAGGGTTCACCCAGCCGTTCTGAGTGTCGTAACCAAATTCGGGCTTATTCGCGGCGAAGGGAAACGCGATGTAAACCGCTTCCTTCTTTAGCGTCGTTTCCTTGGAAAGGCGGTACGCAAAATCAATTTGCTTCTTCGCGTTGTAGAGTGTGATTTCCAGCCGAATCGTTGGTGTGTTCGGAGCGGAGGCCTCCATCCTAATGATCGTTCCGAACGGCACCTGTTTTACTCCTGACAGACGTCCGTGGCTGGCGACGGTAATCGACAATGCCGGTGATTTTAGCGTGGCGCCGTAGCGGTACAAACTGTTATTCGGCATATCGTCGGCGCCCGTTACATAAAGGTACGCTCCAAAACGAAACGCGCTCGCTGCATCCACCAGTTCCCGGTTGAGTTCTTTGTCCCAAATCGTGCTCACGGCGCCTGACGAAGGATCGACGGTGATTCGAAAGTACGAGTTTTCAAAAGTGGTTCCTGCGAGTGTTCTGTCTGAGGAATCCGAACGTTCGCCGCTACGTTGGTCGGAGCTCCGGACGGACCGCAAGGCAAACAGTTTGTAGCCCATCCCCGGAACGTTCTCGGCTACGAAACGCACACGCCGGTATCCTCCTCCGAACCCCGGAAGCGGCGTGCTTTTCCCGATGCTCACGGTTTCAAAGGGCACGGGCTTGCCGGTGGTTGTGTCGAATAAGCCGAGGCCGTCTTGCAAGTCGAAGCTCACTAGTCCGCTGCGCGTCCAGTTCAGCGGGTTGAAGATTACGAGCGACGGATCTTTCGGTCCAAGAAAGGACTCGAATTGTGCCCAGCTGCGTTGCAGGGATTCGGTAATCTCGCGTTCCGCTTCGGTTGTGCGCGCACCTTTAAGGGCAAGCTGATTCTCGGTTTGCTCATTCTCCGGCTGCGTGGTTGCTCCTACATAGGTCCAGGTGTGCTCGTCGAATAGCAGCATGTTGTTCCAGGCTTGCGCCAGCAAGCGGTGATCCGGACGAAGCTCTGGATTCAGCAGCGCAGGAATCGTCGCCAGTTTTTCCGCCGACACGATGCGCTGCTGGTTCTGCCGATGCAGCGCCGTATGCCTGGCATCGGAGCCAAACCCATCTTCCCAGTAAGGTCCGAGATCTCCGCGGTAAACCGGAATGTCCGCTCCGAACTGCTTTTCAATTTGCCCCATGGCCTCGCCAAAATTTGAATACTCCAGCCGCGGCCATGCATATTGCTTCTGCCACTCGCCGCGAAGATAGGCTTGTTCCTTGCTGAGAACCGTGTTCTCGAGTTGCGTGCCGAAGATGATCGCGGCGCTCGCCTTGTAGTTCGGTCCTGAAAACGCCTGCAGGAAAACGGGCAGAGAGTCGCGCACCGCCGCCAAGCGGGGCGGCGTTGCAAACAGCGTCGCCAGTTGCAGGTACGCGCGTGAGTACCACATCAACACGCGGCCGCCGTCGGGGCCCTCCCAATAAAAAGGAGACTTCTCGTTCCAGCGAGCTTGCAGAACTCCGGGTGCGCGCCACGAATTGCTGCCGGCTGCGAAATACTTCACGCCGGCGTCGTGCAGAATTGAAGCGTACGACCATGAATAAGACGGCACATCCGTGATATGGGCCGCCCCCAACGGAAGATCGTGCTGCTTGGCAAAAAAGTGGGAGTCGTAGAGCGAGCGAGCCAACCCCTCGAGCGACGCAACTCCGGTGTGCTGATTAGCAAACTGAGGCGGCACGGTGATCTTGCCGTTTTTGATCAAGCGCAGCAGTTCGTTGCCTCGCTCGGTCGAGCGGCCGTTCAGGTATTGGTCCAGGACCCAGTAGCCGTCGAGTGTCCAGCGGAAGTCGGGTACTTCTCGCATCAAATCGATCACGCCATCCAGTGCCTGCGATTGCAGTTCCGCCACCTTGGCGGCGTAGTCGGTGAAGCCGATGTCAAGATGCTCTTGCGGAACGATGAAAATCGTCCACTTCTTTGCCGGTATCAGCTCCACCGGGAAGGTGCGGAGTGCACTCGGAGTTTTGACCAGAAGCGCGCCCGACCTCTTTCCCTGCCACTCGGGAATATCGAACTCGATCTGACTTTCGCCGAACGCCTCCGACGTCTTAACGTGCCGATGATATTCCTTGTCGCCGATCTGGAGCGTTGCCAACCACTCCGCCGGCATCGCAGCAAATGACGCATCCACTTCGACTACTTCGGCAAGTCCAGCGGACAAACTCCGATAAAAAATGGTTGGGCGTACCTCCGCACTAATAGCGACGCTGTCACGCGCGTAAGTGGCCGCAACATCCTGCGTCAATTCAAGCGCGTCATAGACCAGCCCGCTATGTCCAAGCGCGATCGACCCCAAAGAGTTTTCCACCGCGGGAGGGTCATCGAGAGCGGTGAGCACCAGGCGGTTGTCGCTCTGGCGAAACCACTCCGCGGGCAGGTCGATGGTTTTGCTGTCGGCGGAGGTCTGCGGAACAAACGTGCCTTCCCAGTCGCCCGCACTATAGTCAAGTAGCGGGTGGAAATAGAAAACTCCTGAATGGCCGTTGAGATTCACTCTCAAGTGCGACAACCTCGGGGTCTCATACAATATGGCAATTTTCAGACGAAAGACACCGGTTGCCGGATCATGCAAGTCGAACAGAATCGTGAACGGATGCTCTCGTCCACCCGCCATCCCGTTCGCCGGGCCCGGCTGAAATCTCTGCCAATCCTCAGCGTCTTTCTTCGTGTCGATCGGGCTCTTGCCGACACGATAGACCGGATCGAACCTTGGGTCGCTGTAGTCGTCGGATTTCGCTCGAAACTCTCCGGAAGCATGATCGAAGGTGCCGATTCTCCAGATCACCCGCTCCTGCGCAAAGCCAGAGATGCCGGCCATCCCGAGCACCAGCAACAGCCACGCTTTGCGCACAGCTTTACGCATCGTTTTGCGCACCGTTTTGCGCACCGCCTTACGCACCGTTTACACAAACGACGAGTCTCATCGAGCTTCACCACTGCAAACATTCACCACTTCGGCTGGTACGTGATGGCCCCGGGGCGATGTGGATCTTCGATCCAGGACCCCATCGCACGCTTTCTTGAGAGTTCGTGATACTTGGAGAGTTTGTCGCGGTCGAGCTTGACGCCGAGGCCGGCTGCTTTCGGCACCTGCATCTTCCCGCCAACGAACTTGAGCTTACCTCCTTCAATCACGTCATCGGTGAGGTGGTGGTAGTGCGAATCCGGCGCCGCAATGAGATTGGGCAGCGAAGCGGCCAGATGCAACATGGCAGCCTGCGAAATGCCGAACTCTGCTCCACTGTGCATGCCGACATCGACTCCCATGGCTTCGCAAATCTGACCGGCTAAACGTGCCCGGGCGATTCCTCCGTACCAGTGGGGATCAAGCAGCACGACGTCGAGAATATTCATGACCGCGTTGGGCACGAGATCCTCGAAGGCAAACACCGACATATTCGACGCCAGCGTGATCCAGGGGGCTTTGGCATTGACGCGCGCCATCGCCCTCATGCCCCACACCGGGTCTTCCAGATACTCCACGTCGTATTCATGCAATCGTCGCGCTACGCGCACCGCCGTCGTTACCGACCAGGCGGCGTTGGGGTCAAGCCGGATTCGCAGCCGGGGAAAGGCTTCCCGCAATGCAATGAAAGTTTCGATTTCTTCATCGGGCGGCATCACACCGTTTTTGTACTTCAGGGTCTGGAAGCCATATTTCTTGACCACCCCTTTCGCAAAGTCCACCATCTGATCCTGGTTGGAGATCTCGCCCTTCCCCTTGTCATTGGCGTAGCGGTAAAAGAGATAGGCGGAAAAAGCAATTTCGTCGCGGAATTTGCCGCCGATGATTTCGCAAACAGGTTTGCCCAATATCTGGCCCTGCAGATCCAGGCAAGCAAATTCGAGCCCGGCAAAACCCAGAACGTGGCCAAACAGTTTTAGCGAACTCGGCGCCGCCAGCTTCCAGCGGATTCGTTCTAATTGCATCGGGTCCTCGCCGATGAGCAACGGACGCATTTCCATCAATTGCCCCTCACGGCTCGCGCCCCCATAACATTCACCCAGGCCCACCAGCCCTTCGTCCGTTTGCACCTCGATGATGATGCGTGAGAAACCGGGGTGAGCGCCGAAAGCATAGCGAAGCGGGCTTTCGATAGGAATGAATGCCGGAGTCCAACGAACATCGGTAATTTTCATAGCGAACCTACGCTGCCCAGCATCTATCGCTGGTTGGCCAGCAGTTGCCCCCTCACGCCAGCCGGCGCCTGGCACACGTGCCACCGGCCAAGGTTGGCGAAAAACATCTGATCAAAATTCGGCCCGCCAAACGCGACATTCGTTGGTCCCGCGATCATCGTGCCGGTGGGGTCATACGCTAGTAACTGCACCTTCCCGCGAGGAGAAACCTTGTACACGTTGTCGGAAGCATAACAAGTAACGTACAGATTCCCCATGGCATCGAGAGCCATGCCGTCAGGAACCCGCGCCAGTCCTGAAGCGTAAACCTTGGGTCTTCCTGCGCTGCCATCCGCGCGAATCTCGATCTCCAGCACATTGTCTCGTGTGCTCTGCACCACGTACAGAAACCGCTCATCCGCACTTAGCGCCAAACCGTTGGCAAAGGCAAACGGCCCGGCAAACATCTCGACTCGGCCGTTCTTCCGGAGGCGGTAGACGCAGCCATTCGCTTCTTCCCAGTCTCCCGAGTCGGAAAAATAGAGGTTGCCTTCCGCATCGAAGACCGAGAAATTCGGTGTCTTGAACCTGCGCCTGCCACAGCGATCCCAGGAATCGAGGACGCGGCCTTTTCGATTCAACCGGACCAGCGCCGGCAACTTGAAATTGCAGACATAAAGTTCCTGCGCGCGAGAAAAAGTCAGACCCAGGCAGAAGCCCCCAACGCGGCTAATCTCCCGTATGCGTCCCTTCGGCCCGATGCGGTAAATCTGTCCCAGTTCTCCGCCCGCCCAAAGTGTCCCATCGGCATCGAACGCCAAACCCTCAGGATGATCGAGTCCTTCCGCGAAGGTCCGGAACCGTTCCAGGGGGATGAGAGCGCGCATGAGTTTGTCCGGTATTGACTTGTCCGGAATTGACTTGTCCGGCCCTGATTTGTCCGACAAGCGAACATATTACTCGACCCGCAAGCGGTGTCAATTGAAAAAAGGAGCTCGTCTCGCGGAGGTTGATCGTACATTTGTACAATGAATACGGCCTGAATCGACCACTGCCTAAAGATCGGGCGGAGTCGTTCTCGGGCTAAAGCGCTTTTTGTCCTTGACAAGAACCAAGGTTGTCGGACAAACTTTTGCCGTACGAAATTGGGTCCACAGTGGCGACCGCCCATCCTGTACCCGGCGAAACCGTACGGCGCGAAACCGTCATGGAGACGGTCTCGCGCCGCATTGAGGGACTGATTCGCAGCCGCGAACTCCGCGTCGGAAGCCGCCTTCCCTCGGAAACCAAACTGGCCGCGATGTTGGGCGTGAGTCGCAGCTCTCTTCGCGAGGCTCTCAAGGGATTGATGTTCCTGGGCCTGATCAAGGCCCGGCCGGGTTACGGAACCTATATCCAGTCATCGCTCGGGCGTGCCGTGGGCAAGCACTTCCAGTGGATGCTGCTGCTCCAGGAGGTCAAGTACCTCGAGCTTTACGAGTTGCGCAAGATCCTCGAGCCCAACGTGGCCGCGCTGGCTGCGCGCCGGGCCACGAAGGAAGACATTGCCCGCATGGAAGCGGCGATCCGTGGCATGAGGTCCAGCTTCGATCGCCCGGAACAATACATGGCCTACGAGATGTCTCTGCACGAGGAACTCGCGCAGGCTTCCAAGAATGTCGCGGTGGAAGCCATGCTGCGCATGATGTATGGCGCCCTCGCCGAAGGCCGGCGCCGCACGCTCTACCTGATCGAAAACTTTGAAAGCAATTTTCGCCGCCATGAACGCATCTTCCGCTTGGTCGCCCGGCGCGATGCCACAGGAGCGCGCAAAGCGGTTCTTGAAGATCTGGAATATGCCGAAGCTCTCTTGCGCCAGGACCTGGAGATTCGAGACAACCTGCGCACCAACTTTCACCAGCCGGAGCTTACCTCTCCCGTCGAGAGAAAGAAACCGGCTCGCGCCGCCAAGCCCTGAGCTTAGGCGCAATCCACGGAGAGGGGGAACATCATGTTGAATTCGAATAAGCGGCAAATCGGATTGCTAGCGCTTCTGCTCTGCGCGCTGGCTCTTCCGGCATGGGGCCAATTGGATACGGGAAGCATAGTCGGCGTGGTCCAGGACAAGTCCGGAGCCGTGCTCGCCGACTCGAAGGTCACGGTCACGAACATCCGCACCGGCCGCGTCTATGAAGCGCAGACCAACGGCGCCGGTCAATATGAAGTTCCCGGCCTGCCCGCCAGCGTCTACAAAGTAGCCATCGAGCATAGCGGGTTCAAGTCCCGGGTCATCGACCAGGTTGTTCTCTACGCCACTGACCACCGGGCCGTCGACGCTATGTTGGATGTCGGTCAGGCCAGCGAACAGGTCACGGTAACTGCGGAGACAATTTCGGTCAACACGCAAACCAGCGAAAGCGGCGCAACTATCGATAGCAATGAAGTCCAGAACCTGCCCTTGAACGGCCGCGATTTTACGAACCTGATGACGCTGGTTCCGGGTTCCGTCATCACGGGTAGTTTCGGACAGACCAGCCTCGGCGGATACGAAACTTCGCTCGCCGGCGTCAACATCTTGCTTGATGGCGCGGACGCGACCCGCATTGACTCGCAAGCCACCAGCACGCAGTTAGGCCGCCAGAACTCGCGCATTAATCGTGTCAGCGTCGACAGCATTGACGAGTTTAAAGTCATGTCGGGCAACTACAGTGCGGAGTACGGCCGCTCCTATGGCGACATTGTCAACGTCATTACCAAGTCGGGTGGTAACGCCTTTCACGGCGGTCTGTTTGAATTCCTGCGCAACGACGCCTTCGATGCCAAAAACTTCTTCGCAATTGGACCAGCCCCGATCCATTTGAACCAGTTCGGCGGCAGCATCTCCGGTCCCATCGTCAAAGACAAGCTGTTCTTCTTCTTTAACTATGAAGGCGTCCGCCAGTCCACCCACTCGCCGACCGGTCCCGTGGCGGTTATGACCGCGGCCACTCGTGCTGGTGCTGTGCCGGATATGGTTCCAGTCGTTAATTCGCTACCCTTGCCAAATCCGGCCCTTGGACCCGCTATCTTCCCGAATCCAGTTGCCGGGGGACCACCTATCGTTCGTACTGATCTCGGTATTTTCGAAGGCTCGACGTTCGAGACCGATCGTGAAGATACGGGATCTCTCAAGGTTGATTACCGCATCTCTCAAAAAGACTCGCTAGCTCTTCGCTACAACATTGATTCCTCTTTTACCAACACGCAGTACGGCATTGCCGCCGACCAAGTGTCGCCGTCCCCTGGTCTCAATCACCTGTTCAAAGCAACCTGGGACCATACATTCCGCCCAACTCTGCTGAATGAGTTTGGGGTCGCATACAATCGTCCGAAGACCGATTCTCTCGGCGGTGGTGGCCCATTCCCATCGTTCCAGTGCTCGGCATTCTGGGGATGCGGGAACTCCAACACATTTGGTGACGCGCCGGGACCGGCCCTTTTTTCCGAAAGCCAGCCAGAACATTCTCTTCAGTTCCTGGATACGCTGACCTGGATCAAGGGACGGCATTCGATCGCCGCGGGATTTGATATCCGCCATGTGGTTAACGACAATGCCCTCTTCCCGCAAAATTTCATTGCCTACGACAGCGAATTGAACTTCCTGGCCAATCAGGGCGACCAATTCAGCACTCTCGGCCACAACATGGTCAGCCTTGAGAACACCAACTACGATTTCTTCGTACAGGATGACATTCGGGTTAGCCCGCGCCTCACTCTGAACCTGGGCGTTCGTTATGAATACAACACCGTTCTGTCCGGCCACCTGATGCAAAATTTCAGCCTTGCCGCCTTGATGGCCAATCCCCTCGCTACTGACACGTCCAAGTTTTTTGGCCCTCTCGGAGCCCCACTCTACAATCCCGACAAAAATAATTTCGGACCCCGCATCGGCTTCTCATGGGATCCTTATGGAGCAGGCAAGACGGTCATTCGCGGCGGTTTCGGAATCTTTTACAACCCGCAGCTCACCGGTGCTGCGCTGTCCCTGGCTGGGAACTTTCAGCAGGGCTACAACATTAATTTCATCTTCCTGGCATTCGGCTTAACCTCCTGCACCCCAAGCTTCGCTCGACCTCCCGCCCTCTCCTACTACATAAGTTATCCATTGCCGAATCCGCTCCCGGTCTGCACTCCGCCGCCGGCGCCCAACGTGAATACCCTCGATCCAAATCTCCGGGACAGCTACTCCATGCACTGGAGCTTTGGCGTTCAGCAAGAGATTGCTCGCAGCACCATTTTCGAACTCCAGTACGTCGCCAACCGCGGCCTGAAGCTACCCGGCGGCGCTGCTTATGCCGGAGAAGAACTCAACCTGTCGCCATTCTCGGGCGCGACCAATCAAATCAGTCCGAATTTTGGCAATGTACGTTTCCTGGGCGATTTCTTACGGTCGTACTACCAGTCCTTGCAGGCCAGCCTGCGGCGGCATGTTTCCAAAGGACTCGTGGTCGATGCGAACTACACTTGGGCCCATGAACTCGATGATGCCGTCAACATTCTGACCTCCGCCTACCAAGATTCTCACAATCCCATGGGCGATTACGCCAACGGCGACATCGACGTGCGCCATAACTTCACCCTCGGCGCCGTCTATGCCGTTCCCAGAGCGCAATTCCTGCCGAAAGTTCTGGGCCAAGGATGGCAGGCGACCGGCATCCTCCAGGCGCGCAGCGGATTGCCCTTCCCCATCGAAGTGGCCGCGCCGTTCCTCGGCATCGACCAGATTCGTCCCAATTTTGTTCCGGGACAATCAATTCGGCCGTCGAACTACAGCGTGCCGGGCAACCAGCTCAACTTCAGTGCCTTTTCTGTTCCAACAAATGATGCAACCTGCGTCACCAATCCAGTCCCATGTTATGGCGACGTGCCGCGTAACGCTGGACGCGGTCCCGGATTCACGCAAGTCGATTTCGGCCTTTCCAAGCAGACCATGGTTACTGAGCGTTACGGCCTTCAGCTTGGGGCAACGGCTTTCAACATCCTGAATCATCCCAACTTCGCCAACCCCTCTGGCATTCTGGAAAATAATCTGAACTTCGGGCAGAGCACCTCGACGGTTGGCAATAAGGTCGGACCCGGAACATCGCGCCAGATTCAGCTTTTCCTGAGAATGACTTTCTAAGTTGCCACGGACCATCACCGGGGCTTCCTTTACGGGAGCCCCATTTTTGCCGCCGCCAACCGGAGGCCGATCATGTCCGCACTCCCGCGATTTCGCCGATCTTTATTCTCCCTTTGCATCGTCCTCTGTTCACTCGCCACGCTAATCGCGGACGCGCAGACGCAGCCTGCAACCCACACCGCCATCCAAACCATCTACGTCATGCCCTCCAGCCATTGGGACTTGGGGTTCATCGCTCCTCCAGAAGAGGTCTTGCCAAAATTAAAGCCGCACATTGACGAAGTGATTGCGAACGCTAAACGCGACCCCGACTTCCGTTGGACCATCGAAAGTGTCTGGCAGATTCGCGAATGGCTGGCGCGCACCACCGACGGCAATAATACCGACGGCAATAATAAAGCCCCGCAGCAGATCAAAGATTTCGTCGACCTCGTCAATAAAGGACAGATTCAGGTCTCCGCCGTTTTCGGCAGCATGCACACCGAGTTCATGGGCGCCGAACAACTCAACCGCATCACCTATGACATGAAGGATCTGGAGAAGCGGCTGGGCATCAAGACCGACTTCGCCATGATGGATGACGTCCCCGGCTTTACCCTCCGTCTGCCGCAAATTCTGGCGCGCAGCGGCGTGCATTATTTTGTGAATGGCTCCAACCTGTTCATCTCTGGAGGAACATCGCTAAGTCCCGGACATGTTCCTTTCTATTGGCAATCGCCCGACGGCAGCCGCGTTCTAACCTGGCAGACGCAAAGCCGCTTCGGCGGCTACACCGAGGCCTTCGCCGACTACTATCTCGATCCAGCCGCGCGTGAGCCCTACACCAAAGAACATTTTTATCCCAAAGAATGGGAAGGGCTGCCGAAGCTCGAAATCATGCAGCGCGGTGTCGACAAGTTACTCGACAAGTACGCAAAAGCCGGCTATCCCTACGATGCGGTTCTTTTACTGTACTTACACGACTTTGTCTCCAGTAATGAGGAGGCGACGCAACTTCTGCCCGCCATCCGCGAATGGAACGCCGCCGGCAAACAACCTCGAATCGTCGTTTGCACTCCCGCCGAGTTCTTCCGCCACATGGAGGCGCAATACGGCAACGACAAATATCCCGTCGTACGCCGGTGACTGGAGCGGCCTCTGGTCGGAAGTGAAGCTGAATTCGCCGGTGATCAGCGCTCAGGCTCGCTGGCTGCAGGATCACGCGCCGGTCGCGGAATTACTCTGGAGCTTGCTCACCTTCCGCAACTTCACCAGCTTGCCCATCGGCAACCTGGAGGACACGCGTATAAAGCTGTTCAAGTACGACGAACATTCGGGCGCAGCCCAGGTCGGCTGGCCCAAGCTCATGTCCCGCTCTGAAATCGATCGGCAAAATCGCGAGTATGTAAGCTACACGAGTAGCAGCCAGGAGGACATTCGCAACCTGATCGATTCCGGTCTGCAGACGTTGCTTTCTCAAGTACCTGCTGGAAAGAGAACGGTGGTCGTCTTTAATCCGGTGAGTTGGCAACGCACCGATGTGGCACGACTCAAGTCGAAGGAAGATGTTGTGTTGCGCGATGTTGTCGCGGGTAACGCAGTCGCGGTTCAGCGCGTGTCGGCGGACGAAATCGAATTTGCCGCCACTGATATTCCCGCGCTCGGACACAAAAGCTACTCGATCGAGTCCGCGAATGCTGGCAACTCCACTCCTTTGAAGACGACGCAGCGAAGACGAACGCATCGACCACCGGATCGACCAGTATCGAAAACTCCTTCTATCGTGTTCGCGTCCGATCTTCTGACGGGGCCGTTGTTAGTATCTATGACAAGCAAGTGCAGCGGGAACTCGTAGACTCCGCGGGCGACAAAGCGGCGAACCAGTTACTGCGCTGGACGGCGTGGTCGAGCCTGCCCGTCGGCTTAGCTCAAGTCGTTGCACACGTCGAAACCGGCCCCGTCTTCGATCGCATCATCATTCAGCGTCCGGGAACTCTATGGCCAGAAACCCAGATCACGCTCTATCGCGCGGTGAAGCGCATCGAATTTGCCGACTTACTCGATCGTGAACGCATGCCCTTTGTTGCCAGCAACCAGCCCGGCGAATATTACTCCTTTAACCTGCCGTTCCGCTTCCAGGGATCCGCCCAGGTGTGGGTGGAAGACGGCACTGGCTATCACCGCATTCCCCAGGACTATCTCCCGGGAGCAAGAACCGATGCGGCCGTGCCCCAGCATTCACTGGTGCTCGTAGGCCAATCCGACGGACGAACGCTTCACGTTACCCTCTCTGAACGTGAGCCATTCTTTAACTACCTGCCCGGACTGCCGAACGCAAAAGCATCCAACACGTTCCTCAACGCTGTCCGCGTCACGGTAATGCACAAACAAGACCAAGGCGATACGCGCGATCTGGGCATGGTCAACTTTTCCACGGTTGAGCCCAATCTTCCAGCGCAGTCCTGGTACCATTTCGCGCTCAGTTCAGCGGACGGCGACTTAGTTCCGGTTGAGTCGTACCGTGAGGGCACTTCGTTTGATGTGCCGTTGATTGCCATGGAGTTGGCGGGAGGCATGGCTCCTGCGCAACCGCAGGGCACGTACTTCTCCTTGACTTCAGAAGACGTCGCGTTGCTGGCTTTCAAACCGAGCGCGGACGGTAACCCCGAGCATTACACCGTGCGCCTGCAGGAAGTCGCCGGCAACAAAGGCGTCACCGAGTTGAAAACGCCGTTGAAAGTTACAGCCGCGGAAGAAACGAACCTGACTGAGACCGACGTGCTGAGGCCGCTAGCTATAAATCCCCTGCGTGTCACGCTCTTACCCCACCAGACGATAACACTGCGTCTCACCATTCCACATCCTCATAAAGAGCGCTCCGAACGCTGGTGGGAATGGGACTGAACCCTACTTACAGCATGTTTCAAGAATAGGCTTTGGGTAGGGCACGGCTTCAGCCGTGCCGCCATGGGTCAACAAGAATGCGGGCTTTAGCCCCTGAGGGACGCGCCGTCCGACCTGAAAGGCATTCTTGAAACACGCTCAATTGAAAGGAACTCGCACGACTTTCGGGAAATAGATGTCCATCTTACTCGTGAGCTTCTGCACATTCATCGTGTTACAAGCGTATGTAATAAGAACGGAACCAGGCTGGCGAAACTCTGGGTGTTCCTTGGCTGCATAGCAAAAGGTATCTTTGTCATATCCAGCGTTGCCCTTTTGCATCTCTGGAATACGATAGATCGTCTTACCTTCGCTCCATGGTCCCGCCAACTGCGGTGCTGTGCGAAACACGATTTTGTCGGAAAAGAGTTTCGGATAGTTCAGGATCGCAACCCATTTTTTCAAGCTGGGGTGATACCGCACCGTCATTTCGGTATTTCCGTGCTTCATGACATGCATTGCGTCGGCAGGCGTCAGGCCCAGCTTCCAGGCGCCGCTCTTAGACAGGTACTGAAGGTGCTCTGCCGGTGCGTCGAGACCATCCAAGGGGATGCGAGTCGAGCAGCATGGGGCGTGAATCCGCTTCCAGCAGCGCGAAAATGTAAACGTACTCGCCATCCACCACGGCAGTGGCGGAAGGATAGGCGTGAATGCCGTCGGGAACGAGTGGGAAGTACTTCACATTCCACTGCTGCGGATCAGTCTCGAGTCCGGAAATCTTCGCCAGGTCGGCCCCGCAGGTTTCGAAACCCAATGCGTTGAGGCGTTATTTTCGGTGCGTCGCGCATGCAGAGCAGAGTCACCCACAGGTCATTCTTGTAGAAGAATCCGTCAAGCGCCCAGTACCAAGTGTCCTTGTGCTGCGCCTGAAAGAAGTCTAGGGGCCGTCCCTTGTCCCCGCGCCGAATCACGTACTCGACTTTCCAATCGCGGCCGTCGCACGTCGAGATGCCGATACTGTTGCGCACCATGCGCGGCTCGTTTCCCTCGACTACCCTCCGGTCGCCATACAGAGTGTCCCCAAAGATCCAGATAGAACGCCCGTCCGGCAACGGGATGGAGTACGCTGCGTCAGCGCCCCACCAGGAGTCTTTGAAAGGAAAACTGGGGGTGCAATCGATTTTGGACTTTTCTTGCGCCTGGAGCAGAGCCGCGCCGGAAAGCAGAAACAATGCAATGACAATGACAGTGCCAGTCTGCGTCACGCACCGGCTCCTCAAACCCTCCCCCAACATCTGCCAGCACCCTTCCGTTGACCCTGCCGGCAATCAGTGTAGCCCATGTCGCAGCCGCGCGACCCCGCGATCATGAATGCGAGCGCCCAGCCTGCTAGACTGACCAACGTTAGCGATAACGATAAGGAGGCACTCTTCTGTGCACCGACGCCGCGAGAACAACAAAGATGACGTGGGACTTGGAACCAGGGGAGTATGGGCCGGCGAGAAGGGCAAGTATTGGGAGCGCGCCACGCAAATCCCCGTGGCCCTTAGCGTCTCTTTCGGCTACGACGATGTGAACGAGTGGCTCGCGGTGGCGCAAGGGAAGAGGCCTGGCCATATCTACAGCCGGAACACCAATCCAACCGTAGCCGCCTTCGAAGAAAAGGTAAGAAATCTGGAGACAGCCCAAGCCGCCACCAGTTTTTCGAGCGGCATGGGCGCGATCAGCAACACGCTTTTTGCCCTCCTGTCTCCTGGCGATCGCGTGGTTTCCATTCAGGACACCTATGGAGGGACGAACAAGCTGTTTATCGAATTCCTGCCTAGATTCGGCATCAAGGTGTCGCTCTGTGATACGAGCGATCACAGAGCAATTGAAGCCGCCATTGGCCAGGGATGCAAGGCTGTATATCTGGAAAGTCCGACGAATCCGACGGTCAAAGTTGTCGATCTCGCTCGCCTGGCAACCGTGGCCCATCGCCACGGTGCTGTGGTAATCGTAGACAACACTCTGGCTACGCCCATCAATCAACAACCCGTGAAACTCGGCGCAGATCTCGTCATTCACAGCGCAACCAAGTTTCTCGGCGGGCACGCCGATGCGCTCGGCGGTGTGGTGTGCGGCGCCAACGATCTGGTAGCGCGAATCTATCACTTTCGGGAGATCACGGGCGCCTGCCTCGATCCCATGTGCGCCTACTTGTTGCTTCGCGGAATGAAAACTCTTCATCTGCGGATCGCGCGGCAGAACGAGAGCGCGCTTAAGATCGCGCGCTTCCTGGAATCACACCCTCAGGTAATCAGGGTCTTCTACCCCGGATTGGAGTCCCACGAACATCACGAAATTGCTCGCCGGCAGATGCGCGGTTTCGGAGGCGTGCTCAGTTTTGCCATCCGCGGCGGTTTCGATTCCGTGAAATCTTTTCTGCCGCGTCTGCGTTACGCACACTTAGCCGCGAACCTTGGGGCCGTCGAGACGGTCGCGGGCCCACCCTCCACCACCAGCCACGTCGAGTCCACCAAGCAGGAACGCGCGGCAAGCGGCATCCCGGAGGCCCTCATCCGTTACTCGGTGGGGATTGAAGACAGCGAAGACCTGATTGCCGATCTGCGTCAGGCGCTAGACTTTGACAAGGTCCTCCCCGCCAAGCGGCGGGCCAGATCGTGAGATATCGTAGTCCAGGATCGGGTTGTTGCAGGGACAACTGGCTGATCATGCGTTGTTGCTGGAGCCTGGTTCGGTTCCGCGCGCCCGCACCAAAATTACGGTGGCATCGTCGCGCAGCCCCTTTCCATTCGCAAATCTCATGACATCCGCCAGCAGGCAATCCAGCGTAACCTCTGGTGATTGCATTTGGGCGAGAAGCCTCTCCGGGCCGTATTCTTCCCCGGAATCGATGTCAGCTTCGGTGATTCCGTCAGAATAAAACGCGATGCGCGAATGCTCGCCGAGCGTCACTTCCGTCTCCGAGAACTTGCTGGCTGAAATTCCCAGAGGCAAGCCATGCTCGTGATTGATCCAGCGGTGGCCGCGAGGCTCGACCAGCAGCGGCGCCAGATGGCCGGCGTTCGCGATCCGCAAAACGCGGCTGGACGGATCGAGCTCGGCATACACCATGGTGACGAAGCGGCCGCTGGGAAAATCTTCGATCATCATGTTGTTGAGACGCGTCAGCACCTCGGCGGGTCCAGACCCGGTTTGCGCCAGCGAACGCAACATGCCGCGAGTCGCGGACATGAGGAGCGCCGCCGCCGTGCCCTTGCCCGAAACATCGGCTAGAACCAGACCCCAGCGTCCGTCACGCAGCGGAATGAAGTCATACCAGTCGCCGCCGACGGAGCCCGCCGGAATCGAAAGCCCCGACACCGAGAACCCTGGAATCAGCGGAGAACTGCGAGGCAACAGCGCCTGCTGAATCGAGCGAGCTTCTTCGGCCTCGCGGCTCATGCGCTCGCGTTGTTGGCGCTCATCGTTGAAGCGCCGGGCGTTGTGTACCGCGACCGCGACGTGACCGCACAATCCCTGCAGCAGCCTTAGTTGGTCTGGGCAGAAAGCGTTTAGCTCGCGATGAGAGGCGGTGAAAACTCCTACCAGATCGCCCTCGCGTTGCAGCGGGATGGCGACCTCGGAGCGCGTGTCCGGCTCGCAGGCCACATAGTAGGGGTCGCGAGCCACGTCGGGAGCATAGTGCATTTTGCCAGTGGCCGCGACGTGTCCCACCATTCCAGCGCCTTTCTTGAGGCGATGGCCCTTGTGGTAAAGGGTGCAGCCGCGAGCGCCGGCCAGTATGAATTCGTCCTGTTCAGGATCGCGGAGATAAATGTTGATTTCGACGCAGCCGAGCGATTCCGCCACCTCATCGACGATCCGCGGAACGAGTTCTTCAAGGTCGAGAGTGGAGGTGATCCGTTGCGCGAATTTCTGCAGGCGCACCAATTCCGCTACCCGTAGACGCGGCGGCTGTTTCAGGTACAGGCGGGCCCGAAAAATCGAAATTCGCGAGTGAGTTGGTGGCCACGACAAACCCCTCCTGCCGGTCGATTGCGCCTGTTCTATGATCCCTGTTCTATGATCTATGAGATTGCAGAAATCATGGTTCCGATTCTCTTTTTATGCGGCTTGTTGTCTTGCGGGATGGGAAGGAAGATGGAAAAAGTGACTGGGATTGGTGGGTTGTTCTTCCGCGCCCACCCCAGCGGCGGCCGCTGGTATCAAGAACACCTGGGAGCGTCTTCGATGGCGACCCGGTCAGCGCCGTTTCTTGCTTTCGTTCTGCGCGACCCGCGCCTTCACCAGTTTCTTAACCAGTGCAGTCGGCAGTGGCTTATCCGTGGGGAACTGGATAGTCCCTTTGGATGTGGAGTAGCCCTTAAGTTCGTTCTTGAACGCTTCGACAACCGACGCAGTGGGGAACAAACTACAGTGGTCCGAAAACGCGGCGAACCACACCAGCACTCCTTTGTACTTGAACGCAGGAATCCGATAGCTGATGGTCTCGGTAGCCTCCTGTGGCACAGCGGACCGAATCGCTGCGCGAATCTTGTTCAAGGTGCTGCGGGCGGGTTCCGGGACACCAGCAAGGTATTCATCAATATTTTTCGGAGCGCCCTTTCCTTGCGCCGCAGAACCGCGATTGCCAGATTTCACTTTTTTCATGCGGGCAATGCTACGAAGAACTTTCCACGTCAAGTCCATGCTTGATGCCCACCAGATCAGTCTGTAGAGGTTCCTGCCTTCTCCTTCCCAGCACACCTAGTTCTGCGCCACATTCTATCCGAACCCACCTAGGAGAAAACCCGACCCGAAAAACCGGTGCCTGGAAAATCATTGCGGCATTCTGGGCGGTTTGTCGGCAACCCTTCCTTCACCCGGATTATGGAAGGGTTGCTCGTAACACGCTCGGAGCACGCCTAGTCTTCATCCTAAAGACAGAATCCCTTCGCTCCGGCCGACCCGCAAAGCGCGTCGCCGTTGCCGTGCGAGCCTAGATTTGGATTCGCAAGGACTCAGACGATTCGACTTCCCTTTTGAATGCTCGAAACGTCAGAACGCCACACTTGCCGGTGAATTTACGGTGATCCGTGTTCCGGCGAGCTGGCCAGTTATGTGGGCCAGAGTGTTCCCCGACTGATCAAACTGGTCAATGGTGAAAGTGCCGCTGAAGGTCTTTCCTCCGGGACTCAGGACCACTTTCTCGCGAATGTTGGCGGGCCCAACGAGATTGCTGTTGGGATCAAAACTGATCGCGAAATGATTGAGCTTGTATCGCAAGCTACCCACCTTCTTCCATACTCCCAGGCAAAAGCTCTGCGTGACCGGCGGACGGGAAGAATTCATGATTTCTGTTCCGTCGCTGTGCCATTGGGCATACGCCTGATCGATTACGGTGCCATCGGGAATGCCCGTGGTGCCTTCTGAGGTGAACGTTACTTTCCAAAAGCCAACAATCGGCTCGCCCGAATCGGTGACCAGCAGCAGCGAGGCTGGGCTGAACTGCGAACCTCCCCAGGACTGTTGATGGATCGACGCGCCAAACTTGAATTTCGAGAGGTCTCCGCATTCAGCGTTTGCTCTTGCGGCGAATACAGAGGCGCAAACGACGGCTAATACCATGATTCTTGTTTTGAACTTATTCTGCATGGATGGAATCTCCTTGGGCCAGTTGGCGACGGAAGGTTTACGGCGGAAGCGCAATCCGCGCAATGGAGAACTGGTGAACTGATGGTGAAGAGATGGTGAAGCCGCAAGTAATTGAAGCTAAAGAACGTACGCGGATCTCTCAAACCCAGTGATATACTTTCGCGCTACCGGAATGGGCCTCTTCGTGCCAGCAGGGCTAATCAAATTCGACGAGTTCACGCTGGATTGTGATCGCTACGAGCTTCTCCGCGCCGGGGGTCCCGTCAAGCTCGAAAAACTCCCCATGGAGTTACTGATTCTGCTGGTGACGAAGGGCGGGCACCTCGTCACCAGACAGGAAATCATCGAGCATCTGTGGGGCAAAGATGTTTTTCTGGATACCGAACACGGTATCAATACCGCTGTCCGTAAGATACGAACCATTCTTCGTGACGACCCGGAGCAGCCGCGCTTTGTGCAAACCGTCACCGGCAAGGGGTACCGGTTCATCGCCACTACGAGTACGAACGGGAATGGCGCGGCACTCGCGATTCTTGCCAGTCCCCCGGCGGCCTCTGAACCGGAGGTTCGTGAGTCGAAGCCGCTTCCCTTATCGATTCGTAGGCGCTGGTTTTCGATCCCGGCTTTCGCCGTCGCCATAGTCGCCTGCGTGATCGGCATGCTCTGGCTTCTGCGGCCTTCGCTTCCGCCTCCGAGAACAACGGAGATCGTGACTGACAAGGACACCATTGTTCTCGCCGATTTTGCCAACAGCACGGGCGATGCCATCTTCGACGACACGCTGAAGACAGCACTCAACGTTTCCCTGCGGCAATCGCCTTTCCTGAATGTGCTCTCCGACAGTGACGTTACGAATACCTTGCAACAGATGTCCCGTCCGGCCAGCGCGAAACTCACGCCCGAGGTAGCCCGCGAACTTTGCCTGCGGGCGGGAAGCAAGGCATACCTTGCCGGATCGATTGGCAGTCTGGGCAGCGAATATGTGCTGGGATTGAAGGCGGTGAATTGCCAAAGCGGAGATACGCTGGCGCAGGAACAGGTGACGGCGGCCTCCAAGGAGAAGGTGCTGAACGCTCTGGGCGAGGAGGCATCCAAGCTGCGCGGCGAATTGGGAGAATCGCTGGCTACGGTGCAGAAGTTCGATGTTCCGCTGGTGCAGGAAACCACGTCTTCGCTCGAAGCACTGAAAGCGTACAGCCTTGGCAGAAAGGCCCGTAACGAAAAAGACGAGGCTGCACCCCTGCCGTACAATCAACGCGCCATCGAGCTTGATCCGAATTTTGCCATGGGCTACAGGGAAGTGGGCGGCAACTACGTCGATCTCCGCGAGGTCGGGCGGGCCAGCGAGTACTTCCTCAAGGCATTCCAGTTGCGGGAACATGCCAGCGAGCGGGAAAAGCTGGAGATCACCGGTAGCTACTATCGGTATGTAACCGGAGAACTGGATAAAGCGGCTAAGACGTATCAGGAGGAGATTGAGAGCTACCCGCGGGAAGTCTTAGCGTACAACAGGTTGGGCCTGGTGCTTGCCGAAGAGGGGCAGTATGAGAAAGCCATTGAGATCACTAGGCAAGCCTCGCGCCTCGCACCGGCTCGAGTGTATTTTGTACGGGAATCTCGCCGAGTACAGCCTTGCCTTGCAACGTTTTGACGAAACGCGGCAGATCATCCATGAAGCGCAGGCGCGAAAGCTGGACTACGATGTCGCCGCCGCTCTCTACGCCCTTGCCTTCCTCGGGGCGGACTCCGCGGCGATGTCGGAACAGCAACAGTGGCATGCGGGTAAGCCCGAGTATGAGAACTTTGGGCTGGCGCTCGCATCCGACAGGGAGGCGTATGGAGGTCATCTCGGCAAGGCGCGGGAACTGACCAAGCGGGCTGTGGACTCCGCTATACGCTCTGACAGCAAGGAAACTGGGGCGATATGGCAGGCGAATGCCGCGGTGCAACAAGCGGCTTACGGTAATCCTGCGGAAGCGCGGCAGGCAGCGGCAGAGGCTTTGAAGCTGGGTCCGACGAGTCAGGGCGTCGAGGTCGAAGCCGCGCTTGCGTTTGCTATGGCGAGCGATACAGTGCGATCTGAGTCCTTGGCACGAGACTTAGGGAAACGCTTCCCGCTGGACACCCAGATGCAGTCGCTCTGGCTGCCCGCGATTCAGGCACAATTGGCGCTGGATAGAAAGAACCCAGCTTCCGCCCTGACTGCCCTGCAAGCTACTTCACCGATCGAGTTGGGGCAAATTGCTTTCGCCGCCAACATTTCCTGCCTCTATCACCTGTATATACGCGGAGAGGCATACTTGGCGGCCGGACAAGGCAACGCTGCCGCCGCCGAGTTTCAGAAGATTCTCGACCACAGCGGCATCGTCTGGAACTGCTGGACGGGAGCGTTGGCGCATCTCGGAGTGGCTCGCGCCAACGCCTTGCAATCGAGAACCTCGCAAGAACGAAGTGCGGATGCCGACGCCGCCCGCGTCCGGGCGCTCGCGGCCTACAAAGCTTTCCTCACGCTCTGGAAAGACGCCGACCCCGACATCCCCATCCTGAAAGAAGCCAAAGCCGAGTACGCGAAGTTGCAATAGCACGTCAGCTACGCGGTAACTTGTACCCGGAATGCACTCTCGTAATTTGAAAGTGCGCCCGCGACGTAGTCAAATCGATTCACTCGCCTCTTCAGAACGATCACGCCGCCGAGTTCTGGCCCGTGCCGAAGCGAAGGAACAGACATGAGATTCTTGCAGCGACTCCTCGCAGAATTTTGCTCCCATCGGTTTACTTGGCCGCGAATGAGTGGCGATGGCCAGCACTATCAAATCTGTCTCAGTTGTGGAACTGCTTATGAATATGACTGGAAGAGGATGCAACGTACTGATCGCCTGCTGGTGATGAACGGGCAACACGTCCTCGCCTCGGTGCGACCTCGATCGCCGGGAACTGTCAATTGACTAAGGAAGCTCTGATTAAGTCCCCGGGGTCCTCCGTGTACCCCTGTGCACTCTGTGGTTAATGCCTTTTGCCGACACTGAATCAGAGTTTCCCTAAGACAAATGCCGATAAAGTCTGCGATGCCATGAGCGCCACTCTCCGGCCGCTTCCTCACTCACGACTCCCGGTTCCGAGAGTTAATCCTCTGATTTCGCCAATTTCCGCTTGCCGATGCGTAGGCGGGTCGCTAGACTTTGCTGTCAGATCTATTGTGGAAGAAGGACAGGATGCCGAGATTGACCGAGAAGCTCCTAATACTCCTCGTTGTGAGTGTCCTTGCCATTGGCCCAGGTCTGTCCTTCACCTCAGCTGCGCAGGAAAACAGCGTCATTATCAGGCCCGGCTATAAAAAAGGACAACAGAGCCACACGAAGTTGTCTTTCGTCATGCCACAAGGCTGGGTCAAGGATGAGAAGGCCGCGAAGAAACTCGGCCTGCACAGTGTTCTCGTGCCATCGGGAATGACGTTGGAGAATGCAGACAAAATAATCACCATCGCTTTCCAGAAGAAGGACCCAAATAAACCCGAGCTCGAAAATCTCAAGAATTTCGTCACGGCCGACCGGCAGAATACTCTGGCCCAGTTCCCCGATGCCCAATTCGAAAAATGGCAACCAGCTAAACTCGATTCCGGCAAACTCAACTTCTTGAGTTTCGAAATGTACGGGAAAGAGAAGAACAAACCATCTCCACAGCGGTTTGTCGTATTGGATGCGGAGGACGGCTATTTCAGCATTGCACTGACTACCAGGACGCGAAATGATCTCCAACTTCCTATGTGCGAAGAATTCTTTAACACCCTAGGAATCGGACCTTCCCATTAAACCCTACCGTGCAGTTGACGTAATATCCCTGCCACTTACTGACTGTGTTCGTGTCTGAAGTCACAGATTCTGCTGGACACAGGTGGAGGTACTTTCGTAACTCTCAGTTGGGCAGTTGACAGCGGTATTCTAGGTGTGATTCTCCCCCTGTTCTTAGCCAAATGCACATCAGGGTGTAGTGCGGCTTGTCACCGCGAGGCGATTGTAATGACGATGATGTTTGGCCGGTTCGAAATCCAGAGTGAGCTTTCCAAGTCCGAGACCGCCTTGATTTATAAGGCGCTGGACACGGAAACCAACCAGATCGTGGCGCTCAAGACGCAGAGTCTGGCGCCCCTCGGCGACCGTGCCGACGCGTTTGTGGAGACGCTGATCGCCGAAGGCGAAAGCACGCGCGACCTCGCCGGCCAGAACATTGTGCTGCTCTACGGCGCCGGCGAGATCGACGGCCAGTACTGCGCGGCCATGGAGTACATACAGGGCAACAGCATTGCCACCATGTTGGCGCGCAAAGAAGGCTTCTCCATCTGGGATCTGCTCGACATTACGCGCCAGGTTTGCGCCGGCCTGGAGCACGCTGCCTCGAAGGGTGTGACTCACCATTCGCTGGAGCCCGGCAAGATCATGGTGCAGTGGGACGGGATGGTGAAGATCCTGGGCTTTGGCATCTCCACCATGAGCCTTATTGAAGCGGAATCGGGAAAAGGCTTGGGGCAACTTATGCCCTACTGTTCTCCCGAGCAGATCCGCGGAGAAGCGATCGACCTGCGTTCGAACCTGTTTACCTTAGGCACGATCCTTTACGAGATGGTGGTTGGGCGGCAGGCCTTCGATGCCGCAGATCCGGTTACGCTTGTAAGCCGGATCGAAAACGAGATGCCCGCCAGTCCGGCTGCGGTGAATTCCAAGATTCAACCGGCGGTGAGCGCGCTGATTATGAAGGCGCTGGCGAAAGATCCCGCGGAGCGTTATCAAAGCGCGCGCGAACTGGTGGACGACCTGGAGAAGTGCAAGGACAACGGCAACGGCAACGGCAACGGCAAAAAAACCGCCACGGATACCAAGAAGACGACCCCGTCGCCGAATGTTTCCGTCAGTCGCGCAGATCGTGCGGCTGCGGCCAGCAAGTTTGTTTCGGCCGCCTCGAGCACCGCCGGGCCCGAGCCTTCCGTTCCATCGGTTGCGCCATCGGTCGCGCCCAAACCTGTTTCTCCGAAAATCGATGCGCCGGTGTTTTCGCCAGCCCATCCGCCGGCAGCCGAAACCAGAGCCGCTGCGGCCGCGGCGACCGGAGGGAGTGCCTCGCGCTTACCCAGGACCAACTCTGGTTCGGATTCTGATTGATCGAACTCTGCTCCGAACTCTGGCGCGGGCTGTATCAGCGACTTTGAAGTAACTGCTCCTGAATCCCAGGTCGGGCGCGGCCCGGTTTTATCGGCGGCGGTGGCGGAGCGAAAATCCGAGCGGCATTCGCCTCGCGTGACTTTTGATCCCATGATGGCCGAACCGATGGCGGGCTCATCCGGCAAAAGTTTTTCTGACCTGGCAGAGATGCCTCCTCTTAAGGAACCGGTTTTCACACCGCCAGCTCCCGAGCCGGATGAGGCGTCGCGCCCTGCGGAGCAGGTCTTTCCACAGAAAGATCCGCGGAAAGAAGAGAAGCCAAGAATCCAGCCGCGGGAAGTCGTGGAAATGGCATTCAAGGAAATCTCGACCATTCCACCGCAGTTGATGCTGTATTCGATCCTGGCCGCGGTTGGACTGATCCTGGTGGTTGCGATCGCGGTCTTTTTCCATGTTCACTCGGAAGACGATGGTTCCACGGCTGCTCCGCGGCCGACGAAAGCGGTAAGCTCAGCCCAACCGGTTGCCCAGAAGCCGGTGGCGCCACGAATCGAGAAACCAGCTCCGCCGGTTGCGGAGGCTGCACCGAGCCTGACGGTACGCCAGATCGAACCGCGCAAGTCGAACAGCAGTCGACGGGCGCCCGCTCCAGCCCCAGCCCCGGTGCCGGTCGTGATTTCGGGCCAGGAACTGATTGACTCCAGTCCGCAGGGCGCACAGTTTCAGGTCGATGGAAGCAGCGATCCGTCGTGGATCACACCGTTCACTTTGATGGGCCTAAGTCCCGGTAAGCACATCATCTTTGTCAGCAAGTCGGGCTATTCGTCCGAGATGCGGTCGGTCGATGTTGCTGCCGGCAGCAAATCGTCTCTGCTGCTTCATTTGTCGCCGGTCAATGCACTGATGGTGGTGAACAGCACGCCGCCGGGCGCCGATGTCATCATCGACGGCAGGCCCATCGGGAAAGTAACCCCGGTGCAGTTCGCCGTGGAAAAAGGAAACCACACAGTTCTGTTGCGCAAGCAAGGATACCTCGACGAGACCGTCACCGCCGATCTCGGTCCCGGGCAGAATTTCCAGTACTCGCCGGTGCTCCGGGCGCTGGGCAACACGGCGGACATGCGGACCGTCGGCAAGTTGAACAAGCTGTTTGGACGCGGCGGAGAGAGCACGGCTGGCATGGGTTCGATCAGCGTTCATACCCAGCCGAAAGGCGCCCAGGTCGCCATCAACCAGCAGGTTCTCGATAAGACGTCGCCGGTAGATGTCATGCTGGGACCCGGGACCTACATCGTGGATGTCACGCTGACCGGTTTCAAGCCAGTGCACAAAGTCGTCAGCGTCGACAAAGGCGGCAAGGCCGCAATCGATGAAATTCTGGCGCGGCAATAGCTGCGATTCGGCAACTTTTTTCCACAGCCTGCTAGTCACACTTCTGTGCGGCTGCCGCGTCCGCCCTCCGGAGGTGTAGACTGGCTGAAACAAGAGGGGTTGACATGTGTCGTTGCAGCCTACGCCAGGTAAGTTGAGTCCCGATCTGTTAAACGCCCTCCACGGAATCAAATCGGCTCGGCTGTTCCCCAAAGGTGCGACGCTGTTCCAGCAAGGTTCCGCGGCAGCGGGCGTTTACCTGGTGGAGAGCGGCGAGGTTCGCGTCCTGCTGCCAACCGGTCAGAGCCAAAAGCAGCTTCTGGAAGTCGTCGGTCCTGGAACCGTGCTTGGGCTGAGCGAGAGCATGACTGGGGAAAAGTATCGCATCACCGCTGAAGCGGGCGACCAAACGACGGCGGCTTTTATTCCGCGGGAAGATTTTCTGGAATTTCTGCGTCAGCACGGCGATTACTGCATGCAGGTAGTGCGGCTCTTGAGCGAAGACTTGCACGGACTTTACCACAAATTCCGCAGCATCAGTGCTCATCCGGGACGTCCGCGGCACCGGCCGCTAGATGAGCAGTTGAATTAGCGGTCAGCTCTCAGCTGTCAGCTCTCAGTAACAACACAGAGCCGC
>CAVRYC010000041.1:0-115850 GCA_963725245.1 uncultured Acidobacteriaceae bacterium | reverse complement strand
CAGGGCGGTCTGCGCTCCGGTGTTCGAAAAAACTGTCAGACTGCGATAGTCGCGGTCCGGCATGAAGCCCGTGGGAATAATCCCGCGCCACATCCAGTTCTTCGTCCAGCCGGCTGGCCACAAAGCCGGCCGAGAAAGTTTCCTGGTTGATTCCGAAATTGCCAATCGCGCCCCCGCCTGGGCTTCGGAGTACTGCG
Organism: uncultured Acidobacteriaceae bacterium; assembly: GCA_963725245.1. GTDB lineage: Bacteria > Acidobacteriota > Terriglobia > Terriglobales > Acidobacteriaceae > Acidiflorens. The sequence continues at coordinate 115,653 of CAVRYC010000041.1, read as the reverse complement.
GCGGGCCGGTTATGAAATCGACGGTTCCAGCCATGGCATCCGATCGATAGAGCGTGGAACCCGCCCCCGGCATAAATTCACCGCGCGCCAGCGCGCCGGTGGGCAAGGGCAGGTCGAGATCATGGTGGCTGGTCTGGACGTTGTCCATGCGTAACCCATTCAACAGGACCAGCGTTTGCTCAAAGGTGGAACCGCGAATGGTAAGGTCGGCTTGCACGCCATCCGGGGCACGTTCCTGCAGATCGATCGTGGGATCCAGTTGCAGGTAATCGACCCAGTGCGTGTAGAGCAATGGTTGCTCTCGCGTGTCGATCACTGTGATAGACCGGTCGATGTTCTCGACCGGCGCCGGAATGAACGTTCCCGTGACCGCAACGGTCTCTTTCCGAGCTGGAATTTTTTGGTTCTCGCGATCGTCGCTGGCGGCGTTTGGTGGTTGGGCCGATTGTCCTGCGGTGGGTTGTCCTGCTGGCGATTGTCCCTCCTGGGATTTTGTAACTTGCGGGCGAGGCGTTTCCTGCACATTCGCTTCACCTTCGCTCGACAAGCCGTAAGCTAAGAAAGCGCGAGTAAGATAACCAGGGTCGAGAGCACGCAGGTTTTCCTTCCGCCGGGCAAAACGAATGGTTCCATATCACTCTATTCTTATCTTTTTCGCACAGGTTGCGAGTGACTACGCGTCGCTTTGCGGCCCAGTTACTCCGAAGGTACTAACTAACTAGTATAGTACCCCCACCCCCCTCCTGCTATTGGAATCATAGAGTTAGCGGGAAAATCCCTGTAAAATCTTTGATTTTAAAGGACTTATATGCAAAATATCCCGGAATAAGGACTTACGAGATCCATTCGCTTCGCTCAGGATTTCGGCATCGGGCTCCCGCTTCGCTCACCCCCGCTAAACGCCTCAACTTAGGTTGTCAAAGAGCGCTGAAAATTGGCTTGGGGCAGCTTCGAGGTCCGTTTTGGGAAACGGTTACGCCTCGCTACTGCCCCATCAGGCGACCATTGTCGCATGGGGCTGGTTGGCAGCCTGTGATGGCTGATACCGACCGATTGTGATGAAAAAGTGGAGCGAGGCGGATACGACCTCATCAGCGAGCGAGTGCTACTTGCAAATAAAGCCGTTAGCCGGCGGTACCGTCCTAATTTGGGCAATAATAATACTTGAACGCTGGAAAAGACGCTCTGCTCGCGATGTTTACTGTTTACATTGATGACAGCGGCACCGATCCACATCAGCAGGTGGCTATCGCTACGGCCTTGATCGTTCCAGCCGCCCGTATCGTGGCGCTCGATAGAGAATGGGAGACGCTCAGACGCAAAGAGGGATTTGCGGAGTTCCACACCGCCGAATGCGTTAGCAGCACAAACCCAGATTCGGAGTTCGCTACTTGGAACAAAGCCAAGCGGAGTCGCGTAGTCTCGCGCGTCAGACAGATCGGCAAGAAGTTCGGGCTGAATGCTGTATCGTTGGCGATTAAGAAATCTGACTATGACGAAATCATCCCAGATGAAATGCGGCGGTTGGCTGGTAAGTATCACTACACTTGGGCCATCCGAAACATCATCGGCCTTCTCGATGCGTGGGCTGCGGAGCACCGTGCTGCTCTGCCCTTTGTGTACGTCTACGACTGGATGGACCCGAAGGCACAGAAAGAGCCGAAGGCCGAAATAGACACAGTGATGGCGCAAGCGGAACATCTCGCCACAGGGCGCGGCAATCCAGGGCGTTATGACAAATACGATTTTAAGAAAAGGCTAGATATCCCAGCTTTGCAGTGCACCGATTTAGTCGCTTGGACATGCTACAAGTATGCTCTTTTTGCGCTGAACAAAACACCTATGTCCGAGATTGCGCAGGAATGCTGGAATGACTATTACAACCTTCGTCGCGAGGCTTGGTTGTTCGTCGGCACTATGACACGAGAGCAACTCAAGGATTGGGTAGAAAGAGAACAAAAAGACGGTAGAGGAATTGAACGACTGCGGGAGTGGGAAGCGAAGCACCCGAAAATAATTAAACACGAGAAGCGTCCATGAGCGGAAGTGTAGGCAGATTGGAATCGTGTTCGGCGTACTGGCTGGGTTGTGCGCTTACTTTCTATTTGATTGTCGCTTCTGGCAGTCTCTCGCTATAGCCTGGTTCGTCGGATTCTTCTTCGCATTTCTGACGGTGATACTGTTTCTTCTCAAACGAATCGCAGATCATTTGGGAGTGGGCGACGATGATGAGCGTTGACTGTAGGATACTGCGTCTGCAGCGCGCCCGTCGGAGCGGGGGTTCCCTTGGATCGGCGGTAAAGGGCTTTCCGAATCCAATGTTGAATGGCAACTGAGCCCTAACTTTGGTTTCTGGTTGTCCCGTCGCTGCTTTACACTGGCAAGTTGAACATTCCTGCCCAAGGTTGGGTCTCAGAGCTCCGCTCGGGTGACGCCCGTGCGCTGGCGCGCGCCATCTCCACGGTCGAGAACCGCGCTACCGGATGGTCGGACCTCCTCAAGTCGCTCTTTCCGCATACGGGCAAGGCGCGCGTCATCGGTTTGACCGGCGCTCCCGGATCGGGCAAGAGCACGCTGGTCGATCAACTTGCCAAGCACTATCGCAAAGAAAATCAAACTGTCGGCATCATCGCGGTCGACCCGACCAGTCCCTACACGGGCGGAGCGATTTTGGGCGACCGCATACGCATGCAGGATCACTATAGCGATCCGGGAATTTTCATCCGCAGCATGGCTACACGCGGATCGCTCGGAGGGCTGGCGCGCGCCACGGCCGATGCCGCCACTGTGATCGATGCCTCGGGGCGCGACCTGGTCATGATCGAAACGGTTGGCGTGGGGCAGGACGAAGTCGATATTGTGCGGCTGGCGGATGTCACCATCGTGATTCTGGTGCCCGGCATGGGCGACGATGTGCAGACGATCAAAGCCGGGATCATGGAAATCGCCGACATCTTCGTCATCAACAAAAGCGACCGCGAGGGAGCTGAGCGGGTGGAGCGCGAGATCCGCGCCATGCAATCGCTCGCCACTCGCGACGACGGCTGGACGCCACCGATCGTGAAGACGGTCGCCAGCGAGGGCGTGGGAACCAAAGAGTTGGCGGAAGCGATCGCAGGCTACGAGGCGTACCTTAACGAAGGGAACCTGGTCCTTAAGAAGAACGTGGAGAACTGGCAGGAACGGCTGATCGAAATGCTGCGCGATGCCATGCTGGAGAAGGCGCGCGCTCACATGGAGACGGAGGGCAGCAGCCTCGAGCGTTATGCGGCGGAGATCGCCGAACACAAGCGCGACCCGTATTCGCTGGTGGAGGAGATTGTCGGGGCATTAAGAAACACGTAGGGGCGGACGCATTCGTCCGCCCTGCGGAGCGCAGCTCCGCAACGTAGGCGAGCTGCGCTCGCTTGCCCGGACGAATGCGTCCGGGCCTACGCGATTCTTGTTTGGTCTTACGTGTGGAAGGCGTGTCGAGGAGTTGCAGAATGTTCCAGATTGATCATCTTGGCATCGCGGTGAAGTCGCTGACGGCGGCGAAGTCCATTTACGAGAAGCTTGGGCTGAGCGTTTCTCCGGAAGAAACGGTCGAGCAGGAAAAAGTTCGGCTGGTCATGGTGGCCGTGGGCGAGAGCCGGCTGGAGCTGCTGGAAGCGACTTCGGAGGATTCGACTATCGCCAAGTTCATCGCCAAGCGCGGGGAGGGGTTGCATCATGTTTGCATGCGTGTTCCGGATCTGGCGGCGGCGGTTGCGAAATTGAAGAGCGACGGCGTGCGCCTGGTATCGGAGGAGATCAAGACGGGCGCGGGCGGACACCGGTATGTGTTCGTGCATCCGCAGAGCACGGGGGGCGTGTTGCTGGAGTTGGTGGAGAGCAGTCATTTGTAATTGGTAATTTGTAATTGGTAATTTGAGATTTGAACGGCGCTGAATTGGACGCGAAGGTTTTGAAATTGCAAATTACAAATTACCAATTACAAATGTCCCAGCTTCTGCTCGCCATTGATACTTCCGGGAAGAACGGTAGTCTGGCGCTGGCTCGCCTGACGCCGGGTCAGAGCGATAGCGAAATCCATGTAAGCGAAATCAGGGTAAGCGAAATCAATGTGAACGAAATCCGTGTGCTTGAAGTTGTGCCGCTCGCCGGCGGCACGTTTTCGGCGCAACTGGTGCCGCAGATTGCCGCGCTGCTGAAAAAACACGGATATAGTAAGACCGATCTGGGAGCCTTTGCCGTCGCCAGCGGTCCGGGGTCGTTTACGGGGCTGCGCGTGGGCTTGGCTGCCGTTAAGGCTCTGGCCGAGGCGCTGCAGAAGCCAATTGTCGCAATTTCATTGCTGGAGGCGGTTGCGTGCGGCGGTTCGGCGCGTGGCCGGGTTCTTGCGGTGCTGGATGCGAGCCGAGGTGACGTTTATGTCGGCGACTACGAACTCGATCCTCAGGTGCGCATGCACAGTGAACGCCTGCTGGGCAGGGAAGAGTTTCTTGCCGACGCTAGGGGGAAGGCGGTCGTCACGCCCGATGCCGGGTTGGCGGCGACGGTTCGAGCTGCGGGAGGCGCTGCCGGAATTGGGGTTGAACTGATTGACTATCCGAACAGCGGGGCGATTGCCCGGCTGGGTTGGGAGCATCTTCGGCGGGGCCAGACGGTTCGTCCCGAAGAACTGGAGGCAAACTACGTTCGCCAGTCGGACGCTGAGATTTTCTCGAAACCAGCGCCGTGAGAAGCTGAGTCGGCGCTCGTTGCGCAGCCCCTAAAGGGGCGTGTTATCGCGAAGAATTTGTGGTATCGCTGAAGCGATACCCTGATACAAAGAAGCGGCCCTGATACAAAGAAGCGATGCCCTGATACAGAGAAGCGATGCGCTGATACAGAGAAGCGGCCCTGATACAAAGAAGCGGTACCCTGATACAAAACACCTTTCGATGCCCGTTGCCATCCGCTCCGCTCGGTTGCATGATGTGCCGGCGATTCTCGCGCTTGAGCAGCAGGCGCCCAGCGCCGCCCACTGGACCACCGAGCAGTACAAGAAGTTGGTGGATGACGGCGTCGTTCTGGTGGCCGAGGAAGCAGGCAAGCTTCGCGGATTCGCTTGCGCGCGGGCGGCCGCGGGCGAATGGGAGATCGAGAACGTGGTGGTGGACGACGAGTTCCTCCGCCGCGGCATCGCCAATGAGTTGGTGCGCGAGTTGATTCAGAGCGCACAGAACGAGGCTGCGTCGGCGATTCTGCTCGAAGTCCGCGAATCGAATCTGCCCGCCCGCCGACTGTACGAAAAACACGGTTTCCGCGAGGTGGGGCGCCGCCGGGCGTACTACAGGGATCCGGCGGAGGACGCGATTCTGTATGCGCTTCGGTTCGACGCGAGCCGCACCGGGGAGAAGCTGCGCGCCACAAAACGCTGAGCGGGAAGATTTAGGGAGAGGCCATGATTTGGGGTCGCAGCAGCGACTATCAGGGGCGAACCCTGGCTGCGATGGACCATTTCCTACGACTGACGCGTGATGTTAGCTAACTTGCCGACCGCGAGCGCGAGAACTGTGTATGCCCGGATCGGTGACCTCTTCGCATGGGCATGTCTCTTTGGCTCTATCGGTTTGCTTGCGATTGCGTGCCAGCCCGGGCGGCTAAGAGCACAGAGCGATGGAGAAAGAGTGGCGAGTGAGGAAGGAGCGCTGGCAGAGTTCGACTCTGCCAGCGCTTTATTGGAGGGGAAGTCCGTGCGAGGACTGTTTTGGAAGGTCGCGGAGCTGGAACTCCAGTGAGTGGGGTTTGTTTTCCTCTCCGATGGTGATCAGAGCGTCGAGGATACATTCGAGGGCGGCGGCGGAACCTGACCAAACGCGGGAGAAAGACTCGCGATGAACCGCTAATTCTCCGATCAGGCGGCCGACCGCGTGGGGGCCGAGATCGAAATCGGCCAGAGTCGGGTCGCTGCCGATGGGCAGTGGAGGGTGGTGTGCTGGGGGAAGGCGGAGGGTGGCCCGGGTTAGCCAGTGGGCGATGAGCGCTCTGAGATGCTGCCGGCAGCAGACGCTCTTCATGTCTTTCTGCGAGGCGAGCGAGGAATGCCAGGAAAGGATCTTCAGGCGGTCGAGCCAGCGATTCTCTACCACCAGGAACCATCCTGTGCGGCGAAAGGTGTCGATGCCACAGACAGAGCAAGCCGAGCGTTTTGTGATTGCGTAATCCATCGGCGGTTCCTCTGAAAATCAGCAAGCGCTGGCAGCGGCGCGGGTGAGGAATCGTGGACCCATGCGCTCGCTGAGGGGGACGGTCAGCATCCCCAAGGTGTTGTCGAAACGGAGCGTGAAGTGCGCGGAGCAGGCGTCGCAGAGCCAGAAATGTTCACGCCGGCGGAGTTTTCGCCGGTTGCCATTGAAGGCGGAGTTGAGGTCAGAAGGGAAAGTCTCCGCCAGGAACAGTTTGCCTTCGCGTAGGGAACGGAAGGGAACCTTGCACGTGGGGTTGGCGCACTTCTGCAGCATGGCTGGGTCCAATCTTCTCTTCGGTGAAGTTCTTGCCAGAGAGCTCTCAGGGTATTGCACGCGAGAGGCCGAACATGTGGCCACTACATCAGAAGTAGGTAGTCAGTTAGGTACAGTGAGTTAGATTGGGAAAAAGTGGATCTGGATCACGACGCGATGTTCGGCGCTGACGGAGAGCGGTCGCGGCCGCCGGATGGCCGTCATTTTGGCGACATTTCTTTGTCGTCCAGCGTACATTGCGAGCCGAGGCATTTATCCAACCAGGTCTAACCAGAGTTTCCCTAGCGCACCATCCAGGTCGAGGCGGCGACGAGAACTCCGGCGGTCGCCATCAACAGGCCGAAGTACCAGAATATTCGGCGGCCGGAGAGCAAAGTGATCGAGGTGACCACCAACGCGATCTCCAGGAAGACTTCGCCGAGATCGAAGCGGTCGGCTTTGCGGTGGGTGAGGGTGAATTCCTGCTCGAATTCGCGGGCCTTGGCCTCGAGCTCTTTCTTCTCGTCTTTGTAGCGGTCGGCTTCGGCGCGGACCTTTGCCTCAAGCTTGCCGGCGGCTGCGGCGTCCTTGGAGGTGACCACGCCGGCCAGATCGGCGAATAACTCGTCGGTGTGAAGGCGGATATTTTTGGCCTGGTAGTAGGCCCACTGGTCGGTGACCTTGTTTTGCAAAATGACTTCTTCGGTATGGGTGCGATGGCCGAGCAGGGACACGGTTGCCACCAGCACGGCCAGCACCGCCATGGTCAGCGTGACGGGTGCGAGATCGGGATGCTCCCTGGCGTGTTCGGCGTGCTCGTGGAGTTCGGTGAGTTCTTCGGTCATGGTGTCGGGCTCCTGTGAGTTCTCAGTTCCCAGTTCTCAGTTCTCGGTTACATGATGCCTTTTCTGAGAACTGAAAACTGAGAACCCAGAACTCTCTGGGCTTTGAGGATAAACCAAGTTGGCTATTCTCCCATTACTTTAATGATGACTCGTTTGTCGCGCTGGCCGTCGAATTCGGCGTAGAAGATTTGCTGCCAGGGGCCGAAGTCTAGCTTTCCGTTGGTGACCGGGACGATGACTTCGTGGTGGATGATCAACGATTTGAGGTGGGCGTCTCCGTTGTCTTCTCCGGTCTGGTGATGGTGGTAGTTCTGCCGGAAGGGGGCGAGCGTTTCGAGCCACTGGTCGATGTCTTTGAGGAGGCCGCTCTCGTTGTCGTTGACGTAGACCCCGGCGGTGATGTGCATGGCGGAGACCAGAATCATGCCGTCTTTGATTCCAGACTTTTTGAGGGCGCTCTCGACTCGCGGGGTCAGGTGGATGTAGGCGCGCTTGGTTTTCGTGTGCAGGGTCAGGTATTCGGTGTGGAATTTCATGCTTCCACATTTACCACGGGGAGGGGTTGGCAGGGGCGGCAAAATCGAGCCCTCCCACTCTCTGGAAGACCCCCTCTGGAAGACCCCCGTTCGTGTCATCCTGAGCGGAGCCAGGTCATGCGCGAAGCGCATGGCTTGGAGGAGTCGAAGGATCCCTATGCCCTTGAGCACGCAAAATGACATCATCTGATGCTATAATCAATGCTATGAGGACAACGGTTGCGCTGGATGACGATCTCGTACGCACTGCCCAGGAGTTCACCGGCGTGGCGGAAAAAACGGCGCTGATTCGTGAGGCGCTCAAAGCTCTCATCGAGCGGGAGAGCGCCCGGCGATTAGCATCCCTGGAGGGCACCATGCCGAAATTGAAGAAAATCCCTCGCCGCCGGCCGGGGCCGAATTGATTCTCGCGGATACCTCGATTTGGATCGACCACTTTCGTTCGGGAAACCTTCATTCGCGAAACAAGGAACTGCGGAAGCATCTGAACGAAGGGCACATTGTGATTCATCCGTCGATCATCGCGGAACTTGCCCTCGGATCACTTCGGGAGCGCGTCAAGACGCTTGCACTGCTGGACCTCTTGCCCCAGGTACGAGTGGCGCAACTGAGCGAAGTGCGGCGAATGATCGAGGCTCGTCGTCTGTACAGCCTTGGCATTGGTCTGACCGACGCACAGCTGATAGCCTCTGTCTTTATCAATTCGTCCACCCTTCTATGGACAAGAGATAAGCGGCTCCGCAAGGCCGCAGAAGGTCTTGGCATTCACGCAGGGCTGGCTTAGCATCCTGCCGCTAGCGGGCCCGCCCAAGCAGAGCTTGGACGGGGCACCCTCGTGAGTTCAAATGATTGCGATGGCCCGGACCACCCGCCAAGCTCTTTGAGTCAGTAGCACTGTTCCACTTGAGAATCGACTGGCGCAACTCGAAGATTCTCAGCCCTTGCGCCTGAAAATGCGAATCTCGCGGCCCGGCTGATGATGTTCGCGGGCCTCATCGCCCCAGAAGTAGCGCGATTCCGGGTCAGCGAGTTCGACCATTCCGACTTCGTCGAAACCGTTGGAAATGTATTGATTCATCCAAGCGTCAAAGGTAACAACTTGAGGGGATCCCGGGCTGTAAAGCCAGGATTCAGAGACATCGACAAAGGCCACGTATACCGGCTGCTTGGCTTCGACCTCCTGCATCATTTGCTTCTGCATGGCGGGCCAGTAAGCCTGGTCTTCCATCAGGCTGTACATGTAGATATAGCCGCTGGCGGAATGGCGATGCGCGTCAAAGTAAATCTCCGGCTCCGAGCCAAACACAATGATGGTGTCGGTCGGTGCAGTGTGCTCCCGCAAATACTCAGCTAACGAAGCCGCTTCCACAAATGGATTTTGAGGGTAGCAGAAACGGGATGCCTGGAGCGGGGTCAGTTTGAAATAAAACTTGGCGTTACGGTGAATCGCAAGCGCACAGGCGGCGGCAAACATTATCACAGGAAGAACGTGCAGCCATCGAGAAGTGAACTTTAGAGCGAGCCAGCGGATGGCGGAGGTAACGGCGACGGCGATCAAGATGGCAGCCACGGGCAATATCAGAATGAAATAGTGTGGCCTGAAATAAAGGCCGGGACACACCGCAGGGCAAGAAAACGCCAGCAACCCGAAGACAAAGACGACATGGCGACGAACGATGGGATTCCAAAACGATCTAGCAATACCCGCGACAGCGAGTATCCAGAGGCACAAGATCAAGCGTAGTAGGATGGAGGCCTTGGGCGCCAACTCTCTCCAACTCCTGCGCAATGGAAGGGAGATGGCATACTGACGTGCGTATTCAAAAGTCCAGAACCAGAAATTGTGGAGGACGCCGAGCCGGTAGAGTGCGATGCACGTCAGTGCGAAGGGCAGCGCTCCCCCGAGCAGAAAGACGCCCATCTTCTTTGCCCACGGCGCCCATTCGCATTTGTTGTTCGGCCAACACTGAACGGCAAGATAGAAAAACGCAAATGCGCCCAGAAAAAATCCGGGCTGCTTCATCAGGAAGGTGACGCCAAACGCGATGCCGGTCCAGAAAAAGAATGCTGTGCGCTTCGTTTCTTCGGTGCGTAAGAGTAGGATAGCGCCGATAAGCGCCGCCAGCACGACGAAGTGAGTGGCGTGCGCCGCCAATCCAAGCACGACCTGATGGGTAGAGAGTAAAGCATAACTCGATCCCGCAATGGTTCCAGCCAGCGTACCGAAGAGGCGCGCCGTGACCACGTAGAGCAAGATGACAGAGACCGAGTTGACGAGCAGCAGCCCAAGATGGATTCCGCGGGCCGTCTGCCCGAACACCGCGAGGATCGCGGCATAGGCGGCATAGGTTCCCGGCAACTTCATGGTGTAAGCCAGTTGGTAGGGAGGAATATCCTGCAGGATAAGTTGGCCGGCGTAGGCGTACTCGCCCTCATCGCGCTCTAGAGGCACGTCCAACAGGCGCCAGCGGATCGCTCCGAAGAAAACGATCACGGCCAACAGGATGACAAAATGCCAGTGAAAGAGGTGGCGCCATGGCGGGCTCGTGTTTTCTTCTGGCGGGTGGGCCACTTTAACGGGAAAGTATAACGCGGGTTTGTCTTCTAAGATTGACCGAAATAACTGGGGGTGCGCCACTTCTCGCGCTTTTTGAGAAGGGGCCTGCCGAACCGCCGACCCGTTCCACTCCGCTGTACGCGGCCGGAGGTCGGAGCTTTATCTTAAGTGCGCTCGTTTTGGGGCACGCTCGGCGTGGAAGGCGGAGCCCATTGTGCGATCAGTCTGCCTCCCACTCTTGCGCAAAGAACGCGCAAGGATGGGGCATCCCCTGCTCGACTTGTGCGAGCGAGATCAAAAGCATCGGCCTGGCCGCTGGCGACTGCCGAGCTTTGCTTGGCTTGGACGGGCGAGGGCGCCCCTCCCCACACTTTTGGGTGCACACACTAGCGCATTGATTCTTCTACTTCGGAGATCCAGTTGGGGCGTTTTAGGACTTCTCTTGGCTTGGGGCCGTCGGCGGCGCCTACTATGCCGTCGCGCTCCATTAGGTCGATGAGGTGGGCGGCTCGGCCGTAGCCTATGCGGAGGCGGCGCTGCAAGAGCGATGTGGAGGCTTTGCCGAACTCGACTACGAGGCGCACGGCATCGTTGAAGAGGGGGTCGTTATCATTATCATTGTCGCCGGCGGAAATTTCTCTGGAATCGTCTTCGGCGCCGGCTGGCGACTCGGGATCTTCTTTGGGCGTCTCGAGGAATTTCTCCTGGTATTGCGCCACGCCCTGGGCCTTCCAGAATTCCACCACGGCTGCGATTTCCTTTTCGGTTACGTAGGGCGCATGGAGGCGGTGGACGCGGGCGGAGCCGGAGGGCAGGTAGAGCATGTCGCCGCGTCCGAGGAGCGATTCGGCGCCGTTGGCGTCGAGAATGGTGCGCGAATCTACTTTGGTCGCTACACGGAACGAGACTCGGGCGGGGAAGTTGGCTTTGATTAGTCCGGTGATTACATCGACCGACGGGCGCTGCGTGGCTAGCACTAAGTGGATGCCTACGGCTCGGGCCATCTGCGCTAGTCGAGTTATCGATTCTTCCACGTTGTGGCCGTCGAGCATCATCAGGTCGGCTAACTCGTCGATGATGATGACGATGTAGGGAAGGGGGCCGTCGTCGGAGTTGTTGGACTGTGCTCACTGAACAGGCTGGGCGTGTCGTCGAAGAGGCGGTTGTAGCTGTCGATCTTGCGGACGCCTTTTGCGGCGAGCAGTTTTAGGCGGCGCTCCATTTCGCGGACGGCGTTGCGCAGCGCATTGGCGGCGAGTTTGGGTTCGGTGATGATGGGCGTGTAGAGGTGCGGGACGCCTTCGTAATTGCCTAACTCGAGGCGCTTGGGGTCGACTAACACTAGCCTTACTTCTTCGGGCGTCGATTTGTAGAGAATCGACATGATCATGGCGTTGATGGCCACGCTCTTGCCTGTGCCGGTCGAGCCGGCGATGAGCAGGTGGGGCATGCCGGCTAAGTCGGCGGCGGCTATGCGTCCGTTGATGTCTTTGCCCATGCCGATGGTGAGCTTGGATTTGGAGCCGAGGAATTCCTGCGACTCGATGTTCTCGCGCAGCCAGATGATTTCGCGCTCGCGGTTCGGCACCTGGATGCCTACGGTGCTCTTGCCGGGCATGCGCTCGACTAGGATGCTTTCGGCGCGCAGGGCGAGGCAGAGATCGTCGGTGAGGCTGACGATGCGGCTGTATTTGATGCCGGCTTCGGGTTTGAATTCGAAGGTGGTGACGACCGGGCCGGGGTTGATCTGCGTGACTTGGCCGAAAACTTCGAATTCCGCGTACTTCGCGGTCAGAACCTGAGCGACGATTTTGAGCTCTTCTTCGTCTACGGATTGCTGCTCGTCGGGACGGTGCAGCAGGCTCGAGGGCGGGAGTTTGTAACTGCCCGCGATTTTGGGGAGGATCGTTTTCGGGCGGTGCTCGGCGTCGGCGCGGTCAGAATTAACCTTGACTTCGACTGCGATTGCGGCGGACGAATCCTGCGGCGGCGGGGGGAGGGTGGAGTTGTCTGCGCCTTCCTCGGCAATCATGCGCTCGATGCCGGTGCGGGGGGCTGGAGCCGCGGACTGCACGCCTGGGATCTCCTGCCCGAGATCGATGTCCTGCGTATTACGCGGGGCTTCCTGGCGCGGCGGCGCGTTGCGCGCGGGCACGAGTTGTGCGGTGACAGTGGGTCTTTCGGCGCGGCGTTTTTCTAGTTCTCTTTGCTGACGCTTGCGCTCGCGCTCGTCCTGCCAGTCTTGGAAGCGATCTCGGAGCGCCAGGACGAAGGCGAAGCGGGTGGGCGCCCAGAGTTCAATTGCCGAGAAAGAGAAGGCGGTGGTGAGGTAGAGGGCGACGGCTAGAACAGTTGTGCAGACAATGTATGCTCCGGCAACGTTTAGGTAACGGATTAAGACGTCGCCGACGATGCGGCCGGCGAGGCCTTCGATGGGGATGGCCCCCATCCAGCGCACGTGCCCGGGCAGGATGGCGAGCAGCGCGGGCACGAACATGAGCAGCCAGATTACGCCGAGAGTCTTCGCGACCGGAGTTTGCACGGGTCGCGAGCGGAACCAGCGCATGCCGAGCATGCCCATGAAGATGGGCAGCAGAAACGATCCCACTCCCCAGAATTGCAGGATGAGGTCGGAAAGATAGGCCCCGAAGATGCCGATCCAGTTGCGGGCAGCGTGCGATCTGGTGAGGATGGATGCGCTGTTCAGCGAGGGATCGAGCGGGGAATAGGAGGCCAGGGCGAGGAAAAGGAGGAGGGCGGAGACGCACAACAGGAGTCCGACGAGTTCGTTCAGACGGCGGTTCCTGGATGGCGCAAAAATATTGGAGAAAAATGTCATGGGGCAGCGACGGCGTTGCCGGGGCAAAATTCACCCACAGCACCGTTACGTGGCCAGAGCCTCACAATTATGACAAGAAGGGGCGGTTCGGGCAATGCGGGAAACGGGGCGGGGTGGCGAGTTGGGTACCGGCGGAGAAGCTTTGGATATCCCCTGCAGACTCGAATCAGAGTTCTTCCACAGCCCGCTAGGTTTTAATAGTGCCCGATGAATCCCGCAGCCCAGGCCAGCACCAAAATTCCGAGCACAATGCGATACATGGCAAACGGTGCGAAGCCGCGCTTGCGGACATAGCCCATGAACCAGGCGACGGCTCCGTAGGCGACTATGAAGGAGACGACGAAGCCGATGGCGAGGATGACCCACTGGTGAGGGGTGATTTGGGCGACGCCTATGGGATTTTCATCTTTGCCGGAAAGCGATTTGAAGAGGGTGTAAAGCGTGGCCACGGTCATGGTGGGGATGGAGAGGAAGAAGGAGAACTCGAGCGCGGCGGGGCGTGACATTCCCATCACTTGTCCGGCAGCGATGGTGGACATGGAGCGTGAGGTGCCGGGGAAAACCGCGGAGAGAATCTGGCAGGCGCCGATCCAGACAGCTTGGCCGCCGTGGATGTCGTCCATTTTCCAAGTGTGAATTGGCGAACCGGCGGCTCCCGGCCCGGCCTTTTCCCAAGGCGCTTTCATGGCGTCGATGATCCACATCACGATGCCGCCAATCAGCAGGGCGGTGCCTATCACGTAGAGACTCTCGAGGTTCTTGCCGATCACCTTGGTCAGCAGAAAAGACGGGATCGCGGTTACGACGAAGGCGATCATGACCAGGCTCAGCGGGTGGGTCAGGTAGTCGCAGTCTTTTTTTTCGCCTTGGGGAAATGTGGAGATGAGCTTGGCAATGTGTTGGCGAAAATAAATGGGCAGAACCAGGATCGCACCTAGCTGGATGACGATGGAATACATCTTCCAATAACCGCTGGAAAGTGGCACGTTCAGCAAGACTTCGGAAATGCGGAGATGGGCGGTGGAACTGACCGGCAGGAACTCAGTGAGGCCTTCGACAATTCCCAGCAGCACGGACAAAAGATAGTCGTTCAAGTGTTTTCTCCAATGTATCCACGCGGCTTACCGCGTCTTGTGCGATGCCCAGCCCCTAAAGGGGGGTGATTTGGACCGAGTGCCGGCATCGCTAAAGCGATGCCCTGATACGAAGCACTCAAGCCATGCCGTGATACGTCGCTAAAGCGATGCCGGGTGCGATTTTCATGAACCTCCTCGCAGCACGAAGGTTACTAGGATAGCAGGACGCGATGTCGGGGGACGGACCGCAGCCGGCTTAACAGATTGATTACTACAGGCATGGGTTTGACATGAGCCTCCATGCAACCTAGCATTTGCGTGATCATGACGACGTCAAGAAGCTGCCGCCCTTATTCTATTCTCGTGTCCAACTCGGCCAAGAAAGTTGCGATTCTCTTTGCCCTGCTTGCTTGCGCTTTTGTTTCTCTGGCGGCGGCGCCGCCGGCAATTCCTTCCGCCGATCCGCATCGCTTCCTGGATGACATCAAGGCGCTGACCACGCCTGCCATGGAGGGACGCGGCGCTGGCTTGAAAGGGTTGACACGCGCCGAGCACCTGATCGAGAAGCGATACAAGAGCCTGGGGCTCGAACCCGCCGGTACAAACTCGTACTTACAGCCTTTCACGGTGATCACCGGCGCGCAGTTGAAGGGGAAGAACAGTTTCGCGGTGCTGACCGGGGCCGAGAAGCGGGAGTTGAAAGCGAAGCAGGATTTTGTTCCGTTCAGTTTTTCCGCTTCGGGATCGGCGCACGGGCCGCTGGTGTTCGCGGGCTACGGCATTTCGGCGGACGAGTTTCATTACGATGACTACGCCGGGATCGACGTCAAGGACAAGATTGTCGTGGTTCTGCGCTATGAGCCGCCTTCATTCGGCGAGAAGGGCGGCAATCAGGGCATGACGCAGCATTCCCAGTTGGTGACCAAAGCCATTAACGCCCGGAACCACGGCGCCAAGGCGCTCGTGCTGGTGAACGGAAAGCTGGGAGACGGCGAAGAAGACCTGCTGACGCGATTCGGCAGCGTGAGCGGGCCGGAAAATGCCGGGATCATTTTTCTTCAGGTCAAGAATGACGTGGCCGAGGGGTGGCTGAAGGCGGCGGGCAAATCACTGGCGGAGTTGCAGGAGCAGATCAATGCTTCGTCCAAGCCCGCATCGTTTGCGCTGGCGGAAAACCAGACTGCGGCGCTGACCGTCCGTATCGTAAACACGCGGGCCACCGTGAATAATGTGCTGGCTTATCTGCCGGGCAGGACGGACGAATACGTAATTATCGGCGCGCACTACGATCATCTGGGACGCGGCAATTTCGATTCGCTGGCGCCTTCGCAGATCGGACAGATTCATCCGGGAGCGGACGACAACGCTTCAGGCACGGCGGGAGTGCTGGAGTTGGCGCGGTTGCTGGCGCCGCAGAAAGGACAGTTGCGGCGGGGAATTTTGTTCGCGTCCTTTGCCGGCGAAGAGCTTGGGTTGCTGGGTTCGGCCGCGTGGTTGAGGGATCCTACGCGTCCGCTGGATAAAGCCGTGGCCATGCTGAATATGGACATGATCGGCCGCATCAAGGATCAGAAAGTTTACATAGGAGGGGTTGGGACCGGCTCGACGCTGAAAGCTGTGGTCGAACTGGCTTCGGAGAAATCGGGATTCAAGATCGAATATTCGCCGGGGGGATATTCATCGAGCGACCATACGTCGTTTGTGGCGAAGAAAATTCCGGTGCTGTTTTTCTTCTCCGGGCTGCACTCGGATTATCACAAGCCTTCGGATACGTGGGAGAAGATCGATCCGGTGGCCGCGACGCGGTTGCTTGAAGTGGTGGGGAAGACCCTGGAGGAGTTGGCGGATGCGGAGGAGCGTCCGGCTTTCATTGTGGTCGCGGAAGACAGGCCGGCGGGCGGGCCGGGAGGCAGCGGCTACGGTCCATACTTCGGATCGATTCCGGATTTCGGCGAGGTGGAAAACGGGGTGAAGTTCTCCGATGTAAGACCGGGATCGCCCGCGGCGAAGGCGGGACTGAAGGCGGGAGACATCCTGGTGCAGTTTGGCGACAAAGCGATCAAGAATCTTTACGACTTCACGGATGCCCTGCGCCGCAGCAAAGTGGGCGATGTGGTGGAGGTCAAGGTGCTGCGCGACGGGCAGCCGGTTACCGCATCGGTCAAACTCGAACAGCGCAAGTAGGGATAAGGTGTAACTATTTCTGTGAGAGAAAGATCTTGATTTGATTAGTCTGGCCGTTGGCAATAACGATGTCGGGAAGCCCGTCTCCGTTTAGATCTCCCACCGCGATGTCTTCCAATCCGGAATCAAGATTGAAAGCGTAGGTCTGTGACCCTGATGAGAGACCCGCCCCGGTATTCAGCACGATGGTGAAGATACCGTGCGTGTAATCAATCACGAGAGCATCCGGCTTTCCACTACCAGTGAGATCGGAAGCCAGAACAGTCGCACCATTCCCGCCGGAAGTGGAATACACATTGGAGGAGTCTAAGAAAGTGCCATCTCCGTTACCCGAAAACAGCCCGGCGGTGCCGGCATCGTATCCCACCAGCACATCAAGTTTGCCGTCGCCGTTGAAGTCCGCAGCAGATACGGAATCAGGCCCAACGCCGGGGCTGGTCGTTGTGGGCAACTGGAAAGTTCCATCGCCGTTGCCGGCAAAAAACACGAGATAGTCGCTGAAGTCAGCCCCAAGGATGTCGAGCTTCCTATCGCCATTAAAGTCGCCGACATCACACCCCAGATACTGGTTGGGGAACGGTCCAGTCGGCAGATAAACAACCGGCTGGAAGGTGCCATCTCCATTGCCCAGCGCAGTGTGGATGCTGCCATTGCTGCAACCGATGAAATCAAGATGCTTGTCGCCGTTGAGGTCCGCCACGCGGCCTTTAAGAAATCCGAAGGAATTGGGTATCGCCGCCGACTGAATGAAGGTGCCATCGCCAACCCCCAATAGCACAAGGTCTACCTGCGGACCACTGATCGTGCTGGCAATTAAGTCAGGTTTGCCGTCCTCGTTGAAGTCGCCGACAGCTATCGGCCCAAGTCCGTCTGGAATCTGAATCGAGTTGATGATCGGAGCCGCGAACGTGCCTGATCCCTGGTTCAAAAAGACTGCGATCGTATTGGAAGAGAAGTTCGAGACCGCGATGTCGAGTTTGCCATCCCCATTAAAGTCTGCGATCGCCAGAGATCCGGCGTGCGTTCCTGCCGACGAAATACTTACTGGAGCGGCGTAACTCACCGCTGGCGGTGGCGGTGGTGGCCCACTTGATCCGCCCGTCCCCGAACCGCAACCAAGAAGCCCGATAGATAAAGCCCAAACTAAGAAAAGGGAAACAGCGGAGCACCGGCTTAATAGGTTGGACTTAGAAAAAAGGAGAATAATCGACAGCCTCGTGTCGCAAGTGTTATGTACCAGCGGATTCTCCTTCTTGTGTTTCAAACATCGATTGTACACCTGGGTTCAAGGAGCGCACAGTTGGAGGCAGTTATCATCTTTAGGCGTCCAAGGCGGAAGTTAGTGACTCGGATCAGGGAGCTGGGACAACTTGATAGCGATCACAGTCGCCACGGAGTCCAGCGCGAAGGTCGTCAATTGTCGTACATCGCGATAATACCCACGGCCGGGTGCGAGTGTAGGTCCTATAATCGTCTCAACATGGGTTCGTTCCTTAGAAGTAAACAGGCAGCAGAAATAAGGGAATAAGCGGGCGCAGGAAGTCAGCGGCCGGCTTCGAAGCGGTAGCCGATTCCGCGCAGCGTTTTTAGATAGCGGGGATGCCGTGGATCGGGCTCGATTTTCTCCCGCAGACGGCGCACAAAGACGTCAATGGAGCGCGGGGTCACAAACGTCCCTTCTTTCCACACCGCGTCAAGGAGTTGGTCGCGGGTAAAGACGCGACCCCGGTGCCGGGCCAGATATTCGAGGAGCCGGAACTCGCGGACCGTGGTGAGTACGGTTCTGCCCTCGACGCGCACGGTCATCGAAGCGATATCAATTTCCAAATCTCCGAACTGAATAATCTCGTGACTGCGGGCCTCGGGAAGAACGCGGAGAACGTTGCGGACGCGCGCAATCAATTCACGCGGACTGAAGGGCTTGGTGATGTATCCGTCTCCGCCGACATCGAAGGCCTGCAGGCGGTCCGGCTCCTGAGTTCTGGCGGAAAGAAAAATAACCGGCGTCTTCCCCAGGCGTTCGTGCTGGCGGATCTGGCGGCAGAGATCGAAGCCGCTGATTCCGGGCAACATAATATCGAGAAGAAACAGCGCCGGTTGCGCCATGGCCGCCTGGGGAACGACCGGCGCCCCGGAGAAAAATGTGGAGACCTCGTAACCGGCGGTTCGCAGGTTGTATTCGATCAGGCGAGACACATCGGGATCGTCTTCCACCACGTAGATCAGAGCGGGGTAACGCGGTTTGTCTGCCGCTTGCAACGGATCCATGATCGGAAGGAGAGCCTCACGCGTTCTCGGAGTGCTTCGCTTAGAAAGAGTCGGCAGCCCCTGAAGGGGAGTCTGATCTCGAAGATTCTGCGGCATCGCTAAAGTGATGCCCTGATACGAAACCGAACCTATCTGCAGCTTGCTGAAAGAGCATCGCTTTGATATTCCCCTTCTGAAGGTAGCCGGACTGTGTTGCAGCAATGTTGCGGCAGTGTTAAAGGAGAATTAATTCGCTCCGGGTGTGCTTGACTCCGGGGGTACTTGACACCAGGTGTGCTTGACACCAGGTGTGCTTGACACCAGGGGTGCTTGAAAAGATCACCCGTGATTTTTGCTCTCTGCTCTACTCACGCGTTACACTGCGAAATATGATTACAGCGAACCAACCGAATGTGAAGTTCGTGCAAACTCCCGATTATCGCGAGGCGTACTCCAACAGCGTGCAGATCCGGGTGAATGTGTGGGATTTCTTCCTCGTTTTCGGGACGATGCAGCAAAGCTCCGAGACACAGGTGGAGTTGCGAAACTTTCAGGGGATTTATATCAGCCCGCAACAGGCCAAGGCGCTCATGGCGCTCTTGCAGCAGAACGTGACGAACTACGAAGCCACGTTCGGCGAGATCAAACTAGATCCGCGCGCCCCTGGTGGACCTGTTCACTGATGCACCGGTCGTGGGTGTCGATGTTGATGTTGATGTTCTGGGCAATGAAGGCGGCGCGGCCTTCGACGCAGTCCGATCCGAAAGAGCCTTCTCGGCCGGCTTCTTCCGCGTGGGTGCAGCAGTTTCTTCTGCTGGCGCTGTTCTTTACGGGATTGATGCTGCTGCATGCGCCACTTCTGCGCCTTCCTTATTTCTGGGATGAGGCGGGCTATTACATTCCGGCCGCGCGTGATTTATTTCTGACCGGTGCGCTCATTCCGCAGTCCACGCTCTCGAATGCGCATCCTCCGCTAGTGATGGCGTGGCTGGCGCTGGCATGGCACATCTTCGGATACTCCACTCTGGTCACGCGCACAGCCATGTTGGCGCTGAGCGCATTCTCGCTGCTGGGATTGTTTCGACTTTCGCGAATCGCCTCGAATCAGCCCGTGGCGTGGGCGACGACTGCGTTGGTGGCGATTTATCCGGTGTTCTTCACGCAGAGTTCGATGGCGCAGGTTGACTTGCCGGCCGCTGGATTCACGTTCTGGGCGCTGGCCGCGTATATGGAAGACCGTCCGTGGAAGGAAGTGCTCTGGTTCTCGCTGGCGGCGTTGGCGAAAGAAACTGCGATCCTGGCTCCGCTGGCGCTGTTGGGCTGGGAGGTGATCGGTTATTTCATTCGGCCCCTTTCCAAAGAAAGTTCGAAAGAAATTCGCTGGAAAGAAATTCTTCCACCTGAGGGCAGACGCACGCACGCGCTTTATCTGCTGCTTACTGTCGTGCCGCTGGCGGGCTGGTACGCCTACCACTATGCGAAGACTGGTTTCCTGCTGGGCAACCCTGAATTCTTTCGCTACAACGTTGCCGCCACGCTCAATCCGCTGCGCGTACCGCTGGCTCTGGGAATGCGGCTCTGGCAACTCTTCGGGTATTTCGGCCTGTATCTGCTTACGCTGGCGGGATTGCTGGCCATGCTTCGTCCGCCCCAGTTAGAGGGAAAGACGGAGAACGCCGTGGCGCGGCCTCGAATTCCATTCTGGATGCAGGCGGCATTTCTTGCCGTGGTGTTTGCTTACCTGGCGTTTATGTCGGTCGTGGGCGGCGCGGTGCTGGCTCGCTACATGTTGCCGGTCGTCCCGCTTGTGATTCTGGCGCTGGTCGCGACTCTGTGGCGGCGGGTGCGGCATTGGAAATTGATTGTGGGAGCGGTCGCAATTGCATTCGTCGCGGGACTGTTCAACAATCCGCCGTATGGCTTTACTCTCGAAGACAATTTGGCTTATCGCGACTACATCGTGATGCATGCGGAAGCCAGTCGCTTTCTGGCGATGCGATATTCCGGTGAGCGCGTTCTGACCGCATGGCCGGCGTCGGATGAACTCAGCCGGCCATGGCTGGGTTATGTTAATGCCAACGCCAGTCAGCCTTTTCGCGTCGTGCGCATCGAGGATTTCTCAGTCTTGCAGATCAACGTGGCTGCCAGGGCTCGCGACCAGTTTGACGTGGCTCTGGTCTTCTCCACGAAGTACCAGCCGCCGCATCCGCTTCTTCGAGAACTGGGAAGCGTGGCAGCGGATCAAGGAAAAATTCTTCGGCTACCATCGCGACTTGCTGCCCGATGAGATTGCCCAACGTGTTGGCGGGACGATTGCCTATCACAAAGAACGGAACGGGCAGTGGATCGCGGTGATCGCTGTGAGAAGATAGCATCGCGTGGGGACGGGGCTTCGCCCCGTCCAAGCGGGGCCGGTAACGGTCCGCCTCGTCGCGCTAAACGCTGCTTGGGTCAACGTGCAACGATGCATGCATCAATATGAAATGGTCTTCATAGGATTAGTGTTAAGGAAGTATTATTAAGAGGGTGCCTTCCCCATCATCACTTCTGCAGAGCCCCGCTGCCACAAGTTTTGCCGCAACTTCACTTTCACATCCCCATCAAGTGGCAGGAGTGCGTTTTGACCACGACCCAGACGCTCTTGCCGAGGGCGAGTTGGAGAGCGTCGCGTGCCGCTGGCGTTAGGTGCACCTCGAACTCCGTGCCGCCGCAATCCACCATCGCCGAGACGATCACGTCTCTCTGCTCCAGGCGCCGAATCGTTCCCGGCAAAACGTTGCGGGCGCTTAGTCCGTGCGGGTGCTCCGTGGCCAGCAGCAGATCACCGGCGCGAATGCCCACGCGCAGGTGCGAGCCAACCTCGGCCCGAACCAGCGGCGTTTCTAGTTCCACCTCACCGTGTCGCAGGCGACAAGTCATGGTA
The DNA here is from genome assembly GCA_963725245.1 of uncultured Acidobacteriaceae bacterium. Taxonomy (GTDB): domain Bacteria; phylum Acidobacteriota; class Terriglobia; order Terriglobales; family Acidobacteriaceae; genus Acidiflorens. The sequence goes on along the minus strand of CAVRYC010000041.1, from coordinate 93,979 downwards.
CCGCGAGCTTCGTGCAGGCCCAGCACCGTGGCGTCGAAGATGTTTTCGAATCCTGAGAGGTGCGCTACGGTTTCCAGCCGTGGAGAGCGCATCACTTCATGCGGCTGGCCTTGGGCCACGATTATTCCGGCGTCAAGCACAATGACTTCGTCGCCGAGGGCGAACACTTCCTCGCCATTGTGGGTGACGAAGAGAATCGGGACTCGGTGATGCTGGTTCCACTGCCGCAGATCGCCGACCAGAGACGACTTCGTTGGACGGTCCAGCGCAGCCAGGGGCTCATCGAGGAGCAAGGCGCGTGGTTCGGTCACCAGAGCGCGCGCCAGGGCGACGCGCTGGCGCTCGCCTCCGGAGATTTGCGCTGGCCGCCGGTCGCGCAAATGAGCGATGCTAAACGCCTCAAGCATCTCGCGGCTGCGCGTTTGTCGCTCGGCCGCGGTCAGTGTGCGGAGACCGTACGCGACGTTTTGCTTCGCGGTCAGGTGAGGGAAGAGCGCCAGGTCTTGATGTACATAACCGATGCGGCGCTTCCAGGCGGCGACGTTCCGCTTCTTCTCCGAGTCATATAAGTCTTCGCCGCCAACGGCGATGCGTCCTTCGTCCGGATCGGTGAGCCCGGCAATGCAATCGAGCAGCGTGGTTTTTCCCGCACCCGAGGCGCCGAAGAGAATCGTGAAGCCGGCCAGCGCGCGAAAATGGACATTCAGGTTGAAACTGCCCTCGGGATTGGGAAAGCGCTTGCGGATGCGGACTTCAACTTCGGCAGAGATTTGCTGAGTCGTTGTCGTTGTTTGTGGTGCGGCTGGTGGCGCGGGAGCTGTCTTTATTACCTCCATGGACCCACCGCCCAGGGACGCCGGTTTGCCCCGTACACGATCGACAGCACAAGGAATGAGATGATCAGCAGCACGAGCGCGGTCTGGTTCGCGCTGGAATAATTAGCCGCCTGCACCTGATCGTAGATATCGATCGAGATAGTGCGCGTCACGCCCGGAATGTTGCCTCCCACCATGAGCACAACCCCAAACTCGCCCAGCGTGTGCGCGAAGCTGAGGGCAAATCCCGTGACCAGCCCGGCTTTTGAGAGGGGAAGCACGATGCGGCGAAAAGTTTGCAGCGGCGAATGGCCGAGCGATGCCGAGGCGCGAAGCAGACTGGAATCGACCGCGCCGAAGACTTGCGGCGAACGGTTGCACGGCGAATGGCAGACTGTATAACAACGACCCGAGCACCAGCCCTTCGAAAGTAAATGCCAGGGTGTGGCCGGTGAGCGATTCCCACCAGCGGCCGAGCGGGCTCCGCGAACCGAGCGCCACCAGGACATAAAAGCCGAGCACCGTCGGCGGCAAGACAATGGGTAGCGCGACTGCGGCCTCGAGCAGGAATTTCCAGCGCCAGCGCGAGTACGTCAGCCAGTAGGCGATGGGAATTCCGATCGCGATCAGCAGCGTCGAGACGATGGCTGCGAGACGCACGGTTAACCAGAACGCCTCCCAGTTCATTTCGCTCTTTCTCCGTTGGAATGCGTCTCCATTTCAAGCTTTAATGCGTCTCCGCGGGAAGGCTGAAGCCGTAACTGGTGAGCAGGGAAGCGGCCTCCGGGCTGCGCAAAAATTCCAGAAATCTGCGGGCGGCATCTTGTTGTTTTGATCGCGAGAGTACGATGGCCGCCTGATTCAACGTGGGATAGGCATCGAGCGGAACCGTCCAATAGCGGCCTTTATCTTTCATTGCGGGGGCGAGTGCATGCGAGAGCGCTATCAGTCCCGCCTGGGCGTTGCCCGATTCCACGAACTGCGCTGCCTGCGACACGTTTTCTCCCACGACAAGGCGGCTCGAAACCTGATCGTAAATTCCGAAGTGCCGCAGCGCCGCTTCGGCTGCGCGGCCGTATGGCGCGGTCGCGGGATTCGCGACCGAAATCTTCTTGACCGATGGATCGAGCATGGCTTTCATGCCGAGTTCCGATAAGTCCAGTGGCGAGTCGGCGGGCACCCAAAGCACCAACCGGCCGACGGCATATCGATAAAGCGTTTCTTTCTGCGCCAACCCCTCGGCGATCAACTGCTGAGGATACTCTTCATCGGCGGAGAAGAAGACATCGAAGGGCGCGCCGTTTCGTATCTGATTGGTCAGATTGCCGGACGCGCCGAAGGATAGCTTCACCGTTTGCCCGGTCTTTTTCGTGTAGGCCGGGACGAGTTGCGGGAGGGCTGCGCTCATATCGGCCGCCGCGGCCACGGTGATCTCCTGGTCGGTTGCGAAGGCTCCAGTAAGCAGAAGGAATAGCGCCAGTAATTTGCTCATCGCCGATTTTCCGGGCCTTCCCTGGGAGTGGAGCTCAAAGCGAGTTACAGCATACCTTATATCAGTTTCGTCTTCGACAGCGGAAGCTCCGCACCGGCTTGCCTATGGCGGACGCTGACCTTGCTAGAGCGTGTTTCAAAAAATGCCTTTCAGGTCGGAAGGCGCGTCCCTCAGGGGCTAAAGCCCGCATTTGTGTTGGCCATGGCAGCACGGCTGAAGCCGTGCCCTACCCAAAACCTATTTTTGAAACACGCTGTAACGACGGAGGGCACAGGGGATCACAGAGGAGTTCCATCAGCCAGGCTTCCGTTGTCGTTTGTCGTTGGGGGCGGTATCGGCGTTCACGAACCCGGCGTGTGCGGGCCTTTTGCCGTGCTCTGGGCAACGCAGCGTTGGAGGCCACGTATAATCGTCTGTCATTTCATCGTCCGTCATTGCGGGAGGAATTTTGGCCTACGACGATCTGCGAGACTGGATCAAAGCACTCGACCGAGCGGGCGAACTGAAGCGTATCCGCACGGAAGCGGACCCAATTTTAGAGATTACGGAAATTACCGATCGGGTGTCGAAGAGCAAAGACCGGCACGGAGCCATCGGCGGGAAGGCTCTGCTGTTCGAGAACCTTAAGGGCTACCCCGGTTCGAAACTTCTTATCAACCAGTTCGGCTCCGCCCGCCGTATGCGGCTCGCGCTCGAAGTCGATGCTCTCGACGAAGTCGCCGAGCGCATCCGCGGCTTCATGGATGTGAAGTCTCCGCAGGGCTTCCTCGACAAAGTGAAGATGCTGCCGATGCTGGCCGAGATGGGCAAGTTTTTTCCCAAGACCGTCGCCACCGGGCCATGTAAAGAGGTGATCAAGCGCGACAATTTTTCGTTGCTCGATTTCCCCATCCTGCGATGCTGGCCAAAAGATGGCGGACGCTTCATCACGCTGCCCTGCGTGATTACGCGCGACCCGACGACCGGGAAGCGCAACGTCGGCATGTACCGCATGCAGATCTATGACGAGCGCACCGCCGGAATGCACTGGCAGCGGCAGAAAGTTGCGGCGGAACACTACCGCGACCGGATGCGGAACGCGAGTGCAACTGCCGCGGATTCGCGAGAGGAGCGGGTCGGAGACCCGCTGCCACACAACCTGCCACACAACCTTAGGTCGGCGGCGGTCGACATCATGGCTCGCTCTTCGGGCGGTTCGATGCTCGCCACCGGCGATCGTCCTTCCGGCAGGATGGAGGTGGCCGTAGCCATCGGCACCGAACCGGCGCTCACCTTCTGCGCCATCGTCCCCGCGCCGCCCGACGTTGAGGAGTACATCATCGCCGGATTCCTGCGGCAGAAGGCGGTCGAGCTGGTGAAATGCGAGACGGTTGACCTCGAAGTTCCGGCCAGTGCCGAGATCATCCTCGAAGGCTACGTCAATCTCGACGAACTCCGCACCGAAGGCCCCTTCGGCGACCACACCGGCTTTTACTCGCTGGAAGACGAGTATCCGGTGTTTCACGTTACGTGCCTGACCCACCGGAAATACCCGATCTATGCCACGACCGTTGTCGGCAAGCCGCCACAAGAAGACGCTTGGATGGGCAAGGCGGTCGAGCGCATTTTCCTGCCGCTGATGAAGCTGACCATCCCCGAACTGGTGGACATCAACCTGCCCATCGAAGGCGTGTTCCACAACCTGATGATCGTTTCCATTCGCAAATCCTATCCCGGACAGGCGCGCAAAGTGATGAACGCCATCTGGTCGCTGGGGCAAGCGATGTTCACTAAATGCATCATCGTAGTAGACGAAGATGTGGACGTGCAGGATATAGCCGACGTCACCTTGAAAGTGCTGAACCATATCGATCCCGAGCGCGACATCCAGTTCACGCTGGGCCCCGTCGATTCGCTCGACCATGCTGCACGCCTCGCGAACTACGGCTCAAAGATGGGCATCGACGCCACGCGCAAGTGGTCGACGGAGGGGTTCGGGCGTCCCTGGCCGGACGAGATCGTGATGGACGCGAAGACTCGGGCGCTGATCGATGGGAAGTGGAAGGCGCTGGCGAAAGAACTGGGGATGGAGTAGAGATGGAAAGAAGCGAGCTGAGCGCGTGGATGTTTTTCTTTCTCCACCCCGCGTCGTTGGGTTTTTTACCCCGCGGTGGTGCGGTTCCTACCGGAGCGCTTGCTCTGGTACATTAACTCGTCCGCTCTCCTAATCGCTGTTGCCGCGGAATCGGTGTGGTTCAGCAGGGTCGCGCCGATGGACGCCGTGACCGACACCCGGGTGGCGCCGTGTGCGACCGACGACTGCGCAATCAGGAGCCGGCAGCGCTCGGCCAGGTCGCCTAAGACCGTAGCTTGCACGTCCGGCATCAAGACCAGAAACTCCTCACCACCCAAACGGCCGACAAGGTCCACGGTGCGCAGGCTCTGCACCAGAGTCTCCGCGACCGTTTTCAGCACGGCATCGCCTGCTTCGTGACCGTGGGCGTCATTGACTTGCTTGAAGTGGTCAAGGTCGAAGAGCAGCAGCCCGCACTCCCGGCCAAACTGATGATGATCCTGCAAGGCCTGCGCTAACTTCAGTTCCAGGTATCGCCGATTCGGCAGGTTGGTCAGAGCATCGCGGAAGGCCAAGTGCTCCAGTTCGCCGACTCGTTTTTCGGCTCGCCGCTTGGCGGTAGAGTCACTGAAAACCTCCACGGCTCCTACAATGTCACCGGCACTATTCCGCATGGGCAGGACGCGCACACTAATCGGCACGCGATGACCGTCCTTGTGCCGGAGGTAGATCTCGGCTTCTTTGGCTTGCCCGTCGGCCATCGCGGCGCTGAGAGGACATCCGCTGGTGCACAACGGCTTGCCTGTCTCGTCCACGTGCGCCAGGAAGTTGTCGAAGCAGTGCTTGCCTATAGCGTCCGCGGAGCTATACCCAGACAGCCTCTCGGCGCCCGCATTCCAGTACGTCATCTTGCGATCCCGGTTTACGAAATAGACGCCGTCATACATGGTGTCCAACAGCTTTTCGTAAAATGAAGAGGAGAAGCGGACGCCCCACAGGGTTTCGCACGACTGGTCCATGCCAACTCCGTAGAGGAATCCTTTGGCCTGTGGTCCTAACGGCGCCACCACGCGGCCTGTGGCCTGTTCTTTGGAGCCGACCCGGCGTAAGGAGATCTCCTGGTCGGGCTGCAGCACTCCCGGCAGGGGCAGACAGCAGCCGTAGAGGCTGACCGCGGTCGTCTTGGTTTTCACGCGGAAACGCTTGCCGGAGGGATCAATCCCCGAGGCCACCACGGGAAACGCAATCGGCAGGCGGTCGCTGCGCCGGCGAGCCATGGAGGCTTGTGGGGGAGTTTGCATGTTTCGCTGTAGCTTCCCTAGGCAGTGTGCAGGGTGCCAGGATGAGTTTCAATGGTTAAAGCCTTTCGCGCATTACTTTTGTCATGGTACTAACGGGTCCACGTTCGAGGGCTCTTTGGACCCCGCTGTGACAGGGGCTGACGGCGGCGTGGCTGGTCACACCGTTCTCGTACTTATTGCGCGCTTTGCGATGAATGGGATTCCACCAGGGGGCACAAAAGTCGGCCTTGAGCCTCCTGCCAACTTGTGTTCTCATTAGGAAACGACGCTGCCCGTGGGGGCTCGTCTGCGCGCTTAGACCTCAACCCTCAGCCTCATCTTTGGAGTGGAACACCGGAGCGGACCACCAGAGCGGAACACCGAAGCGGAACACCAGAGGAGAAGAATTATGAAGAAAGTCAGCTACATTCCCAAGGGATACAACACCGTTACGCCGTACCTCGTTATCAAGGGCGCCGCGAGAGCGATTGAGTATTACAAGAACGTTTTCGGAGCAACCGAAGTCATGCGGATGGCTGGTCCCGACGGCAAGGTCGGCCATGCCGAACTGAAGATAGGGGACTCGCACATCATGCTGGCCGACGAAAACCCGAGCATGGGCTACCGCAGCGCCGAGAGTATCGGCGCGTCTCCGGTGAGCCTGCTGGTGTACCTCCCCGATTGCGACCAGGTCGTCGCAAAAGCGGTCGCGGAGGGAGCGAAAATCCTGAAGCCGGTCGAGGACCAATTCTACGGAGACCGCTCGGGCTTCATCCAGGACCCGTTCGGACATTTCTGGTCGGTCGCGACTCACAAGGAAGACTTGTCCCCGCAAGAGATGGAAGAACGCGCCAAGAAAGCGATGAAGGCCGCTTGACGACGGCTCTTGGCGGTTAGCTCTTAGCTCTTAGCTGGGCCGAACTCAGAAGGTTTCCTCTGTGTACCTCTGTGTCCACTGTGGTTGAGAATTAGAAGCTTGAACCACAGGGGACATAGAGGTGCACAGGGGAGCCAATTTTGGCTAAAGGCTTAAGAGGTAAAAGATCGGCGATTGTGTGCGCGTTCTCCGTGCGCGTTCTCCGTCGACCACGTAAAATTACACCCACAAATTTCGAAAGGAACTCCTATGCTTTCCGCTGGCAATCCGTTTCCCAATTTTTCGCTTCCCAACCAGGACGGCAAGATGAGCAAGCTCTCTGACTTCGCCGGACACTGGCTCGTTGTCTACTTTTATCCGAAAGACGACACGCCCACCTGCACCGTCCAGGGCAAATCGTTTACGGCGACCAAGGCTGATTTCGACGCTGCCGGGATCAAAGTCATTGGCGTGAGCGCCGACGACGTCGCCTCGCACAAAAACTTCTGCAACAAGTTCGCTTTCACCATCGACTTGCTCTCCGACACCGATTCCAGCTGATGAAGACCCTCGGCCTCGGCCAGATTGAATGGAAGGGGATGAAGCTCTGGGAGCGAACCACTTTCGTGGTTGATCCCAAAGGCGTGATCCGCAAGGTGTACGAAAAGGTGAACGCCGACGGCCACGAGAGAGTGCTGCTTGAGGACATCGGGAATCTCTCGGCAAAGGCGGCCTGAGTAACAGGGCGGACGCGGTTGACCTCGGCGGCTAAACAGAGTGCTGAAAAACTCAAGTTTTGTATCAGGGCATCGCTTCAGCGATGCCGTAAGTTATTTGAATTGAGATGCCCCTTTAGGGGCTGTGCGCCGAAACCGAGTTTTTCAGCAATCTGTTTAGCCGCCATGATTTTGCGACACTTACGGCGCGGCTGAAGCCGCGCCCTTCAAAGCAAAGTGAAAGCCAGAGTTTCCGCAGTGTAAAGCCGGATCTGAAAACAAGCCGGTGATCGCAACGCTAAAGCGCGCCACCCAAAATCGGGCGCGCGAAAGTTTTTCCGCGGTCTGAGACGCGGCAAGCCGCGTCTCTACGATTCCGGATGCTGCCTATTCCGCAAGCGGGTCAGTGGCGAACTCCGATCCACTACTGCTGCCGCCCCAGGGCCGGCGCAGCGTTCCAGCCAGGCCCTCGGCCATCACCGCGGGCAGGATGCGGTACAACCGGGAGCGCAAATCGCGGTAGCCTTGAATCCCGGCAAAAAGATCGCTCATCAGCTCGCGGAAGCTCGCGCTTTGCGCGGTTAGCGAAACCATCTGCTCCAGCACGCTGTCTCCGAAAACCTGTCCGCTGTAGAAGCGCTCGGAAACGCGTGCCGCCAGCTTCAATTCGGCGAGCACCTCATCTTCCAGAAGGACCTGGTAGTGGTCAGGCCGTCCGGCCAAGAGCGCGCCGGCGCACAACTCCGCGGAGCGAAGGGCGTAGTAGAGACCCTCTCCGGTAATCGGGTCCACCAGGCCCGCACTGTCGCCGATCATGGCCCAACCGTCTCCGCAGACTTCGAGCGTTTCGAAAGTCTGGGCGCGGAACGACGGAAGAATGTGCGAGTAAAAGCGGGCACCGTCCAAATGGGCGATGTTCCCTTCGAGCCGCTGTTCTTCGAGCCAATGCTCTCCGAGCCAATGTTCTTCGAGCCAATGCTCCAGTATGCGGCGCAACTCGGCGGTCGAGGTTTTACCCATCCTGCCCGTAATTCCGGCGGAAACATGATCGGTGCGAGGGAAGACCCAGATGTAGCCGGTGATTCCCTTGAGAAACTGGATCTGCATCAGAGAACGATTGCCGGGAGAACCATGGCCAGGGATGAAGTAGCCCGCGGTGACCATCAAATCGCTGGGGAGAATCGGCGAGAGGAACTGGGAACGAAACGAATTGCGCGCGCCCGCCGCCAGGATCAGGTAGGAGGCTCGGTATTCACGCTGCGGCGTGACGAGTTGCCAGTCTCCGGCCGTTCCGGCAATCCGCGTGACGCGCTCGTGGTGTATATCGACGCGTGACATGCACATCGTCGTGCACACCAGCCTGCACACCAGCGTGCACACCAACGCCGGCACGCCGGGCTCGTTCCAGCAACAATCCATTCAGCGCCAGGCGGGAGAAGATCGCGACCGGGTGCGGCATGTGGAAGCGTACCCGCCGCCCTGACGGGCTGATCAACTCGCAGTGTGCAACCGGATTGCTTTCGCTCCGGGCCTCCGCCAGAAACGGATACTGCTGCAAAGCTTTGTGCGTGAGTCCGCCGCCGCAGGGCTTCTCCCAGGCAAGCTTTTCGTCGAAGAGACGGACGTCCCTGCCACCCGCCGCCAGCAACGCGGCTGCCAGAGCGCCCGCTGGACCGCCTCCGACAATCGCAATGGGGTGTTGCGCGCACATGTTCGGTCGCACATGTTCGGTCGCGGATTTCGCCGCATCGGAAACAGGCCCGCCAGCGCGGGCAACAACATTTCGCCGCCGCTCTCGCGCGTTCTCCCCCGAGGCGGGGCTTGGCCGGGATTCCCGCGAATCCGTGAGGCTCGCGTTTACTGCAGCGTGGTGGAGTTGGTCAGTCCCTGATAGATGAACAATCCCGCAATGACCAGGATCATGAGTCCCGACAAGGCGCCGAGCACCTTGACGATCGGTGTGATCTTTTTCATCTTGGCCAGAACTTCCACTTGATCCTTATGCATCTGGGATTCGCTTTCATTGAGGAAGATGGAATCGTCCTCGTGCATGGTGAGCGTACTTTTATAGATCAGCAGGATAATGAGAATCCCCGTCAGAATACCCCACGCAACCAGCAGCATGAACATAGGAGACATACGCCACCTCGGAGCTTAGATCGAGCCCATCCCCGACGTTGCCATCTTGGGCCCCAGCGAAAACGGTCCTGCCATCCGCTGGCGTTCGGGTACAGGCCCCTACTGCGCACGATTATAGACCCATTGGCAAGAGGGGCAGCGACTTCTTGCCTACCCGAAGCATCTAACAGGTAGATTTGGAAGAAGTACCAGGCCTGGCGAAAAGCCTTGCCGAGCCGGCTGCAACGTTTGTTATAATAATGGATTGCAAGGAGATCAAAACAGATGGCGACCACTTCCGCACCCGATGTACAGCCCGATGTACAGCCCAAAACCGCACCAGTTCTGACCCCGGCCGCCGTTGGCAAGGTCAAAGAGATCATGGCTTCGCAGACTCCGGTTCCGGCCGGATTGCGGTTGTCCGTAGTCGGCGGCGGTTGCTCCGGCTTTCAATACTCCATGGCCTTTGAGAACGGCGCCGGCATGATGGACAAGGTTTTCGACTTTGACGGCTTGAAGGTTTACGTGGATGCCACTTCGCTGATGTATCTGGGCGGAGCGCGTGTCGATTACGTCGAGACCCTGGAAGGCGCCGGGTTCAAGTTCGAAAATCCGAACGTGAAGAGCACCTGCGGCTGCGGCTCCTCGTTCAACGCTTAAGCTTTCACCGTAGTGCGGATTCGACCACGGGAACTCTAGATTCGTTCTGGCGCTGAGCTGTTAGGCGCTTCTGGTTTCACGCAAGCCCCGCTTTCGATGCGGGGCTTTTTCTATGGCGGCTTTTTGCTGGAGGAAGGTTACTGGGAATGCGAAGTCTACTGCTGGGGCGTCGGCGCTGGGGTCTGCGGAGTTTGCGTTTGAAGACCTTGGTTTTGACCGCTGTTCGGCGCTAAACCCTGTCCTTGCCAAATCCTTGTCCGAAGTCCTTGTCCAAATCCACCTTGCGCCGGCGGAGTTCCAGTCAGTCCGGGAGCGGCGCCGTTTAAGTTCGGAGTGGGCATACCAGGATTCACCGGCCCGGTCAGCGTGCCGCCGCGGTCGAGCGTCGGCATGTAAATAAAGAGCCAGTCGTTGTAATGGTTCTTGCCGTAGAACACGCGGATGGTCTTATCTTTCTTGTTCAGGCTGGCGACGCCGAGGATCGGTCCTCCGCCGAACGTCGGCCCGTTCAAGCCGGAGCTGGAATTGGAACCGGTATTGCCGGAAGATGGATTGCCGGAAGATGGATTGCCGGAATCACCATTCAAATTCTGCACGCCGCCCGTCTGTTGAATCCCCCCTTGCATCGCGCCCAACACTCCCTGTACGGCGGCGAGCCCCGCTTGCCCCTGCAGTCCGCCTTGTCCCTGCGGTCCGCCTTGTCCCGCGGGGCCATTCAGGCCAGGCGTTTGTCCCAATACCGGCCCGACGTTTAAGTTGATGTCGGTCTGATGGAGGAATTTGAAGTCCTTCTCCTTGCCCGTGGCCCGGTCAAAGTTGAGCGGATCGGTATAGCGCTTGCGAATGAAACGGAGGTTGTTGGTATTCTCCAGTTCCTCGACGGTGTTTGGGTACCGTCCAAACTTTTTGTAGAAGTGCTGGATCGCGCGCATGTACGCCGTACCCCGATGCCCCATCTCCTCTTCGCGGTCGCGCCGGACCTGCTGGCCAATGTCGGGGAGCACGGCGAGCATCGCAATCGTAATGAGCGCCAGGGCCAGCATCAGCGTGATCATCATGTAGCCGCGCTGGGGATTTTGCAATTTTGTAATTTCGTAATTTCGTAACTTTAAACCACGCTGCATAACCGCTCGCCTTCAAATTGCCAAATTCCAAGATTACAAAATTACAAAATCCAAATCTATCCGGGAGCCCCTTGCGTTAGGGGCAGGCTCTGCCGGTTATTATTGACCATATCTTCCACGTCCACCGCTGTCGCCGAGATGTGCAAGACACGATAACGCCGGTCCACAATGTCGCCCTCGGCGGCGATAAAAATGTCTTCGCCCTGGGACAAGAACACCTTTTTCGTTTCCCCGGGCCGGTTGGCAAAGCCGAAAAACTTGAGCGTGATGGGCGGCGGCGGCGGAATGGGCGGAGGCAGGCGCAGGCTGGCAGCGTGTTGAGTGTCCGTGACCCGTTTCTCTTGGGCTTTTCGATCTTGGGCACCGACCCCGCGACAAAAATATTTCTTCCGTTGCCCGCGTACTTGATCTCCTCGCTTTGGCTGAGCAGGTTCAGGTCAAGCGTAGGATCGAGCCGCGGCTCAACCACACGCACCACTTTTCCGGAAGCCGTGCGTCGCGTGAGGGGCTTGGCCGGCGTTGCTCCCGTTGACGCGGCCGTCGCGGGCGCTGCCGATGGCGACGAGGGCCAGAATTCGTAGGCCACCAGTCCCACTGCCAGCCCGACCAATACAGCCAGCGTGATAACTTGCTTCTGGTTTTCGATTCCCAGTTTCACTCAGGCACCCGACCGCAGATAACTGTGTATCGTGATTCCCAGCTTGACCGGTCCCGCGCCTTCACCCGCCAGTTCCACGCTATCGACCATAAAAAACATTTTCGACCGTTCCAGCGTATTGATGAACCGCACCAGTTGCAGATAGTCCCCGGAAAAACCGCCATGGATTTCGACCGGAATTATGCCGGAGCTTTCCGCATCCTCTTGCTTGTAGGTCGCCTGCTGGATCCGGATCCCATTTTCTGACGCCAGCTTGCCCAGTTCATTGGCCAGCTCGGAATCGGTCGCGGCAAAGCGGTCCTTGTAAAAGCCGCCGATCTCATCCTTCGCCAGCACGATTTTCTTGTCCATGCCGCGCAGCGGTGCGACTTCATGGTTCTTTTTCGTCAGTTCGGCTCGGAGTTCGTAAGATTTGCAGCCTCCGCGAATCCGCCGAACCCACGAGCGGCGAGAACAGAACTGCCACCGCGATCACATCGGCAGCCAGCATCGCCCCAATCGCAATCTTCAACTTGCGCCGCGAATTTCGCCAAGTCCGGCATTACTTTCCGCTCCTGTCGGGCACGTCAGGAACATACACCGCGACCACCGAAGCCCTTATACCCGCTCCGGACTCTCCATTCTGCGACTCCTCCACCAGTTGCGCTCCCTGGAAATGCCTCGAGCCTTCCATGCGATGGACCAGTTCCACGGCTGCGCTGCGGTTTTCGCAAACTACTCTCATCTCCAATTGCATCTGATTCTGATCATTCAATTCCGGACGCAGCGAGACCACATGCAGGTTCGAGGGCATGACCAGTTCCAGTTCTTCGAACACGCGCGTCCACGAGAATGCCTTGCGCTGAATCAGTCCATTCAAGAACTGCGACTGATCCCGCGTGCTGCGGTTGACGGCCATATCAAGGTAGGCTTGCGCTTTGGCCCGTTCGTTGTCGCGTTCCGCGATCTGGGCCTGCAGTTGCGCGATCTCATGGCGATCTCTTCCGGCGTGAATCCAGCCTTGCACCGCCAAGACCAGCAGAAGCACGCGTCAACAGGCCAAGCAGCCCCACTCCCAATCCCCAGCGCGCCCAGAATTCACGGGCATCCTCATAGGGCCGGGTCGCGAGATTGATATCGAGACGCATATTGTATGCAATCAGAACAACCGCTGTTAGCTATTCGCTTTCGCCTTTAGCTTAGGAGCCAACAGCTAACAGCGAACAGCGACTTTACGAAATCAACGCTCCCACCACTCCGGCCATGCGCCAGCGCGGAACCGTGCCGGTTGTGGACCCGATTTGCGACGCCGTCACCAGTTCCTCAACTTGCGCGCCAGACTGGCTCTTCAGCGCCGGCGCGGCGCCACCCGTTTCCGGCAGGCCCGCCACATACACGCGCTCAATGTTCAGGTTGTAGGTGTCCTGAAAAAACACCACCGAGGGATAGACTTCCTCCGCCAGTTGATCGCCGGTGATGGTTACGCCCCGCACATTTTCAAGCGTCCGGAACAGCAGCAGTTGCTCCTGATCGAGAATCGCGATGCTGATGGTGCGCGCGTCCACCTTGACCACGAGCGTTGGCCGTTCCGCGTCCGCGGCTCCCAGCGCCGCCAGCATCGACGGCATCACCATCCCCGGGTTATAGCCCGCGTCGCGAAACGCCGACTCATATTCCTCCAGAACCGTGTTTAGCACCACCGCCGCCACCGCCCGCACACCTTTACCCGAGGACTGCGCGTGATACGAGATGCGGGCCTCATCGGGATCAAAAGGCAGCGACTTCTTCAGCCGGAAGCGGACCACGGCTTCGGCCTCGTCCCGCTTCGAGGGGAGCGTTTCGAAATCCAGCAGCACGACGCGCACCGAGGTATCGGGCAGAATCGCGATCACGTCGCGCGACCGTCCGCCGACGCTGCCGAGCGCGCTTTCAATCGCCTGCCGGATCGCGGCGCCATCCCGCAGATTCGCTTCCATCAAATCGGGTACCACTGTGCCCGGCGCCAGTTCCCGCGCCGCCGACATTGCCACCATCCGCCCCTTATCGGCGGCGCGGCCCGCCAGGACGCGGTCCGCTGCGATTTCGCAGGCGAGCGTCGGACGGCGAGCGTGTTTGGACGTGGAAGTCATTATCTCGTTGGGCTGATTGAAATTACCTCTGCTTCGGCGCTCGGCTCGGGAATGGGCAACTGGTCTTCTTTAAGCCCATCCAGGTGGAACTCGATTGCTTCCTGGATCAAAGAGCGAACTTCGGTTCGCGTTCGGCCTGTGGTCACCACTCCTGGCAGGCCGGGAACGTAGGCCGCCCAGCCGGTACCGGATTTTTCGTAAACAACAACGTATTTGACGGCTTCACACAACTTGATGATATCCCGCACTATGGGGATGCCGGGACTAGTACTAGCAGATAATAACTAGTCTCTGACAATCAGTCTCTGCCACTCAGCCTCAGCGCATGGTCTCGATAAAGGTGACCTTGTTGATCTCTTTCAGAGTGGTGATTCCGCCGCGCACCTTGTCCAGCGCCGATTCGCGCAGGAAGCGCATGCCCTCTTCGCGGGCAGCTTTCCTTATCTCCGATGTCGGTCTCCGCTCCAGAATCATCTCGCGAATACGGTCGGTCAAATCCAGAAGTTCATGAATCGCCGTCCGTCCCCGGAATCCCGTGCCCGCGCACTCGATGCAACCCTGCCCCTCGTACAAAGGAACCTGCGACCACACTTGCGGGTCGAGACCGCTGGCCTCGAGCACGTCGTTCGGATAATGCACGGCCGTCCGGCAGGAATCGCAAATGACTCTCACCAGCCGCTGCGCCAGAATACAGTTCAGCGCCGAAACAAAGTTGTAAGGCTCGACGCCCATGTTCAGGAAGCGCCCCAGCACGTCCACCACGTTATTGGCGTGGACGGTGGTGAACACGAGGTGGCCGGTCAGCGCCGATTGGATGGCGATCTGGGCGGTTTCGTTGTCGCGGATTTCGCCCACCATGATCTTGTCCGGGTCGTGACGCAAGATGGAACGCAGACCGCGGGCGAAGGTCAAACCCTTTTTTTCGTTGACCGGAATCTGGGTGATGCCGCGTATTTGATACTCGACCGGGTCTTCAATGGTGATGATCTTGTCTTCGTCGGTCTTGATCTCGTTGACCGCGGCGTAGAGCGTCGTGGTTTTGCCGCTGCCCGTCGGCCCGGTGACCAGCACCATGCCGTAGGGTTCCTTGATGTAGCGGCGAAAGCGGCGCAGGTCGTCTTCGTCGAACCCGACCACGTCGAGCGTGAGCTTCTTGAACTTCTCGCTCATCGACTCCTTGTCGAGCACGCGGAGCACGGCGTCTTCGCCGTGGATCGAGGGCATGATGGAAACGCGGAAGTCGATGGCGCGTCCGCTGTATTTCACGCGGAAGCGGCCGTCCTGGGGCACGCGGCGCTCGGAAATATCGAGCTCGCTCATGACCTTGATGCGCGAAATGATGGTGGAGTGGTGCTCTTTGCCGATGGGCGGCATGGCGTTGGTGAGCACGCCGTCGATACGAAACTTGATGACCACCGAGTCGTCCCGGGTCTCGATGTGGATGTCGCTCGCCCGCCGCTGCAACGCCGTGAAAATCGTGGTGTCGACTAGACGAATGATCGGGCTCATGTCGCTGCCCGCCGTCGCCGTCAACTTGTCGATGGAGATGGTCTCGTCGTTCCCGGCTTCGTCCTCGCGGATGACGTCGAGCGTGAATCCTTCGCTCGCGTCTTCCAGCACGCGCTTGGACTGCTCGGTCTTCTGCAGGATGTCGGAGATCTGCTTCAGCGTCGAAACTTTGGTGACGATCCGCTTGCCCAGCAGCAGGCTGATCTCGTCGATCATCATCAACTGGCTGGGATCGGCAATGGCAATCGCCAAGCGCCCGTCCGGCGTCTCAGCCAGCGGCACGAACTTATAGCGGAACATCAGGTGCACCGGGATCTTCTCGAACAGATCGTGGTGCAATTGGAAATCGCTCAGATCGACGAATTCGCAGCGATAGCGCCGTGCGATATCCCGCGCGCGTTCCAGTTCGTCGGGAACCGATGCCGGCTCCGGCGCCAGCTTCCCGCCATTCGCGCCGCTTACCACTACTGTTTTCTTGTCCGCCATTCCTATTCCAGTTTACAGCCTCTGCTTCAAAGTAACGGCTTTCTGTTCGCGGCGAAGACGGGGCGAAGCCCCGTCTCTACACGAACCTGACTCTGTCAGCCTGCCTCTAGTGCACGTTCGCTCCCAAGGTAAAGATCGGCATATACAAAGAGATCAAGATCCCGCCGACAAAGACCGCCATGATGATCAGGATCAGCGGCTCAATCAGCGCCATGGCTGCGCCCATAGCCGTCTGCACGTCCTCTTCGTAAAACTCGGCCACCGAACCGAGCATTGCCGGCAGCGCGCCGGTCGATTCGCCGACCTCCAGCATTTCCACCGCGAGATCGGGAAACATCTTCTGCGCCTCCAGGCTATGCGCCAGGCTCTGTCCTTCTTTCACCCGCTCCGCTGCGGCGGTGACCCCGTTCAACATCTGCCGGCTGCTCATCGATTCGCCGGCCGTTTCCATCGCCGGAACCAAAGGCAAGCCGCCCTGCAGCAGCGTGGCCAGAATGCGCGAGAAATTCGCCACCTGGTACTTCAACCGGATTTCCCCGATCAGCGGCAGCGACAGCAGAAACCGGTCAATACGTTCGGCTCCGCGGTCGCTCTGCTTCCACCGCAACATCAGAACGACTCCGACCGCCCCGACCAGCGCCACCAGCCACCCGTACTTCTGCGCGTTCAAACCGAGCGACAGCATGAACACCGTGATCGGCGGCAGCTCTGCGCCCAGGTTGTTGAACAGGTCGGCAAACTTTGGCACCACGTAGGTGATCAGAAAAATCAGCATCACCGTCACCACCGAAACCAGCAGCGCCGGATACACCAGTGAGACCAGAAGCTTCTTACGGAAAGTCTGCACCATCCGCTGATACGTGATGTAGCGGCCCAGAACTTCTTCCATGTTGCCGCTCTTCTCTCCCGCCATCAGCGTGGTCGTGTACATTTTCGGAAAAACCTGCTGGGCGGCGAAGGCATCGGAGAGCAACTCGCCGCCTTTTACCCGCTCCCGTACGTTTCCCAGCAGCCGCAGCAGATACTTGTCCCGCTGCCGCTTGATCAAAAGATCGAGCGATGTCAGGATCGGCAGTCCCGCCTTAATCAGCGTCAGAAACTGCTGGTTGAAGATCAGAAACGCAGACTGTTTCAGCTTGCCGCTACGCCGCCCGAACTGGCCCCCGCCCGTGCTGAGGATGGTCCGGGGCTTGACCCAGTACACCAGGTATCCCTGCTGGGTGAACCGGTCGTGGACCTCGGCTTCGGAATGGCCGTGCTCCACCTGCTGCCGCAGATGGCCCTGTTCGTCGGCGACTTTGACCAGGAATTGTGCCATTCGCTATCGTCTGCTTCCGAGTTTCTGGTTTTGTCCCGTATTCAGCGTCTTAGGTCAAGTGTAACATTCTGTTCCCAAAGCCCTTACCCCAACCCGTCCATCCGTGTGGTACGCAAGTAACCGCGTCCAATTCCGCGTGATGAGCCACATAGTGGAGCGACGGGCGTCTCGCCCCTCCAGCCGGGCGGGGACGCCCGGCTCTCCACCAGCAAAGTTGACGCAACGTTCTAGCTACGGTGTTAACTCTCCTTCCACTGTCTCCACGCCCGGGGGAGGGCTGAACTCAAAGCGGCTGTCGCTCAACTCCAGATTCTCTTTCCAGCCCGCAAAGCGGAACTCCGTCGTCGCCCCGTCCGCTTCCATCAATACAATGCGGACAATCTGGTCGGAGGGGGTGATCTCCAGTTGCACCTCGCTGACCTGGCCTGCCATGCTCTGCGGAAACGATGCTCTGCGGAACCCCGCGCAACAGGTGTTAGCGGGGTCCAGGGGGGATTGATCCACAGCTTTGGAAAGCCCTCGTAACTCATTCTCCAGCTTGGTCTTACCGAGCAAAAATGCCACCGGTGACCGCACGTCGTCGAGTTTCCGCAGGGTCGTCTTCCTGAGTTGCCGTTCCGCCGGCAGGTAGAACCACACCGCCTGGCCGTCGCTGATGAACAGCTTCTCATTGGGAGAACGGTATTCCCACCGCATCTTGCGCGGCTTTTTCAGCCACAAGGTGCCCGATTCCACACGCTCCGGACCATCGCCCCGATAGATCTCTGTGAAGTCCGATTCGAGACTGCGCAGGTGGTTGTAGTGGGCGTCGACCGCCCGGGCGAGCTGACGGACATCCTGTGCGCGTGCACTGTGGAGCCGGGGATCGCCGGAGCCACCATACAGCAGCCAGCGAAACAGTGCGATTCCTCACGTCCGGTGGATTCCCCTATTCGCGATTTTACTCCGCCCCTTCCTTCCTTCATTAATCACGAATGAATGTTTAAGCGGATATATGGGCAGTTCGGCAAATTGCGCGAGGGCTCGCCGCCGGGTTCTTGGCGTCTTTAATACGACCCGTAGGCCTCGCAGACTTCATCTTCGATGCTATGCGGATTTTGATACGCCGAATCGGAATTCGCTCGCGATTGTCGATATCAAGATCGATTATCGCGATGCGCTCATCGACTTCACCTATGACGTCAAGCGCTTCGGTCAGCTCGTTGTGTCCAAGGCCCGGATAGATGGAGTATTGCTCCGTCCCGCCGGCTCTGACAAACCCTGCGCGCTCGCCAATACGCGCTCCAGCACGGGTTGTGATACAGCACCCAAACCGGGCGCGGATTCGCCACCAGACTCTTTTCGAGATTGTCGATCACGCCGCCTCAAGCCCGTCTCCGGCAGCGGATTGAACAGATAGAGCACCAGCGGCTCAGCGGGAAAGGAAAAATCGCAGGCGTCCGCGCAGACCGCCTCGATCTGCTTGCACTGCTGCGGTTGCGGAATGGTATGCGCGAATGTTCTCCTCCGCCGCGCGATGCAGTTCGGCAATCAACTCCACGCCCACAATTCTCCGAAACGGATACTCCGAAGCCATCAGCAGCGTCCGTCCCTTGCCGGAACCAAGATCGATGAAGGTGAATTGATCGAACTGCGATGGGCAGGCTCGCCATCATCTCCCGAAACAGAGCCGGGTCGGTCGGCTGATAAGGGGAATGAAACAATCCCAGCAGCCGCGCCCGCCAGCCCACCGTGCCGCTGGTGGTGTTGACGCGATGCTCCCAGTCGTACTCCATGTCGCCATAGCGCCGCCGCCGACGCTCGGGCGTCGATTCGCGCACAAAGGTCCACAGATTCCGGATCAGCAAGGAAGCCGCGCTCAAGGTCCCGTTCTCGCGCGCCTGCTCGCGCCACCAACTTCGGAGAGCGCTCCAGAATTGAATCATTGGAGAACATTGAACCATTGAGACATTGAATCATTGAAACCAAGATGACTAAATGATCCGCTGACCAAATGATTCAATGATTTAATGATTCATGCTCGGGTCGAGTGCAGCGGTTGCGGCGGGGCTGCGCCCGGCGGAAGGCCCTTGGTGATGAAGAAAATGCTCTCCGGATCCTGCACTTCGATCCGCCCATCCGGCATCAACTTGTACGGTCGTCCCTTCGGATCGGCTGGCGTTCCATGGATAAAGCCCGCGCGCTCCAGATCGCCCATGCTGGCCGGTAATCGTCCAGTCTGTTCGCGGTACTTTTCGACCACCTGCTCCAGCCGCGTCACGTCCTCATCCACCTGCAGAGCGAGCAAATGTTGGACCGCATTGTCCCGGATACGGGCGTCTTTGGTGCTCTCGTAAGTCGTGCGCCACAACATGCGCGCCGTATCGAATTCGCCCGCATGCTGCGCCATCCGCGCCGCCAGGATGGGCATGAATTCGTTAGTCACCGGAAGCTTCGCTCCCTGCGCAAAAGCGTCCGCCGCCTTGGCGTAGTCCTTGAACTCGGTGTAGTACAGAAATCCCAGGTTGTAGTAGAGCCGCCACTGGTCGGGATTGTGCTCGATTCCGTACTTCATCAGGAAGAGCGCGGACCCCGGCAATCCAGCGCCGTTGGGTGGTTTTGGAGCCAGAAAGTTGGCCCCAAACTGATACGCCGGCAACAGCTTCGGATCCAGTTCCGTCGTGACTTCGAGCAGCGGCGCGAGCAAGCGGAAATCGCTGGAACCATTGTGATGCTGTTCCCCGAAATACTGCACCGCGCGCGTCCAGTAAATGTCGGCCAGCAGGCCGGTGTAGCCGAGGCTCATGCGCCGCAGCACCGTGGAAGAGCGCACATAAAGCGCTTCCTGCGCCACCGATCCCCGCGGCGTGTGGTCGATGGCATAGAGCGTCGCGATTGCGCCCGCCATGGAAAACAACAGCACCGCGGTCGCCACCAGGTTCGCCCGTCGCGTGGCCTTCATTTCAGATTCCGGCGCTGGAAGATCAACACCGCTCCCGAGATGGCCATCGCCGAATACAGCAGCGCGTAAACGCTGTTGTAGAGAATCAGTCGCCCGGGTACAGCGTCGCCGTGCGCCACCTGGCTGATCACGTTCAACGCGGAAAAATTCGGCACCAGATAGGCGACGGCCGTCGCGAGCCATCCCCCGACCCCCTGCGTGATTCTGGCAAAGCCGCGCAGATCCTCCGCCAGACTTCCGATCACGAACAACGCGAAGGTGAAGACCGCCGACATCAGTGGCGTCGAAAAGGACGAGAAAAACAGCGCCAGCGCGCACACGATCAGAAACTGCAGAACGATGAAATACAGCGCCACCAATACCCACGCGTCCATCTTCTCGAATCGGTGCGCGACATAGAGCAGCGCCAGAAACACGCCGACCGCCATGAGGAACGTGTTCACCACCAACGTTCCCGTGAGCCCAAAGAACTTGCCCACCACGAACTCCCAGCGGCGAACCGGGCGCGACAGCACGGTGTACAGCGTGCGTTTGTCGATCTCCTTCGAAACCAGGCCAATCCCGATGAAGATGGCGATCACCACCCCGAACAGCGACACCGCCGTCAGCCCCAGGTTGACCACCACCAAGCGCTCGATGTCGATCGAAATTTCCCCCACCAGAATCGCGGCCCCGGAAAGCAGCAGCGCAAATGCGATCAGGTTGTACAGAACCCGGTCGCGCACGGCCTCGCGAAAAGTGTTGAAGGCGATATAACCGATCCTGGCAGTTCGCACTCGTGGCGTTCGCACTCGTACGACCGGAGTTCACACGCCCACCCCTTTCCGGTCTTCGTCTTCTTCTTTCCGGTCTTCGTCTTTCTGGCCTGGCGTGGGCCGCAGTTTCTGGATGTAATATTCCTCCAGCGAATTGCGCACCGGCGTCAGCGAAATCAATTTGAGGCCGTCGCGCCGCAGCACTTCCAATGCCGCGTCCTGCTGCTCTTCCGGCAATACCGCGTTCACCATGTCGCCGCTGAGCCGCGCCTCGGCCCCGAGGCTGGTCAAGCCCGCCGGCACTCTTTGTGCCTGTGCGTAAAAAATAATCTCGATTTTGCCTTGCGTCTGCGAAGTCAATTCCGCCACCGCCCCCACCCCGCGCAACTCACCCTGTGGATAACGCCCACCCGGTCGCAAAGCGCCTCCGCATCCGACAGAATGTGCGTCGAAAAGAAAACCGTCTTGCCTTCCGACCGCAGTTGCTGGATCATATCCCGCACCTCGCGCCGCCCCATCGGGTCCAGTCCCGACATCGGCTCATCCAGAAACACCAGCTTCGGATCGTGCAGGATCGCCTGCGCCAGCCCCACCCGCTGCAACATGCCCTTGGAAAACTTCCGCAACTGCATCCCCGCCGAATCGCTCAATCCCACCCGCGCCAGCATCTGCTCCACCCGCGCCGAGCGCCCTTTTGCCGGAACTCCAGAAAGCTGCCCATAATAGTTGAGCAGTTCCCTGGCGGTGAGATGGTCGTAGAAATAGGGCTGCTCGGGCAGAAATCCAATCTGCGATTTCACCCGCGGATCGTCCATATCCGACCCCAGAATCCGCGCGCTTCCAGCCGTCGGGAATACCAGCCCCATCAGGAGTTTGAGGGTGGTGGTCTTGCCCGCGCCGTTCGGACCGAGGAAGCCGAACACCTCTCCCTCTTCGATGGTCAGGCGGAGCGGACGCAGCGCCAGTTTCGGCCGCTTGCGCCAGAATCCAACGAGATAGCTTTTTTCCAGGTCGAGAATCTCAATCGCAGCCATGGCTATGCGCGCAATGCCAAGCCCCTTGCGTGAAATTTGATATGGAATCTAATTCTAATTCCAATGAAGAGAATTATAAGCAATGCCGGCGCGATTGCGGGATGTCTGGCTGTCCCGGGCGATTACGAAGGTAAACACTCGCTGCCACCAAGGCTGGCACTCAAAATCTGCCGCCGCCCTCGGTGCTACTGTTGCTGACTGATCGTGCCATCGCAGGTCGTGATTGCCGTCTGGCTGACGCGTATCAACGCATCTTCGAAGGAGCAGAAGGAGTGTACGCCCGTCAGTCCGAATTCACCGGCGATGCGATGAATTGATAGGAGGACGCCGGAGCGCCGCTTACGCCCTGCAGAACGAAGCGTATAGCCGCTCTTGGTGCCCGATTGCAGAACCGAATCGATCAAGCAAGCGCTACTCGATGTGGGTACAGTGCTGCCGGTGCAGTCGCCCGCCAGAACGGTCAGGGTGGCCGCAAAGCCCACCGTCGCATAGGTGGTGTTGTATGAAATCTGTGCTGTGTTCAGTGTGCGAAGCGACGCCACTGCGGACGACTCGTTCGCCGCCATGCGCGAATTCAGAAAACTGGGTACCGCAATCGCCGCAATGATCAGAATGATGGCCACTACAATCAACAGTTCAATGAGAGAAAATCCCTTGGCCCTTCGCATCGCATCTCCCTGATCCCGGATGAGCGCAACCGATCAAGTTCCAATGAAACGGTTGCATTTTTCATGCCGGACTTGGTCCAACCGCACGAACCGTAAGTCCTTGGGAATGCGATGCAATTCGCAGCGCCGTCCCCTCGTTCGCCGCTTTCGTCATTCCCCCGCATCGGAAATGACATTTTGTGTCAGTGGATTTGTGGCCCTGGGAACGAGTAATCACTTCAGACGCACACCAGAAAGCGCCCCAACAATAAAAAAGCAGAGGATTTCTCCTCTGCTTCTTTCCGGCTTGTACCCTCCCCCAGGTACTTTGCCAAATCCAAACTTACTGCAGCGGGGTTTCGGTTCCGGCGCAGGTGCTGATTCCGGAGCGGTGCTGGTGCGCACCACAGCATCCGCGACCGAGCAGAAGGCGCGCACGCCCGTGGTGTTCGTAGTCACGGGGTTTGCCCACGCAGCATAGCCGCCAGACGTGCCCGACGGCGGTGAACGGTATAGCCGCTCTTGGTGCCGCATGCCAGCGTCGAATCGATCAAGCAAGCGGTAGTCGATGTGGGAACGACGGTGCCCGTGCAGGTGCCCGACAATTGGGTCAGGGTGGTCGCAAAGCCTACCGTCGGGTAGCTGGAGTTGTAGGAAATCATGTGCTGTGTTGATGGTGCGAAGCGATGCCACTGCGGACGACTCATTCGCCGCAATACGCGCACGCAGTAGGTTCGGGATAGCAATCGCGGCGATGATCAAGATGATCGCGACCACGATCAGCAGTTCGATCAGTGAGAAGCCCTTTTGTTTCCGCATTTAAATTTCCTCGTCTCCGTTTGACTGTTTGGTTGGATGACCAACTCGTTCGTACTATCGCACTCTGAGGGCCAGAGAACCAAGTGACGGAAGTCAGATGTCCTTCTGGACGAAACTTCAGTGTTTTCAGTGGCCTTCTGCGGGATAGTCACCTTCTCTGTCACCCTTGATTCCTCCAGTATGACACTTTCAGAGATCCAGATTGACAAATTTTGCCAGTCGCCCCTCTCTCCATCTTCACCTGGAAGCCCCCGTCAGATGCCGCGACTCCCATTCTGAGAACGTTCGCCTCGGCTTTTTTTGCGTAGCTTTCGCCTTCTCAGCGGCCTGTACAGCCGTCCCTTTCCGCAGCCGTTTGATAACTGAGCTTTATTTCCCGGAGAGGAGCGACTTAGTTGTTTTCAGCGCCTTGGGAAGATCTGGCGAGGAACGCGCCACGCTCTCGGAAATCGCGTTGGCCTCGTCCACGTGCCCTGCCTGCTGCAGTGCCCGCGCCAGCAGCAAGTACCCAACATCGGTGGGCTGCACCGCCGCCGCACGCGAGTACAGGCGAATGGCCTCCGCCAGGTCGCCATTTTCCTGGGCGATCAAGCCGAGTCCAATCATTGCCCTGGCCCGATCGGGCTGCCAACTGCAGCGCCGTCTCGAAACACTGCTTTGCCTTCATCGACTGCCCCAGTCCGCGATAGGCAAATCCCAGACTGCCATAGGCTGTCGCGCGCATACCCGCGTCGCCCGCGTCACGAGCCACCAACTGGTAGCGTTCGATGGCCGCTGGCAGATTGCCGCGGCCATCCTCGTAGGCGCCAAGGTTCAGGTTGGCGGCCAGCCCGTTGGGACGGATGGCAAGTGCGGCGCGGAAGTGCGCGGCGGCCTCTTCGGTTTTGCCCTGGTTGAGCAGAAAGTCTCCCAAATTATTCTGAGCGATGTAGTTGTCCTGGGTCAGCGCCACCGTGCGCCGCCAGAACGACTCGGTGTCGTGCCAGTAGCCAACCTGACGGTAGGTGAGGGTTCCCAGCACCAGCAGACAAGAAACCGCGGGAATGGCAAGCCATCGAATGCCAAATCGATGAGCCTGGGCCCAGTCGGCAGCCAGCCAAGTCAACATCAGAAATAAGCCAATGAACGGGATGTAGGCGTAGCGATCGGCCATTGCCTGATAGCCCACCTGCACCAGCCCAATCATGGGCACGAAGCTGCCTAGGAACCAGAACCATCCGACGGCGAGATACCGTTGGTCGCGCGCGCGGATGACCAAAGCGGTGACGAGCAGCAGCAAGACTACGGCCGCGCCCACTTGCCAGGCAGGATAGAGCTTGGCGGGGTGCGGATACATGGCCACGAGTTTCGATGGCCAGACCGCCTTCCCCAGATAGCTCACATACGAGATCACGGCAGTCTCCAGCCGCAAGAGCAGGCTGTACTGGGAAAAAGTCTGGACCGCGCCTCCGGCCTTCTGGGCTTTCATCGTCACCACCGCGCTCGCTGCGGAGAGCAGCAGGAGTGGCAACTTTTCCCATACCAGCCATCCGCACCGACAATCTAGGCATGCTCGCACCTTGCGCCGCCGGGCCGGCCACAGCCCGAGCGCCAATCCGGCCGAGCGGCCAGTAATCCCACAGCCAGAGCAGAAATGGAAACGCGATCACCTGTGGCTTCGAGAGCAGCGCCAGCGCAAAGAAGCACGCCACTGCGGCGTATCGGCGGAGCCCAGATTTGCGCAAACCAGGTCTACGCGCGTACCACGGTGTAGGCATACAGCGCGAGCAGAAAAAACATCATGCTCAAAACGTTCTTCCGCTCGGCTGCCCATGCCACGGACTCGACGTTTATCGGATGCAGCGCAAACAATGCGGCAACCATCAGGCTGCGCCAGCGGAATCCCGTGGCGCTCTGGAGCAGTAGAAAAAGAAGGACAACGTTGACCGCATGCAGCAAGACATTCACGTAGTGGTGGCCGGCAGGATTCAGGCCGAAAAGTCGATAGTCGAGAGCGTGGGAAAGCCAGGTCAGGGGATGCCAGTTTCCCTGATTGTAAGTAGTAAAAGCCCATTTCACCGTCGCCCACGTCAAGCCCGCCTTCACATGGGCGTTGGCCGTGATGTATCCATCGTCGTCAAAGTTGAGGAACCCGTTGTGAATTACGGGGTTGTAGACCACCAGCACAACGGCGGTCAACAGCAGACACAACAGCAAGGTGCGTTGCGCCGCCGACTGAAACAGCTTGGAGGAAAGCCGGGACTCCCGGTCGTTCGAGGCGTTTCGCCACCGCGGCAGTGGAAGACGAACTCATGGATTCAACGATTCACATTCCCGGCACAGGCGTGGCGGAGACGGCAGGCAAGAGGAAGCCGTCGACTCCAGTTGCCCCATTTGGCGGAACGCTCGCCTCGGCTTTTCTTGCGCCCGCAGCTCGCTCATTCGTCATTCCGCGTTCTGCACGCGATCATTAGTAAACTGGAGATGGAAATTGTGGCCATCACCATAGTCCATGGAATGACCGGCGAAATCCAAAGAAACGGCGTGGCAAAGCTGATCAGCGCCATCCATGCGAGACTCGCAAAGGCGCCAAACAAAAATGCCACGCGTCGCGCACCATATTTGAACCGCAAAGGATACAGACATAAAGCTTGCACCATCAGCGCGAACGGAAAAGCGACCACCAGGTCCACGAAATAGTGTTCGCCGATTCCCATGGTCGCGAACACGGTAAAAATCACAAAAGCGAGCGCGATGGCGCGTATCCACCGGGAGACTCCTTTGGAATTCCACCATGCCAGCGTTCTCGCCATGTGCCAAGACGGAATGGCATTTTGCCCACCCTTGACGGGTACCGTTTCCAACACCAAGTGCATCGCTTGCGACGTGGACAACGGGTGCCATGGAAAGCTTTGTCCAAAAATGTGGACCGGCCCGGTGGCCGGAACCATGTTATAGAACAGCACTCCCATCGGACCGGTCACCAGGAAAGCCAGCATTACCGGAAGAGCACTTTTGTTTCTTAGGCGGAGGTGAGCCGCATAGACCAACGCCAGCGGCAGAGGTAAAGCGATGTAGAACAGTAAGGCAGCGAACCTGAACCACAGGTACCGTGAGAACACTTGCCCAAGCAGAAAACTGAATTGCACGCGCAGGCTGCAATCAACGGAATACAAATAAAGATCAAACGTTTTGGGATGGAGTGCTGCAGTGTAATCCAGCAAAGTCGAAGCCATGTATTCCGAAGCCACGAACAAAACCGCGGGGAGAAATGCACATAGCAACAGCGTGCGATCTTGGTTACGCGCCCATGCCGTCCGCGTGCCCAGCACGGCCAAGCTGCTCAATCCTACAAATGAAAATGCAGCCATGAACCTGGGCTGGAACCCCATGACACGATAGTCGAGTCCCGCCAACACGAGGCTGCACACGGCTACGCTTGCGAAGTTCATCCATGAAGGTTGCACCACCAGCAATGTGACGGCTACACCGCCCAAAGCCATGGCCATAAACGCATCCACCATGGAGGATTTGTAAAAGTCGGCGCTCAACGAAAGTACCAACACGATGGCGAGGAGCGCCACCGTAAGCGCCGTTTTTATAAGGTCAGCGCGATTCAACATGCGCTTCCAAGTTCCGTCTGTACTCGTTGTCCGACTTTCGATTTGCCTCATAATCGTGCGGCTTCGTGAGCGAGACCTGTTTTTACTGCTAGCGTATCAGCCGCTGAAGGCGTGCACGAAGAGTGGCCAGCACCCATGAGCACTATAGTAATTGCAAGCGCACTACGATGCTTCAGAACTCTTAACTCAAAACGGGCCGGCATAACCGGCATAAGATGGAGGAGCTGTTACTTTGGGGTAGTGGCGAGCGATTCAGAGCCGTCGTAGTCAACACAACATCGCGTTAGAATCGTCAGCAGCAGGGGTGGAATATTTGTTTTGCGGAAGCGGCCCACCTTCAGCCAACGGAGCCGCCTCCACTTATCGACATGTCAGCGTCCCGCGAAAATCGCGTCGTCATCTTTTGTCTCCTGCTGGTAGTTGCCACTCTTGCTTTCTACAATCCCATCGTCCGTAACCAGTTCGTCGATTTCGATGACCTGTCTTATATTCTGAAAAATAACCATGTTGCTGGCTGGTCTGACGTGGGATACCGTGAAGTGGTCGTTCACGACCTTTCGCGACGGTAACTGGCATCCCTTGACCTGGTTGTCGCATGCCTTGGACTGCCAGGTCTTTCACCTCAATCCTATTGGCCACCATTACACAAATCTCCTGCTCCACGCGGCTAATGCGGTGTTGCTGTTCCTGCTGTTGCAGCGGGCCACGGGATTCACCTGGTCCAGTCTGGTGGTGGGTGCTTTGTTTGCCTTGCACCCGGTTAACGTCGAGTCGGTAGTCTGGGCCGCGGAGCGCAAGAATGTGCTCAGCATGTTGTTCTTCCTGCTCGCCCTCCATGCGTACGACCGCTACGCGCGCACCGGCCGACGTCATCTTTACCTGTTGGTGACCGCTTTCTTTGCGCTTGGCCTGATGGCCAAATCGCAGATCGTCACCCTACCTTTTGTGCTGCTGCTTTGGGACTACTGGCCGCTGCAGCGAATGGGCGCACGACCCGCGGCAGGGGACCTGCCTGCGTCTCCCACCCCACGCTCGTTCGCCTATCTGGTTTGGGAGAAGTTGCCCCTCTTCGTTCTTGCCGCGGCGGATGCGGTCGTCACCGTACTGGCGCAGCGCGCCGGGGACTCAGTACGGACGCTGGCGGAAGTTCCGATGTCGGTGCGGCTGGAGAACGTCATTGTCTGCTATGTGGCATACATAGGAAAAGCGTTTTGGCCGTCTCGGCTTGTTCCCCTGTACCCGCGTCCAGAGAATTTGCTTCCTGGCTGGCAGGTGGTGGGAGCGGCGGCGTTTCTGGTTCTGGTATCCGTGCTCGTGCTGCGCTGGCGTGACCGCCGCTATTTGCCCGTAGGCTGGTTCTGGTTCCTGGGAACTTTAGTTCCGATGATCGGCATTATCACCGTGGGCGAGCAGGCGATGGCCGACCGGTACGCGTACATCCCTTTTATCGGTTTGTTTATCGCGGTCGTTTGGACCGTACACGATTGGGCCCTGGGCGCGGCGGCCTCCCAGCTTCGGATCCGCCGTGCTTGGCTCGCCGCTGCCGCCGTTCTCGTATGTTGCGTTCTGGGATGCCTCACCTATCGCCAACTCGGCTACTGGCGCGACAATGAAACCTTGTGGCGCTATACGCTGAGTGTTACGGAGCGGAATTACGTGGCGCACAATCATCTCGGGCTCGCTCTAGCCAGGCAGGGCCGGCCTGACGAGGCGATCGCCCAGTTCCGGGCGGGCAAGGCACTGCACAACTATCCGATCACCCAAATCCTCGCCCTCGGCGATTACGAATTGCAGGCCCTGCATCCCCAGGAAGCGATCGAGGAAGGCAAAGCGGCGCTCGGCGCTTCCGCCGATCCGAAGCAGCAGGCCGCGGCGTGGAGCGAACTTGGTCAAGCTCACCTGCAGTTGCACGACTACGATCAGGCCGCGGAGAGCTACCAGAATGCTCTGCGCCTGAATCCGGACGACGGCATGGCGCTGACCGGCTTGGCCGTCCTGGCGCTGCGTCAGGGGCAGTCCGATGTGGCGGTCGCTCAGTTGGAGCACGCGGTGAAAGTCGATCCCAACGATGTGAATGTCCTTCTCTTCGCGCAAGCTCTGCGCCGGGCCGGTCGCGCTGCCGAGGCCGACTCCGCTGTGGCGCAAGTGCAGAAGATTTCCTCGGATCCAGTCCAGGCTCAATTCGCGGCAGGACAATTCCTTTCCTTTGCCGGCCTGAAGCCATTGTAGAAAGGCAGCTCTCAGCTCTCAGTTCTCAGCTCTCAGTAAAATCTTCAACGCAGGGACGCAGAGACGCCGAGTGCGCCGGGAAAGGCTTTTGACTTTACTGAGAGCTGACAGCTGACAGCTGGCCTCTCAGGTCCGCTTCAGCAGCAAACAAGTGATGTCATCGTGCTGCGGAGTGTTTCCCACGTACCGATCCAATTCCGCGAGCAGGCTGCGCAGCAGTTCTGCTGGAGCTGACCCCGACTCGCGATCCACCAGTCGTATCAATGCGGCTTCACCGTATTCCTCATCCTTCTGATTGACCGCTTCGACGACCCCATCGGTAAAAATCACCAGCCAGTCGCCCGGCTCGAGGCGAGCCGTTCCCGACTGGTAAGGCGCTTCCGCAAGAATCCCTACCGGAATGCCTCCCACCTCCAACCGCTCCACCAAGCCCGATTTCTTGCGCAGAATGGGAACGTTATGCCCGGCGTTGATATAAACCACGTCTCCGGTCGCCGCATCCAGTTCGGCGAGAAAAGCGGTGGTGAAGCGATTTCCGCCTGCGCTGTTCGAGCAGGCATAGCGATTCACGCCGGCCAGCAATCCGGCCAGCGGACGCCGCTAGTCGACAACGTCCGCAGACTAGCCTGGAAGGTCGCCATCAGCATCGCCGCCGGAATACTCTTTCCCGCCACGTCGGCCACCACAAACAGAATGCGGTCTTCGCTCGGGGGTTGGCTCCCGTCTTCGCTCTGCCCTCCGCTCGACCTTCGGCCCGGCCGCAGGATCACATCGTAGTAATCGCCCGCCACCGTGTTCGCCGGACGCGTCGCATAAGCAATCTGGTATCCCGGAATCTGCAGCGGCGCGCCCGGCAACAACCACGCCTGAATATCCTTGGCGATTTCCAGGTCGCGCTTCATCACTACCCGATCCGCCAGCTCCAGCAGCAGGACGACGAACATCAACAGGCCGCCCCAGAAATGCAAGTCCAGCCCCTGGACCTCGACATGTTTGTCGCCGTTGATGTAAGTAAACCCGCCGCCAGGAAAGAACAGCAGAATCATCGCCACCAGCAGCAGCACGCGGCGTGCCGGGGTCAGCTTTTCCAGGATCGCCCAGAACAGCGCCTTCGCCATCTGCCAGGCCCGCTTTAATCTGGATGGCTCCTCCGGCAGTTTGTCCAGCCCCGCCGAGTACAGCCGGTAGCTCGAGCGCGCGTCCTTTTCAAACTGCGACCAGAGCTGGTTCACAGCCAGCCCCTCGCTGACGCGATACCAGAACTGCCGCGCATTGTTCTTGATTCTGTGTGGTGGGGGAACAGTTGGCTGAGGGGACGTCATGGCAGACGTAACATTATAGGCTGGCGCTGCCTTTGCTTGTGGAGCGACGGGCGTCTCGCCCGTCCTGCCCTGAGCGCAGTCGAAGGGTCCAGCAGTTCGGCGGCCGGGCGGGGACGCCCGGCTCTCCACCAGCGAGCTAAAACTGAGCCGCCTCAAAACAATTCCATCTGCGCGACCGCCGTATGCACTCTACGACTACTGCGGGCGTGCTGATCTCCAATTCCGTACTTTCGCCGCAAGGCGGCCATCAATTGCGATAGCCGCTGCCCGTACCCTTTTGGCAGAAATGCTCGATCGGCATAACGCGTCCGGTAAAGCTCCACCAGTTCGGGGAAGTGTTCTTCCAGAAACGGCAGGAACACCGCCGCCGAACACGGTTTCAGGAAAAGCGGATTGGCAAAGATATACTTCGCGCCGGCTGCACTGGCGGCCTTCACCAGGGCCTCGAGATCGCGCGGCCGGTCCGTGATTTCAGGCAGCACCGGGGCGCAGATCACACCTGCGTCCACGCCCGCGAGATTCAGCTGGCGAACTGCCTCCAGCCGCAGATCGGGACGCGGCGCCCGCGGCTCCAGCTTCCGCGCCAGTTCCGCATCCACCGTGGTCACGGTCACATTCACAAAAACCCGGTTGTGCTCGCCCACGCGCCGCAGAATTTCCGCATCGCGCGTCACCAGGTTCGATTTGGTCACGATTCCGATCTCGAGTCCGGAGTGCAGCGCCAGTTCTTCCAGGATTGCCCGCGTCACCTCAAAACGCCGCTCCGCCGGCTGATAGGGATCAGTCGCCGTGCCAATCGCAATCTCCTCTCCACGCTTGACCTTTTTTAATTCCGACCGAAGCAATGCCGCCGCTTGCTGCTTGACGAAAATCTTTCGTTCGAAGTCCACGCCGTCGCGCAGTTCCATGAACTCGTGGGTATAGCGCGCATAGCAATACTTGCAGGCGAACTCGCATCCGCGATAAGGATTGATGGCCCAGGTAAAGGGAAGATTGCGCCGGCTTACCACCCGATTGAGCAGCGATCGCGTCCCAAGCGTGAAGTACTCGACGTTGTGCCCCTCGCGGAGCGACTCACCCGCAGCCGCAATCCGCGCGATGCCGACCAACTTCGGCGGGGACTCGAAATCAGGGAGCAGCGGATGTGCGGTCATAGGCGTTGGCTATATTCGCTATTTGTTCGCCTACGATAACTCCAGGATCGACTCTTGTCAAATGGGATAGTGGGGTGAGGGCAATCGCATTCAATTCTCAGTTAGTGCAGACGCGATTTCAGCCAACTAAACAGTAAGCCACGGGAAAGCATTCTTTCCTGGTATCCACTCTGACCCCAATTCCCGGTAAAACATTCATCACGTTTTCGCTGTGAGCAAACTCACTGACCGGAAAGCAAGTTTTCCCCGATACTGGCGGCGCCAGCGGGATGCGTCAAGACAGGCCGACGTCCCATTGCCCGACAAGGAGGAGGGGGAAAATGCCAACCGTAAACAAACCGGACTTCTTCATCGTGGGAGCGCCAAAATGTGGCACCACGGCACTCTATGCGTATCTGGGTGGTCACCCGGACATAGGTATGTCGAAGCGACAAAGAGCCCCATTTTTTCGCTCCCGATATTTTAGGCGACCAGAGACAATCAAGAACGCTGGCGCAATATTTGAGCAATTTTGATCGCGCAACCGGCAAGCGCCGAATCGGGGAAGCATCGACAGGGTACTTGGTGTCGCGAAGAGCCCCTCAAGAGATTTTCGACTTCAATCCTTCTGCTCAGATCATAGTTATGCTGCGGAACCCAATCGATGTCATTCATTCATTGCATAGTATGAGGCTGTGCTGCGGGGCCGAACACATCACCCGATTCGAGTTGGCGGTCGATTCTCAGGAAGAGCGATATTGGCAGTTAGGGCCCTTTCGGGGTGAACCCGTTCCGCGTTTGAGCTATCGCGAAATGACCAGATTCTCGGAGCAGATTCAACGATACTTCGACGCGTTCGGCAGGGAGCGGGTTCACGTCATCTTGTTCGATGATTTCGCCAAAGCTCCCGGCATTGCGTACGAGAAAGTGCTCTCATTCTTGGGACTGCGTTCGGACGGAAGACGCAGCTTTGAGATCGTCAATGGTAACCGGCGTATGCGCTCTAAAGCAGTGCAGCGGCAGTTGCAGCGGTTGAAGCAATCCAAAGCACTTGGGCGATTCGAACGTGCGTTTCCGGCTTTGTGGCAAGAAGCTAGAGCGATTGTGGGCCGACTGAATTTTGTTTATGAGCGCCGTCCCGCCATCGAGGCCGGGTTTCGACAACGATTGGAGATGGAATATGCTTCTGAGGTCCGTAATTTGGAAAGGTTGCTAGGTCGAACCCTGGATCATCAGCCGCCGCCAGCGCAAACAGTTGAAGCTCTAGAGGGAGACGCGCGGAGGTTCGGGTGGAAAAATGTCCAAGGCGCACGCTAGAGTCCAGGCCACGTTCGGCCAGAACTCCCGAACCAGCAGCGGCCTCAAGCAACGCGGTCGTGCCTTGGCAGCCGGGGTTGCAAGTTTAATCGCTTCGTCCGCCGCGGCTTTACGGATGCTCGCCCTGTTCCGGCACCACCCCCGGCGGTGGCGGCGGAATCGTAATATCCAGTTTGGTCACCGTCCCGAGCGATGACAAGGGCTTGTCGAATTCGCTCGCGTTGCCCACTACCAGCACCGCCATCTGATCGCGGTGGATGTATTTCGCCGCTACCTGCGCGACGTCTTCCTTCGTAACTCCCTCGATCCCTTTCTGAAAGTTCTCCAGAAAATCCAGCGGATAGCCGTAAAACTCATACGCCATTTTTTCCCGCAAAACTTTCGCCGGTGAATCGAAACGGAAGACAAAAGAATTCAGAATCGCGTCCTTGGCGCGCTTGATCTCCGCATCGTCGATGGGACGCTTGGCGAGGTCGGCGATCTCTTCATCGAGCGCCTGAATGGACTCGATGGTGGTCTTGCTCTTTGTCATCACCATCAGCCGCAGCATTCCGGGATGATCCCAGCCCGCGCCCACTCCGCCGCCGACTCCGTAGGCGAGCCCTTTGGTGGTGCGAATGTCGTTAAACAGCCGCGACGAAAATCCTCCGCCGAAGGCCTCGTTGAGCACCGAGGTCGCGAAATAATCCGTAGTGCGGCGTGTGATGCCCACCGCTACCATTTCAATCGTGCTCTGATTCACGTCGGTTTTGTCGACCTGGTAATATCCTGGCTTCGCAGGATCAGGTTTTGCAGGATCAGGCTTGATCTCCGTATCTTTCGCCGCCGGTCCCTTGGGCCAGGACGCGAAAGCCTCGCGCAGACGGGCTTCCATCTTCGCCGAGTCGAAGTCGCCGACCACGCCGAGAATGATGTTGTTCGGGTGAACGTACTTGTCATGCCACTCGACCAGATCCTGACGCGTGATCGCCGCCACCGTTCGATACTCGGCGACTCGCGCATACGGATTGTTCGCCCCATACACCAGTATCGCCGCTTCCCGTCCCGCAATCTGCCCAGGTTCGTCATTGCGCCGCGAGATGCTGTCATACATCCCCTTCTGCGCGATTCCAATTTTCTCGGCGCGAAACTCCGGCTTCCTCAGCAGGTCCTCGAACACGCGAAACACATCGTCGAAATCTTCTTTCAGACACGTCCAGCTCACGCTCGTGGAGTCGATGCCTCCACCGGTCTCGACCTTGGCGGCGCGCTGCTCCAGATAGTCGTCGAGTTGATCGCCGGTCTGGGACTTGGTGCCGCCGGTGCGCCACACTTCGCCGTAAATCTCGGTCAGCCCCGTCTTGTTCGCGGGAACCGAGCGCTCGCCGCCGCGAATGCGAGCGATGCCGTCAATGGTCGGCAACTCGTGGTCTTCCTGAAGAAAAACCACCATGCCATTCGGCAAACACGATGCGCTTCGGCTGCGGCGGATGAAACGCCGGCAACTTTGGAATCGGTATCTGTTGCCAGGTCTGGCGCCTGCGCCCACAGCTGCACGCTGCTGCCAAAGACGCCAATAAAGACGAACACGACGATCGCAAAGACGACCAGTTGCTTCGTATCAGGGTATCGCTTTAGCGATACCTTAAATCCCTCGAAATCCGTTGCCCCTTTAGGGGCTGGGCGTGCGCGCTTCACTGTCCACCTCCTTGCGGCCCTGCGCCCGTTCCCGGCAGGCCCGCCGGCAAACTCGATAATCCCCACCGTCCGGTTATCGGGCGTGAACGTCTGATTCGCAATCCGCCGAATATCCGCCTTGGTAACTTTTTCGATCCGGTCGACCGAGCGGAACAGCTCCCGCCAGTCGTCATAGCGCGCCTGATAGAGCGCGAGCTCGGACGCCAGACCCTCATTCGATCCGAGCGAGCGGATCAGGTTGGCTTTGGCTCGCGTCTTGATCATTCTGAGCTCTTCATCCGAAATGTCTTCTTTCTTCAGCCGTTCAATCTCCACATGAATCGCATTGCCCATCTCCTGCGGCGTGTGGCCCGGGAGCGGGGAAGCGAAAAACGCGAAGAGGTGCGGATATTTATTTCCCGGATAGCCCGGTAAATCCCTCCGCGTCCGACGCGATCTGCTTGTCGCGAACCAGCGCGCGATAGAGGCGTGAGGTGCGGCCGTTCGACAACAGGTCGGCAATCGCGTCGTAGACCTGGTCATCCGGGCTGCGGTAATCGGGGCGGTGATAGCCTTCGAGATAAATCGGCTGCGACTGCTCGTGCAGCACGACCGTACGCTCGGAATTCTGCGCCGGCTCGGTGGTCGTCGCCGTGTCGGGCTTGGGA
Source organism: uncultured Acidobacteriaceae bacterium (assembly GCA_963725245.1). Taxonomy (GTDB): domain Bacteria; phylum Acidobacteriota; class Terriglobia; order Terriglobales; family Acidobacteriaceae; genus Acidiflorens. The sequence continues at coordinate 58,663 of CAVRYC010000041.1, read as the reverse complement.
CGCGCCGGAATCCGCGAGAAATATTTCTCCACCATCGGCATGGCTTCCGAAGCTTTTACGTCTCCAACCACGGCGACCACCATGTTCGAGGGCACATAGTATTTATCGAAGAACTTCTGTGCGTCGGTCGCCGAAAAAGAATTCAAGTCCGAGATCCAGCCGATCGTCGGCCGGTGATAAGGATGGGCCGCGAATGCCTCTTCCGTGAATTGCTCGAGCAGCCGCCCCATGGGATCGCTGTCCACCCGCATGCGGCGCTCTTCGATCACCACGTTGCGCTCTTTGTAAAATTGCCGCATCACGGGATGCAGAAAGCGCTCCGATTCCAGATAGGCCCACAATTCCAGCCGGTTGATGGGGAACGAGTAGTGATAGTCAGTTTCGTCGAGATCGGTGGAGGCGTTCATGTCCTCGCCGCCTTCGCCTTCGACGATCTTGCCAAACTCGTTGCTGTAAGGCGCGGAGAACTTGTCGGCGGCCGCAATCGCGTCCTTCCAGGCTTGTTCGAGCTGCTTGAGCTTCTGCTCGTCGCGGTCCACCGGCTTGTCGCGCTCGGCAATGTAGGCGGCATAAGCCTCTTCAACTTTCGCCAGCGCAACTTTCTCGTCCGGCATAGTCGCGCGTCCCAATCGTGTCCGTGCCCTTGAAGGCCATGTGCTCGAACATGTGCGCGAGGCCTGTCTTGTCCATGGGATCCTGCACCGAGCCCGCATCCACGTGCGTGAAGAACGAAAACACCGGCGCCTCCGGCCGCTCGCAGATGATGATGGTGAGCCCATTGGCCAGCTTCTTCACGGTAGTGCGCTTCTCGAAAGAAGCCAGATCCTGCCCCAGAGCAAGCGAGCAGAGCACGAAACAGACAACAATTGTTTGTATAGAAGTTAAGCGGGATTTCATCCTGCCTCCACGACGGAAGATCGACGGAACACCAAAAATTCGAAGTTACGTGGAGGCAGGGAAGATTGTCAAACGAGCGGCATCGGGAAAATAGCGGCGCTGGAAGTAAAGCGCTACGTTGACCAGCATAATCATGACGGGCACTTCGACCAGGGGGCCGATGACGGCGGCGAATGCAGCCCCGGAGTTAATGCCGAAAACGGAAACTGCGACGGCAATCGCGAGTTCAAAGTTATTCGAGGCTGCGGTGAATGAGAGTGTAGCCGTCTTCGAGTAGTCGGCGCCGAGTTTCTTCCCCATGTAAAACGACACCAGGAACATCACGACGAAGTAAATCAGCAAGTGGCACCGCGATCCGCAGGACATCGAGCGGGAGCCGAACGATGTATGCGCCCTTGAGCGAGAACATCACCACAATCGTGAACAGCAAAGCGATCAGCGTGAGCGGGCTTACGCGGGGAACGAAATTACGCTCATACCACTCGCGCCCTTTAATCCGAAGCAGCAGCGTGCGAGTGACGAACCCGGCAAGAAAAGGAATGCCAAGATAAATAAAAACACTCTTGGCGATTTCCGCGATGGAGACATGGACGATAGCGCCGTGGAGGCCGAGTTTTGCGGGAAGAACCGTGATGAACAACCACGCGTACGGCGAGTAGAAGAACACCTGGAACAGGGAATTGAAGGCAACCAGACCGGCAGCATATTCGGTATCGCCGCTGGCCAGTTCGTTCCAGACAATGACCATCGCAATGCAGCGAGCCAGCCCGATCATGATCAGTCCAGCCATGTATTCCGGGTAGCCGCGCAAAAACACGACCGCCAAGACAAACATCAGGATCGGGCCGACCACCCAGTTCTGGATGAGGGATAGACCAAGCACTCGTGTATTCCGGAAGACCTCGTGCAGTTCCTCGTACCGCACCTTAGTGAAGGGCGGGTACATCATGACGATGAGTCCCACCGCAATCGGAATCGAAGTTGTGCCGATGCTGAAGCGATTCAGAAACGGCACGATTCCCGGCAGCCGCCATCCCAAGGCGACCCCGATGACCATGGCGGCGAAGATCCACGCGGTGAGATAGCGGTCCAGAAAGCTGAGACGGCGGGATGGCTTCATCGTAGTCATCGTCACTGTTCATTGACGCGTCATTGCTTTCCAATGCGATCCACTTCTTTTTTCAGCGCGAGGCGATCGAGGGCCGCCAGAGGAAGAGCAGAAAAAGACTGATGCGCCGGTCGAGAATAAAAAACGCTTCGCGGAAGGCGCGTTCGATTTCGGCGGAGTCCCCCTGAACCGCGGCAGGATCGGGAACTCCCCAGTGCGCGGTCATGGGCTGTCCCGGCCACAGCGGGCAGGTTTCCTTGGCGGCGTTGTCGCAAACCGTGAAGACAAAATGCATCGCGGGAGCGCCGCGCCGCCCGAATTCGTCCCAGCTTTTGCTGCGCAGGCCGGTCGTGGAGATGCGAGCCATCGTCAAGCTGCTTCAGCGCTTCGGGACGAACCGTCCCCGAAGGATGACTTCCGGCGCTGTAGGCGGTGAAGGCAGGCTTTCCTTTGTGGTTGAGGATCGCCTCGGCCATGATGGAGCGCGCCGAGTTTCCCGTGCACAGGAACAGAACGTTGTAGTGGAGCTTCCATGTCCACGGATTAAGAAGTGGGCCGCGGCTAGATCCGTAGAGACGCGCAGCTGTTGCTGCTGCGTCGTCCTGCTCGCGGTCGAGCCCTCTAGTTGGAACGTCAGCCGGAACTTCGTGAGAAGGTTTTGCAACATCTCGTCTCGCGATCGTCGCCCGAGCAGATTGCCTCGCGCATGTCCCAGCGACCGCGCAGCGACCGCATCAGCTACGAGTCGATCTACCGTTACATTTATTGGCGCAGTGAGTCCTTCAACGAAACGCTGCATCGCTCGTTGCCTCGCCAAAAGTACCGTCTCCGAAAGCTTCTGCCCAAGGCCGATGGTCGACGGCGTCCATATTGGAGAGAGTTTCCATTCATGATCGTCCGGCTGTGGTGGAGAGCCGAACTCGCTCTGTCGATTTGGAGGCCGACCTCATGAGCTTTCGCAAACCGGGACAGTTCTTGCTGGTGATGCAGGAACGCAGATCGCGGCTCGCCCTGCTGGTGCGGCAGAAGGTGAGAACGCCGCAGTCTCTCTGTCCGCAGCGGAATCAAATTTCACTTGCAGCACGTCGGACCGCAGCACGCCTCTTGCGCCCGTTTCGGCTTCACCGCGCGCACAAAAGCGCTCATGAACTTTTCATCGACTTGCGCCGCGATGGCATCCACGTCAATGCCTGAGGAGGAAAGAAACTCACGAGCGTCCTCAACACGATAAATTCGCGTGGGCTCAATCTCGATTTGCTCAAACCCGGCAGCGGAGAGCTTGCCGCGATATTCGTTTTCTTCCAGAGCGCCGGCGATGCAACCAACCCACGCCAGCACACTCTGACGGACCTCGGGCGACGATTTCGCCGCGCGTGACCACGTCGGAGACAGCGAACCGCCCGCCCGGCTTGAGCACGCGAAATGCCTCGCGCAGCACGCGGTCTTTGTCAGCCGAAAGATTGATCACGCAGTTGGAAATGATGACATCGACCGAGTTGTCGGGCAGCGGGATGTTTTCGATCTCGCCTTTCAAAAACTCGACGTTCTCCGCGCCCGCCTTGCGCTTGTTTTCGTTGGCCAGCGCCAGCATTTCATCCGTCATGTCGAGGCCGTAGGCTTTGCCGCTGGGCCCCACGCGCCGGGCGGAGAGCAGCACGTCGATGCCGCCGCCCGAACCCAGATCAAGCACGGTTTCGCCGGGATTCAGCTTGGCGAGCGCGGTTGGGTTGCCGCATCCGAGCGAGGCCAGCATCGCCTCTTCGGGAATCTGCTGCGCCTGCGACGCGTCGTAGAGATTCGAGGTGATCGGATCGCAGGAGAGCCCGCTGGCCGGCGTCGCGCCGCAGCAACTGCTGCCGCCCGTCTTATTCGTAACTCGCAAAGCCGCTTGTCCGTATTTCTCTTTTACGACTTCCTTGATGTTGATATTGGCGACATCGTTTTTGGCGACATCGATGTTGGTATCGGGCATGACGGTTTCTCCTATTTACAAAGTTGTATGAGAGTCTTGCGGCTTGAGCGCCTTGTTTCGAGTGCAGCACTCGGCGTAAAGAAATTGCAGAATTTCGCGCAGCGCTTCCGTGTTGGCCCTGTAACGCAGAAACGTGCCCTTGCGCTCGACGCGCACCAGGTCTTCATTCTTGAGCTTGTCAAGATGGTGAGAAAGCGTGGAGCCGGGGATCTCGAGCTCGTCCTGAATCTCGCTGACGACAAGACCCTCGGGATGCGCGGAGAGCAGCAATTGCATGATGCGCAGCCGCGGCTCGGTGCCCATGGCGGAAAACATGTCGGCATAGCGGGCGACGCGCTCACTGTTCGTTCGGAGCTTGCTGGTAGCGGCGGCCATATTTCGATAATACTAGAAATATAGATTCCGAGTCAACCCGCTCGTAGAGACGCGGCTTGCCGCGTCTCCCGTTTAGTAGCCGCCAGGAAACTCTAGCTTCATATCAGGGTATCGCTTTAGCGATACCGTAGTTTCTGCGAAATAGAAGGCCGTTAGGGGCTGCACATCGCCCGCTCTTGCTCGGGCCATCTATACTGGAAGCCGTTTTGAGTCGCCGGCCCGTAGCCCGCAACTCGCACCACGCCATGTCCGCACCCACCATCGTCGAAGTCGAGGGCCGCAAACTCAAGCTCACGAATCTGGACAAGGTCCTCTATCCCGCCTCCGGTTTCACCAAGGGGCAGGTCGTGGATTTCTACGTCCGCATTGCGCCCGTGCTGGTGCCGCATCTCGCCGGACGCCCGCTCACCATGAAGCGCTATCCCGAAGGAGTCGACCACGAATATTTCTTCGAAAAGAATGCGCCCATGCATCGGCCCGACTGGGTGAAGACCGCGCCCATCTGGAGCGAGAGCAACCACCGCACCATCAATTTCATCCTCGCCAACGATTTGCCCACGCTGGTGTGGATCGCGAACCTGGCTTCGATTGAACTGCACCCGTCACTCTCGCTGGCCGCCGACATTCGTACGCCGACCGCGATTGTTTTTGATCTCGATCCTGGACCTCCGGCGAACATTGTGCAGTGCGCGCAAGTTGGCCTCTGGGTGCGCGAGATTTTCGATCACTTCGGGCTGCAGAGCTTTCCGAAAACCTCCGGCTCGAAGGGATTGCAGATCTATATCCCGCTGCATACGAAAACCAGCTACGAGCAGACCAAATCTTTTGCCCACGCAGTGGCGCGTCTGCTCGAGCAGGAGCATCCCGAACTGGTGGTCTCGGATATGAAGAAGGCCGTGCGCACTAATAAGGTATTCGTCGATTGGAGCCAGAACGACCAGCACAAGACGACGATCTCGATTTACTCTCTGCGCGCGCGTGAGCAGCCGACGGTGTCGACGCCGGTTTTGTGGGACGAAGTCGAGCAGGCGCTGAAGAAAAAAGATGCGGGGCGACTGGTGTTCGAGGCGAAAGACGTGCTCGCGCGCGTGGAGAAGATGGGCGACCTGTTCGAGCCCGTGCTGAAACTGAAGCAGAAGCTGCCGCAGTTGGCCGGACTGGCTGCCGCATCGGAAAAAGAAGAGGACGAAGGCAGCAGCGTCGCAGCCCAGGCCGAAGCGCGGCCGCGCCCAGAGAAGACAAGGCTACGACTAAGACTAGACAGACTAAAGGGAAGCCATCCGTGAAAAAGCGTCGCAAGTTATAATTCCGGCTTGCGCTTGACTGAGCCAGGCGCTACCAAACCACATGGCGCATCTCTACGTTGGCACTTCCGGATGGGCGTATCCGACATGGAAGCCCGCCTTCTATCCGGAAAAACTCGCGCAGAAGAAATTTCTAAACTTCTACGCATCGAAATTGAATGCCGTCGAAGTCAACTACACCTTTCGCCAGTTGGTCAAAGAGACGACCGTCCAGAACTGGATCGCCGAAACGCCCGAGCATTTTCGCTTCACCATCAAGGCGCACCAGGTGCTCACGCATATTAAGCGCCTGAAGAGCGCGGAAGAATTCCTGCAGCGCTTTCTCGGAACGCTGGAGGCCTTAGAGCGCGCCGGACGCCTCGGCCCGTTGCTCTTTCAGTTGCCGCCGAATTTCAAAGCGGATCAGGCGGTGCTTTCCGAATTTCTGAAAAGCTTGCCGCGAACGGTGCGCGCGGCGTTCGAGTTCCGCCACGAATCGTGGTTGAGCGAGCCAGCTTCGTCGACGCCACGTGCAACACGCTGCGCGAGCGGAACATCGCGCTCTGTGTGGCCGAAACCGAAGAGCGCGACACTCCCGACGTAGTCACCGCCGATTTTGCCTACTACCGTTACCGCAAACCCACCTACACCGCCGAAGAACGCCAGGCGATGGGCGCCCGCATCCACGAGCATCTCGCCGCGGGCCGCGATGTCTTCGCCTACTTCAAGCACGAAGAGACGCCGGAGGGTGCGCTGTATGCGGTGGATTTGCTGCGAGCCGGCGCGGCGAAGGATAGCGAGGCAGCGGTCAGAGCAAGGTCTGCCGATGAGAGGTGTTTAGAAGGACGAGTGCTTAAGAGCCGCACTATCACTCTGACCTATCCCCCGCATCCTCCTCGTTACTTCTCGGGTTCTGCCTGACATCCCATACTCATCTACATGGCCTCGGATGCCAACGCGCGGACGCTCTCCGCCTTTCTCGACTATCTGCGGGTGGAGCGCGGATCGGCGAAGTTGACGATTGCCGCTTACACCAGCGACCTGGCGCAGTTCGCGGAGTTTCTGGAGAAGCGGCGCGTGGTTCTGAGCGGAGCGCGGCGGGAAGATGTGCGCGAATACATCCAGGAATTATTTTCGAATCCGCTCGACGGGCGCTCGGTGGGAAGGAAGCTTTCGGCCATCCGGCATCTTTATCGGCATTTGCTGCTCGATGGAAAGATCGACAAGGATCCGACGCTCAACATCGACTTGCCGAAACAGTGGAAGGTGCTGCCCAAGGCGCTGAGCCGCGACGAAGTCGGAGCCATGCTGTCCGGAACGAAGCTGGCCGAGACGCGGCCGCGAAATGAAACGGCGCGCGGGCAAGCGCTTGCGCTTCGCGACCATGCCATGCTGGAACTTCTCTATGCGGGAGGCGTGCGCGTTTCCGAAGTTGCCGACGCGCGTCTCGAAGACCTGAAACTCGAAATGGGATACATCCTGGTCCGCGGCAAGGGCGACAAAGAGCGCATGGTGCCGCTCGGAGTGCCGGCCCAGCAAGCATTACAGCAATATCTGAAAAACGGCAGGGAAGTAATCGCTAAGAAAGAAAAGTTCGCCGCTCTTGTTCCTGGGCACAGGAGGCCGCCGCCTGACACGTCAGCGCATCTGGCAGTTGGTCGGGAAGGCGGGTCTCGCTTCGGGACTTGCCTCAGGACGCCACGCCAGTCCGCACATGCTGCGTCACTCCTGCGCGACGCACATGGTGGAGAATGGGGCCGACCTGCGGACGGTGCAGACCATCCTCGGCCACGCCGACATTTCGACCACGCAGATTTATACGCACGTTGCACTCGACCGGCTGAAGAGCGTGTATGCGAAGCATCATCCGCGGGCGAAAGCGAGGAACAATTTGTAATTGGTAATTTGTAATTTGGTAATTTGAAATCAGATCAGGCCGAACGCGAAGCGTTTCGGCGCTCGATCTGGTTTCAAATTACCAATTACAAATTACCAATTACAAATTTCTTCTCATGAGCGTGGCTGCCAACAACTCGCGCACCATCGTCGAACGCGCCACTGACGACTTCCTCCGCCACTTGCGGGAGCGCAATGCCTCGGCGCATACCATCAAGGCTTACACCGGAGATCTCGACAACTTTGCCGCCTACATAGGTCCGAGAATGGGCCCGCGCGATTGGAATTGGAATTGGAAGATCGACCACATCGCGATCCGCGGCTTCCTCTCGCATCTCTACGACAAAGGATTGAGCAAGACTTCCGTCGCCCGCGCGCTGGCCGCGGTGCGGTCGCTTTATCGCTGGCTGGCGCAGGAAGGGGTGGTCGAGCAGAATCCGGCGAAGCTGGTTTCGACGCCACGGCTGCCGAAGAAACTGCCGCGCGTTCCGACGATTGAGGAAATGAATTCCGTGCTCGACGGCAAAATGCCGGAGGTGGCATCGTTTCCCGAGCGCGATCGTCTGCTGTTCGAACTGCTCTACGGCTGCGGCATTCGCAACTCGGAGCTGGTGGGCATCAATCTCGACGACATCAGCCTGAGCAACGAAGCCATTCTGATTCGCGGCAAAGGCAAGAAGGAACGCTACGTCCCGTTCGGAGGGTCGGCGCTCGCGGCGCTTGCGGTTTACCTGCCGTGGCGGCAACAACTGCTCGCGACTCTGAGAAACACGCCGAAGAACACAACTTCCGCGAAAAGCAGTTCCGCGAAAAGCATGCCGGCGAAAGTCATGCCCGCGCTGCTTGTCAACCAGCGCGGCGGACGGCTTACCACGCGCAGCGTGGGACGCATCGTCAAGCGCATCGCGGTTGCCAAGGGACTGTCGCCCGAGGTTCATCCGCATACTCTGCGTCACGCCTTCGGCACGCACATGCTGGAAGAGGGAGCGGACCTGCGCGCCATCCAGGAACTGCTCGGGCATGAGCGGCTGGCGACCACGCAACGCTACACGCAGCTCTCGGTCAAGCACATGATGGACGTTTACGACCAGACGCATCCTCGGGCGAAGTGACGGCGAAGGAGGCCCTATCCAAGTTGTCATCCTGAGCGCAGCGGGGACTTCACGAAGTGAAGTCTCTGCGGAGTCGAAGGACCCCTACCCTCCCTGCTCGGCAAAGACGCATCAGGGAATTCTAACTTCACATCAGGCCGGAACGACCTCAGTTTCAGCGACTGCAGCCCGGCTTGGAGCCTGCGTATCTTCCAGAGCCGCTTCAACCAATGCAACAGGCAGCGCCTTGTTCGGCTTCACACCCATCTCCTTCAGCATCTCGGCCTGTCGAATCACGTTTCCGCGTCCACTACTTAGTTTCTTGTAGGCGCTGTCGAAGCTTACTCTAGCTTGTCGCAATCGGTCGTCAAGTTCACCGAGATCCTCAACGAACCCGACGAGTTTGTTATAAAGTTCGGCACCCCGATGAGCAATCTCCTGTACATTGCGCGCCTGATCCTCTTGCTGCCAGAGGTAGGCGACAGTGCGCAAAACAAACAGGAGGGTGCTCGGGCTAACGACTAGCACATTCTTGCTCCATGCCTCTTCCCACAAGCTGGTGTCTTGCTCCAATGCAACCGCGAAAGCCGATTCAATCGGCACAAACATGATCACGAAATCCAGCGAATTTAAGCCGTAGAGGTTTTGATAGTCCTGGTCGGACAGTTCCTTCACGTGCCGATGCATGGAATTCAGATGACGCCCAAGCGCGTCAGTTCGATCTGCCTCGTCGACAGCGTTTACATATTGTGTGTAGTCCGTTAAAGACACTTTCGAATCAATAATTAGGTGTCGTTCGCCTGGCAGATGGATGACAATGTCGGGTTGTCCCCGGTGGCCGTTTTCGCGCTGGTAGGACGGCCGGAGTTCATAATCACGTCCTTCGCGGAGACCCGACGCTTCCAGCAGTCTCACTAAAATCATCTCTCCCCAATTCCCCTGTGTTTTCGCAGAGCCCTTGAGCGCATTTGCAAGGCTCTGCGCATCTTCCGATAGCCGCTGATTCAGCGTTGTCAGTTGGTTAACCTGCTCCCGCAGTGCTGCCCGACCGTCGATCTCTTTGTCATGAACCTCCTCAACTTTGGCCTTAAACTCATCGAGTTTCGTTTTGAAAGGTTCCAGAATCTGTCCAATATTATTGTTGTTTTGTTCCGTGAGCCGGACTGTTTTTTCCTCAAATATGTTGTTAGCCAGAGACGTGAAAGCGGTAGACAGCTGTTCTTTAGCTTCTTGCAAAAGGGTCAGTTTCTCCGCGGTCTGCGCCTGTTCAGCGGCGAGAGTGGCCTTCACTTTCGCTAGTTCGGCCTGGAGATTTTGCCGCTCATTTGTTAGTTCGTCGCATTTCTCTTCAAGGCCAGGGACGCGGTTTGCGCGTTCAGCCAGATGGGCGCATTCCTCTCGAGCGGCGCTGAGTTGCTCTTGGCAACGCGCAGCTGTGGCTTTATGCTCCACAACCGCTGCACGCTCTCGCTCAAGCTCCCCGTTGTTCGACAAGACTCTTTCTTGAAGCCGGGTGATTTCAACTTTGCTTTCACTGGTAGCTGCGTCTTTTGCCGCGCCAGCCCGAGCGCGCAGTAGAAACCACGTGGACACGATGCCAATCGTTAATCCGACTAAAAGCCCTATCGCTGGGATAAAACCGAACAATTGTTGTCCCACTTTTTTTCTCCCACTCGATGACGTTACGGAGTACCGGCCCAACGAATCAACAATCGGTAGACTCCTTCACAGGTGTACTCGGGGAAGTTAGTACAGAAGATATGCGGAGGTTACCGTTACTCGTGCGTAGGCGCAGTGACGGAACGCACCCAGGCGTGTGACGCGCTGCGGCTAGCCCGTCCTATAGCGAAGCGAAGGGCGGGGCTTTTGACTTTTTTTCATCACAAACGCCCAGTGAGCACCATCACAGACTCCCAACCGCCCGTCGGAGACAATGGAGATCGACCTGTAGCAGGGCCGAGGTGTGCCCGTTACCAAGACGCTCCTCGAAGCCGCCCCAGCCCCACTAGTCGGCGCTCCTTGAAAACACCAATTTGGGAAAATCAGCGGGCGTCAGCCCACCGCCCATGCCCCGAGAGAAGCGAAAAACGAGCTAAGTCATTGACGAATAAATATTTTACCTCCAAGTCCTTTAAACTCAAAGATTTTGCGGGAATTTCCTCCTAATCCCATGATTCCACACGGGAGGGGGGAGGGGGGGTGGGGATATCCACGAGATAATACCTCAAGAGTAAACAGCAAAGATTACGCGAGAAGCGAATTCTGGAAACGAGCTACCTATCCGCAGCGGACGGGTGGCCCATTCAAGCCCGATTTTGGCTTGAGTGGGGCAGTTCGTTCCCACTAACTAGTTTGAATCGCAACCCAAAGAGAAGCGCAGAGCAGCGCACACCTCATTCATTCGTGCGGAACTAAGCTGGGCCACGCGTTTCCCCAGGCGCTGTTGCGACACCGTAACTGCATTGTGCAGGTTCACGGCGCACGGGGACTTCATGCCGTCCTCCTCATTCAGAACGACTTCCGAGGGCACGCCGCGAATCGTGGAAGTGACAGGCGCAACCGTGACCGTGGATAAATACGCGATGGCGCTGTTGCGGGTGAGCACGAGGGCCGGCCGTTTTTTGTCGGGCGCGGCAAACTGGTAGAGCCGAACCTCACCTCGGGCTATTCTTCCGGCCACGTGGCCTCCGATTCCCAAGCCTGCGCTTCCGCGTCGGCTTGAGATTGTCGCGAGTAGCCCTGGCGGTCGCGTTCTTCACGGGCTCGCAGTTCTAACCGGCGGAGATGTTCCCGCAGGGCGTCGCGCACCAGAGCGGACCGGTTTCGTCGAGTGCGCTTTGCGGCTTGGTCGGCGGCGTGTAGCAGCTTTTTATCCAGCACGATTTGAACGATTTGCATATGTGGAATCTATTCCACAGTATACTCCACATGAAAGACATTTCAAAGCGGGCTGTTATATTCCAGGCGGACGGCTCCTCGCGCGGGTTCGGACGGGTGCCCCATTTCGCGTACTTTGCGAAAAGGGTGGCTGATGGGATCATGGGCTCACTCTACGGTGAGGGGGCTGCGGGAGTCAGCGAAAGATCACAAGTGGTGGGCGCAGAATCCCACCCTTCAAAAAACGAAGGGTGGGGCACCCGGCCGTCCGATGCAAACATTAAACACAAGGTCCCTCCACTCCGCAGATCATCGCTTTCGCGATGATCTCCTCCGGTCGGGATGACAGAGTTGGGGAGATCTGCACAAAAGGCTCATGACCCCGGTAACTTTCCTTGGACACTAGAGTGCTTCAACATGTCAGGAAGGGCTTCCTTGCTTGCGCGAGCGGGGCGGGACGGCCCGGACACCAGAATCGGGACAATCAAGAATCGGGACAACCACGATGAGTAAATTCGCCAAGGAAAGTATTCTGCTGCTATCGTTGTTCTTGATCGCGGCGACGGTGCAGTTCTATGCCGAGTCGCTGCCGATGGCGCTCTGCTTTTATTTCCTGCCGACTTTGTACTCGGCTTACTACTTCGGACGCCGGCACGCGACTCTCACCGCCTTCGCTTGCGTGTTCCTGGTCGTTCTGTTGGACTTTTTGAACAACCTGATACCTACACATAAGGTGCTGACGCTGCCCGGGGAGCGGCTCTTCAACTTCGCCATCTGGGCGGGAATTTTGGCGGTTGTCGGCTACGTGATGGGCACACTTTACGAGCGCAAGGAGGCGATGACCGCCGACATCCGGGAAAGTTTCAGCGGGCTGCTGCTAGTTCTGGAACACGTCATGGCCAATGAGAAGCTCGGCAATAGTGAAAACCAGCGGGTGGTGCAGGCGTCGACCAGAATGGCCGAGGCGATGGGACTGGGTTCGGATCGCGTCGAGTTGCTGCGGTCGGCGGTGCTGTTGCGGGATCTGAGCAAGCTCGGCATCAGCAACGACATTCTCTACAAGGCCGCGGACATGAGCCGCGACGAAGTGGTTGCCAGTTTCCGCAAGCCCCGCAAGGCCGATGCGCGCGCCCAGGCCGTTGGAAATGCGTTGCGGCGGGTGATTCCGATCATCGTCGCGCAGCAGATTTTGCAGGATCAGGGAGCGCGTTCGGTCAACGTTCCAATCGAGGCTCACATTCTGGCTGTGGCCGATGCCTACCAAAAATTGATCAGCGGAGCTGCCGGCAAATCGTACTCGCCTCACCAGGCCGAAGAGGAGATTGTGGCGGGGGCTGGCCAGAAGTTCCACGCCGGTGTGGTGGAGGCCTTTACCAAGGTTGTGGGCGGGCAAGCTAAGGGCGCGGGCGCGTAAAATGCGGTCGCTAATCGTTCGTCGTTGGTCGTTAGTCGTTGGCAAGCACGCGAACCACGAACGACCGGTTCTTAAGTCACGTTACTAAGTGACGTTATTAATTCACAGACGGTCCGGTTTCCGCGGGCGCCGAATTTGTTACGTTCTTTTCCAGTTCGCGCGGACTTTTCCTCGCGTATTTCTTGTTTCCTCAATTCTTGCCACATCGCCACCACTCTGGCTTTCAACTCGGAAGTCAGTTGCTCGTACGCGGCCTCGCTCGCCTCCTGCAGTGGTGGAGGTTGAATTGGCTTGCCGAATGTCAGTTGCAAATCGGTGAACTTGGGGAACTTTTTGTGACGCGGCCAGAATTCGTAAAAGCCCTGGATCGCGATCGGGACAATCGGGGCTTGCGTGTGAATCGAGAGGATCGCGGCGCCCTTGCGGAATAATCTCGGGTTGCCGTCGTCGGTGCGTTCGCCCTCGGGATACAGAACGAGAATGTGTCCCTGGCTGAGGCCAAAAGCTCCGGCACGCATGGCGGACACCAAGTTCGCGTCGGGATCAAGAACTACGGTGCGCAGCCATCGCGCCAGCCGCCGCATAAATCCTTTGCCGAAAATGTCGCTCGTGCCCAGCGCAAAGGTATCGCGAAACAGGCGCCACGGCAGCGCCCCGGCCATCACCATCGGATCGATATAACTCTGATGATTCGAACAAAGCAGGAATGGGCCTTTTTCGGGCACATTTTCGAGTCCGCGCATTTTTAAGTGAAGGCAGTCGAGCGCGAAAAGATAAATCAATTTCCCCAGCAGAAAGAAAAAGACTTCAGCGAAAATATTGTGGCGCGCCAGTGCCAGGACCTCGGGATCGGTGACGGGCTCGCTGAAGATGGTCGACCAGGCCGGTGCTCCCGCGCTGGCTTGGCCCTCGCCGCGGCTGGCGCTGGCTAGAACGGCATCGACCAGGTCGCGCACCGAATAAATTTCCGCCAACTGCGACTCGGGCACTTCGCCGCCAAGCTGCTGCTCGAGCGCGGTCAGCAATTCAATGCGCTGCATGGAATCGAGTGCCAAATCCAGCTCCAGATTGTGGGTGGGACGAATCTGCTGCAGTCGGCTGCGCGACGATTCCCGCGACGATTCCGCAACTATGGCGAGGGCGCGCCTTACATCCTCCCGCTCCAGCCACGATTGCTCGTCGTCGGTTAGCGGCTTCTCTTTCTCCTTGCCGAAATCCGCAGCGCCTCCGCCGTCGTTTTGCTTCAGCTCTCGAACCCTCTGCTCTATCTGGAAGCGCTTTAACTTGCGTGTCGTCGTGCGCGGCAGGTCTTCCTGCCAAATGTCGTAACTTCCCAGACGTTTGGTGGAAGCGATCTTGTGGGAGAGCGCTTCAATGTCGAGGCGGATCGCCTCTTTTGCGTTGACGACCTTGCGTTCGCGCAGCAGTTCAAAGTTGGGAACGACCACGGCATGCAGCCGCTCCGACGTCGGATCACCGGGGCGCGCCTCCGCTGCCATCACGCAAATTTCTTTCACGGACTGCGCCCGGAGGTAGTGCGCCTCGATCTCCTCCGGATACACATTTTTTGCATTGGCGAGCACGATGACTTCCTTGCGCCGCCCGGTGATGAAGAGATTGCCGCCGGAATCGAAGTAGCCCAGATCGCCGGTGTAGAACCAGCCGTCGCGCAGCACCTCGGCCGTGGCCTCGGGACGATTCCAATATCCCTTCATGACGATGGCGCTGCGGATCGCAATCTCACCCACGGGCGGCGCGCCGTCGTCCAGCGGTTGCGGGTCCACGGTCTTCTTTTCAACAGTCTTCTCTTCGACTATCTTCTCTTCGATAATCTTAGCCTCAACCCCAGGAAAAGGCCGTCCAACCGAGCCGAATACAATATCGCGCCCCGGAGGATTGAGGAAGGCGCCGCCTGAGGTTTCCGTTAGGCCGTACGCATTCAGAACGTCGATGCCAAAAGAGTAAAAGTCGCGGGCGATGGCCGGATCGAATCGCGAACCGCCGGTTATCAGATAGCGCATGCGAGGGCCGAAGGTGGCGTGAATCTTTCCAAAGAAAAGTTTGCCCACGTTGATATGGACTCGGCGCAGCGCGCGGTTCAACGCCATCAGGGTGCGCACCAGCGACAGCGTGAGCTTGCCGCGTTTATGGAGTTCTTTGAAAATGCGCTCGTGAATCAGGTAAAAAAACTGGGGCACAACGCAAAACACGGTAATGTCACGTTCCTGCAAAGCGCGCAGCAATTCGGTGGTGTTGAGCGTTTCCAGATAGACGACGCGCGCGCCATTGAATAGAGGCAGGAAAAGGTTGGCCATCTGCGCGAGGACATGAAACATGGGGAGAATTCCCAGCAGCGCATCCTCAGGACCAATCTTGATACCGCGAACACGGAATTCGCCTCGCCGACGAGGTTGGCGTGGGTGAGCATGACGCCCTTTGGATCGGCGGTAGTGCCCGAGGTGTAGAGCAGCGCCGCCAGGTCGTCCGCAGCGGGGACGATGGGCTGAAAGCCAGCGGGGCCGGCGGCGAAGATGGAATCGAGATCGGCGGCCAGAGCCTGTGTACCGCGGGAACCCACTCATCGCAGAGGACGCGATGAGTGGGGCATCCGGATTGGGATTCTGTTCGGCCGCCGCTGACGTCATCACCAGACTTATGCCGAGTCCCTCGACCGCTTCCGCGGCCACCGGAAGATGCTTCACGTCGCAGAACAACAGGGACGCTCCGCTATCGATCAACAACTTCTTCACCTGGTCGGCGTTGAAAGTCGTGTCGAGCGGAACCGCCGTTCGGCCGGCGGCGATGATCCCTAAATATGCCGCCACCCACCGGGGATGGTTCGCCGCCAGAATCGCTACCCGCGCATCCCGTGGAACCCGCGTCGAGAGCCAGTTCGCGACGCTCTCTGACATCTGGGTCAGTTCCGCGAAGGTGACACGCTCGACCGTCTGCTGGCGCTGGATCTCAAGCGCAATGTTGTCGGGGAACTTGCGGGCCGATTCCTGGAATCGCTGGTAGAAGGTGGGCATGGTCTTAACGGGGGAAGAATACAGGGAAGGGACAAGCCACGCCAATCATGGTCTAAGGCGCCCAGCTTTTGGCACCCGCTTTTGGTTGCCGATCGCA
Source organism: uncultured Acidobacteriaceae bacterium (assembly GCA_963725245.1). Classification (GTDB taxonomy): domain Bacteria; phylum Acidobacteriota; class Terriglobia; order Terriglobales; family Acidobacteriaceae; genus Acidiflorens. Next base: position 42,624 of record CAVRYC010000041.1, on the reverse strand, counting down.
CTATAATCGTGTACACTGCATTCGTGTGAAATATTACTTTGAGTGCTGATACCCCTGCTATCGAACGTGGCCGAGAAGTGGCTCGTGACGAGAATCGGACGCTTAACGCGATAGACACATATGAAGAACATCACTTTTAGTGCCGACGAAGCTGCCATTGAACGCGCCCGGGAAGTTGCTCGCAGCGAGCACCGGCCCCTGATCGATGCTTTCCGCGAATGGCTAATTCAGTACGGATCCCGTCGCGTGAGCGCCGCAGAGGTCACGGAACTTTACAACAGCCTCGGTCATGTGAACGCGGGCCGCAAGTTTACGCGCGACGAGATGAATGAGCGAAGATAAGGCCATATGAAGAACATCACGTTTAGTGCGGATGAAATCAAGATTGAACTGGCCCGCGAGGTCGCTCGCAGCGAGCACAAAACGCTGAACGACGCCTTCCGCGATTGGCTGGACTGGTATGGCTCCCGCATGGTGAGCCGCGCGGAAATAGAAGCGTTATTTGAAAAACTCAAGTACGCCGATGCCGGGCGAAAGTTCACGCGGGATGAGATGAATGAACGTTAAATCCTTCCTGGATACGAACATCATCGTCTATGCCTTCGGTCAATCTTTCCCACAGAAAGCTAAGATTGCCCAGCGGCTGATTACAGACGGTGCCGCCGATAAGCAGGCGATCATCAGCTATCAAGTCGTTCAGGAGTTTATCAACGTTGCCTTGCGAGGATTTCGCCTCGCCATCGTCAAATCCGACCTGGAGTCGTTCGTGCTTACCGCACTATTCCCGATGATGGCGATCTCTTCGTCCCCTGCACTTGTGATTGAAGCCTTGCGGTTGCACGGTGAAACTCAACTTTCATGGTACGACGCCCTCATCGTTGTGGCGGCGCTGCAGGGCGGTTGCAAGATTCTTTACAGCGAAGACATGCAACACGGCCGCCGCTTCGGCGATCTGGTTATCCAGAACCCGTTTCTTTAGGTGGATGTGTACCGGCGCTGTTCACGGTCCGTCCGTCGCCATCCCTGCCGCATCTAATGTGCTAGGCTTTACTGATAGCTGGGGACGCGCGTCTCTGAAGGATTTCCGTTTTGATCAACACATTGCTGGGCAAGGTTTTCGGGACGAAGAACGAGCGGGAGATCAAGCGCTTGCAGCCTCGTGTGGAGGCTATCAACGCGCTCGAACCGGAGATACAGAAGCTCTCTGACGAGCAGCTTCGCGGCAAGACGGCGGAGTTTCGCGCCCGTATTCAGGAGCGGCTCAGCTCGATCGCCGACGAACCGGATGCGGATACTGATCTTCCTGATCCCGACCGTCAGAGGGAAATCGAAGCCGAGCGCAGCGAAGTTCTCAAGGTCGTTCTCGACGAATTGCTGGAGGAAGCGTTTGCCGTGGTCCGCGAAGCTGGACGGCGCGTGCTCAACATGCGGCACTTCGACGTGCAGTTGATCGGCGGCATGGTTCTGCACGAAGGCAAGATCGCCGAAATGAAGACCGGCGAGGGCAAAACGCTGGTCGCGACGCTTCCGGTGTATCTGAACGCGCTGAGCGGACGCGGCGTGCACGTGGTCACGGTCAACGATTACCTGGCCAAGCGCGACTCGGAATGGATGGGCAAGCTCTACAGCTTTCTCGGCCTGACGGTGGGCGTGATTGTCCACGACCTCGATGACGAGCAGCGCCGCGCCGCCTACGCTGCGGACGTGACCTACGGCACCAACAACGAATTCGGTTTCGACTATCTGCGCGACAACATGAAGTTCGACCTCAACGATTGCGTGCAGCGCGTGCACAACTTTGCCATCGTCGACGAAGTCGATTCCATCCTGATCGACGAAGCCCGCACGCCGCTCATCATTTCGGGCGCCAGCGAAGAGTCCACCGACAAGTACTACAAGGTGAATCGCATCATCCCCAAGCTCGAAAAGGGCGAAGAAATCGATACGCAGCCGGGCGAGCCCAAAATCATGACCGGGGACTATGTGGTGGACGAAAAACACCGCAACATCACGGTCAGCGACGACGGCTGGGAAAAAGTCGAGAAGCTGCTGGGGATCGGCAACATCGCCGACCCGGAAAACTGGGCGCTGAAGCATCACGTGGAGACCGCCGTCAAAGCGCATGCGCTTTATAAGAGAGATGTCGAGTACGTGGTCAAAGACGGCGAAGTGCTGATTGTCGACGAATTCACCGGGCGCCTGATGCCGGGCCGGCGCTGGTCCGACGGGCTGCACCAGGCGATCGAAGCCAAAGAGAATGTGAAGATCGAGCGCGAGAATCAAACGCTCGCCACCATCACCTTCCAGAATTATTTCCGCATGTATAAAAAGCTGGCGGGCATGACGGGCACGGCGGAAACCGAAGCGCCGGAATTCGACAAGATCTACCGGCTCGAAGTCCTCGTCATACCGACCAATCGGGTGCTGCTGCGCAAAGAGAATCCGGACATCGTCTACCGCACGGAGAAGGAAAAATATTTCGCGGCCGCTGACGAAATCCAAAGACTGCATGAGAGCGGCCAGCCGGTGCTGGTCGGCACCACCTCGATCGAAAAATCCGAGCGCCTTTCCGACCTGCTGAATAAGAAGGGATTGAAGCAGCATGTCGTGCTGAACGCGAAGTTCCACGAGCGCGAAGCGGAGATTGTGGCGCAGGCGGGACGCAAAGGCATGGTCACCATCGCCACCAACATGGCGGGCCGCGGCACCGACATTCTGCTCGGCGGCAACCCCGAATTCATGGCCAAGCAGGAATGCGTGAAGAAGGGAATCGCGCAGCCGATCCGCGCCGCGCAAGGCAAGATCGAAGCCGATGTGGACGATCCCAACCGCACGGTTTGGTACTACGCCGGCAATGAGTACGCGGTCCCGACCGATCAGTGGAACGAGATTTTTGCGCGCTACAAAGCGGACACGGACAAGGAACATCGCGAGGTGATCGAGGCGGGCGGATTGCACATCTTCGGAACCGAACGCCACGAAGCGCGACGCATCGACAATCAGCTCCGCGGGCGCGCCGGCCGCCAGGGCGACCCGGGCTCGTCGCGTTTCTATCTTTCGCTCGAAGACGACTTGATGCGGATCTTCGCCAAGGAGTGGGTTTCGAAGCTGCTGCAACGCCTCGGCATGGAGGAAGGTGTTCCCATCGAATCGCGCATGATCACGCGCCAAATCGAAGGCGCGCAGAAAGCCGTTGAGGGCCAAAACTTCGAGGCCCGCAAACATCTGCTTGAGTATGACGACGTCATGAACAAGCAGCGCGAAGCGGTGTATGGCCTGCGCCGCCGTCTGCTGGAAGGCCTCGACCAGAAAGATCTCATCGTCGAAGATTACGTCTCCGGGATTCTCGCCGACATCCTCGAACGGCACTGCCCGCCGAAAGAGCACGTCGCTAATTGGGACCTCAAAGCTCTGAAAGACGCGATCTTCACCCGCTTCGGCGTCGACATCTATGCCGAAGGCCTCAAGCCCGAGCAGATGAACCGCCAGGAACTGGGCGACGCGATCTTCGACAAACTTAAAGAGCGCTATGACGCGAAAGAGGCGCTGATCGGCGCCGAGGCTATGCGCTATCACGAGCGCATGATCATGCTGAGCGTGATCGACGCGCAGTGGAAAGATCACCTGCTCTCGATGGACCACCTGAAAGAGGGCATCAACCTGCGCGGTTATGGCCAGCATGATCCGCTGGTCGAGTACAAGCGCGAGTCCTTCGACATGTTCGAAGAGATGATGCAGCGCTTTCAGGAAGAAACGGTTCGCTACCTGTACCTGATGCAGATCATGGAACGTCCGCCGGACGTGGGAGCGAGGCCGGGCGGGCGGAATCATTCCAAGCGATGCGTCCGAGCAAGGGCCCGAAGCGGGCGTGCCTTCGGTCATCACCGGCGGCCGCGGCGGCAATGGACGCCGGCCGCGCCAGGTTGCTACATCTGTGGACGAAATCGAAGAAGCCTTCCAGCGCAAGAAGAAGCGGGAACTGGAACAGGCGCGCATGGCCGGGGCGGGCGACATGCAAGTCCAGCAGGTGGTGCGCTCGGCGGCGAAAGTTGGGCGCAACGATCCTTGTCCTTGCGGAAGCGGCAAGAAATATAAGAAGTGTCACGGGGCAAATTCGTAGAGCTTTCACCGCCGAGACGCCGAGTGCGCCGAGCAATGCTTGGCTAGATCTTCAGGAGATCCGCAGCGATTCATTATTCGTTATTCATTATTTATTGCCTTCCAGATTTTTCTCGGCGCTCTCGGCGTCTCGGCGGTTAAACGCTTTTCGGTTGCTTGCGGAGCGCTCGAAACGTCATCTCGGTGGCTTTGCTGTGCGTGCGCCGCTTCCAGGCAAAGAACATAGGAGCGTAGGTCTGAGTGATGTAATCGCCCCGGCCGATGCCGAGCGCGCGCGCTGTGCGGTCGATCCAGCGCGGTAGTCCTTCGATCTCGCCGAAATTCCCAATCGGAGTCTCATCGAGCACGACGTGGCCGGTGCCGTCGCTCCACTCGGCGCGATACTTTTCATAGCGAAACGTGGGCGCGAAACCAAGCGCGCGCAGAATGGCGTCCATCTGCTCGCCGTTCTCGATACGCGTTTCCAGCTCAACCCGCACTTTATGGCGGCCGGCCTTGCTTTTCGCCTTGTGCGTCAGCACCCAGGTCTCGCCGTACTTGCGCAGCCGCAGCATTTCGCCCCGCTTGCGCAGCTTCTGGCCGGGCAGATCGTAGAGGGAATTCATTTCGTGGGTGGAGCGGGTGAGCTGTTTGAAGCCCGCTTGCTTCAGCGCCCGGGCTAGCGCGGGCAGATTCTCAATTCGAAATTTAATTTCGATTTCCTTCGGCATCCCGAAATCATAACCGCCGAGACGCCGAGGACGCCGAGAAAAGCGAATCCAGAGTTGTTGCAGCCGCTGGCAAAGTGCCGAGTTTGCGCTCGGCTTGCGGACGAGCGAGGGCGGTCACTCGAGCCTGCCCCTGCTCCGCGCATTCTGCGTCTCGGCGGTAAAGACGACTTAGGATTTCGGCTCGACCTCGGACTCTCGCTCCCGCCGATGGAACCAGCTCATGTGCGGCAGATCGCGCTCCACTTTTCGCCGTTTCGCGATCAGTTCCGCCGTGATCGACACGGCAATCTCTTCCGGCGTAATTGCCCCTATATCCAGCCCGACTGGGGCGTGGACGCGATCAAATAAATGCGCGGGCAGACCTTCCTGCTGCAGCTCTTTGAAGATGGTGATGGTCTTCCGCTTCGACCCAATCATCCCGACGTAGCGGGCCGGAGTCTGCACCGCCCAGCGCAGCATGCGCATATCGTCGCGGTGCCCGCGCGTGACGATCACGATGTACGAAGACTCGCTGGGCGCGAGCTGTGCCGCGGCCTTGTCGAAATCCTCGGCAATTACCTGCTGCGCCTCGGGGAAGCGTTCGCGATTGGCGTAGGCTTCTCGATCATCCACCACCGTGACGTCAAATCCAGCGATGCGTGCAACTTTGTAAAGGCTGGCTGCTACGTGACCGGCGCCGAAAATATAAAGATCGGCGGGAGGCAAAATCGGCTCCACGAAAATCTCCAGCGTTCCGCCGCAGACGAGGCCGGTGTCGTACTTCGGATCCTGATTCAGATCAAACGTCAGGGTCCGCGGCTTCTCCGATTCCATCACTTCGCGCGCCGCCTGCCACACCTCAGCCTCAACGCAGCCGCCGCCGATGGTTCCAACCATCGAGCCATCGTCGCGCACCAGCATCTTGGCGGTCTTGAACGAAGGAATCGAACCGCGCACGTTGACGATGGTCGCCACGGCTCCGCGCCGTCCCTCTTTTCGCAGGCGGACGATCTCCTCGTAGATGTCCATGTGTTGATTATGGTTCGCGGAGCGGGGAAGGTCAATTCGCAGATCGTCGGCGAAGGTCGAGCTGCGCTCGACTGGACAGCCGAGGGCGGCCGTCCCTACGCGCGAGCCAATGCGTTTGTGCTAGTTTGTAGGGTTGAATTTTGCCGCCTGCAGTTGTAGGAGTCCCCATGAAAGCCGTTCGCATTCATCAGTTCGGTGGGCCGGAAGTTTTCGCCTACGAAGACGTTCCCGATCCCAAGCCGCGCAAAGACCAAGTCCTCATACGCGTGCGGGCTTGCGCTCTGAACCATCTCGACATCTGGGTGCGCAAAGGACTGCCCGGCATTAACCTGCCGCACATCCTCGGCAGCGACACTGCCGGCGAGATTGTCGAAGTCGGCGAGTACATCACCGACCTCAAACCGGGACAGCGCGTGCTGCTTGCGCCCATGCATTTCTGTAATCACTGCGCGAAGTGCGTTGCCGGCCTGCAGAATCAGTGCCGCCAGTTCACCGTGCTCGGCAATGCCGTGGACGGCGGCAACTGCGAACTGATTGCGGTGCCCGCAGTGAATGTCATTCCGATCCCCGACTCGCTCGATTTCAATGAGGCCGCCAGCGTTCCGCTGGTTTTTCTCACCGCGTGGCACATGCTTACCGGACGCGCCGCGATCCGCCCCGGACAAACCGTGCTGGTGCTGGGCGCGAACTCAGGAGTGGGCATTGCCGCCATCCAGATTGCGAAAACTGTTCCACGCGCGTGTGATCACGACCGCGGGCGACGAGCGCAAAATAGAGCGCGCCCGCGAACTCGGCGCCGATTTCGTTATCAACCACTATCAGCAGAAAATTTCGCAGGAAGTCCGCAAGATCACAAATTTTGAGGGCGTCGACATCGTCATCGAGCACGTTGGACTGGCCACCTGGGAAGAGAGCGTGAGATCGCTCAAGGCGGGCGGCACACTCGTCACCTGCGGCGCGACGACGGGACCGAAAGTCGAACTCGATCTGCGCTTTCTGTTCTCGCGCCAACTGGCATTGCTGGGGTCGTACATGGGCACGATGAGCGAACTCCATGAAGTGCTCAGCCACGTGTTCGCCGGACGGCTGAAGCCGGTCATCGACCATACTTTTCCACTGAAAGACATCCGCGCCGCTCACGAGTACATGGAGAAGAGCCAGATGTTTGGGAAGATCGTGCTGAACCCGTAGAGTATTCACCGCCGAGACGCAGACGCCGAGATGCTTAGATCCGACATTTTGGAAATCCAATGAGCGAACTGAGCCGCGATGCGTCGTGTGAAACAATATGCGAGTTGCGCTTTAGGTCCGCGATGGAAAGCTCCACCAATCGCGATCGAGACCGGCGAGTCCAGATCTCGAGTTATCGTCGCTGCTCGTTTCCTCTGCGCACTCGGCGTCTCTGCGGTTAAAATATACCCATGGCGCAAGAACTCAATTTTGGCCCCTACGTTGACGTTGAAAACGGCAAGAAGGTAGTCAAGGAACTCGTCTACGGAGACGGCGTGCCCGAAGGCATCGTCATGACCACGCTCGACGCGACCGTCAACTGGACGCGCAAGAATTCGATCTGGCCGATGACGTTCGGCCTGGCCTGCTGCGCGATTGAGATGATGTCGATGGGCGCGTCGCGCTTCGATATCGCGCGCTTCGGCGCCGAAGTGTTCCGGCCGTCGCCGCGGCAGTCGGACCTGATGATCATCGCCGGCCGCGTCTCGAACAAAATGGCGCCCGTAATTCGCCAGCTCTGGGAGCAGATGCCGGAACCGAAGTGGGTCATTTCGATGGGAGCGTGCGCAACCTCCGGTGGCGTTTTCAATAATTACGCGCTGGTGCAGAGCGTGAACCAGGTCATTCCCGTGGATATCTATGTCCCCGGCTGCCCTCCGCGCCCCGAGCAGTTGATTTATGCGATCACGCTGCTGCAGCAAAAAATCATGACCGAACGCGGCACGATGAAGAAGGCGTTGAATCTCGTGCCGAGCGGCGAGTAGGAGACAGATCGGGTCATCTGGTGATCGGGCGATCGAAGATCAAAAGCCTTTGACTTTCGATGACCCGATGCCCGATCACCCGATGACCCGATCTTCTTCACTGTTTCATTCTTGTAGCCATCTGCCGTTCCGGCGGCGTCATCTGGTTCCAGATCGCGCTCAAATCTTTCTCCAGAATCTGATTATTCGGATCCGCCCGCAGCGCCAGAGCAAACCATAAATACGATGTCGGCAGATCGCGCGGCACGCAGTGGCCGGTGGCATACATGGTTCCGAATGTGCTTCGGGCCTTGGCATTCGATTTGGCCGAAGCGGTCTTCAGATATTTCACTGCCTGGTCGCAGTTTTCCGGCACGCCTCGCCCGTAGAGATAGGCCTCGCCTTTGCGGAAGTCCGCGTCCCCGGTGTCAGCGCAGCGGGCGGTGGCGACGGCGAACGTTTGGCAGTCGAGCGGGGCTCGTGCTTCGCCCGGCGCTTGTCGATGGGCTTGACCGGTGCGATCTTGGCTGGAGCCGCGGGCTTCGATTCCTCCACAGATTTTGTCTCGGCGTCCGCGGTCTTCGGGGTTGCTTCGGGACCAGCGCCTGCGTTCTCAGACGGTCCCTCCGGAACTCCGGCTGACGGAGCCACCGGCGGAACTCCTGCTGACGGGGCCACCGTTTGCGATGAGCTTGCATCGGCGCTGGGGCCGCATTCTGGGTCGCCGGCTGGGCCGGTGGCTTCTCGGCAGGAGCTTCGCTGGCGCTCGACGCCGCGGTCTCCGGCTTTCGATTCCCCATAGCGCCGAGATACTTTGCGTACGTCCACCAGCCTGCTCCGCCTAATGCCGCGAGCAGCAACACCAGCAGCAGTATCCGTCGTCCTCCAGTTTTTGGCTGCTCGGGCCGCTCGCGCTCAAAAAAGGAATCCAAGCCGGAGAAAGGTTCTTCCCGCAGCGAGTCTAGGCTCGGCTGATTCGCACTGGGCTGATTCGGACTGAATTGGTTCAACCCTAGAATCGAGGGTCCGCTGATCGGCGGCAATGGTTTGCTTGGAGTCCGAGTCGCGTTCTCCACGGCGAGAGGCCGCACCGGTTCGGGCGCGTTCGTTGTCTTTGGTTGGAAAGCTGATGGGAGAGTTGGGGGGGAAGCTGGCGGGACCGCAGATACTGGGTTCGGCGCTGGTGCGCCCGCTGGCCGCCGAGCTTCGAGCAAGGTGCCACACATTCCGCAAAAACGGAAGTTGGGCGCATTATCCTCCCCGCAGTTCGGGCAGATCACAATCGTTCTCCAAATGTCTTTCTCTAAGTCTAACTCCTGCCGACGATGTCATTGCGTTCGTCCGTTCATATTAAAATGCAGACGCCCGGTTTCCGCCCATGTCGAAAGCCTACAGGGCCAAGCCCTCTCCGTCCCCGAAGCGTTTCGAGGCTAGGCTCGAGCGCATGCGCTCCCGCCTTAATTGGGTCATCATCTACGTGCCATTTGATGCAGCCCAATGCTGGGGGTTGCGTGGCCAGATCAAAGTGAAAGGCGAAATTAACGGGTTTGCGTTCCGCACTTCCCTGTTTCCCACCCGGGAGGGTCGGCACATTTTGCTGGTCAACAAGCGGATGCAAAAGGGAGCGCGAGCCGCGGAAGGCAGCGTCGCCCGTTTTCAGATTGAACTCGACCGCGAAGAACGGACCGTAGACTATCCCCGATGAGCTCAAGCGCATTCTTACAGGGTCTTCAGCGAAGTCGCTCGTTTCGGCGCTGGTATGACGAATTGAATCACTCCACGCGCAACGACATCGCCAAGTGGATCACCGAACCGAAGAGCGGCGAAGCCCGCATGCGTCGCGCGGAACAAATTGCGGAACGCCTGCTCAACGTCATGGAGGCGGAACGAGAACTGCCGCCCGTTCTGCAGGTCGCTTTCGCGCGCCATCCGCGCGCCCGTGAAGGTTGGGATCGCATGTCGGCCTCTCGCCGGCGCGGACATCTGTTTGGCATTTTCTACTACCGGACTCCGGATGCTCAAGGCCGGCGCATCGACAAAATGCTTGATGACGCTATTGCGATCGCCGAGAAAACGAGTAGAAAGGAAAAGTGAGCGATGAATTCAGGCCCCGATGTCAAGGTTGGTAGGGTAAGACGTTGGCGATTGGGTACCCGCTGAGCTGGCGGTTGGAGATCGTGAGATTCTCAGGGGCGTACTGCGGGAGTCCATCGAGCCTGAGCTGCACCGTGTTGCTGTCGTAGTAGCGCAACTGTGAGGGGTCGTCTGCGAGAGCGGAGTAAAGCTTGCGCACATTTGTGTCATTTACCTCGGCGCCAACCCCATGAGGTGTATTCCAGGTTCCATCCGCGCACACGATAATCTTCTTGCTCATAAACACTTGCTCACAAACAAATGGAGCGCAGAGAGCCGGTTAGTCCGGAGTAACTCCGAGATAATCGTCGTGGCCTGCCAGCGCCTCATCCAGCCGGGTGAGAGTGAAGATCTCCTTTACGCGCGGGCTGAGATTGATGAGCCTCAACTGGCACTTGGCCTTCTTGGCCGTGATGTACACGCCGACAATCATGCCCAGCCCGGAGCTGTCGAGGTAGTTGACATTGCTGAGGTCGATCACGAGGCGCTTGTTTTCGGCGATCAGCGCGCGCGCGGTCTCGCGCAACTGATCGGCGGTTTCATTGGTGATTCTCCCTGAGCAGTGCAGGGTCGCTTCGGTAGGCGTTTTCTCGGTGGCGAGCGTCAGGGTTGAGGTGGGAAGCGGATTGGCAGCCATACAGACCTCCAAATGGGAATTTCGGTTTTGATCCCGAAAAACCGCACTATAGTACACCCGTTTCGCCGTCCGCGACACTGTGAAACGATTTTCACCCGGAGCACTCCCCGATGGCCTGCCAATCCGCGCCAGCACGCCCCATCGACATATTTCTTGCCTTATGACCGACGTAACCGCGCGCCGCGGCTTCTTCTGCTATACTGCTATTAACGCTTTTGCTACGGTTTGCTCGTCACGCGGGGATCCTGTTGGATCCGATACACTTCCGCCATTTCCTGCCCGCCGTTTGGTTCCAGCGCCAATTTCAATGCGAGCGGCATGCGAACTCTCGACATTGTGTCTGAGAAATTGACATTAAGCCCCTCCAGAAAGAAAACAATCGAATGACCACATTTACAGAACTGCCCCTGTCTGCTGCGCTTGCAGCAGAAGCTGGCGGCAGCTCAATTCATTACCCTCACACCCATCCAGGCGCGCGCCATTTCTCCTGCCCTTGAAGGCAAGGACGTGATTGGCACCGCCCAAACCGGCACCGGCAAGACTCTCGCGTTCCTGATTCCGATCATCGAGATGCTGCGCGCCGAACCATCGAAACATGAATCATCGAACGTACGAACGAATCGCCAAGCACGAATCAGCCAAGCAGGTCAGCGCCCTGGTCCTGTTGCCCACGCGGGAACTGGCCATGCAGGTTCACGAGCAGTACGAACAACTGCGCGACAAGAACATGCCGAAGGCGGCGCTGGTGATCGGCGGCGTAGCGGAGAAGGCGCAGATCCACAGTCTTCGCTCCGGCTGCGAATTTGTAATCGCTACTCCGGGACGCTTGCAGGATTTCATTACCCGCAAGTTCGCCGACCTGCGTCACGTGAAGATACTCGTGCTCGACGAAGCCGACCGCATGCTGGATATGGGCTTTCTTCCGGCGATCCGGCGCATCGTGCAAATTCTGCCGCAGCGCCGGCAGACGCTGTGTTACTCCGCCACCATGGAGCAGTCGGTGGCCGCGCTGGTGAACGACTACACGCGGGAGCCGGTGCGGATCGCGCTGGGCTCGGTGCTGAAGCCCGCGGAAAGCGTGTCACTCGAAGCCTACGAGGTGCGCCCGTCCGAGAAACTGGATGTGCTGCGGCAGTTGCTGTATGAGGAAAAAGGGCAGACCCTGATCTTCACGCGCACGAAACGCGGCGCCCACAGGCTGGCCCAGGAACTCGAGCGCGATGGCTTCTCGGCCGCCATGATTCACGGCGATCGCACGCAGTCCCAGCGCAACGGCGCCTTGAGCGGATTTCAGGAAGGCCGCTACCAGGTGCTGGTCGCGACCGATATCGCATCGCGTGGCTTGCACTGCGATGACGTGGCGCACGTGATCAACTACGACCTTCCGAAGATGGCGGAAGACTTCATTCACCGCGTCGGGCGTACCGGACGGGCTGGCTCACAGGGCCGAGCCTCCACCCTGGTCACAGGCGCGGAGGTTCTGGAGCTGCGCAATATCGAGCGCACCTTGAAGCTGCGCATCGAACGCAAGCAGGTGGATGCGTCGGCGAGCGATCGTCCGAAGCGGTTTGTTGAAAACACCCTGGCATCACGGACGCTGACGGCTTTGCCGGGTGAGGTCTTTGTCTAGGTCTAGCTTTTGTTGGTGGAGCGCCGGGCGTCCCCGCCCGGCCGCCGCATTGTTGGACGGGAGAGACGCCCGTCCCTCCACTAGCTTGGCGTTTAGTGATCCGGCTTGTTTGCCGTGCGGTGTGATTAGTTCGACAGAATCAGTTTCATCGTCGCTGCCGATGCCGAACAGCGCCGCCTGCTCTGCGGCGTGCTCGCGCATCTGACGCAATTCTTCGGCTTCGTCCACCACAACGCCTTCCGGTTGATCCTGCTTGCGCTGGGTCTTGCGCTCGTTCTTGTCCCGCTGTTTTTGTTGGCGCGCTTGTTCCTTCTGACGTTTGGAAAAAGTCGATCGGCCTCGTGGCATACCAAAATCCCCCGTATTTTATGTTTTCATTATTTATGGCCGGCTACATGAAGCGTCTGTAGGGTTGGCCCTGCTTTTGTCCCTGGAATAAACCACTGGAATAAACCAGAAGATTGCCGCATCCCTCGTTTGTTTCGAGTGTGATCCTAGTATAACCTCGATTCCAGTTCTCAGTTCTGAGTTCTCGGAAAAACCCAGAATCGTCCACGCTCCACTGAGAATGGTCCGCTGGTCCACTGAGAACCGGGAACTGAGAACTTCGTCCCAAACTGGCCTACTGGCAACTTTGCACTGAGCTGTGTTATTCTCGAACTCGTTACGAAAACGAGAAGAGACAGGAGTGCAACAGGTTAGTGTTAGCCAGAGAGCAAAAGCAATCCGTCGTTGACACGTATCGCACGCACGCTACCGATACCGGCAGTCCGGAAGTTCAAATCGCGCTGTTGAGCGAGCGCATTGGTCAGTTGACGGAACACTTCAAAACGCACCAGAAAGACCACGGCTCGCGCCGCGGACTTCTCATGATGGTGAGCCGGCGTCGTGGCCTGCTCGACTACCTGAAGAAGTACGACTCGGAACGGTACAAAACCGTTATTTCCAAGCTCGGCATCCGCAAATAACGGCGCGACCGGCTCCGTGTGGAGCCGGTTCCAGACTGGTTTTCCAGAATTGGGTTTCCAGATCACGAGAGCCTTAGCAAAGTGCGTTCCCAACCGCGAACTTGGCCTACGCCTATCCACGCGAACTCCGTACCGGCGTGCATGCCCTTCTGCCCAAATAAAGGATGATCTATGAAGCCTGAAGCCACAAAAGTTGCCGTCGAAATCGCAGGCGGAAAACAACTCTCCATCGAAACTGGAAAACTTGCCAAGCAGGCCCACGGCGCCGCCGTCGTGCGCTTCGGCGAAAACGTTGTCCTCGCCACCGCCACCGCCAATCCCGAACCCCGCGAGGGCATCGACTTCTTTCCGCTTACCGTCGACTACCGCGAGTACACCTATGCCGGCGGACGCATCCCCGGCGGCTTTATCAAGCGCGAAGGGCGCATGAGCGACCGCGAGGTTCTCACCTGCCGCCAGATTGACCGGCCGGTCCGTCCGATGTTCGCCGAAGGCTTCAGGTGCGAGACCCAGGTCATCGCCCTTGTCCTCTCCGCCGACACGGAAAACGATCCCGATGTCTGCGGCATCAACGCCGCTTCGGCCGCCCTGACCCTCTCCGATATTCCGTTTCTCGGCCCGCTCGGCGCCGTGCGCGTCGGCCTGGTCGAAGGCCGCTTCATCGCCAATCCCACCTATACCGAAATGCGTGACGGCCTGCTCAACATCATGGTCGTAGGCACCGCCGATGCGATTGTCATGATCGAGTCCGGCGCGAAAGAAGTAAAGGAAGAGACCGTGGTGGACGCGATCGAATTCGCGCACACCGAAATCAAAAAGATCTGCGCCGCCATCAACGAACTGCGCAGCAAGGTCGGCAAGCCGAAGCGCCAGGTGACCCCGCCGGAATTCGACGAGGCTTACTTCAAGAGCCTGGAAGCGAAGATCGGCGCTCGACTGAATGATGCGCTTGACACCGGGAAACATCCGAAATCCGAAAGCTACGAACTGGTTCGGACGCTGGAGAAGGAACTGCTGGCCGAGGTGCCCGAGGACGACGAAGCAGGCCAGGCGAAGCTCAAGAAGTATTACGAGATCCTGCGCGAGCGCATCTTCCGTAACCAGGTGATCGATCACAAGCACCGTCCCGACGCACGCGCCTTCGACCAGATCCGCGAGATCTGGATTGAAGCCGGTGTTCTGCCGCGCGCGCACGGCAGCGCAGTCTTCACCCGCGGTGAAACCCAGGCGTTGGTTACCACCACGCTCGGCACCAGCGACGACATGCAGCGTCTCGAGGGCTTTGAAGGCGAAGCCAAGAAGCGCTTCATGCTGCACTACAACTTCCCGCCGTTCTCCGTGGGCGAAGTCGGCTTTATGCGTGGCGCCGGACGCCGTGAAATCGGCCATGGCGCACTCGCCGAGCGCGCCATTTCGGCGGTGCTCCCGACCGAAGACGACTGGCCTTACGCGATGCGCGTCGTCTCCGACATTCTGGAGTCGAACGGATCGTCGTCGATGGCCACGATTTGCGGCGCCTCGCTCTCGCTGATGGACGCCGGCGTCCCGTTGAAGGCTCCGGTGGCCGGGGTGGCGATGGGATTGGTGAAGGAAGGCGATCAATACGCCATCCTGACCGACATTGCGGGCGCGGAAGATCATTACGGCGACATGGATTTCAAAGTTGCCGGAACCAAAGACGGCATCACTGCGCTGCAGATGGATATCAAGGTTGCGGGCATCACTTCGCAGATCATGCGGGAAGCGCTGGCGCAGGCGCAGCGTGGGCGCTTGTTCATCCTCGAAAAGATGGACGAGGTTCTGAGCGAGCCGCGCGTGAAGGTCTCGGCGTATGCGCCTCGTATCTACACCCTGCAGATTCCGGTGGATAAGATTCGCGACGTGATTGGGCCCGGTGGCAAGATGATTCGCAGCATCATCGAGCAGACCGGCGTGAAAATCGACGTGGAAGATTCCGGCAAGGTCAACGTAGCGTCGAACGATGAAGTCTCGGCGAACAAGGCTTTGCAGATCATCCGCGATCTGACCGCTTCGGCCGAGGTGGGGAAGACGTATCTCGGCAAGGTCAGCCGGCTGGCGGATTTCGGCGCGTTCGTCGAGATTCTGCCGGGCTTGGACGGTTTGCTGCACATCAGCGAAGTCGCCGAACACAGAATCAAGGATGTTCGCGATGAACTGAAAGAAGGCGACCAGGTGCTGGTGAAGGTTCTGGCCGTCGAAGGCAACCGGATCAAGCTGTCGCGCAAGGCGATTCTGAAAGAGCAGCGCGCCAAAATGGGCGGGGCTCCGCCGCCTCCGGAAACGGACGCGGCAGCGGATCTTCCATCGTCAGGTCCGGCACCCGCAGTGCCGCAGGGCGCACCCACGGCAGTGATCGAAGGCGGTGCCGAGTTCGACGCGGATGAGGAGCCGAACTTCAACCGTGTGGATGGAGTAGTTGCGTCGGTAGAGGCGGGGGCCGCGCGTCCAGAAGGTGCGCGGGAGGGACGTCCCAGCGGCGGTGGCGGCGATCGCGATCGCAATCGCCGGCGGCGTGGTCGCGGACGCGGTCCCGGCGGCGGTCAGGGAGGTCACGGTGGTGGCCATTCCGGCGGTGGCGGCGGACGCGGAAGAAGGTAGGAGCAGCAGTCCGGTACCCCGGTTACCAGTAAAGCGAAGGGCCGCAGCGATGCGGCCCTTTTTACTCGTGTGGGGACGGGCGCTCTCGCCCGTCCAAGCCGAGCGCAGTGCGGCAGTTGCCTGGTCTCAACACTTCGATTTGCGCCAAAGACTCACGATTGCCGTACACTCGACCCGCTGACGCCGGCCCCGCCGCCACACGAGGATTTGTCAGAACGACAAGCGCTTGAAGATGGCTTCCGGGATCTGCTGGACGGCGGTCATGACGTAGCGCCAGACTTTCGGCGTGTAGAGGACGTCGGGAGAGCGGCGTTCGAGGGCGCGCACGATGTCGCGGGCAACCTGCTCGGGATCGGCAAAGCGTGCGGCATTGGGCAGGTGATCGGTCATGGGAGTCTGCACCGGTCCGGGCTTGATGGTGATGACACGGACGCCGGCGGGATGAAGGCGGCTGCGGAGTCCCTGGAGAAAGAGGGAAAGCGCGCCTTTGGCGGAGCCGTAGACGTAGTTGGAGCGGCGTCCGCGATCTCCGGCGACGGAGGTGATCGCGGCCACGCATCCGGTGCGCCGGCGTTCCAAATCGGCGGCGAACAGGGTTAGGATCGCGGTCGCACTGACAAAGTTGACTCGCAATTCTTCGAGCAGAACGTCGACCGAGCTCTCGGATTCCTTCTGGTCGTGCATGGAGCCGTAAGCGAGGAGCACGGTGTCAAAGTCGGGAAAGTTGCGGCGGGCAAATTCAAAGATGGCGGCGTGCTGCTGAATGGAGGCTAAGTCAGCCGAGTAAGTCAAGACCTGCTGTGCGCCCCGGACCGATAAGTCGGCCTGTAGCTCAGCGAGGCGCTGGGGCGAGCGAGCTACGAGAAGTAACTCGCAACCCTGGCGAGCTAATAGGCGCTGGACTTCCAGCGCAATGCCGGAAGTGGCGCCGAGGACGACGATCTTATTCATGGCAGTTGCGTTCATGGCAGTTGCGTCTATGGCGCCGGCGGACGTGGCTGCGGGGCGTGTCGTTGTGGGATGCGCGGTGACTGTCATCGATTGGGCCCCCGTCACGCGTCGCCAGAATGAGGACGACATCTTCGGGTCGATGTAGGGAACAAAGCCGCGCCAGCGCGGGAACGAGGCCTCAAACAGAGCGGGGCTCATGCGGGCGTCTTTGGCGGGGTAGAGCGCTCCGCCACTTTGCTGGACAATTTCATCGAGCGACTGCATCAGTTTAAGCGTGCGCTCGCCTCGCATGGCGAAGTCGAGCGCAATAGTAAGCCCGGGCCGCGGGAATGAGAGCATACCGGCCGGTGGCGCAGAGCCGAATTGCTTCAGCACGCCTAAGAAAGAACCCATGCCGGAGCGCGCGATGCGATCGAGTAACTCCTCGAAAGCTTCGAGGTTTGTTTCCGGGATTACACACTGATATTGCAGAAACCCTTGTCTGCCATAGAGCAGGTTCCATTGCCGAATAGAATCGAGCGGATAAAAAAACGAGTCGTAAGGCACGACGGCTGCGCCCTTCTTGGCCGCGTGAATCCTGTAGTAGGCGGTGTTGAAGGCTCTTACAGAATAACGGTTGAGCAACCAGGCCGGCAGTGCAAAGGGCAATTTGGGGCCGCGCTTGGGATGGAATTCCTTGCCCTGATCGGCGGCATGGTTTCCGCGAAAGAAGATGCCACGAGGATTCTTTCCGGCAAAGCAGTCGAGCCACGCCACGGTGTATTCGAAGCGGTCGTTACTTTCGCGGCTCAGGTCGAGAAAAGCACTTAGGGAGTGAAAGGGGATCGGACTCGGCGTCGATCCACGGCCCGGCCACGCGTTTGAGTTGGATGTCAGCCCAGGCGATTACGCCGGTCAGACCGAGACCGCCGATGGTGGCGCGCAGCATGTCGGGATTTTCTTCGGAATTGCAGATTACGAGACCGTCGTTCGAGCGATGCAGTGCGATTTGGCGGACGTGAGCGCCGAAGGTTCCAGCGCAGTGATGGTTCTTACCGTGGACGTCGTTGGCGATGGCTCCGCCCGACGGTGACGAAGCGAGTGCCGGGCGTGACCGGAAGGAACCATCCTTTCGGGAGGAATACATCGATGATGTCGGAGAGGCTGACGCCGCCTTCGCAGCGGAGCATGCCGGTGGATTCGTCGAAACCGAGAATGCGGTTGAGGCGGCGGCAGTCAATCAGTTCGCGTCCGGCGTTGAGACAGGAGTCGCCGTAACTGCGGCCGAGGCCATAGGGGAGCAGGGAGCCAGGCGCGGCAGCTCTGAGAATTTCCGGCACCTGGTCATTCCACGCCGGCCTGTGGACGTGATGGTGCGCGGTTTTCGGGTAACGGCCCCACGAGAGAACTCGCTTGATGGGCGGCGAGGCTGCGGGTTCCTTGCGCAAGGTTGCGGCTGCGGCTGATTGACCAGACATACTAAGTGTACCGAAAGCAATTCGACTTACTTCGAAAACCAATTAGACCTTGAGCTGTCACCCTAACCAGTTCACGTGTATCATGCTCGCGGCGATGACGGCCGCCGACAGCCAGCGGCCACCCCGTAACTGACGGGGTCCCGGATGGCAAGCGTGACCGGGTCCTCCTTTAATTCTCCGCGATGCGCCAGCAGCCAGGTTCGGCTGAGCCAATAAAGAACGATGGGGCAAAGCAGAAAGAGAAATTCCGGCGAGGAGTAGAGCAGGCGCACGTCCTGGCTGTGAACGTAGAGGCTGAAAATGACGACGGCGGAAAAACTGCTGCCGACGCCGAGCGAAAGCAGCAATTCGCGGTCGCCGGCGCGATAGCCGCGCCCCGAGTTACCCGCCTTGACTAAGTCGCTGGCGTGAAGTAACTCAGAGTAACGTTTCGCCATCGCAAGACTAAGAAAGACAAACATCGAAAACGCCAGGAACCACTGCGAAAGCGGCGTGGCAGAAATCAGCGCCCCGGCGAGGATGCGGAAACTGTAGAAGCTCGAAAGAACGAAGACGTCGAGCAGCGCAATCTTCTTGAGATAGAGCGAATACAACATGGTAAGCGCAGCGTATCCGAGCAGGGCGAGGCCGAATTGCACGTCGAGCAAGAATCCCAGGCCGAGCGCCGACGAGAGCAAGATAAACGACGCGAGCAAACCTTCGGGAATTGAAATTTCGCCGGCGGCAAATGGCCGCTCCTTTTTCCATGGATGTTCGCGATCGGAATGGAGATCGAGAAGGTCGTTGAGAATATAGAGTCCGGAGGCGCAAAAGCCGTAGAGCGCGAAGCCGACGAAAGTGCGGACAATAGGCTCGGACGCGAGGTTGTGCGACAGGGCAAGGGGCAAGAAGAGCAAAAGATTTTTCGCCCAGTGATGGCCGCGGAGGGCGTTGATCCATGTGCGGAACGATGTGCGGAGCGTGCGGAACGGATGCACGCGGTTCGAGGATCGTGCCTTTGAGGGTAGTTACGGCTGCGGCTTGTTGGGCGCGGGCTTCGGTGCCCACCACGTAAGCCGCGCGAGCGTTACGCCAAACCTCCACATCGGCGGCAGAGTCGCCCACATATTCGAAGCCGGTTTCGGCGAAGTGCTGGGCTAGAAACGCAGCTTTGTTCGCTCCCTTGAGATTCAGTTGTCCGTCGCTGGCATGGACTTCGTCGAAGAAGCCGAGATAACTGGCAATCGGTTTCGGCAAGCTCGCGGTCGGCGGCGGTGGCGAGCGCGATGCGGCGCCCGGCTGGCTTTTTCCCGCTGGAGAAGATCAAGAACTTGCTGCCGATAGGGAAGACAGGCGGGGTCGAGGTGGATCCGCGCGGCGAGCTGGCGTTTGAGGGAGGCTCGTCCCGAAAGCAACCAGAAGGGAAGCAGCAGAAGCAGTGATGGGGCGGGTTTTGAGGAGGACGAGGACGCACTCCCAAAGCACGTTGCCCCGGATCAAAGTGCCGTCGAGATCGACGCACAAGACCGGGGACAGTACCTTGGCGGGTGTGGCTCCTGTGACAGACCCCATGGGATGATCGTCGCATAAACAGGAGGGCGAAATACGGGAATAAGTGGCACACGTAGGTAACCTGAGTAACATGCGCCGAGTGGAAGGGAAGGTTAGTATGGGCTGATCTGGAGCGAAGTGATCGACTCTGGACACTATCCCCATGGACGAAACACAAGGGCATCCGGAACCTAGCGCATCGGAATTGCTGGCCAAGTATCTTGCGACGGCCGAGCGTTCTGCTGCCCTTGCTTGGGCTGGTTACTTTTGTGATTTACAGCGGCTCGCTGTCTTTCGATTTTGTATGGGATGACTGGCCGCAGATTGTGAACAATCCCGCTCATCCGGACATGGAGCAATCTGCCGCGGGCGTTTGGGAGTGACCTGTGGTACCACGTGGCGCGGCAGCAGGTGTATTACCGGCCGCTGTTCGTGGCGTGGTCGATGCTGAATTACACATTGTTCGGATTGCGGCCGTGGGGATGGCACCTGGGAGCGGTTCTATTGCACGTGGGCGCGGTGGCAGCAGTGTTTTGGCTGGCGCGACGGCTGGGATTGGAATACTGGACGGCGGCGCTGGCGGCGCTGATCTTTGCGCTGCATCCGATTCACATTGAGCCAGTCACATGGATTTCGGCAGCTTCGGACACGATGGTAACGATGTTCGCCGCATTGGCTTTTGGGGCGTTTCTTAGCGGGCGCGATTCGGAGCGCAATTCCGGGCGCAATTTCAAGCAAAAGAAGAGAACGGCATGGTGGATCGCTTCGCTGGCGCTGCTTGCGTGCGCGCTGCTGACGAAGGAAATGGCCGTAGTGTTTTCGGCGCTGGTCGGAATCTACGCGTGGCTGCATCCCAGCGGAGACGAAGGGCATCGCCGGGGCGGAGAGTTCTTGGGGCGGCGAGGGAGGCGGCTCCGTACGCGGTGGTGACGCTGGCTTACGCACTGCTGCGAAAGCACGCGCTGCTGCATGCAACTGGGCAGTTCGATCCCAATCACGGAATGATGGATATGGCGCGGACTTTGCCGCTCGTGATGTCCATTTATCTGCGGCAGTTGCTGGTTCCGGTGGGCATTACGGGCTCTATTACACGCCATATGTGACGGGCGCAATCCTCACCCAAGTGGTGGCGCCGGCAGCGGTGTTGGGGGCGGCGTTGATTGGATTGTGGTATTGGAATCGGCGCGAAGGGAATTCTATCGTCGCGTTTGCGGGATTGTGGCTGCTGGTGGGACTGGCGCCCGCGCTGTATTTGCGAAATTTTGGCAATGGCGATTTTGTGCGCGACCGTTACATGTATTTGCCGTCGATCGGATTTGCGATTCTGGCGGCGATCGGGCTGCGGCGGCTGCCGTCCATGAAGGGATGGAGTGCGCAGGCAGTGCAGGGGTGCGCGGTACTCGTGCTATGTGGCGGTTATGTGTGCGCATCGATTGCGCAGCAGGTGTACTGGGGCAGCGATCTGCTCATGCTGACGCGCGGGGAATCTCTGTATCCGGGAAATCCGTATGCGGTGGCGGGGCTCGCGAAAGAGTACAGCCAGCGGGGCGCGCACGATCGCGCGATTGAGCTGGCGGAGTCGGTGGTCAGGGATCATCCGGAATATGGTTATGGGCCGCTGGCGCTGGCGGAAGTGTACATCCACGCCGGCCGATTCGAGGAAGGCCGCGTTTGGCTCGACCGGGTAAATCCGGATTACTGCCAAATCGGAAGTGGGCATGGCGGGACTCGCCGGCTTGTATGGACAAATGGGCGACTATGAGCGGGCTTTTGCGCTTTGTTCGGAGATTCTGGAGAAGGAACCAAATCTTTATTCGGCGCTCTATAACTGCGGCAATATTCACTTGATGGATGGTCAGTATCGGGAAGCAGAGCAATTGCTGTCGCGCGCGGTGCAGTTAGTCCCGGAACAAGCGGCTCCGAAACATTTTCTGGGACGCGCACTTCTGCAGGATGGGCGGAACGCGGAGGCGCAGCCTTACCTGCTGCAGGCGGCGGCCATGGATCCGAAGGTTTGGGACTACCACTATTGGCTCGCAGTGTCGTTCGAAGAGAGCGGGAACATGTCCGCTGCGCGGGCAGAGTATCGGCAGGCGTTGCAACTGAACCAGAACAGCAAAGAAGCGAAGATGCGGCTGACGGCGCTGGAGGCGAAGTGAAGAAGGAAATGGAGAATACTCCCGCGAAGTCAGGGACGCGAATCGGTCCGCCGCTGAGCGTAGAAATAAGAGTTCACGAACAGTGCACGGAACCGGTGGAGGCTGCCAGCGAAAGTGAAGTGGCGGTGTTGACCGCCGCGCAAGGGTGGCTGGTTCGTTTGATGGTGCTGGCTGTGGTTCTGGCCGTGGCAGGAATTTATGCCGGGTTTCATATTGGCCGGGGCTGGGCACCGTCCGACGACGGGGCTCTAAGCCAAAGTGCGCTGCGGGTGATGCAGGGACAACTTCCGCATCGCGATTTTGCGGAGATCTACACCGGGGGTCTGAGCTTTATTCATGCGCTGGCGTTTCGAGCTTCGGTGTGAATCTGATGTCGCTGCGCTTCTGTGTGTTTCTGTTTTTTCTGGCCTGGCTTCCGGCCGTTTATTATATTGCGCTGCGCTTTACTTCGGCGATTGGCAGCAGGAGCGATCACGCTGCTGGCAGTGGCGTGGAGTTATCCGAATTATCCGGCGGCAATGCCTTCCTGGTACAACCTGTTCTTCGCGACCTTTGGGGCGGCGGCGCTGCTGCGCTACCTGGACGTGCGGACGCGACGATGGCTTTTTGTGGCGGGAGTATGCGGCGGAGTGTCGATCCTGATCAAGGTGATCGGGGCGTACTACATTGCCGGGGTGCTGCTGTTTCTTGCCTTTCTGGAACAAAGCGAGAACTCGCGGGACAGTTCGGAGAGAAGTTCGGAAAAAAGTTTGGCAGCTGAGGATTCGCAGAATAGCTGGCCCTACCGCGTGTTTAGCGTGAGCGCGCTGCTGCTGTTCCTGGCGACGTTGGTTCTTGTGCTCCACTCGCGACTGGGGATGGCGGAGTTGTACCACTTCCTGCTGCCATCGGCGGTGCTGGTGGGGCTGATCCTGCTGAGAGAACAGAGTGTGCGGGTGGGAACAGGGCAACGCTTTTTTCACCGCTCGCGCTAAGTAAGGCGTCCAGCGGTTTTATGCAGCTCAGAGATACACGCCGCCGCACCGCCCGTGAGCGGTGCGCGTTTCGACACACTACGCCGCCGTCACCCCAGCAGTTTCTGCGCGCCAGGACAATTCACGAGCGCACACGTCGCACAGCCGGTTCGCGTTCTTCGCGATCCCCCATAGCGCACTTTCACACCCACTGCAGTTTCTCACCGCACACGCTCGACTTCGGCGCCCTCCTTCGGCTATTCTTCGCGCGCTCCACTTCTCCACCCGTCCTTTAACGTGCGTTGCGGTGTCTGTGCCGCGCGCGCACTCCTCCGCCGCGCCCTGTCCGCGTACGCTGATCGCCCCACACTCGCGTCTCTCGCCGGCGCGCCGCGCCCCGCCCGCCACGTTCGCCGCGTCGCCACCCCGCTTCCTCTCGTTCCACGCCCACGGCGCCTTCTCCCGGTACCACGCTTCCCCTGCGCGTCTGGCATCTCCGTCACGCTTCGCTCGCGTTCTTCGTCGCTCGCGGCACGATCGTCGCTCCACTCGTCCCGTGCCGGCGCCCCCCGCTCTGCTCCGCACCCGCTCGGGCGCGCTCCCACTGGCTCCTCCGTGGCCACTGCACACCGTCTCTCCCGCCGCTCCCGCCCCAGATCGATGTCCACGCCACGCAGCACACCGATTCATACAGCGCCTCTCCACTGCCCCTAGTTGACCACTGCTGCACAAATAATCCGCAGCAGCGCTCCACTCCCACCGGTACGCCCTCCCCGCCTTCGGATATACCGCTCTATCAGCGCACACAACTCCGCCCACCCACCTCCATCTCCACCACCCCCTTCTCCACACCCGCTCTCCCCCCCGCTTCTCACCCTCTCCTCTCCCTCTCACTTCCCACACCAAAGAACTAGGGCAACTTCCGCATCGCGATTTTGCGGAAATCTACACCGGGGGTCTGAGCTTTATTCATGCGCTGGCGTTTCGAGCATTCGGTGTGAATCTGATGTCGCTGCGCTTCTGTGTGTTTCTGTTTTTTCTGGCCTGGCTTCCGGCTGTTTATTATATTGCGCTGCGCTTTACTTCGGCGGTGGCAGCAGGAGCGATCACGCTGCTGGCAGTGGCGTGGAGTTACCCGAATTATCCGGCGGCAATGCCTTCCTGGTACAACCTGTTCTTTGCGACGTTTGGGGCGGCGGCGCTGCTGCGCTACCTGGAAGTGCGGACGCGACGATGGCTCTTTGTGGCGGGAGTATGCGGCGGAGTGTCGATCCTGATCAAGGTGATCGGGGCGTACTACATTGCCGGGGCGCTGCTGTTTCTTGCCTTTCTGGAACAAAGCGAGAACTTGCGGGAAGTTCGGAGAGAAGTTCGGAAAAAAGTTTGGCAGCTGAGGATTCGCAGAATAGCTGGCCCTACCGCGTGTTTAGCGTGAGCGCGCTGCTGCTGTTCCTGGCGACGTTGGTTCTTGTGCTCCACTCGCGACTGGGGATGGCGGAGTTCTTACCACTTCCTGCTGCCCTCCGCGGTGCTGGTGGGGCTGATCCTGCTCGGCGAGGAACAGAGTGTCCGGGTGGGAACAGGGCAACGATTCAAAACAATATTTCGGGCGGTGATTCCATTTCTCGGCGGGTGCATAAGCCCAGTCATCATTTTCTTGCTGCCGTATGCGCGCTTGGGAGCGCTCGGCCAGTTCTTTTCAGGCGTGACGGCAAGCGTAATCACACGCTCGACGGCGCTGGGAGTGCTTCCTCCCGCGTCGGCCGAGAAAAGCATCTTCGCGCTGGCATTAGTGGGATTGGTTGCGGCGGCGATGTATTTGCGCGAATTTCAGGGGAAAATCGTGAGCGCTGCTGTCGGCCTGGGGTTGATGGTGATGCTCGTGAAGGCCGCGACGTCAAGTGAGATCATTTTGGGAGTGTGGTATTCAGCTGCGACACTGACTCCGTTGGTGGTGTTGCTGGGCGCGGCTGTCGTGCTGAAGGCAGGGAATTGGAGCGGCCCATCAAGACTCCAACAGCAGCGGATGATGGTACTGATTTCCCTGGCGGCGGTGTGCAGCCTGGTGCAGTATCCGTTTGCCGCGTCGATTTATCTCTCCTATTCGTTGCCGCTGACGTTGCTGGCCGCGGTGGCGATTGTGGCGACCGTTAAGAAGCAACCGGGCACCTATGTATTGGCCGCAGTGATGGGATTTTATCTGCTGTTTGGGGTGGTTATGCTGGTTCCGGATTACGTTTATGAATTCACCCACAAACCGGGACGGATGGATGAACTGCAACTGGAGCGAGCGGGCGGATTACGGGTCAATTATGCCGCGGATTTTGCGGGCTTGATTCATTTTCTGCAGCAGCACTCGCCAAACGGATTGATGTATGCGGGTAATGAGTGTCCGGAGCTGTATTTTCTCTCCGGGCTGAAGAACGTAACGCGCGACGATGGGGGCGTACCGGCAGAGGAAGTGTTGCAGGCACTGCAATCCGGCGATCTGAAAGTGGTAGTAATCAATGAAGCGCCGCTCTTCCCCTCCGCCAGGATGACCCCCGAGGTGACGCGCGGAAGTCATGCAGAAATTTCCGCATAGCAGCCAGATGGGAATCTTCCACGTGTTTTGGAGGGAGTGATCTTTGCTCGGGCGCAGGCGATGTACTTCAGGGCCTACACGCTCGACTCAGCAGATCGCTAGCCTAAATAAGATTGGAGTGAACTATTGCCGCCGCTGGACGAAAAACAGAGTGTTGTTGATGACGAGCGCCCAACAGGTCTGGGCGATCAAGCCAACAGTGTGCTCCAGAAATACCCGTGGTTGGAGTGGCTGATTCCGGTGGCGCTTTGCGCTGCCATGTTGGGGCAGTTGCCTCTCAGTGTTCGCCAGGTTTCGCAGACCGCCGATGAAGCCACGCACCTTTACTCCGGTTACCGCTACTTGAAGTGTGGCGATCTTACGGTCAGTCCCGAGCATCCGCCTTTGGCCAAGGTTATCGCAGCGGCCCCGCTGCTTGCCATGAACTTTGCGGTAAACTGCGCACCGGACAGGGGTAACGACATGCAGCAAGCGTTTGCGAGCCTCACTTGGTTGTATAGCCAGAACTGGCCCGCGGCGTTGGCCGGTGCGCGCATGGCAGTTTCTGTTTTTGCCGTGGGGCTTTGTCTGTTGGTCTGGATCACTGCGCGGCGGATGTTCGGCCTTACCACGGCTGTCGTGGCAAGTTTGCTGCTGATCTTCGAACCCAACGTGCTAGCCTACGGCTCATTGGTCCTGACCGACGTACCGGTCACGTGCATGCTGCTGTTCGCGGTATTGGGATTTTACCTGTGGGTCACGCATCGTACGATCCTGTTCTTTCTGCTGACCGCACTGGCTGCAGGTCTGACGCTGTTGACGAAGGATTCAGGAGTGGTCGTCGTACCCATCCTCGGGGTTCTGGCAATTACGGATGCGCTCACTCAATCAGAAGGCGACCGGCAAAAATGGCAACTAATGCTTCGCAACCTGCTGGCCGTTGCGTTGATCTGCGTCCTCGCGGTCGGTATTCTTTGGGCGGGCTATGGGATGCGTTTCGCCGCGTACCCCGCAGGAGCGCAACTCCAGGAGCCACGACCTACTGCGGCCTCCGCCAGCCAGCGCGTGCTGCTCGAGTTAGAGGATCTCCATTTGTTGCCGCAAGCATATTTAGAGGGATTCGCCACGGCCTTGGGCATATCGAATCAGGGTTCTGTGGCTTTTGTTGCCGGCAAAATCTATTTGCATGCACCGTGGTTTTCTACCCCCCTCAATTTTCTGATTCGTAACACGACCGCCATGCTGGCGATGATTTTGGTGGCCGGATTCGGCATAGCGATCACGTTTCGGCAGCAACGTCGCGAGCGTCTGTTCCTGCTGGTTCCGGCGGCAATTTATCTGGCGGTGTGCATCCACGCCAGTATTAACGTCAGCGTCCGTTATCTTTTGCCCATGTTCCCGTTTCTGCTGATCGCGGCTGCGGACGGATGCGTGGAGTTAGCCAGGCGTGTGCGCTGGGTGAGCTATGCGGTGCCGTGCCTCCTTGTGCTGCACGCGGCATCGTCACTGCATGCCAATCCCAACTATCTCTCCTATGCCAACGACTTGTGGGGCGGACCGTCGCAGGCGTATAAGTACGAGCCTTGGCTCGATATGGGACAGGCGTATCCGGCAGCAAAAGCTTACCTTGAACAGCATCCAACCGAAAACTGTTGGTTCATCACGGGCTGGCAGTGGGACCCGGGTTTCTACAACGTGCCCTGCCGAACCTTCGGTCTCTACTTGTCTCGCGAGATACCGGCTCGCGTGCACGGTACCATTATCGTCAGCAGCACTCTACTTACAGACGTGCGACTGGCAGAAGCAAGAGATTGCGGCACCGTTTAAGAACGCTACGCCCAAAGACCACATCGGCGGCAGCGCCTTGCTGGTTTACGAGGGCGATTTCGACACCAGCTTGGATGCCGCCACAGGTGAAAGGAATCTGGCGGTGCACGCCGCTTCCGTCGGACAGCTCTCCGCCGCCCTCGAGCACGGTAAGAAAGCGGTCGAGCTGGCGCCGGCGAGCCCACTAGCGCACGCTGACTTATGCATCTTGCTGGCGCCTACCCGACTGGATTCAGCGCTGAAGGAATGTTACACCGCACAAAACCTGCTCCTGCACGATCCACTTCGGGACGAGCCAGTTCGGAGGTATTACCTGGACTCACTTGCGAGCACCATTACGGCGCTCAGAAGTGATTACAAGAAGGCTTACGGACGCGAGCCTGAGATTGTGCCAACCGCGAACGTCTCCCGCCAGTAACGGTGAAACGCCGTATCATCCTATACACCGGATTGGTAGAACCGATACCCAGTAAATGTTTTTGGGCTTGGGGCACACAGGTAACCATCGTTACCCGTCACGATTGCGCGGGGGCTGCGGCGCGTTTGGGGAAGATGTTGCCTACGCGGCGGATTTCGGCGCCCACGGCTTTCAGTTTTTCCTCGATGTTCTCGTAGCCGCGGTCCAGGTGATAGACGCGGTCGATGATGGTCTCACCATCCGCAACCAGGGCGGCGAGCACGAGCGAAGCGGAGGCGCGCAGGTCCGAGGCCAGAACGGCAGCGGCGCTGAGCGGAGTTCCGCCCCGCACGATGGCGCGGCGGCCTTCGATCTTGATGTTGGCCCCCATGCGGACCAGTTCCTGCGCGTGCATGAAGCGGTTCTCGAAAATATTTTCCGTGATGATCGACGTGCCTTCGGCCTGCGTGGCGAGCGCCATGTATTGCGCCTGCATGTCGGTGGGGAAGCCGGGATATTCTTCGGTGTTCAGGTCGGCGGCTTGGTGCGGCTGATCTCCCATAACGCGGACGGAGTCGGCTTTCACCGCCGTTTTCACGCCGGTTTCCGCCAGCTTTTGCAAAATGGCGGTGAGGTGCGCGGGATCGCATGCGGCGACGTTGAGGTCCCCGCCGGTGAGGGCTCCGGCGATGATGAAGGTTCCGGCTTCGATGCGGTCGGGGATGATGCGGTGCCGGGCGCCGTGGAGTTTGGTGACGCCCTGCACGCGGATGGTGGATGTGCCCGCGCCCTGGATTTTGGCGCCCATGGCGTTGAGCAGCGCGGCGAGGTCCGCGACTTCCGGCTCACGGGCGCAGTTCTGCATGACGGTCTCGCCATCGGCAAGCGTGGCGGCCATAAGCAGATCCTCGGTGCCGGTGACGGTAATCTTGTCGAAGACAATCTCAGCGCCGCGGAGGCGGTCGCCTTTTAGCGGATCAACGACGGCCTCGACGTAGCCGTGCTCTTGCGTGATCTTCGCGCCGAGCCGCTCCAGACCTTTGATATGCAGGTCGATGGGGCGGGCACCGATAGCGCATCCGCCGGGCAGCGAGACGTGGGCGCGGCCACACCGGGCAATGAGCGGCCCCAGGACGAGCGTGGAGGAACGCATGGTTTTGACCAGTTCATACGACGCTTCGGGAGCGTTGAGCGTGCGGGCGCAAATCGTGGTGCGGTGATGAGCGCGTCCGTAGCCGAGTTCGACCTCGGCGCCCATGGCGGCGAGCAGCTTGCGCGTGGTCTCGATGTCGCGCACCTGCGGGATGTTTTCGAGAATCACCGGTTCGTCGGTGAGCAAGGCCGCCGCCATGCAAGGGAGTGCGGCGTTCTTCGCGCCGCTGATTCGCACCGTGCCGAGCAGAGGGTTGCCACCGCGGATTACGAGCTTATCCATAGCTTGAGTGGCTCCTGAAAAACTGGAGCGCCGATCTCATTCTAACTATGATTTCAGGACGGCGGCGGCTAGAAATGTCGAGCGGAGTTTCGTTTGTAACGGCGAAAAAGCTAACCACAGGGAACACAGAGAGGCACAGGGAAAGCGCCGCCTGGCTACATGGGCTTTGCCAGCGCTATCGCTCTGCGCACTTGACCCTGGGAATTTCTCAGGGCGGCGGCAGCCCGAGCCCGCCTGACCCCAGCCTTGGCCATCACCAAGGCCACGGGGACGCGACCTCCCGCGGCGGCGAGGAGTTTGCGTGCCGCTCGGTGGTCGAGTCCGGCGGCTTTTTCCAGGATGCCCACTCCGCGTTCGACTAACTTCTCATTCTTCGGGTGGACGTTGACCATCAGATTGCCGTAGACGTAGCCAAGACGGGTCATGGCCCCGGTGGAGAGCATGTTCAGGATCATCTTCTGCGCGGTGCCGGCTTTCATGCGGGTAGAGCCCGCGACAACTTCCGCACCGACGTCCGCCACGATGGCCACGTGCGCGGCTTTGCCGAGCGGGGATTTCGGGTTGCAGACGACGGCAACGGTTTTTGCGCCGTGCGCGCGCGCATATTCAATGGCGGCGATGGTGAAGGGAGTACGTCCGCTGGCAGCGATGCCTACGACGACATCCTTGCTTGTGGGCTTCTTCCTCGCGATGGCTTTGCGGCCTCGCGTGCGCGAGTCTTCGTCTGCTTCTACGGCGGTGCCCAGCGCTCTTGGGCCGCCGGCGATGATGAATTGCACCATGCGCGGGCTGACGTCAAAGGTGGGCGGACATTCGACGGCGTCGAGGGCGGCGATGCGTCCGCTGGTGCCGGTGCCTACATAGATGAGTCGCCCGCGTTGGGAGAGCGCCGCGGCGATCAGATCGATCGCTTGCGCGATTTGCCGGAGAGCCCCCTTCACGGCACGAGCGACCTTGGCATCTTCACGGTTCATGATGCGGGCGATTTCGAGCGCCGATTTACGATCGAGATCGGCGGAGGCGAAGTTTGTTTTCTCGGTCCCGAGGCGGCGGAGTTCCGCGGTCTCTGCTTTGCGCTTCGAACGTCTTTCCGTTCCAAGTTTGCATCCCCAACAGTTCCTGTTAAGTGCGTTTCGTATCAGGGCACGCCTTCAGGCGTGCCGTAAGCCGCGCTACAAATGCGCCTTCAGGCGCTGGGGGCGGCGGTTGGAGTTTCACCACAGGCTCCCAGGGCTTCAATCACCGCGTCGCAAAACGCCGGGCGTACCTGTTTGATGGCCTCGTTCTGGCAGTCGGGCCAGGTGCGATTGGTGAGCAAAGTTATCGAAAGTTGACGCTCCGCGTCGATCCACAGGGATGTGCCGGTGTAACCGAGATGCCCGAAGGAACGGGGCGAGAAGTATTTTCCGGATTGCGAAGGAAGCGAGGGCGTATCCCAGCCGAGCGCCCGTGAAGTGCCTTCGGGAGCGGATTCCCGGCGCGAAAAGAGTTCGACGGTCGTGAAGCGGAGGATGGGGTATCCGCCGTTGAGCATGGCGTGGGCGAAGATGGCTAGATCTTCGGCGGTGGAGAACAGGCCGGCGTGTCCGGCAATGCCGCCGAGGACGCTGGCGTTCTCGTCCTGCACCTCGCCTTGAATGATGCGGTGGCGGAAGGTGCGATCGTCGGCGGTTGGCGGGATCGAGTCCTTCAAGGCGCGCGTGGGATTGAAAGTCGTGTTAGCCATGCCGAGCGGACCGAAGATTTCGCGCTGGCAGAACGCGTCGAGAGGTTTCGTCGGCGAGGCGTTCAAGGACGACGCCGAGAATAATGAAGCCGACGTCGCTATATTCGGCGCGCGCGCCGGGAGCGGCGACGAGCGGAGTGGTGAAGGCGGCTTGCAGAAGGTCTTCACGAGTCTTGGCGCGAAGGAAAAGTTTTTCGTAGGCGGGCAGGCCGGAGCTGTGCGCGAGCAGCATGCGCAGCGTGATTTCGCGGCGGCGGGAGTCATGATTAGCGAATTCGGGAACAATGGCCGTGACCGGGGCTTCGAGATCAAGCAGGCCGCGCTCGTAGAGAATCATGGCCATGGCGGTCGTGGCGACGACCTTCGTGAGCGAAGCGAGATCGAAGAGGCTCGCAGTTGTAACCTCTGGCGAAGCTGGATCGTATGTGAAACGGCCGAGAGCTTTGTGGGCGACGAGTTCTCCGCGGAAAGTGATCGCCAGCGAGCAGGCGGGGAAAGCGCGGGCGGCGATGGCTTTTTCCAGGATGCTGAAGGCGCGCGGAAACTGGTCATCCTGCGCGGAGAAATTGCGCACCAGGAAGGAAAAGCCGGATTCTCGATTGGGCAGCGTCAGGTTCAAGGGCATTTTGTGAACTGATGGGGTTATAGCAAAGGCGGCGAGCAGAGGCAATCGGGGAGTTACTTGGAGAGCATCGTTGGTACCGTTCAGCCTTGAGCCGCATCTCCGGGGTCATGTAGAGTCACAGCAGACGTGAAACACTTACCGAAAAATCTGCTGGTCTCCGCTCTCGTGTCCGCTCTCCTGCTTTCTGCCGCCGCATTCTCCCAGACTTCGCTTGACTCCCGCCTCGCCGTTCTCGACCCCATCATCAACGACGCCATCGCCCAACGGCAGATTCCGGGTGCTGTCCTGATCGTCGGGCATGACGGACGTGTGGTGTATCGCAAGGCTTATGGCAGCCGCGCGATTGAACCTCGGCGGGAGGCGATGACGCCTGATACGGTGTTTGATTGCGCGTCGCTGACCAAGGTTGTCGTAACCGCGACGGCGATCATGCAGCTTTGGGAGCAGGGAAAGCTTCGGATGAACGATCCGGTCGCGAAATACCTTCCCGAATTTGGGCAGAATGGGAAGCAGGATATTACGATCCGGCAGTTGCTGGTGCATTACTCGGGGCTCGCTCCGGACCTGGATTTGGCGAAGAAGTGGGAAGGGAAGGAGACGGCGTATCGGATGGCGTTTGAGGCGGCTCCGGAGCGGGCTCCGGGCGCGGCGTTTGTTTATAGCGATATCAACTTCGTAGTGTTGGGAGCGCTGGTGGAGCGGCTTTCGGGCGAGTCGCTCGATGAGTATGCGGCGAAACATATTTTTGGTCCGCTCGGCATGAAGGAGACCCGGTTCGTTCCTCCGCATGCGTGGGAGCGATGCTCTAACACGCGTTGCTCCCACCGAAGACGATGAGAACCATCACCTGCTGCGCGGCGTGGTGCATGATCCTACGGCTCGCCGGATGGGCGGCGTGGCGGGTCATGCGGGCGTATTTTCCACCGCCGACGATCTGGCGCTTTTTGCGCAGGCTTTGCTGGATGGCGGGCGAGGCGTGCTGACTTCGGCGACGATTGCGAAGATGACTGCGCCACAGCAGCCAGTAAATGGCACGGTGGTGCAGGGATTTGGGTGGGACATTGATTCTCCTTTTTCTACCAACCGTGGAGAACTGTTGCCGGTCGGCGGTTACGGACATACGGGATTCACGGGGACTTCGCTGTGGATTGATCCCGCGACCAAGACTTACATCCTGTTGCTGACCAATGCCGTGCACATGAATGTCGTGCCGCCGAAGGAGAAGGGAAGCGCGGTGTCACTCAGAACCAAGGTCGCGACGGCGGTGGCGGCGGCGCTGGCGCTCGATCCGTCCGAAGCCGAGAAGATGCGGGTGGCAACGATTACCGGCTACAACGAAATGCAAAGCGCGGCGCGCAAGTTGGCGGTGCGGAACGGAACCGTGAAGACGGGAATTGACGTGCTCGAGGAGACGAAGTTCGCGGCGCTGCATCCGGCCAGGGGCGGGGCTCCGCGAAGCATTGGACTGCTGACGAATCAGACCGGCGTGGACTCGGAAGGGCGCCGGACGATTGACGTACTAGCGAACGTACCGGGGATTTCGCTGGACGCGATTTTCAGTCCAGAACATGGAGTGACGGGGACGCTGGATACGACGGACATCAAGAATGCGAAGGATGCGGCGACCGGAGTTGCGGTGTATAGCGTGTATGGGGCGAGCGATGCGGCGCGGCGTCCGCCGATGGACGTGCTGAAGCGGCTGGATGCGGTGGTGATCGATCTGGCGGATGCGGGCGCGCGCTTTTACACCTACGAAACTACGATGGGATATTTTCTGGAAGCGGCCGCGAAGGCGGGAATTGAAGTAGTTATTCTGGATCGGCCGAATCCGATTACGGGGTCGTTTGTGCAGGGGCCAGTTTCCGATTCCGATTCCAGTTCCAATGCCGGGCGGGAAAGTTTCACGAACTACTTTCCCGAGCCAGTGCGCCACGGGATGACTTTGGGGGAGCTCGGGAAAATGTTTAATGCCGAGCGGCGCATTGGGGCGCGGCTAGAGGTGGTTCCGATCGAAGGTTGGCAGCCGGGCGACTGGTTCGATTCGACTGGCCTTGCGTGGGTGAATCCTTCGCCCAATTTGCGGAATTTGACAGAGGCGGCGCTTTATCCGGGGGTGGCGCTGATTGAAGGGACGAATGTCTCGGTTGGGCGCGGGACGGATACGCCG
Organism: uncultured Acidobacteriaceae bacterium; assembly: GCA_963725245.1. Taxonomy (GTDB): domain Bacteria; phylum Acidobacteriota; class Terriglobia; order Terriglobales; family Acidobacteriaceae; genus Acidiflorens. The sequence goes on along the minus strand of CAVRYC010000041.1, from coordinate 9,037 downwards.
TTCGAAGTCGTGGGCGCACCCTGGATCAAGAGCAGGGAATTGGCGGCTTACTTGAACGGCCGCGGTATTCAGAGTGTGCGATTCGTGCCGATTGTTTTCACTCCGTCATCGAGTAACTTTGCGGGCGGAACGGTGCGAAGGCGTGAACCTGATTGTTCTGGATCGGAATACGCTGGACTCGCCGGAATTGGGGATTGAGCTGGCCTCGGCGCTGCATAAGCTGTATCCGAACGACTTCAAGATGGAGCGGATGGCGGATCTGCTCGTGAATCAGGCGGTGTTCGAGGCGATCGAAGCGGGAGAGGATCCGAGACGGATTGCCGAGGACTGGCAGGAGCGGCTGGAGGGATTTGTGCGGCTGCGGGAAAAGTATTTGCTGTACAAGTAGCGGGCGCATAACTTTCAGCGCACGTGCCAACATGCGATTCGCAGCCCATGCTTAGCTAACTCGTGCTTCGCTGATCAGGCTTCGCAGATCAGGCTTCGCAGATCAGGCTTCGCAGCTCATGGTTCGCGCTCGGACTCCTCAGCTACAATGACTCGATGATTCGGGGTACGCAGATTGGCCATGCAGCTAACCGGCACTCCGGTGGGCGCATCTGAGTTTGCAAGCGTGTCGCGAAATTATCCTGGAGAGGTAGGTGTTCGATGAGGATTCGTGCTGCTTCTATTTGGGTTTTGCTGCTGGCAGGGATAGGGATAACGATCGCGGCAGCACAGACATCGTCGGCCCCGAACCCGGCTGCGCCTGCGGTGGAGTCTGAGAAGCCGACGCTGACCATTCCCGCGGGAACGAGGATTCCACTATCGCTGAAGCAGGCGATTTCGACAAAGACAGCTAAAGACGGGGACCCGGTATACGCGGAGACTGCCTTTCCGTATGTGGTCAATGACCGGGTCGTGATTCCGGCGGGGACCTACATCCAGGGAAGGATCGAGCGCGCGCAGCGCGGCGGTCACGTAAAGGGGCGCGCCGAAGTGCTGATCCACTTCACCTCGATGATTTATCCCAACGGCTATACGGTGATGTTGGGAGGCTCGGTGGAAAATACGCCTGGGGCGGAGAAGACGTCGATGAAAGATTCGGAAGGGACGATTCGCCAGGATAGCGACGCCGGGAGAAAGGCCAAGGAAGCGGCGGGCGGGGCAACCACGGGAGCCGTGATCGGTGCTGTAACCGCGGGAGGCAAAGGAGCCGGAATCGGAGCGGGAGCTGGAGGAGTCGCAGGGCTGGCGGTCGGAATGCTCTCGCGGGGCGCCGACATAAGGCTGGAGCCGGGGTCGTCGATTGAAATGGAGATCCAGCGAGACGTGACAGTGGATGCGAGCCGGGTTTCGGCAAGGCGTGAGGTCATTGTTCGCAACGATTAGTGTCCGCAAAAGGGCGAGACTCCCACCTCCTTGTGAAAAGGAATTGAAAATGGGACATCGCATAAGCGAATGGGTTCACAGGTTATTGGTGCCGTGTGCAGTTATTGCAACTCTGGCACTTCGGCATTTCGGTTTTGACGTTCTCAAAATAGCGGCCATCATCTTGCCGATCTTCGTTGTGCGGATGCTCTTCCTGATTGCTGTAGACCCGGCCCCAGAGCGAAGGGATTTGTGGAAGGGCTGAAAAATCGCCTGCGCTAGCGCGGTGTATAAGCTTTCTTTCTGTTTCGTTTCTCTCCTAGCGCTCGCGGACAAGAGTGTCCGCGCCACATCGAGCTACTTCAATACAAACAGAGCGTTCACGTGGGCGGTGACCTTAATGTTCTGGGGCGAAAACTCCTCGGTCGGGGCAGGGCCTTCCTTAGCCATCGCCATAGGCATGCCACGGCGCCGCATGGGGGTGATCACGTGAATGTTCTCGAAGGTATCGACGGTAGCGTAAGAAAGTTCGCCGAGCGTTCGTCCGCTGGCATTGGCGAGGGACTGCGCGGAAGCGTGGGCGCGCCGGTAGGCGTCGGCGACGGCTTTGCTCTTGGCCTCTTCGGTCGAGTCCAGCGTGTAGCTGAGAGATAAAGACTGGCTTTCACCGACGACGCTGGCGTCGGCCAGTTGCTGGGTAATAGCGCCGATCTTGGAAAAATCCTTGAGCTTCAAACTGACGCTGGTCGTGACCTGGTAGCCGATGACTTTGTGCTTCGGGTTTTTCCAGTCGTACTGGGGATTCACGGAGAAGAAGCCGATTTCCGCAGACTTCGGATCGATGCCGTTGGCGCGCAGAACCTGGCGCGTGGCCTCAGCTTGTTTCGCGGCGTGGTCGTAGGCGTCTTTGGCGTTGTCGGCTTGCGCCGAGATGTTGAACTGGATGAGCGCAGTGTCCGGCGCGGTCTCAAATTTGCCATCGGCGCCGACGTAAACGGTGTTGGGCAGGGGGCTGAGCGTGTTACTCTGCGCGATCGAGAGGGCACTCAGAACGAGAACGGCGCAAAAGGTGACAAGGGTAGTTTTCATCGCATCTCTCCTGCTTTTTGAAAGCTGCTTCTTGAAAGCCGCATCCCGGAAGCTGGCTACGGAAATCGAATCTAACGCTTTCGTTATGCACCTCTGATGTTAGAACGCGACGAGCTTGCCGAATTGCAATCGAAAGAAGAGAAACGAGAAGAATCGCGGGACGAAGGACGCGGCCGCGGGAGACGCGGCAAGCCGCGTCTCTACGGAGAGCTGGCGTCAGTGAGAAGGAATCTGCAGCGCGCGATCCAGGCGCACCTCGAGGGTAGCTCCTTTTTCGAGCCGAAGGCGATTAGCACGCTGGCCAGCCTTGGCTCCAGCACCCGCTCCTCCTTCGGAGCCGGTGCTTCCTGCAGCTGCGCCGGCGGCCGCGTCTTCGGTCGCCTGCTTCGCACTCGGTCCCTTGCGTTCGATTTCACCTTCGGAGTTGGGCGCTTTGATACCGTGCTCGCCGGGCACTCCGATTACGGACGCGATCAGCGCGATCCATCCGTGTTTGGTTTCGATTTCGTCAAAACAGAGCAACAGGCGCGCGTGCCTGCCGTGTTCCACCGAACTGACATGACCCTTGATCTTCTTGCCCCGGGGAATCATGTTGCCGTTGGCGGAAATGAGATCTTCGTCCAGCTTAACTTTGAAATGTTCGCCCCGATGCAGTTCGGCGGTGTCGAGTTTGTCCTGCAGCCGGACGAGGAAGGTCGTGCCTTCCGGAACAGCGTTCGGCCGAGCCATGGGCGCGACGGCCGGATCCATTGCCTGGGCCGGAAGTGACATTGCAGCCGTTAAAAAGAGCATTCCAACCCACGATGAGAGTTGGTTCACGATGACCTCGTAAATTTCCTGCCGCACATTTTCCTGAAACACTCTCCCGCCGCACCAATATAAAACCCGGTATGCCCGCCAGATGTGAATCAGGCACGTTCTGGCGGGCCACCGGTTAATTCACCCCAGAACGGCAGAACCGTGATGGGGGCCGTTTGGATTGACTTCACTGTTCAGTTGGATGAGGCGATCAGGGCAAAACGATGCCCGCCGATGGGCAGGAAAAACCGGTCAGACGGATGCTCACCTCCAGCCTCAGCCAGCGCTGTCCGTGGTTACACGTTTACACCTTCGGGAAAGCCGGGTTCTGCTCATGGATGTCCTTCCGCAGATCTTCCCAGATATTGTCGGGCATTTCGAGGAAATACCTTGACGATCTGGGGATCGAACTGGCGACCGGACCAGAGTTCGATTTCCTTGCGGGCGGCCTCAATGGATTGGGCATCACGGTAATCGCGCTTGGATCTCATGGCATCCAGCGTATCGGCAATCGCGAAAATGCGGGCGCCCAGCGGGATCTCATCGCCCTTCAGACCGCGGGGATACCCGGTCCCGTCGTAGTGCTCCTGGTGGGCGTAAACGATTTCGGCAGCCTCGGCCAGATAGGGGATTCGGGAGAGGATCTTGTAGCCGCAGGTAGCAGTGCTCCTTCATGATGGCCATTTCGTCTTCGGTGAGCTTGCCGGGCTTGTGCAGGATGGCATCGGGAATGGCCATTTTGCCGATGTCGTGCAGGAAGGCTCCACGGGCGATCACCTCGATGTCCTCTTTCGGCAGGCCCATTTTGCGCGCAATGGCCATGGTGAATGCGGTTACGCGTCGGGAGTGGAATTCGGTCTCGGCGTCCTTAAGGTCGAGCGCATCGCCCAGGGCTTCGAGCGTCATGTCATAGGATCTCTTCAGGTCGGAAAGCGCCGTTTTCCATTGCTGGGTACGGGCGGCAACCAGCGCCTCCAGGTTGGTGCGATAGGCATCGTTTTCGCGCTTGAGGCGGCGATGCTCAAGGGCGCGGCGGACCGTGGCCAGCAGTTGCTCCCGCTCGAAAGGCTTGAGCAGATAGTCGTACGCCCCATTGCGCAGCGCCTGCAGAGCGACCTGAATGTCGTGCACCGCAGTGACCATGACGATCGGCATGTCCGGGTAACGTTCCTTGGCACGCTCCAGAAGGGCAATCCCATCCATTTCGGCCATCATCAGGTCGGAGAGCACGAGATCGAAGTCGTCGCCCGATTCCAGAATCGCGAGGGCTTCGATGCCACTGGCGGCCTGGCGAGTCTGAAAATGGGCTCCGCCCAGCATGGAGGAGACAATCTCGCGGATTGTTTCCTCGTCGTCTACCACGAGGATGCGGTCGTTAGGCATGGTGATGAGTGGATGTATCGCTTATTTTAGGCCACGACTCCACATTCCGAAAGTAACCATCTGAGGACGGAAATCCGGCACCGATGGGCACCGAGCATGATATTCAGAAAGCGTAGGTGTTCGTGCGCCTATCTTTCGTGCGCCTATCTATGGATCCTGCCAGACTATTTGGGAATTCCGTTGGCATGTTGACCGTCCCCTGGTTGACGGCGACGAGGTTGACGGCGCGGGAAACGGCCGCCCTGATCCTGGTGGCGGTCAGTCTGCTTTTCTTCCGAGTTTTTCGGGACCGATGTCTGCTGGCGTGGGCAGCGGCTTGGGTCGCCTATGGGGCATTCCTGTGGGCAACTGGCTTGGGCGAGTTGCACGCCGCGCCGAAGTCGATAGCGGCATTCGCGCAGGTCGACTTTGTGCTGGCGATGGGATTGTTTGCGGCTGCGGCTCTGATATCGGCGCAGGCGCGGCGAGCGCTGACCGCGGTGGTAGCGATCTCGTGGGTGTTGCTGGTCTGCGCCGCGATGCGGCCGCTGTATTTTCCGGATTCGCTGGATTCGCTGTATTTTCTCGATTCGAAGACCCTCGGGCTGGGGTTGGATGTAGCCTGCCGGCTGATTGCGGCCGGGGCAGCCATCCAACTGGTGCGTTACCGCTTCGGGCGCATTGGGCTGGGGCCTTTCCTGTTCGGCGCCGGGCTGCTGACGTTGAATCTGCACTGGCCTCCGTTTACCAGTCATATTCCGAGTGAAGGTTACCTGCTGGCGGAAGTGCTGTTCGGTTCGAGCATCTTGCTGGTGGTGCTGGATGACTCGCGGCTGCGCACGCGCCGGCTGGCGGTCCTGAACGAATTGACGGTCACCATCGCGCGCGGCCAGAATCACGCTCCCATGATGCAGACTGCGCTGGAGAAACTGAAAGCCGTTGTGGGGGCGAAGGCAGCGTGGTTCCAGTTGATGGAAAGCGACCATCTGGTGCCAACCCAGCACGTCGGCCTGTCGCCGGAATTTCTGCGAGCCATGGGGCAAACTGGGCAGGCGCAAACTGGGACGGCGCAAACTGGTACGGCAACGGACGGTGCCGGGACGGATGAAACGCAGGCCCGCGTACTCCGGGAAAACCGGGCGGCGGTGATGCAGCTCTCGGAGATGTCGGAGCCGGAGCGGGAACAACTGAGGAAGTACGCCATTCATCACGTGCTACTGCTGCCGGTGCTGGGCAAGAAGTCTGTGATTGGGATGCTGTCGCTCGGCTGCTCCGGCAGCCGGCACCACACCCCGGAAGAACTGGAGTTTCTGGAAACAGCGGCCCAGAAGCTGGGGATTGCGGTGGAGAATCTGCGGTTGCTGGAGCAGGTGTTGCGCTCGCAACGGCAGTGGATGAATACCTTCGATTCCATCCAGGATCTGATTTTGGCGCACGACGCGGACTTCCGAATCCTCAAGACAAATCAGGCGCTGCTGCAGCGCCTGGAAAAGGCGCCCGCCGATGTATTGGGCAATCTGTGCCAAGAGGTTCTTCCGCAAAGAGCACGCCTGGAGCGGATGCCCGTATTGCGAACGCGGCTCGGGACTGACGGAAGGTATGGATCCGTGTTTCGGCGGGCAGTCGGTGATATCGACCTCATCGTATGCCGAGCAGGGAGGCCAGCAGAAGGGCACCATCCATGTGGTGCACGATACGACCGCGCGGCAGGCGGCGGAAGAAAAGTACCGCATGCTGTTTGAGCAGGCGCAGGAAGGCGTGTTCGTAGCGACGCCGGAGGGCGATTTGCTCGACTGCAACGACGCCTTTGTCACCATGCTCGGTTACGGCAGCCGGGACGAGTTGATGGCGCTCGACATGCGGAGCGTGCTGCAACCGGTGGCGGAGGAGCGAGAGGCTTTTCGCAAGGAAATCGAGGCGCACAACTACGTGCGCAACTTTGAAATTACGGTGCGGCGCAAAGATGGCACGCTGCTGACGGTGGCGCAGAGCTGCTTTGCCACGCGCGATCCGGACGGGAACATTGAGCGCTATCAGGGCTTCGTTCTCGACATCACGGAGAGGAAACGCTCGGAAGACGAGATGCGGCGGCGCAATCGCGAGTTGAACGCGCTCAACGCCATGGCCGTTATCGCGACCCAGTCGTTCGATCTGGATGAAATCTTGAACCTGACGCTGCGTCAGGTGATCTCGCTGTTTGGGGCGGAGACCGGCTCGGTTTATCTGGCCGTGGAAGCGGATGGGGCCTACCGGCGGCGCGCAGGTTGGGGCCCGCGCAGTGAGGCGCGCGTGCGCATGGCCGAAGTCGTCTTTCCGGAAGGTCTGGGCGATCTGGTGATGCGCTCGCGAGCGGAAGTGGTGACGCAGGATTTTCTTCCGCACCTGCCACCGGCGGTAGTGGAGTTTGTTTGCGCAGACCGTCTGCCCTACTGGATATGGGTTGTGCTCTGGAGCAAGGAGAAACCCCTCGGCATCATGGGCATTGCCAGCAAGGAAGACCGGCACTATTCGACGAACGATGAGAATCTGCTGGTCGCCATCAGCCGGCAACTGGCGACTACCGTCGAAAAGGTGCAGCTCTACGAGGAGACTTGCCGGGCGTACGAAGACTTGCGGCGCGCGCAGGAGCAACTGCTGCAAAGCGAAAAGATGTCGGCCGTCGGCCAACTGATTTCCGGTGTGGCGCACGAGTTGAACAATCCGCTGACCGCGATCCTGGGTTACGCGCAACTGCTGGAAGGGGAGGGCCTTGCTCACCCTTCATCCGACTATGTGCGCAAGCTGTTCAAGCAGGCCCAGCGCACGCACCGGGTGGTGCAGAATCTGCTTTCTTTTGCGCGCCAGCGCAAGCCGCAGAAGGAGCAAGTGGACTTGCGCAAGGTGCTGGAAGAGTCACTCACGCTGCGCGAATACGATTTGAAGGTTAATAACGTCTCGCTGGAACGCGAAATTCCCGGGGACTTGCCCTCGGTGGTGGCCGATCCGCATCAGTTGGAGCAGGTCTTCCTGAACATTATCAACAACGCGCTCGATGCCATGGTAGAGGGCAGCGGCGAGGGCAGCCTCGGCGGCGTGTTGAAAGTGCGCGTCTTCAAGAAGGACGCCTTCGTGTGCGTGGAGTTCGACGACAGCGGTCCGGGAATCAAGGACCCGAGCCGGATTTTCGATCCTTTCTACACCACCAAGTCGGTGGGCAAGGGAACCGGCCTCGGGTTGAGCATCTGCTACGGGATCGTCAAGGAGCATGGCGGGGAAATCGTGGCGCGCAACCGGGAAGAGGGCGGAGCGACCATTGCCGTCCGTTTGCTGGCGAGCGAAAAACCGGCGTTGCCGGAAGCGCCGGCGCCCGCGCGGCGAGAGTCGCCGCTGGCAGGGCGCGTGCTTCTGGTCGAAGACGAAGAAGCGGTGCTGGAATTTGAGCGAGACGTCTTGGTCGGCGCAGGAGCCGAAGTCACTACATCCATGAGCGTGGAGGACACGCAGGAGCAACTCCGCCATGGCTCCTTTGACGTCATCGTGATGAATGGCCGGATGCCGGGCGAATGCAGCGCACAGGAAATGTACGAGTGGATCGCCAAGAACTGCCCCGGTCTGGAGAAAGGACTGCTGCTGACGTTTTCCACTGTGACCGACCAGCAGACTCGAAGTTTCCTCCAGGAACAAGGCGTGCCGTCGCTGGCTAAGCCGTTTGAAGTGGCGGACCTGATCTCACAGGTGCGGCGCCTATGCCAGAGGGAAGGGAAACCTGCGACGGAGACGAAAGAGAACAACGAAGAAAAGGCCTCCGCGGCAACCGCAGGAACCTAGCCGCATATAGCCCTCAGCTCTCAGCTTTGTGCATTCACTGACAGCTGATAGCTGAGAGCTGCTTCTCTAAAGTTTTCCCTTCAAGCCCCGCATCATTTCCGCAATCAATTTCTCGTTGCGCCGGTACCAGCGCCAGTGGCCCTCCCTCTTTGCTTCCACCAGGCAGGCCTTTTCCAGGATGCGCATGTGATGCGAAACGGTAGGCTGCGCCAGCTTCACGCGCTGCTCGATATCGCCCGCGCATAGCCCAGTTTCCTTGTCGAGGGAGCATCCGCCCTTTTCCTTGAGCGCAAGCAGAATCCGGCGGCGAGTGGGGTCGGCTATGGCGTGCAGGAAGCGGTCAAGAGTGGGAGCGGCGGAGGGCATTTGATAATTGTGTAATTTGTAATTTGGTAATTTGAAACCCCAGTGATCATGATTTCAAATTACCAAATTATCAGATTACGAAATTACAAAATTCCCTCTATTTTTTCACAATCGGATTGTAGCCATCGCTGACGAGACGGGCGCGCATGGCCTCGGCATCCTTGAAATCGGCGTAGGGTCCGACCTGAACGCGATAGTACTTGTCGGCGGAAGCATTGTTAGCGAAGGCTGGATACTGCTTCTTCTTCAGAGCCTCGACCAGCGC